>NZ_ABIZ01000001.1:1897120-2529494 GCF_000172155.1 Verrucomicrobium spinosum DSM 4136 = JCM 18804 | reverse complement strand
GCTCGCAGATGCGCTCTTCCACCAACGTGTCGTATGGTTTACCCCACACGCTTTGCATCAAGCGCCCCAGCACCGCCGCCCCCAGATTGGAATACTCCTCATGCACCCCTGGCTCGGAGTTCAAGGAAACCCGCTCCAGGAATGCCGAGATCATCTTCCAGTCGTGATTTGCATACGGCTGCTGTGGATCGTAGTGCGGCTGCTTGTCCAGGTCATCTGCCAGTCGTGGCAGGCCCGAAGTATGGTTTGCAAGCTGCACCAGCCGGATCGGCTGATTCTTTTTCGCCAGATGGCTCCAGTCCCCCGGCCCCAGCAAGGGGCGAATGTCCGCGTCAAGCGCCACTTTCTTTTCCACCACCGCCTGAGCCAGCAGCAGCGCCGTGAACGTCTTCGTGATGGATCCAATCTCATAGATCGTTTCCCCGCTGGGTAGTTTGCCGCTGCCAGGAGACGTCTCGCCATAGTTGTAGATCCGCGTCCCCCAGTCTTCCAGCACTCCCACCGTCAGGCAGGGCACCTTGCTCTTGCGATAGAACTCCAGCACTGCCTCGTGCACCTTCTTGTCCGTCGCTGTTTTCAAAGGATTGTCATGCCTCGGCTCAGCGCGCAGCGCCTGACCGGCAGGGACCTTCGGCTTGCCGGGGCGGAAGATCATCCCCGCGATCTTCCCCTGCCCATCTACCACCAATCTCAAGGTGCAGACACCCTTCTCGCCCTGTACTTCATAAACGCGAGTCTCCGCGTCGGCAAAAGCAAAGGTGACCGCCGTGAACTCGCCATACGTCTGGCGCAGAGAGGCGCCAAAGAACTTCTCAGTCGCTTCCAGGCTCAACTGCTCCTGAAACTCCGCCGAAAGCATCTTGTACAAGGCAGCATAGTCTCCGGCGTTGTAGCGCTCCTTGATTTTCTCGCACACCTCATCGTGTGCCACGCGGTCGGCAAGTTGGGCATTGGAAGACATAAGACTGGTAAGCCAGGCAAACATAATCAAAAGAGTGCGATGAATCTTCATATTCGTGATGAACGGTGAACATGACGGCTGAACCGGTCACCTTCCGCCTCCAGCAGGAGCGCGTGTACGCACCGGGAAGAGACCGCGACAGGGATGACGCCGTTGTGGACAGAACTGAAAAACACAAAAATGTGGGTCCAGGGGGGCACTTGGACGACGGGCTCAATCCCCCTCTTCCAGGGCGAACAACTCCTCCACCCGAATCGCAAATCGCTGGGCCAGCTTCAACGCCAGCACCGTGGACGGCACAAACTTGCCCGTCTCAATGGCATGGATCGTCTGTCGGGACACCTTGACAGCGTCGGCCAGGTCCTGCTGCGTGAGGCTGTGGCGGGCGCGCTCCACCTTAAGATGGTTCTTCATTCATCCGCGCCCTCCCTTCCCTTCCACCAGGCATAGAGGCACCAGCCGTAGAGTTGCGAGTGGAAGACCAACGCATACACCAGCAGCATGAAGTTCGTCTGGTAACCCACGTCCACCGAGGGATCCTGCCGCGCCCAGGCATAGGTTTTGACCGACATGCGCACCACGATCAACACCACCACCGCCCATTGCAGTGAGGTCAAGCGCAGACGCGCGATCCACTCGTCCTCCACCTGCTCCCGCGCACAGGTGATGAAGAGCAAGCCCGCCATGCAAAGGCACTGGACCAACAGCCCCACTCCAGAAGTGAGATCGTCCAGCGTCGGCAGCGTCACTGCCACATAAACCACCGTGCCCAAATAGAGCAAAACCCCCAGCCACTTGAACCATCGGGGCAACAAAATGCGCGGAAGCATAGGGAAGTCGGGGTGACGCCACAAGCTACGCGCATACTTTACACTATGTAAAGTATGTTTTACATAAAAAGGTCGGGAGACACCAGACAGCCAGACTCCAGACATCAGATCTGAGCCCTCACTTGGGGCCCACCATCCCAGCGCAGCACCTCAACTGCCCGCTTGCGGGCACTCAACCAACGCGAAACGCGCCTAAACCCCATAAGCCTCCACCACCACCTCAGCGCCCGCAGCCAGCAGGGTCTCTTTCGGGAAGCTCGTGGTGAGCCCCACCACCCGGCAGCCCGCCGCCTTGCCGGATTTCACGCCGTTGATCGAGTCTTCAATGACCAGGCACTGGGCCGGATTTACGCCCAAGCGCTCCGCTGCCAGCAGATAGGGCTCGGGATCCGGCTTGCCACGTTTCACGTCATCGCCTGTCACCACCGTCTCGAAGAGGCCACTCAGATCAAATGCATCAAACGCCATTCTCTGCATGCTTGATGCTGCAGACGTCGCCACCGCCAGCCGCAGACCCGATTCCCCAGCAGCCAGCACGAACTCCCGGGCTCCGGAAATCAGGCGCACCAGGGCAAAACGTTCCACGTACAGATCAAAGGCCCGCTTCATCACCGCCGGCGCGTCCCGTCCGGAATCAGGAAACAACCGCATCAGTCCTGCCGCCACTTCCCGGTCCGGCACGCCCTTGAAGCTCAGCAACTCCGTCTCTACGAGCGCCCGGCCACCCATTTCCACCGCCAGAGTGGAAATGCAAGTCGCGTGCACCGGCTCGGAGTCAATCAAGACACCGTCCATGTCAAACAGGATGGCCTTGATGCCCGCCAGCAGACTGGAACTCACCTGGAGCCCCGTTTTCCCAGCATCACATCCTGCCAGTTCACTTTTTACATCAGGTTCCATATCGAGGATTGCATTCATGTTCCACGTTCCATTTTACCCTCCATTCTTCCAATGGCATGTTTTCATGATGGTGATAACCTCTGGTTATGGACATCCGCGAATTGCGCTCCTTTGTCACCCTCGCAGAGCATCTCCACTATGGGCGCGCCGCCCGGCTGCTAAACCTAAGCCAGCCTGCTTTGACCAAACAAATCCTCCGCCTGGAGGAAGCGCTGGGCTCGCCCCTTTTCGAATGGTGCAAGGGAAGAAGCAGGTTGGACCACAGAGCCTCTAAGACCTCAATCCCAGCTCATCATTCCCAACCTCGAGTTTGAGCAGCAGGCTCTTCGCCTCCAGCCCGCCAGCGAATCCCGTGAGCTTGCCATTGCTGCCTATGACCCGATGGCAAGGTACCACAATGGAGATGGGATTGCGGCCATTTGCGGCCCCCACCGCCCGGCCCCCCTTGGGGCGGCCAATCTGATTCGCAATCTGCCCATAGCTGCGAGTCTCCCCAAAGGGAATGGTCGATAGCGCCCGCCACACTTCTTTTTGGAATGCCGTACCCACCGCCGCGAGCTTGAGTTCAAACTGCTTTCGGCGGCCCGCAAAATAGTCCTTCAACTGCCGCTCCGTCTCCAGTAGCACCGGATGCAGGTCATCGCGCTCAGTGTGGCCCAACGGCACGCGCCTGGGGTCGTCGTCTTCCCAAAGGACCGCCGCCAGCCCGTGGTCGCTAGCCACCAGTGTGAGTTCTCCCACGGGTGATTTCATGGTCTTGTAAACATGCTTCATGATCGTCCTCAGATGATTTACGGCACCAGCATGCCACGGGAGATGGATTATCGCTGGCCGTTTTCGGACATGAAAGTAAAATGACATCGACGTCCGAAAACGGCGAGTTTTGGATCCCCGGCGCAGCTACTTTGCCCCCAGCCATGAACGATCCAGAAGGAAGCCCACTCATCGATGACCAGGCGGCCTATCAGGCCCTCACCTCTCACGACCCGCGGTTTGACGGCGTGTTCTACGTAGGAGTGACCTCCACAGGTGTGTACTGCCGCCCCATCTGCCCCGCCAAGGTGCCCATGCTGAAGAACTGCCGCTTTTTCCCCAGTGCTGAGGCGGCAGAAAAAGCGCGTTTCCGCCCCTGCCTGCGCTGTCGGCCTGAGCTCGCCCCCGGCCATGCCCCGGTGGACAATGCCCATCGGATTGCCCAGCTCATCACCCACCGGATGAACGAGGGTTTGCTGGAGGACGGCACCGGGATCGAGGAAATCGCAAGCGAGTTCGGCCTCAGTTCCCGCCAGCTCCGCCGGATTGTGCAGAAAGTACTCGGAGTCTCCCCCCTCGAACTCCTCCAAACCCGCCGGCTGCTCCTGGCCAAACAGCTGCTCACAGAGACCCGCCTTCCTGTGATCGACGTCGCCTTTGCCAGCGGATTCTCCAGCCTGCGGCGGTTCAACGACGCCTTCAGCGCCCGGTACCGCATGCCCCCCAGTCGTCTGCGGAAGGAAGCCACCACCAAGGTGGACGCAGCGGCCCCCACCTCAGACACCTCCACCCTCCAGCTCAGTTACCGCCCTCCGTATGACTGGAAGGCCATCCTGGAGTTTCTACAGGGACGCATGATCAAGGACGTGGAGCACGTCACTGGCGAGAGCTACACTCGCACGGTCCGCCTTGGCTGCCATGCTGGCTGGGTACGGGTGACGCATGCACCGCAGAAGCACGCCCTGCTCGTGGAGTTCACCCACAGCCTCGCCCCGGTCCTGCCCGCGCTCTTGGACCGGCTTCGCAACCTTTTCGACCTCGCCACACGCCCTGATATAATTTCCTCACACCTTTCCCAGGATCCCCTTCTGCGCCCCAGCCTGGAGGCACACCCGGGCCTGCGCGTGCCCGGAGCCTTTGACGGCTTCGAACTCGCGGTCCGTGCCATCTTGGGCCAACAGGTCACCGTGAAGGCCGCCACCACCATCTCCTGCCGCTTCGCCGCCGCGTTCGGGGAGAAGATTGAGACCCCGTTCCCCGAACTCACCCGGCTCTCTCCTCAAGCCGAACGAGTGAGCCGCGCTTCACTGGATGAAGTGGCCCGGCTGGGCATCGTCGCTGCCCGCGCCAACTGCATCATTGGCCTCGCCCGCGCTTACCACAACGGGACCCTCAAGCTCGACGCTGGATCCCCTCCCGACAGCGCCATCGCCCACCTGGTCACTCTTCCGGGCATCGGTCAGTGGACCGCCCACTACATCGCCATGCGCGCGCTCCGCTGGCCCGACGCCTTCCCCAAGGAAGACATTGCCGTGCGCAACAAGCTCGGCGGAGTGACCGCCAAACGAGCTGAGGAAATGTCTCAGCGCTGGCGCCCCTGGCGGAGCTATGCCGTCCTTCACGTCTGGAAATCACTCTAAAGTCGGGGGTAGCCGGGAGTTTGTGATCGGCTAGAAGAATATGAGGCGGTTGGCTGTGGCTGACTTCGGAGTCCAGTGCGTCAGTGGGCAGTACGCCCATGTGTTGAAGGTGCTCTGTGCTAAGACGATCTCGCAGCTTCCAATATTGAAGCATTCAGAACTCAAGTTCCGAATTTTGAGCTCAAAGCAAAACAGTACTGAGTTTTAGCCCATCAGTCGCAAGTCCCGCGTCCGTCGCGCCCGATCATTGGGCTGCAAAGGGCGAGAGCTGACATCCATGACGCCTCAACGTTCACCTGATCATCCGTAGCTCTTCCCCGAAGAGGATGCGGCCACAAGCCCCACGTTGACGAGCTTCCAGCGAGTCTGGGCGGGGTTGAGGTGGAGGAAACATTTACTCCGCAGGAGATTCGGCGGTCCGACTTGCCACAGCCCCCAAAGGGCCCCTTGTGGACAATGCACAAGGTCGCCTCCACGAACCCTCTCCTCCCCATGCTTCCAGGTTCCCATACGCCCAATCCCCAAATTCTCCGAATGATTTCCCTCCCACCCACGTATGCCCTCCCACGCTCTAGCCTACGCCCATGTCCCGCCCCGCCCTTCTTGTTTGTTCCCTCGCTCTGGCCGCCAGCAGCGTCTCCAGTTTCCCCGTCATAGCGCAGGAAAAAGCTCCCCCACCAGCCAGCCCTGCCACTTCAGCACCTTCACCTGCGACCTCTCCCGTGGCATCGACGCCGCCAGAAGGCTTCCGCACCCTTTTCAACACCAGGGATCTGAGCGGCTGGCATGGCCTGAATCCGCACTCCGTCGCCAAGCTCTCCGGTGAAAAAAAGGAGGCCGCACTCAAGCAAATGCGGGAGGACTTCGCGAACCACTGGCGCGTGGAGAACGGCGAACTCGTCAACAACGGCACCGGCCCCTACGCCACGACAGATGAGGAGTTCGGCGACTACGAACTGATGCTCGAGTACAAGACCGTGGCCAAGGCCGACAGTGGCATCTATCTGCGCGGCGTGCCGCAGGTGCAAATCTGGGACTCAAACCAGGTGTTCGATCCCACCAAACCCGACCGACGTCCTCATCTGGGCTCAGGCGGCCTCTTTAACAACTCGTCCAAGACGCTCGGGCGTGATCCCATCGAGCTTAAAGACAAATCCTTCGGCCAGTGGAACACCTTTCGCATCAAGCACATCGGTGACCGCGTTTGGGTGACGTACAACACCCGCCTGGTGGTTAACGGCGCGCGCATGGAAAACTACTGGGACAAAACCCAGCCCTTCCCGGCCAAGGGTCCCATCATGCTGCAAACACACGGGGGTGAGATCCGCTGGCGCAACGTCTTCATTCGCGAGATCAAAGCAGCCGAGGCCAGGAAGTTTGCGGCAGAAAATCCTCTTATCCCCAACCCAACCGAGTACGATGTGGCCTATGGCCCGCATCCAAAGCAGGTTCTGCACTTCTGGAAAGCGGAGTCCTCCAAGCCGACCCCGCTCTTGTTCTTCGTGCACGGCGGTGGATGGACCAGTGGCGGCCGCTTGAGTGGCGTCGCCAATATGCTGTCAGCGATGCTCAAGGCAGGCATCTCCGTCGTTTCCGTGGAATATCGCTTCGTGGGCGAGGCCACCAAGGACGGTGTCGTGCCCCCCGTTAAAGGACCGCTTCACGATGCCGCGCGCGCCCTGCAACTGGTGCGGAGCAAAGCGGCTGAGTGGAACATCGACAAGACTCGCATCGGTGCCTGCGGCGGCTCGGCCGGAGCCTGCACCTCCCTCTGGCTCGCTTTCCACCCCGATCTGGCTGATCCGAAGAACACCGACCCCATCGCCCACGAGTCCACGCGCCTCTGGTGCGCGGCCGTGCTCGGTGCCCAGACCTCCCTCGATCCCCAGCAGATGAAGGAATGGATGCCCAACAGCAGCTACGGTGCCCACGCGTTCGGCATCACGGGCGACCCGGTGAAAAAGACCTCCTCATTCGCCGAGTTCCACGCGAAGCGCGAAACCATCCTCCCCTGGATCGCCGAGTACTCGCCCTATGCCCTCGTCACCTCCGATGATCCACCCATCTACATGTCCTACTCAGAAGCCCCCGCCATGGGACAGAACCAGAAGGATCCCACGCACTCTGCAAACTTCGGCGTAAAGCTCCAAGAACACTGCCGCACCAACAACGTCCCCTGTGAACTGGTGTACCCCGGGGCCCCGGAAGTGAAGCACGCCACCGCCCAGGATTATCTCCTCGAACGCCTGAAGGCGGAGAAATAAGCTCAAGATTGCACACGGTCAGACCTCAGGCACCAGTCTTGAGCCGGGAGGAAATGGCCACCAAAGAACGGCGGTTTGAGCCTTGTGCTGCCTTCAAGGTGAGGCTCCCAAAGCATCAGGACAAGAGCAACCCTGCCGACAAGCACGATGACCACCTGGAGAAAGACCGTAGAGCTTTTCTTCATGGACCGGACTCCAGACCTCCATTTATGGTTACATCAGGAAGAATTCCCCGCCCCGCGATTCCCACAGACGCCACTACCACCAGCATCCACTGATCTCGCGACAGCGTCTTGGAGTGCCGGTGGCTCGACACCGCTTTCTCCAGCCGGGTTCACGATCCAACACCAATCCACCGCCACCGCCACCGCCTAAGGTCCGGCCCAACGGATGTCACCCAAGCGCCAACCTCACCGCTTGCTCGATGGGAGTCACCGGGTCACCACCCAAACCAATCGGTCGCTCACAGCGAGGAAGCAACGGCGGTTGCGCCATAAATCGCGGTTCACTGCCCGAATGCAGCTGTGCGGAGTGCACCAGAAATGGATGGCAAAGATAGACTGTACCCGCAGATCCCGTCGCCAGAACCTCGGGACGCCGCTTGCTCTTCGCAAAATGCGGAACCAACTCGCCCAAAGTCAATCCTGCCTCACCCGCCGGCGCCAGCACTCTTGCGACATCCAGGTGCGAGCCAGCACGAATACGAGTGGGTGCATCATTCTCCCCGACGTCGGAGAACAAGAACAGCATCAGCAAGGCTCTTCCTTTGGAGTAAATGTTCGCCCGCCAATCCAGGAAGTTCGGCAGGTGGCAGTCAAAGCTCACGTCCACATGCCAGCCCACGTCCCCAGGATCATCGGCCGAGGGAAACCGGACCGGGAAGGTACCCATGCTTCTACAGGCCTCCCATGAGCCCACCCCGACCAATTGATCAAAGGCTGCATGGAGAACCGGCGTGTTGGCAGCAGCGATGAAGGGCCGCTGACTGTACATGCCCAGCCGGATCACCGGGCGAATCCAAGAGGCCCGATCATCAGGATCGCAACCTCCCTGCTTTCGCAAGTCCTGCCAGAGAATCTCACGAGCCTCCTCCGCAAGGTGCCTCGGAAAAGCGTTTTCGATTTTCACGAACCCATCTTGAATGAAGCGTTCGAGTTTCTCATCGTTCAATGAACGCGAAGAATCCTGTCGTGAGCGGGTGCCAGACATGTTGGACCATTTGGGTGTTGGACTACTGCGACAACGCAGTAGTATCAGGCCCCTGATATGTCGAGATCAAACTTCGCAGTTCCGCTCGCTCGTCGCTTTGGAGGAGCGCTCAATCTAGCCCAGCATGCCTTGCGCACGCGGCTGGACGAAGCGCTACGCCCCCTCAACCTCACCGCCCCCCAGTGCGCAGTGCTCTCCGCACTGGAGCAGGAACCCGGCCTGTCCAATGCCGCACTGGCCCGAGCAGCATTTGTCACCCCTCAGAGCATGCAAGGCATCCTCGTCAACATGGAGCGCGAGGGCTTTATCACGAGATCACCCGATCCCAACCATGGCCGTATTCTCCGCAGCGAAATCACTGCCTCGGGAAGAAAGGCTTTGACGGAAGCCCACACCGCCATTCTCGAAGTGGAAGCCGTGGCGCCCTCGTTGATGAGCGAACGCGAGATGGAGCGACTCACAAAGATGCTGACCCGCTATGCCGAGTTGCTGATGGGAGGCGAGTCCGAGAGGTGACCCGCTATTTGACATCTGCGAATCAGATCTCGTCTGCGCCTAGAGCGAGGCAAACAAAAATGACTTCGTGACGGTTATTTGAAATACCCACCACTCCGCTCCCTTGCCGTTTGGGGACAGCTGGACTATGCTCCATCTCCCACACACGCGATAGCAACCCGGAGTTACGAAAAGGATGGCGATTCAATAGCCGTGCGGCACCTTGGCTTATTCCGGTGCAGCAACACGAATGGGACGCGTTCCAATCGGCGCGCCGGTACCGCGATCAATGATCACGGGATCGATCTCCGATCCGGTCTCAACGTCGTAGAACCGGGTCACCTTGCCCCCACCGCGATGCTTGCGCCCCCATGCACCGATCGCAAACAGTACCGGCAGAAAGTCCCGACCGGCTTCCGTGAGCAGATACTCATCCCGTGGCGGACGTTCAGAGTAGCGGCGCTTCTCCAGCAGCCCCTCGTCGATCAGAGTTGCCAGTCGCCCCGTCAGAATCGTCGGCGCAATTCCGAGACTTTTCCGGAAATCATCGAAGCGGGTCAGCCCGGCGTGGGCGTCGCGCATGATCAGCATGCTCCAGGCGTCCCCCACAAGGGCAAGGCTCCGGGCGATCAGGCAGGGTTGGTTCGAAACCTTCTTCATGTCACTATCGTTTTAGTATTGACTCACTACTGATTTAATACTAACCTCGCCTTTATGAATGCAGCAACAACAAAAAGAGAGCAGGAGCCGGTGGCTGACAGCCGTCGCCGTGTCGCCCTGGTCACGGGGGCATCCTCAGGCATCGGGCTGGTGACGGCACAGGCCCTGAGTCGCGATGGCTACCGTGTCTTTGGAACCAGTCGCAAGCCGGCCGCCCATCCCGTCGATGGGATCACGATGCTGGTTTGCGACGTCGTTGACGAGACATCCGTGCAGAGCGTGGTCGGCGAGGTGCTAACCCGGGAAGGCCGGATCGATCTTCTCGTCAACAATGCCGGAATCGGCCTGCTTGGCGGCGCTGAGGAATCCACCACGGCACAGGCAAAGGCCCTGTTTGAGGTGAACGTGTTCGGCACCATGCGGATGACCCATGCGGTCCTGCCAGTGATGAGACAGCAGCGTGGAGGCCGCATCATCAATCTCAGCTCCATCCTCGGGCTAATCCCCGCTCCCTACAACGCCCTCTACGCATCGACCAAACACGCCATCGAGGGGTACTCGGAATCGCTCGACCACGAGGTGCGGACGCAAGGCATCCGCATCGTGCTTGTCGAGCCCGGGGTCACCCGCACGTCCTTCGAAGAGAACATCACCCGACCGGACCGACCGCTTCCCCTCTACGATGCCGTCCGCGCGGACGCGGAGAAATTGATGCGGGAAATCGTCGCAAAGGGCGACGCGCCCGAAGTGGTCGCCGAAGCCGTCGTAAGAGCCGCAAATGTGGCCACGCCCAAAAGGCGTTACACGGCCGGAAAGTCTGCCGGACAAGTCCGTTTCATGCGCCGCTTCCTGCCCGAGACCCTCGTCGACAGGAACCTTCGCAAATTCAACAGACTTCCCGGATGAGATTCTACCACCAGCATAACTACGAAAGCTAGTTCTATGAAATCATTCCTGATCGATCACTACGCGAAACACGGCGCTCTGAGACCCGGCGAAAGTCCAACGCCGGAGTTGCGGGACAACGACGTCATGGTTGAGATTCATGCCGCCGGGGTCAATCTCCTGGACCACAAGATCAGAAGCGGGGAGCTCAAGCTAATCCTGCCGTATCGTCTTCCCTTGGTGCTGGGCAACGATGTCGCGGGCGTCGTGGTGCGGGTGGGGTCCAATGTTCGCCGATTCAAGCTCGGCGACGAGGTCTACGCACGTCCGGCCCAGGATCGCATCGGGACATTTGCAGAGTACATCGCCATGGACGAGGCCGATGTCGCGATGAAGCCCGCCAATCTCACCATGGAGGAAGCCGCATCCCTTCCGCTTGTCGCCCTGACCGCCTGGCAGGTGCTTGTCGAGCGGGCCAACTTGCAAAAGGGGCAGAAAGTCCTGATCCATGCAGGTTCAGGCGGCGTGGGCACGATCGCCATCCAGCTTGCCAGGCATCTCGGTGCCCATGTTGCCACCACCACCAGCACGGCAAATGTCGATCTTGTGAAAAGCCTCGGCGCAGACGTCGTCGTCGACTACAAGAATGACGACTTTGAGAAAGTGCTGCAAGGTTATGACGTCGTGCTGAACAGCCTCGGAAAGGACACGCTGGAGAAATCCCTCGCAGTGCTGAAGCCCGGCGGCAAGCTAATCTCGATCTCGGGTCCGCCGGATCCGGACCTCGCGAGGGAGCAAGGATTGAACTGGATCATGCAGAAGATTGTAAGCCTTCTGAGCTTCGGAATCCGGAGGAAGGCGCAATCCCGGCAGATCAGCTATTCATTCCTGTTCATGCGTGCGAACGGTGCGCAGTTGAGCCAGATCACTTCGCTGATCGAAGCCGGAAAAATTCGTCCCGTCGTCGATCGAGTTTTCCCGTTCGAATCCACAAACGAAGCCATGGCGTATGTCGAAACAGGACGGGCGAAAGGAAAAGTGATCATCAAGATTCGGTAGGCAGACGCATCTTGCATCTCCCTCGGCCACCTCCATCCCTCCTCTGCCACCAATACCGCCAATGCCGCCCAGCCAAGGCGACCACCCGTTGGGCAGCTCCCACAGGTTCGTTCCAACTACTCAGCAGAATCAGAAGTCCGTGCCTGCCAAGAATCCTTGAGCGTCGCAAGGACTAGACCGCCACAACCCCTTCGGAGTAGGAAACAATCACTCCTCCACCCAACGTAGATTCGCTGGAAGGTCGTCAACATCGGGCTTTTAGCCACATCCTCTTCGAGGAAGATCAGCCGCCCTCCCGCCCCCAGCCGCCCCCCCCCAATACCGTCTGCGGTGAATGCCTGGTCAGTCACCAGCCAGCCTCAGTGTTCACTGCCGAATAGATCCTTTTGCCAGCCGGAAAGCAGCACGTGCGGCTTGGATTGAGAAGTCATGTATTCATCATGTGTGGAACTCGACAAAACAAAATCCAATTCTTCCTCAGGTTCTCAAAGTTTGAATATCTGTCCTTGATGTTGATGAACGGACTTGTCCCATCCCACAGTGATCCGAAAGACCGGCTCCAGGCAATGGCAAGGGTCTCTTGGGACGTGTGCTTTGGTTCAATGGTCGCCCACACGTCGTACCAGCACAGATGCTCTCTAGTGTTCGACGGAACCGAGTGGCGCTTGGAGTGAAACACCCGCCCGGTCTCTGTTCGGTGGGTGGTCATACTTCTGGCCTTCGGCAAAGCTCCTGTGCTACACAATCGACATCATTTTGCAGCTCATGTGGCGTGGCATTGAGGCCGAATGCATTGACAGTTTTTCCGATGAAGCAGCTGGCGGAGAGAGAGGGATTCGAACCCTCGGTAGCTGTTAAAGGCTACGCATCTTTAGCAAAGATGTGCTTTCGACCACTCAGCCATCTCTCCAATAATGCTCAGCTCAGGCGGTTAAGCCCGGGAAGAGATTCTTAGCCGAGCCGTCTTCAGAGTCAAGCGAGAGGTGCATTTTTGACACAAAAAAAGACGGGCTTCGGCCCGTCTTCTTCGCAGATCTTTTTGCTCGCTCTCGCAGTCGGGGTCACTCGACGGAGTCTCGGCCCAAGGGGCCGGTGTGGAGGCGATCCACCCGGTCAGATACACTCACCTCAACGCCGCCAGCTCCAGTCCCTTCAAACGGGCTCCTTCAGGAGCGTGAGCGCCTGGTCCACCTTGGCCCCCTCATGCACAATGGCAGCGAGGCTGCGGGCGATGGCCGCAGGGCTGCGGTGCTGCCACACGTTGCGTCCAATCGCAATGCCAGCGGCACCGGCCTTCATGGCATCATGCACCATGGAGAGCAGGTCCAGATCATTGCCGTCAGCCGCGCCGCCCAGCACGATGACCGGAGCGTAGCAGGACTCTACGATGCGCTTGAAGTCCTCCACCGTACCGTTGGTGGGGTACGCAGTCTTCACCACATCAGCCCCCATCTCGGCGGCCAAACGCACGGCGAATCCGATGTTTTCCACGGTGTACTTGTCCTTCTGGCCCAGTCCGTAGGGCAGCGTCTCAAGAATGACGGGGATGTCCACGTCCAGGCTCTCGCTGATGAGATCGGCACAGTTCTGGGTGATCAGTTCTTCATTCTCGCTGAAGGGGAAGAGCATGTTCATCACGCCGGTGGCCCCCACCATCTCCGCCTCGCCGAGGCCGTAGATGTTGATGCTGCCAGCGCCCTTGCCCGTGGTCCGCACGTTGTACACATCGGTGCGCAGACAGATGCCCTTGCCCGTGAGCATGTCGCCCGTGCGCAGGGCCAGGCCGAGATTCAAGACATACCCATCCACATAGGGATTCACATCCTCGATCAGTTGGAACGGATTCTCCAGACCGGGGACAGGGATCGCCACTCCGTGGTCGATCGGCAGAATGACGGTCTTTCCGTCACGGAAGAAAGTCTCAAGGTTGTCTTGTCGGCTCATAGCGGGCCGGAACCTTGCGGCCAAATGGGGGAAAAGTAAAGCCCGCAATGGTTGCAGCGGCCCGGAGTTGCCCATCCAGGCGGCCTCCTCTCCCCGCCTGCCTCACAAGTTTTCCAACGCTGGCGGGAACCCGTCCGACCCTTTACCATCAGCCCTGTAGCGTCGTTCCCGCCCCGCCACGCCGTCCTCGTAGCCCCGCAGACACATCTCAAAAACCTCCCGGGGCGGGTTCTCAACCCCCAAGGACTTCAGCGCATACACCAGATCTGCGGCGGTGGCCACGGGCGCAGTCTCAAACGCCGCACACACCCCCGCATGAGTGCGCCCCAATCGGTGGCCGAACTCGTACCAACGTCCCGTCGGATGAGGAGCCTCCAAGAGACCTGCCACCTTCCTCAAGGCGTGCCAGACCGGCCCTGACCGGGCGGCATCCCAGGCCCCCCCCGCTGCAAGCACCAGCACGACCCCTGCCACGATGCCCAGCGACCAACCACCCCGCCCTTTCTGCTTGGCCGGAAGCAGAACTTGCCCGTGTCCGGCCCCGGATTGGGTCAAGCGGACCGACACCCCGGAAACTCCCGGCATGCCTGGGGTGGCTGACCGAGGCGGCAACGTTGGAGCGGCAGGCATCGGCACAGCGGAAGAAGGCACAGGCGGCGGTGCGGGCTGCGGGGTAGGCGGTGGCAATGGGGATTCCATGGAACTTTCAGACCCGAGTCTAAGGTATTACAATGGTTGGAAAGACTTTCATCAACTCAGCCACACTCATCTCAGCACGGAATCCACCGGCGCAGCAGCCCGGCCATCCGTCAGCCCCAATGCCACCAGCAAGATCAGATGATAGCTCCCATCCTCCCCCAAAAGGGGACGACTCACAGTGAGGTAGCCAGAAGGCTCTCCCACTCCCAAAGGCACCCGCAGGGAAAGCGCTCCTGCCTCTGGCAGTGAGGTGAGCGCCACCGTCATGGCGCGCGGAAGGGCCCGTTGCAGCTCGCGACTCACGTCTCCCACCACAGTGGTCAGACCTCGCAGTTCCTCCCCTGCCACCGGTCCACCTTTCGCATCCGTAGGCACCTGGAATGCCATGAGCAGCCCCGAGCGAGGCACGCCTGACGCAGAGGCTCCCGCCTCCGCCGTCCGAACCACGCGAATCATCAGACTGCGCCCATCCGCAGACTCCACCCAGGTGGCAGGTTGAGTGCTCCCCATCGCCGCCGGCAAATCCGTCCCCCCCTTGGCAAAGTGCTGCTGCATCAGCAGAGCCTCTGCAGCACCGGGTAGTTCCATGCCCGGAAATGTCTCCCGCCCTGCCCGATGCCAGTTCTGAAGCGTTTCCCATTCCGCCTTCAACAGCGCCGCCGTCGGGCCACCACCCAGACGGTTCCAGTTCACACGCAGTCGCGACTGTTCTTTTTCCTCTTGCGCCCGCTTTTCCGCCAGAAGCCGGGCTTCTTTCTCCTGCTCTTCCTCCATCTTTCTCTGGGCAGCCCGACGCCGCTCTTCCTCCTCCATCCGCGCCTGTTCCTCCGCCTTCACGCGGTTCGCCGCGGCTTTCAACATGGCCTTGGCCTCCTCCTCCTGGCGCTGTATCTCCAGCTTGCGGGTCCGTTCCAGCGCTTCTGTCATGGCACGGGTGTCCTTTACCTTTTGCCGCTGCTCTTCTTTGACCCGGTCGTAGGAGGCCCGCGTCATCCAGCGCCCTTCATATTGCACCAAGCCCTGATCGCGGAGCAGCATCACCTCAAGGATGGGCTTCAAGAAGCGAGGCGACTCCTGCCGCACCGCCGGGTACCGAGCCTCCAGCCTCCGTGTCCGATCCACCACCTCCAACAGAGGCGCATAGTCCTGTAGATCCACCAGATCCACCGCCAGCAGCACGGGATCGTACTCCACCATCCCGAAGACCTCACTGATCAAATACACTTTCTCCCCGCCGCCCGTCACCTGGACCTTGTAGTTCACCGCGAATTCCTCACAGCGGGAAAACGTCACCACCTTGGCAAACTCCGGGCTGGCATTCGCCCCCTTCAGCACCAGCAGTCCCAAGGCCCACGCGGATCCCGGTGCGGCCATCCCCAGACCGACGATCAGCAGCGCAATCAGCCCCACCCATCCCCTGCCCCCACCGGCATTGCCGAGACGAGCTTGAGACAGGAGTGACGTCTTCATAATGAGATTCATGTGGCAAAAAGTCGAACATCCATGATCCGACACCGGGGAACTTTACGACAAGCCCAAAAAAAATCGAAAAAAGCGGCAGGAACTTTGCAAATTCAGTTGCAAAGATCAGAGGCTGGGTAAGATAACGGCCCTCACGGAATTCCTGAGTAGCTCAGCGGTAGAGCGGGTGGCTGTTAACCACTAGGTCGTAGGTTCGAACCCTACCTCAGGAGCCAATCAAAATTGGCTCCCTTTTTTGTCTCCCCTGCCGGAACATCTACCGTTGCAATTGGTTGTCTCTCGGTGCATTTAGCACCCCGTGCACTTGCCCGCTTTCATCAGTTTTGCCTCGGCCGTAAGCAGCCAGATCCACCCGGCTTCACTCCGTCTCGGATTCATGCCGCCATGGAGAAAATCCCGAGGAACGCGTCCCCCGGACCAGCGCTTGTTGCACCATGCTCCAGCCGATAGGAAGCTGTTCTGGGGCGGCAGCCTTCCGGTGATCCAAGGCGAGCCATGAGAACGGCCATCATCTTTCTCCACTGGGGAAAGGCGCAGGAATGCCTGGACCTCCAGCTCGCCTTGCTTCAAGCCCGGCTGTGGAACCCTCATTCAGAGATCTTTGTGCTGGCCGATGCTGCCGCACGCACCGTCCTGGCAGCGCCCGGCGTCGAAGTGATTCCTTTGGAGAACTACCACACGGCAGCTGAGAGCTTCCGCCGCCACTATGTCCATTTCAGCGTCAACCAGCCCGAATACACCCGTTTCAACATCGAGCGCTGGTTCATCATGCGCAATTTTGTACGGGAGCGCGCCCTTCAGCGCATCCTGCATCTCGACAGCGATGTGCTGCTCTATGACGATGTCGAAACCGCTGGCCAGCAGTTCGAGGAATGCGACCTGACTCTGAGCCGCCCCTCTCTCCTGAGTTTCCCCGACTCCTCTGGACACAGCTCTTACTTCAATCTCCGCGCCCTGGAAGAGTTCTGCTCATTCGTGGAGTCCACCTATGCTGACCCCGCCAGGATCGCTTTCTTTGAAAACCGGGTGGCCGGGCACCGGGCCAAAGGCGGGATCTATAATATTGGCGACATGTATCATCTGGCTGCCTTCTCTTTCACATCCCAACTCAAGATTGGCTATGGCCAGCATGGACAGCCTGAGTTTGATTCAAATTTCAACTATGACATCGAGACCAGAACCAGACTGGCTGATGGACACAAGCGTATCGAATACCGCCAAGGACAACCCTACGGTTTGTGCCCTGGGAGCGGGGAGGTCATCCGGTACGCCACTCTGCATTTTCAGGGGCGGGCCAAGGAGTGGATGCCCCAGCATCTTCAGGCTCCAGTTGGAGCCCACCTCCCCTGTGATCTGATTTTCCCACTCGTCGCCCGGCTAAGCCGCGCGGCCGGCCAGACGTTGAACGAATGGAAGTCCACCGCTTCCGCCAAACAGAAGTCACTCGATGAGGCCCTGGGGGTCGCAACTGCGCTGCGAAGTCAGTGTGACGGCCTCAGAGAACGACAGGCGGACGGGCGTCGGAAACTGAAAGCCGCCCGCCAGGCCATAGCTCAGGCAGAAAAGAAGGTGGAATCCGCCGCGCGCTCCGTATGGGTGAAACGCGGCACCCAATTGGGACTAACCAAAGCTGGCACTCATTTGCAGGAAGCAATGGATCATCTGCGCCCCCCGCGACAAGAGCAACATTCAGACTCGTGACAACCGCCATGCAGGAAGCAGCCCGCCCCCAGGGGGGGAGCATTTTACCTCCCCGCGCATGCAGCCCCTGACGACTACCTCTTGCCCATTCCTGCTTTTGGCCGCCAAGAGCCTCTCACCGCCCACCCCGCGCCACAACAAACCACTCTACCGTCGCGCTCAACACGTGCTCGCCCGTCGCGTCATACAGCTCTACTTGCACCAGCACCATCGCCCGTCCCTTTGCCGCCAGGTTTCCCTTCAATTGCGTCACCTGCTCCTCACTGAGTGATGCCTTGGCACCCACCACACCATTCGCCGGCTTGCGGAACTTCGCCTCCAACCGGCGGACGACCGGCACCAGGCCATCACTCGTGCCGAACTGCTGCAACAGGCACTCCCCACTCGCCGCCTCAGCAAGGGAGAGGAGAGCACTCGCATGCACCGTCCCCAAGTGATTGAGGTATTGATCTCCCGCAGGAAGTCGGAGCAACAGTTCCCCGTCCCTGCACGACTCGATGCCCATGAAGCGGTTGAACGGCAGCTCCGTGACGCTGTGTTTCATGGCATCAAATTCGCACAGTTATTTCAACGCACCACCTGATTCACCTCCGGTCCCGCCACTGCCAACGGTGTCGGCAGGGGGCGGGCCAGAATTTCAAAGTCATCCACCAGCGCCACCCCTCCAGGTCCGCAAGCCCGCAAAGCCACCCACACCGGCCCTTCCATGACCTCACCCATATGGAAATCCGCCACCATGAAATCGCGGTCATGAAACACGCCAACCCGGGCACCATTCTCCCCGTTGCGCCGTACTTCGTACACCGCCCCTTTCACCCGGAGCCGGTCAGCGGCCATCCGGATGAAGACGACTTGTAGCCGGTACCATTGACCCACTTCCGTCTCAAACTTGTTCTTTCCGATCCAAGATCTCGGAGCCTTTGTCTCCGCAGGCTTGCTCATGAACTGAAACTGCAGCGACTCATCCTCTGGCGTGAGTCGGAGGGCCACAAAGGGCGCTCCAGACACACCGCTCAGGTGCCCCTCGCTGCTCGCAATGAGCCCTAGCGCCAGCGCATTGGACGCCGCACCGATGTCCTGGCGCTGGAAACAACACGACACCTCCAGAAACGACAGTCGTGTGAGATCATACGATTTGCGGCTGTACACCAGCGTCCCCTCCGTACTCATGTTCTGCGCCAGCACCAAGCCCTGCGTCTTCGCCACGCCATGAATGGTGTTGGCATAACCGCTCCGGCCAAAGAGGATGTTCTCAGCGAAGTAATCCGTAAGCTTGCCAGAGTCGAAGTCCACCACATCCGTCCCGGGCCGCTTGGGCTTCGGCCTGCCCGTCAGGTCATAGATGTAAACACCCGCCCCCGCGATCAAAAGGCCGGCGACAACGACCGCCAACACGAGTTTCCTCCTCTTTCGGCGTGATACAGGTGCCGATATCGCTACCGCGGGCCTGGCTGCCCCAGCAGAGGGTGCCGCCGAGGCAATCACGGCCTCAATGGACGTCCGCAACGCGCCAGCCGTGGGGAAGCGCAGTTCGGGCTGTTTCTCCAGCGCCCGCAACACGATCTCATCAATGCGGATATCCACCTGCACATGCCGGGAGGGAGCTTCAATCTTTCCCTTGGGCCGCTCACCTGTGAGCATCTCGTAAAGCACCACGCCCAGGCTGTAGATGTCGGCTCTGTGATCGGCTCTTCCAGTGGCCTGCTCCGGAGCTGCGTAGTCCGGCGTGCCCGCCAGACTCGTGCAACCAGAAGCCTCCTCAAACACCCCAGTCTTGGGTTCAACGATTCTGGCAATGCCAAAGTCCGCGATCTTCACCACCCCGGCCTTGTTCACCAGCACGTTCTCCGGCTTGATGTCGCAGTGCACGATATGGTGATCGTGCGCGCATTGCAGGGCGTCGCACACGGGCGGCACGATGGTCAGGGCTTCCTCGGGAGTCAGTCTCTTCGTTTGCAAGAGCTGCCGCAGATTCACCCCATCCACAAACTCCATGAGCAGGTAGTAGTACCCACCGCTCTCGCCAAAGTCATAGACATCCACGATGTGCGGATGATTGAGCGCCGCCAGTGCCCGGGCCTCTTTCTCAAAATGCGCGGAAAACTGTGCATCCCCCGCCCGCTCCGGAGCCAGCAACTTCAGAGCCACCAGTCGATTCAGGGACTTTTGGCGGGCCTTGTACACCACCCCCATGCCGCCCCGGCCCAGACACTCGATGATCTCCAATTGCGGGAAGTGCGGAGCCAGATCTTCTGGCTTGGGAGGAGGCACGGCCGCCAAATCATCTTCCACCTGCGTGGGCAGCATTGCCGCAGCCATGAGGCAGCGCGGGCAGAGCCCACCCACCGCGTCAGCAGGCAGGGCTTCGCCACAGCGTGGACAGGTCGATTCCGTGGCAGAAGAAGATGGGCTCATGCTTCACCGTGGCGTTTTGCCGGGGAATGGTTACACGCATTGCACACATTTTCTTTTTTATCCACCCAGTGCCAGGAACAAGGAGCGCATTTCATCTTCCACCGCTCCTGGATCGGAGAGGGTCCCCGCGATCTCTTCCTTCACACACTGGCGAAACCGCTGCCTGAGCCGGTGCACCGCTACTTTCACCGCGGCCGCGCTCATGCCGAGCTCCGCAGCGGCCGCACTTTGGTCCCCATGCTCCGCCTCCCCCAGGAGCGAGGGGCGCAGTGCCTCCAACAACGCCACCTTCCCACCCGCCTCGCATTCTGCCGTGAGCGCACCCATCGCTCTCGCCAGCACCGTGATGGCCCACTGTCGGTCATAGACCGCATCGGGTGACAACCGGTCACTGGCGGTCACTTCCAAAGGCAGCGTATCCGGCAGGTCAGCATCCAGTGAGAGCGTTGCCACCCCACCTCCGCGCTTCTGCCGGAGCGCCGCCTCGCGATGATGCGAGAGAAAGTGCTTCACCGCCCCCAACAGATAAAATCGAAAGCGCCCTCGCTCTGGATCTGCCGCGCCTATCGCCCCGCCCTCCAACACATCCGCAAAAAAAGCGTGACTCATCTCTCGCGCTGTGTCCGCATCACGCAACACACTGCCCAAGTACGCCACCACTGGCTCATAGTAGGCATCACAGAGATCCGCCAGCGCCCGCCGCCCATCTTCAGAGTCCGCCTTGGCCAAGTTCACCCGCGTCCACCGTGTCGTGTAAAAATCAGCGGGCACGTGCGGTTTGGAAGCTGATTGGGGGTTCTCGTTCTGAGTCATGCAATGCGCCGAAATTCATCCTGCCATGATTCCATGGCGTTTTGGAGCAGAAAGGTGACATCCTTACGCACACGCTGACTGCGACACCCCGCCGCTGGCAGTCCGCGAGGCGGCGGCGACATTGATGGGTGTCGTATATGAGGATCTGCGACGAGCTTCCATGGCGAAATGCGCGTACGAATGATCGAGGCACACGAACCAGCTCTGAAATGGCCGTTTCAATGCGCAAGCGGACACCACCTCAATTTCGTGATTCGGGTGCAACCCCGAGCGAGTCAGCAGGTGTTGTCAAAAATCGTCGCAAATTACTTTAAACAAGCAATGAGAGCCCTATTCATCCTGCTCACATCGTTGAATGTTTGCGGTGGCGGAACACCGATTTCGCTCCTTTGTAAATGTTAAAAGAAGTCGATTCACACCGGTAGGGAGAATAGCTGCGAGAGAAGTAGCCTCCCAAGCTCTGATCAGTCGCTCAGTCCCAAGGCTTCCAAGATTCGCTTCGCGAGAAGGTTGAAATCGCGTTCACAGTCTCGGACACCTTGAGAGTGGGCACCAATCGCCCCGTCAGCTGGCCTTAGTTTGAAGATGGGCTTGTGCGCCTCCATTGCCATGGGCATAAGGCTACGGTAGTGTTTGAGCAACCCGAGACAGTTGGGATCACTCTCAGTTGTGACGGACACAGGTGCATTTCCCACCACTTTCTCAGAATAGGTCGCTGGTATCCGCCTTGCCCATTTGTCGTATGCGGCCACAGGCCGACTGTCCCTAATCCCAAATTGTACGACAACGTATCCAATGGGCACCATCGCGGCGCTGGGCAGGGCAAGCTCCGGCGCCGGATTCTCAACAAGACGTTTCTGCCATTCACCACGCCATTTTTTTAGCGTGGGGCCCAGATTCCGCAGGCCTTGAATTGAAAAGAGATCGGGAGCCAGTGGCACCACAACTGCGTCTGCACAAATCAGCGCTGCACGGTTGATCGCCCCAAAGTTGGGCCCAACGTCAATCAGAACCAGATCGGAGTCAAAGTCAGCTGCGGCGGCCTGGACAAGTCGATGGAGACTACTGGTGGTTCGAAATGCGGGTTCACTCCCGTCAAGACACTTTCCCCACGCTTCCGACAGATTTGCCTCGAAATTCGAAAGGTTGAGGTCCCCTGGAATCAATCTGATCATTGGCGAAACGGCGATCATCGGAGGAGAACCAATGTCTCCAATGCCCCTGATGATAGGACTCAGGGGAGCCATAATGCTCTGGAGTGTCAGGATGTCGGGGTCCCAAAGTTTTTCCAACTGCGACTCAGGAAGAAACATTGATGTCAGGTTGGCCTGAGGATCAAAGTCGGCGACCACAACTCGCCTGCCCAGCTCGGAAAACATCCATGCGAGGTGATAGAGGAGAGTCGTCTTTCCAACCCCGCCCTTGTTGTTGAAGAAGGCGAGCGTTCTCATCGCAAGGGGTGCTTCGGAATAGTGGCCAAAAAATGACTGGATTCGAAGTCGAAGGAAGGTTCCGCGCTTCCATTCTCCACCAGAGCTCGCCGGGCCCGGGCAATACCGCGCCCGAAACGATTCACGTATCCAAGCACATGCATCGCCTCGGTGATGACTGGATTTCTGTACGCATTTACTTTTGGGAAATTCTCAGGGGAAGCATCCCCATAGAGGCCACCGGGGTTCTGGATTTCAATCCTGTCCGCAAACTGGTAGAGCCGAATGGGGCTTGTGGACTGATAGTCGCGGTGCGCGATCGCGTTCATCAGCAACTCACGCACAGCCTCCGGCGGGAAGTCGTATATCAGTTGCTCGCGCAGGTCCGAAATAGGGACAGGCTTCTGGGTGAACCTACCCTTCAGGAAGATGTCCAGTTCGGCAAGGAGGGTGATCAGGTTTCCGGTAAATACCTTCTCCGAAATCACTTCATCCGCCAGATCCAGGCCGTCGAACTGCACAAACTGGAGTTTTGCCCCAGGAAACAGGTCCAGAGGATCGATCGCAAACACCAGCATGCCTGCATTCGTAGGGCACGTTCGCTTAAGACTGTAAAACCTCAGCGCAGCGAGTTGTTCTTCAAGGCTGCGATGATTTTCTTCAATAACCTCAGGGGCGACTGCGGCGGGGCGGTAAACTTGGCGAAACGTCTCTAGGTCAAAGCGCTCGATGTGACCTTCCGGGCATGGGGTAACATCAAAGGTGGGAAAGTTCGAACTGCGGCGCTCCATGAGGACTCGCTCCTCTGCCTCGCTTGCGGTGCCCTTCCTGGGCCCGACCCGAATGTGAGTGCGCCCCTTAAACCTCACCGGGGGCAGCGGATGCGGGAACACCTCTACCACGATGACCTCTCCCCCTCCTTCTGGGTGGGCCAAACTCGAAACATTCACGACAGGTTGAGGCAGAATCTGTCCGTCATCTCTGTAGGAGGCGAACTGCTTCAGCAATCCATCGGTGACTGCCAACCCGGATGGCGCTCCAGCATCCTCTACGCCAATCAACAGATAACCCGGCTTGCCATAGCCAGGAAGGTCATTGGAGAATGCACAAATCGCCTCTCTAAACTTGTTCGTGTCCGTCGTTGATCTTGTCCGCTCAACGCGGTCCGCCTCTCCCGCATCAATCAGCAATTTTAGGCTATCTGGCGTCATAGATCGATTCGAAGGGTACCGGGGATTCAGAATTCATGAGAATCTGTGCGTCCGATGGCTCTGCCTCCTTTGAAGCTACGCGCATGTTCTGGGCCGACATCTCTCGATCCCCAATAAGGCGCTTGTCCCGGATGAACTCAACCGACCAATTTCAGACAGACATGCTTTTGCGTCCTCCAGAAACAAAAAAACCCGCCTTGCGTGCGGGTTCCATAAAAATGGAGCGGGTGACGCGATTCGAACGCGCGACATCTTCCTTGGCAAGGAAGTGCTCTACCACTGAGCTACACCCGCAGGATGCGGGGCAGTGAGTATGCCTATAACCGGAAAAAGAGCAAGTAAAAAGGTGCGCTTTTCCCAAAAAAACCATGCAAATGCGTTTTCACCACCACCTCACGCTGAACGGCGGACGAATTGCGATGTCTCTAAAGAAAAGGACGCCGTGCAAAAAATGGCACGACGAAGGCTGACATCTATGAAATCGAACCAAACCCCATCCAAGACCGTTGCCCCTTTGCAAAAAGAAGTGAACCGGCTCCACGCGAATGGAAAAGCGCCGGACATGATCGCCATCCGCCTGGGAATCAAAATCTCCAAGGTGTTGGCGCTCATCACGAAGCCCTAGAGTTCATTGCTCAGTTACCTACTTTAATCCGCAGGATACAGACCAAAAAAACCAGTCCTGTAGAAGACGCAATAATTCATTGTCCAAAAAGGCTGTGGCGGGACTATCCCCGTCACAGCCATGCGTCTGACCCTACCTTCCTTTGCTTTCCTCGCTGCGGCCACCTTGCCTTTCACGGCACGCCTGACCCAAGCCGCCCCTCCCCAGATCTCCGGCATTTACCCGGGACTGGCCATGTTCAACAATGAGCGCGAATGCGGCACAGGTGCCGTGGTCCCCTGGGCCGACCGTCTGTGGGCGATCACCTATGCGCCGCACTCGCCTAACGGCTCCTCGGACAAACTTTACGAGATCACGCCGGACTTCCAGCAGATCGTGCGGCCGGAGAGCGTGGGCGGCACGCCGGCGAACCGGATGATCCACCGTGAGTCGAATCAGCTCTTCATTGGGCCATATGCGATCGATGCGGAGCGCAAAGTGCGCGTCATCCCCCCCACGGTGATGTTTGGCCGCCACACTGGCAATGCCCGCCACCTGACAGATCCCGCTGGCAAGATCTACTACGCCACCATGGAGGAAGGCATCTATGAGGTGGATGTGAAATCTCTGGAGGTCACCGAACTCTGGGCCGACGAAGCCAAGAAGACCACCGACCGCAAGGCCGACTTCCCGGGCTATCATGGCAAAGGCCTGTACTCCACCCAGGGTCGACTGGTTTATGCCAACAACGGCGACCGCGACAAGAAGGTCCTCACTGACCCCACCGTCCCCTCCGGTGCCCTCGTTGAATGGGATGGCAAGGCAGACAAGTGGACCCTCATCCGCCGCAACCAGTTCACGGAAGTCACTGGCCCTGGCGGCATCTATGGCAACGAGCATCCGGAAAAAGACCCCATCTGGACCATCGGGTGGGACTTCCGCTCCCTCATTCTCCAGGTGCTGGAGGAGGGCAAATGGCACGTGTACCGCCTGCCCAAGTCCAGCCACAGCTATGACGGCGCCCACGGCTGGAACACGGAGTGGCCCCGCATCCGCGAGATCGGTGAAGGCGACTCCCTGCTGATGACCATGCACGGAGCGCTCTGGAAATTTCCTAAAACCTTCTCCTCCAGGAACTCAGCCGGCATCGCCCCCCGCTCCAATTACCTCAAGGTCATCGGCGACTTCGCGCTCTGGAAGGACCGCGTGGTCTTTGGCTGCGATGACACCGCCCACGCGGAGTTCCTCAACAAGCGCAAGGCCAAGGGCAAAGTCGCCGCGCCGCAGTCCCAGTCGAACCTCTGGTTCGTGGAGCCCAAACAACTGGACCACCTGGGTCCAGTCATCGGACGTGGTGCGGTGTGGATGAATGAGCCCGTGAAAGCAGGCGAGGCCTCCGAGCCCTACCTCTTTAGCGGCTATGATCACAAGGGGCTGCATTTGAACGTGACCGCTCCCGGCCCCGCCAGGATCACGGTGGAAGTGGACGAAGCTGGAAATGGCACATGGTCCAAGGCCAGCGAGATTGAGGCAAAAACCGGCTATCAGTGGGTCGACCTCAGCAACGTCAAGGGCACCTGGATCCGTCTGACCTCGAGTGCCGCACTGGAGAAAGCCACGGCTTATTTCCAATACCGCAACGACGACAAACGCAACACCACGACGGATGCGATCTTCGCCGGGGTGGCCAAGGTGAGCGATGACAATGTTGCAGGCGGCGTCATCCGTGCCCATGCACAGAACAAACGCACGCTCGCCTTCGCTGCCCAGGCTCCTGGCGGCAAGGACATCGGCTACTATGAGCTGGATGCCGAGCTGAAGCTCAAGGCCGTGGCGGATGAAGTGCTGCTGGAGCATACGAAGAAGAACGCCGCGATCCCCGCAGGCGTGCTGAGCAGTGATGCCGCCTCCGTCATCTTCACCGACGACGCCGGCAAGCGCTGGCGCCTGCCGAAGGGTGACGCCGCCTTTGAAAAGGCCGGACCGCTGGGCGACTCCCGCGTCTGCCGTGAAGTGGCCACCGAGCGCGACCTCTTTACCGCGCAAGGTTCTTTCTATGAACTGCCCGCCGACAATGCAGGCGGCCTCTCGAAGATCCGTCCCGTGGCCACGAGCCAGCTCCGCATCCACGACTACTGTTCCTATCGCGGTCTCTTCATCCTCACCGGTCTCTCCAACGATGCCGAGGCAGGCAAAGGCAACCCGCACATCATCCGCAGCGATGACGGCAAAGCCTCCCTCTGGGCCGGTGCCGTCGATGACATCTGGAAACTCGGCAAACCCCGCGGCGAAGGCGGACCCTGGAAGGACTCTGCCGTGAAGGCGAACGCCCCCTCCGAGCCCTACCTCATGACGGCGTACGACAAGAAGAAGGTCACCCTGAGCCACAGCGGCAAAGGCACCGTGAACCTGAAGGTGGAAGTGGATCTCACCGGTTCCGGCGACTGGGCTGCCTACCGCACCTTCGAGGTGGTCGCTGACAATCCGGTCGTGCACGAGTTCCCTGCCGCCTTCACCGCCTACTGGGTGCGCGTCGTGTCTGACAAGGACACCACGGCAAGCGCAACGTTCTTGTACGAGTAGGGCCCACGAAATCGAAGACAGAAGACTTCAAGACAGAAGACCTGATCCTGAGCGCCCCGGTTTCACGACCGGGGCGCTTTTTGTTTGAAGGTGCGCCTTCGACAACCTGGCGCAAATTGGCGATCGGCATGGGTTGCCGAGCGACTGACCTGCGGGCCGCGGCAAGACGAGTATATTCGTAAGGGAGTTGGACGCTCGAACAAAGGAGTTGTCTTCAGTCGCGCTTTGTCGCGGCGGAAAGCGGTGTCGCGCCACCGTCCTCCAAAGACGCTTTGGGACGACGGAGAACACGAGCCTGCCGCCAATTTAAGCAAGCCATCCCGCCGCGCGCCCCATGGTGCCAACTGCTTGAAAGGTTCCCCTCCCCAGCGCTGTAGTCTGCGCCCACTTCCTGCCAACCCATGCTGCCCTCCCGCTCGAAAATTCAACATCTCGCTCTATTCGCCCTGACCTTTCTGGCCACCGCATGGGCCATGCCCTCGGTGGCACTTGCAGGCACCATCATCAGCTTTAACCCCCAAGCTTCCACAGGTGGCCTCATGACCACCACCTATCTGGCTGGTGCGCCCGGCGTGCGAGTGGGCTATTGGAACAATTTTAATGAATCCAACCTCGTGTTGGATGCCGCCGACAGCATGCGCTATGACGACGGCACCCTCGTGGGTGGCAGCTTCACCATGACGTTCAATATCCCCGCCAGCCAGGGGCTCCTGACGAACCGGACGAGCAACACCACCAACGACCCCCAGATGTTCAACGGCGTGGTGGACGTGTACAGCGCCACTGCCAGTACGGCCGCCTTTAGCAACATCCCTTTCGAGACCTACGACATCTACGTTTACATGCGCAACGATGGCGCCAACCGGATCGGCGGCTTCACCATCGGCGGCACGACGTACTATGCCCGTGGCACCGGCGTCGCCAGCGACAACATCCCCGGCACCGACGGCTCAGGCTACGTCCTCTCCACCGACACCACCATCATCGACGGTACCGACAGTTCCGTGGACCAGGGGAACTATGTGCGGTTCAGCAACCTCACCGGCTCCAGCCAGATTCTCTCTCTGTTCGCCGCTGATGGTTCCACCGGTGTAGAGCGCAACAAAGTGGCGGGCTTCCAGATCGTCGCCACCCCCGAGCCCTCCCGGGCTGTGCTGTTGATGCTGGGCGGCGTCCTCCTGCTCACCCACCGCCATCGCAGAGCAAAGTAGGCCAGCACTTCAGTGCGTTAGAAAACGCCACCCCCTGCGTCAATCTGGCCAAAAAGTCACGCTCTATTGCGCCACTTTGTCACCATTTTACCCAAGCCCACTCCACCCCATTCACCCACTCACCTCTATAACTCACTCACTTTAAACACATTAACTCAAAATAAACCCTGATGGCACGTCTCGTGCCCTACTACTCTCACCCGGACCGACTCCGGGTACGAAAGGAACTTTACCAACATCATGAGCAAAATTTTAGGCATAGACCTCGGTACTACCAACTCCTGCATGGCCGTCCTTGAAGGCGGGGAAGCACAGGTCTTGGAGAATTCCGAAGGTGCACGCACGACCCCGAGCGTGGTGGCCTTCACCAAGAGCGGCGAGCGTGTGGTGGGCCAGGCTGCCAAACGCCAGGCTGTGACCAACCCCCGCAACACGGTCTTCTCCGTGAAGCGCCTCATGGGCCGCAAGTTCTCTGAACTCACTGCCGCCGACAAGCAGGTGCCCTACAAAATCGTGGCGGCATCCAACGGCGATGCCCACGTGGAAGTGGAAGTGGGCGGCGAAAAGAAAGTTTACAGCCCGCAGGAAATTTCCGCGATGATCCTCGCGAAGCTCAAGTCTGACGCAGAAGCCCGCCTCGGCGAGACTATCACTGAAGCCGTGATTACCGTGCCAGCTTATTTCAACGACTCCCAGCGCAACGCCACGAAGGCCGCTGGCGAGATCGCCGGCCTCACGGTCCGCCGCATCATCAACGAGCCCACCGCAGCCTCCCTGGCCTACGGTCTGGACAAGAAGAAGGACGAAAAGATTGCCGTGTATGACCTTGGCGGTGGCACGTTCGACATCTCCGTGCTGGAGATTGGTGACGGCGTGTTTGAGGTGCTCGCCACCGACGGTGACACCCACCTGGGTGGTGACGACTGGGACAACAAGCTCATCCAGTGGATCATCAGCGACTTCAAAGCAGACTCCGGCATTGACCTCAGCGGTCAGCCCGACGCCCTGCAACGCATCAAGGAAGAGGCCGAGAAGGCCAAGATCGCCCTCAGCTCCTCTCAGAGCTATGACTTGAACCTGCCCTTCATCACGGCAGACGCCACAGGTCCCAAGCACATCATGAAGTCCCTGAGCCGCGCCAAGATGGAGCAGCTCACCGACGACCTCTTCGAACGCACGGTCAAGCCAGTGCGCGAGTGTCTCAATGCCGCCAAGCTGGATGCCAGCAAGATCGACGAGCTCGTGCTCGTGGGTGGCATGACCCGCATGCCCAAGGTGGTCGAAACCGCCCGCAAGCTCGCCGGGAAAGAGCCTCACAAGGGTGTGAACCCGGATGAAGTCGTCGCCGTCGGTGCCGCCATTCAGGGCGGGGTGCTCCAGGGCAGCGTGAAAGACGTGCTCCTGCTCGACGTGGCCCCGCTCACGCTGGCCATCGAGACGGAAGGTGGCATCGCCACCCCCATGATCCCGCGCAACACCACCATTCCCAAGCGCCACACCCAGACCTTCTCCACCGCCTCAGACAACCAGCCTGGCGTGGAAGTGGTGGTCATCCAGGGCGAGCGCCCCATGGCCCGCGACAACAAAACGCTTGGCACCTTCAAGCTCGATGGCATCCCGCCGATGCCCCGCGGCACTCCGCAGATCGAAGTCACCTTCGACATCGACGCCAACGGCATCCTTCACGTCTCCGCCAAGGAAAAGACCACCGGCAAGGAAAGCAAGATCTCCATCGCAGGCTCCAGCGGCCTCAGCAAGGACGAGATCGAGCGCGCCAAGCAGGAAGCTGAATCCCACGCCGAGGAAGACCGCCTCCGCAAGGAAGGCGTCGAGACCAAGAACCAGGCTGAAACGATGGTGTACCAAGTGGAGAAATCCCTCGCAGACCTCGGTGACAAGGTGCCCGCCACCCAGAAGCAGCCCATCGTGGACAAGGTGGACGCCCTCAAGAAGGCTATCGCCGACAACGACACCTCTGCCATGAAGTCCCAGACGGATGAGCTGCAGAAGCTCTTCGCGGAGGCCTACCAGCACATGGCCCAGGCCGGTGGTGCCCCTGAGGGTGCCGCTCCCGGGCCGGAAGCTGCCGGTGCCCCCGAAGGCGCTGCCGAGGCACCCAAGGACAAGGGCAAGGTCGTGGACGCCGACTTTGAGGTCGTTGACAGCGACAAAAAGAGCTAAGACTCCCCCTTTGAAGCACGCGGCATCCCCCCTCTAAAAACGGGTCCGATCCCGTGCTTCAACCGCTTTCCGCGTCCCGCTTCCGACGTGGATTCAGTGACCGACAGAGATTTCCCCACAGCCGGTAGCGACACCGCATTTTTGAAAAACGGCGCGCTACCGACTGGGTGAACCAAACCAAAACACAACAGAAACCCGAAAAGCATACAGCATACCAACCATGGCTACCAAAATCACACCTCTGGGCCGCCGCGTCCTTGTTAAGCGCGTTACGAGCGAGGAAAAGACCGCGGGCGGCATCTTTCTGCCCGACACCGCCAAGGAAAAGCCCCAAGAGGCTGAAGTTCTCGCTCTCGGCACCGGCAAGGATGACGAAGGCAAGGACGTGACTTTCACGGTTGCAGTCGGCAACAAGGTGCTCATCTCCAAGTACGGCGGCACGGAAGTGAAGCTCGACGGCGACGACGTGCTCATCATCAACGAAACCGACATCCTCGGCATCATCGCCTGATTGCGGGCGGATCCTCTCCACTTAACTCAAACATCGAATACCTAAGAACATGGCTAAACAACTCAACTTCGACGAAAGCGCCCGTCAGGCACTTCTCCGTGGTGTGCAAAAGATCGCCAGAGCGGTCAAAGCCACCCTCGGGCCTTCCGGCCGCAACGTGATCCTCGAGAAGAAATTCGGTTCCCCCACGATCACCAAAGACGGTGTCACCGTGGCCAAGGAAATCGAACTCAGCGATCCCTATGAAAACATGGGCGCCCAGCTCGTGAAGGAAGTCTCCTCCAAGACCAGCGACGTGGCCGGTGACGGCACCACGACCGCCACGGTGCTCGCCGAGGCGATCTACTCCGAAGGTCTCCGTAACGTGACCGCCGGTGCCAACCCGACCTCCCTCCAGCGCGGCATCCTCAAGGCCACCGAGGCCATCGTGGCCAAGCTGAAGGAAATCAGCCAGCCCGTGACCAACGCGACCGAAATCGCCCAGGTCGCCACCGTCTCCGCCAACTGGGACACCGAAATCGGCAACATCATCGCCGACGCCATGGACAAAGTGGGCAAGGACGGCACCATCACGGTGGAAGAAGCCAAGAGCATCGAGACCTCCCTCGACGTCGTGGAAGGCATGCAGTTCGACAAGGGCTACCTCAGCCCCTACTTCGTGACCGATGCTGAGAGCATGGAAGCCGTTCTTGAGAACGCCCTCATCCTCATCCACGAGAAGAAGATCAGCAACCTGAAGGACCTCCTTCCCCTGCTTGAGAAAGTGGCCCGCACCGGCCGCCCGCTTCTGATCATCGCTGAAGATGTCGAAGGTGAAGCCCTCGCCACCCTCGTGGTGAACCGCCTCCGCGGCACCCTCAACATCTGCGCCGTCAAGGCTCCTGGCTTCGGCGACCGCCGCAAGGCCATGCTTGAAGACATCGCCATCCTCACCGGTGGTCGCTGCATTACCGAAGACCTCGGCCTCAAGCTCGAAAACCTTGAGCTCACCGACCTCGGCCGCGCCAAGCGCGTCACGATCGACAAGGAAAACACCACCATCGTTGAAGGCGAAGGCGGTTCCGAGGCCATCGCCGGCCGTGTGAACCAGATCCGTCGTCAGATCGACGAAACCACCAGCGACTACGACCGCGAGAAGCTCCAGGAGCGCCTTGCCAAGCTCGCAGGCGGTGTGGCCGTCATCAACGTCGGTGCTGCCACCGAGACCGAGATGAAGGAAAAGAAAGCCCGCGTGGAAGACGCTCTGCACGCCACTCGTGCAGCCGTTGAGGAAGGCATCGTCCCAGGGGGCGGTGTTGCCCTCATCCGTGCTCAGGCTGCTCTGGCTGAGCTCCAGCTGACTGGCGACGAAGCCACCGGCGCTGACATCGTCCGCCGCGCCATCGAAGCACCTCTCCGCCAGCTTGCCGCCAACGCAGGTCTGGAAGGCGCCCTCATCGTGGCCGAAGTCAAGAAGGGCTCCGGCAACAGCGGCTACAACGTCGCCACCGGCGAATACGTGGACCTCATCAAGGCCGGCGTCGTTGACCCGACCAAGGTCACCCGCAGCGCCCTGCAGAACGCCGCCTCCATCAGCGGTCTTCTCCTCACCACGGAGTGCCTCATCTCCGACATCCCCAAGGAAGAGAAGGCTGAGCCTGCTCACGACCACGGCGGCATGGGCATGTAATTCAGTGGTTCGGTAAGCCGGTAAAACGGTGAACCAATAACCCAAGCATCAGCGGGTCGCAGGAAACTGCGGCCCGCTTTTTTGTTTTCACAAACCATCAGACAGGGCTCAACAACTCCAACGCGAACAAGAGTCGCGAAGCGTCCTGGAGTGCCGGTGGCTCGACACCGCTTTCGCGGCTCTTGCCATTACCTATTCAGTCTGTAGCTTTCCCCGAAGGGGATATCTACCACAGCCCAGTGGTTGGACGAGCCTCAAGCGAGTCAAACCCTGGGAACCTCCGGAGAGAGATGATCAGGTGGGGCGGCCAACTGCATCCACTTTCTCCCCACCGCCATGAACGCCTCCACGTCAGATGGATGCGGTGTCATGTGCTGCGTGCGCTCCCCGAGCTTCCCATGCGTAGGTCATTTTGAAAAACTGCCGGACCACGTTTGCCCGCCCAGGCGCCTCGTCAGACCACTGGCAGCACAATGCCAACAGACATGCTGGCGGAGGCACGGGATAAGCCAAAACGCATCCGGCAGGCGAAAGCGGTGTCAAGCCACCGACACTCCAAGACACTGGCGCGCGCGGAATCTATGCCAGGCGAGTTGCGCGCTCTCCAGCGTTTTGCGTCTTGCAGTCTTGTGTCTCCCCGCGCAGCGGCTCTCACTTCAACACAAAGACCACCGTCGCTCCCACCAGCGCGGCAAGAGCCAGCCAGATGACCAACGCCATGACCGGATTGCCATTGGCAGCAGCAGCCTCGCGATGTTCACGGGTCATGATGCTGCGCAGATGATCATCCAGTCCCGGTTGCTGAGAGAGCTCCAACTGCGACATCGTCACTTCACTCAGGAATGGATTGGGAACATCCTTCGGCTGACGCCAGGTGATCTCACAAACATAGCCTGCGCACATCATCAGCCCCAGGCCCGCTCCGGGCAGCCACAGGGTACCTTCATACAACAGCGCGGCGTCTCCTGTGGGATTGGCCGCTTGCGAAGGAGAGATCACTTCCGACTCCTGGAAAGGGTCTGTCACCGCGTCTTCCTTGCGCCATCCCGCGCCGGAGATGATCGGCTGCATGGCCAACAAGGCCTCGTGCAGCGGCACATCAATAATGGGTTTGCCCGCCCAGCGGTACTTGTCTGAGTCTTCCAGAGAGATCTGGTAGAGGCGCTGATGCTTGTCGAACACCAGTTCCAGATCCCATCCAGAGGTCACCAAAAAACATTCTTCATCCTCCTCCCAATCGGAAGTGTCCACGCCCTCTGCATTCAGCAGTGCCTCCACCTCCTTGCGAGTCATTCCCGGCCGCAGTCCGCGCCACGACTTCAGTTCAGACAAATCATACGTGAGTTCGGCAGGGGCATTCATAACAATCAATCTTCAGGCTGAGCACCAGGCGACCGTCGTAGGACGGTCACTCACGGTGCGGTTCTGCCTCATGCATGTGAATCTCCTGCTGCTTGTGACACCGCCACATCACATCGTTGCTGTGCCCTGATGCATCTGGCAGGTGGAGCCGCCCATTTCTGACGGCTAAACGGCCAATTTCCCCTTCCACACTTCCCCCTCACCGATGAACTACTGTTCTACCGAATTACAGAGTCACCGATATACTGACGTACCGGGTCACTGGCCGACCAAGAACTTGCCGATCTCAATCACTTCCTTCTTGTCCTCCAGCCGCCGTGTCACGGCGTCACGACGCACCTTCCCTTCTTGATCGAAAGCCGTCTGGAACTCCACCTGCACCGTTGTAGCCCCCGCCAGCTTCTGCTGGGTGTTGCCAAAGTAATTCACCTTCACCGTATAGGTGCCCGGAAGCGGACGGCGCACGGTGAAGACTTCCGGACCGTAGCCCCGCGTACAGTCTGCGCTCATGTATCCACCGGTCTTGGTGCGGTTGTGATTGTAGATGCAGATCTCCCCGGTGGGGTCGATCACCCACAGGTCCATGTCCGTGTTGTCCGCGTCCCAAGTCAGCACTACCCGCAGATCCACGGGCACGCCCTCCAGCAACGCGGCCGGGATCCCCAACGACTCCACATCCGGCCTCCGGTTGGCCGGGCAGTCCGCCGGCACCTTTTTCAGCAGGTCATTGAGTTCGTGCAGCGCGATCACCTCCACATCACGGAAGCGGCCATCCCACTGTTTCCTCACCACCTCTGAGAGCAACCACGCCGCCCGGGCATAGTCTGGCTCCTTACTCTCCGCCAGACACAGTGCCAGATCACGCCGGCTCTGTGGCTCCTCGCCGCGCATCTTCAGCACCGCCTCAAACAAAGGCACCGCCAGGTCAAGCCTCTCAAGCTGCTGCAGGCGATAGGCCAGGATGCGCAGCAGGGGCGCACTCTCCAGCTCCATCTCCGCCAGGTTCGAGAGCACACGCAACGCCAGACGTTCATCCTTCTTTTCCTCACGGAAGAAGTCCGCACAATCCAGGAAAAAAGCGGAACTGCTGGCGTTGGCCGGGCGCTCCTTCAGATACGCCGCATAGGCATCCTCCGCCTTGCGCAGCTTCTTCAGGTAAGGGGTGTTGGGATCCCAGGCTTTCACTTCAATCTGACTCGTCATGGCAGGTGGGGAAGCATCGCCACTCTCACCCACGACCGATTTGGCGCTGGCGCGACTCCGTGACAGCTCAGCGGGAGCGGGAGAAGCTGGGGACATCGGCATCACGGCCATGGGCTGGGCCGCGGTCGCCGGGCGGGGCGGTGGCGGAGCTGCTCCGCCAGCAGCCCCGTAGCTGCCCCTCGCTTCCCCCTCGGTCTCCTGCTTGAGTTGATCGTCAGATCCAGGCAGCATTTCAAGCCTGCGCTGACGCAGCGCATCCACTGCCAGCATCACCTTGGTTGCTTCCTCGATCCACTGGTTCCGGCTCGCCGTCTCACGCCCTTCCCTCTTCCATCTGGCGTCCAGATCACGCGCCTTCTCTTTCAGAGCAGCGGCAGCCGCCGAGTCTTCCTGGCTCAAAACGCCGCGCTTTCCAGCTTGCCCCACAGCCTTCCCTCCCGGCTGGTTCTCAACAGAGAGTGCCGCATACAGTGCCGCCTCACGTTCGGCTGCTGGCTTCAACACCGTCTCCAGCCAGGGATGGCGCTTGTCATGCCATTCGTTGAACTCCTTCCACGCCTTCGCTACTGCCGCCAGATGCTCGGCCTCATCCTTCTTGCGCGAGTCCTTGGGCTGTTTTTTCAACAGTGCCAGGTATTCATCCCTCAACTCCGGCTCCGCCGGTTCGATCCCATGACGCACGTAGTCCTCCATCCGGTCCAGCACGATCAAAGACGTCCCCTCCGTCACCAGACGGTGGGCCTTGCCCAAGGCAACAATGGCCGCATCACTGTCCGGCTCCAAGGAGAGTTCCGCGACCCGCTTCTGCGCCCAGGCCCGACGGATAAAATCCCCACGATCTGCGACCAGTGCCTGCTTGGGATCGAGCGTGATCTTCCGCGTCATCGTCACCCTGCCCCTTTGACCGAACATGAGTTCCACCTCACTGCGCCCCTCCACCCGTCCGGCCAGGGAGAACACCCTCCCCACCGCCTCCGGACGGCTGGGGCTCACCTCCGTCACCTTTCCGGAGACCACCCTCGCACCGAGGAATTGGAACGGCACTGCACTGAGCGACTTCACCGCGTCCTCTACTCCCGTCGTCAGCAGGTTCACAACCTGTCCTCCAGTCGCGGCCGCCATCTGCTGCAGCCTTACCTGATCCACCATCGCCGCAGCGTGCACTGCATGCAGTTGCACCGGCCGCCCGTCCTTGCGTGCCCGCCCCGGGTTGGAAGTGTCAAAGTTGAAGAACCCGTCCGATACCAGCAGCGCCACATCTGACTCCATCACACTGAGCAGATCCACTGCCCCCTGCGAAGTCCCGCCATCCAGCGGCAGGTCGTCTATGGCTTCCTTCAGGGCTGCCGTCTGACCGTTCTGAATGACAAAACGCCGCGGAGCATCCGCATCATTGCGGAACGCGATCAGATCCACCTCCACCGAGCTCAGGCTCTTGAGCCAGGAATCCAGGAACCGCCACTCCAGGTCCCGGTCCCGTTTTGCCGCACTGCCAGAGGCATCATAAAACAGAGCGATGCGACCCGGCTTCGCCACCGGCGTCATTTCTGGCACCTCCAGCTCCACCCGGGCATGAAAATACCCCATCGACGGCTCCAGCGCATCCGCCACCATCAGAGCGTGCGCACCGCTCCGCTCTCCACCATGGGGAACGAGGAAACTCAAAGGCTTTTCCAGCCGCACATTCTCCAGCGTCAGTTCTGCCACATAGCTGTCCCGCCACTTCTCAAAAGAGAGCACCGCAGAGTCCTGCTTGTCCGTCACGGGTGACAGTTCCTGCTTCACCACCTCCGCCCGGGCGTGAAAACGCCCCACCTTTTCACCGAAGGCCATGGGCAGATGGTAGCGAAAGCTCTCGGCACCCCCCTCACCCACCTGCGATTGCAATTCCTGCTCAAAGGTCACCGACACCCGCTTCGTTCCTTGGGCCGGGATGGGATACACCCGGGTACGGAAGACATTGCCCTTGGTCAACTCAGCCAGACCGGGATCAATGCCACGTCGCACCACCTCTTCAAAAATTTCGCGTCCCTTCTCCTTCTCCACCACCACTGCCTGGCGCATCTTTCCCTCCACCTCCAGCGCATAAACCGCCACGGTCTGCCCCACCCCCAGAGGGAAGATCAGCTCCCCCTCCAGCACCCGATTATTGGGATTGTAGAAGGCCATCTCCATAGTGGTGGTGGCCAGATGTCCCTGGACGCGAATTTCCACCTTCACCTCCTGGACAGTCATGCCCTTGAGCCTGCCCTGTTGAGGATCCACCCAGATGACCGGTGGCCGGTGCCCCAGAAGGTGCTCATCCTCCACCTGCGGCAACCGGGTGATGGGACGGTTGGGGCGCGGCGGCAAGCCATCCCTCTTGCTTTGCGCCCAGGTGGCGGTCTCAACCGACAGAATGGTCAAAAGCGCTAGAAGCAACGGCTTCATCCATAGTGAAGAAGGGCGAACGAGAGGATGCATGGCAAAAGGGGGTTCAAGTAGAGCGACTGGCGCAAAGAGCGGATCCAAAGAGCCAACTCCCGCCGGGCATCACGCATCAGCACCCCGGTTCTTGGGTGAAAAACACCCTGTCTCCAGGCACTGACACGAGACCACATCCTGCATGTCAAAAGCCAAAAGATTGTGACAGGGGGAACCGCAGTGCGCGTGCTCGACAGGTCAGGTCAAGGATTTGCACCGGCGCGGCACCCTTTTCATCCCGAACCCTCCGGGTTCATGACATAACACCGAACAAAAGAACCTCTTACCTCCTTCTCCTCCGCCCTGCAACAGCCACCAACCCCAGCATCAACAACATCGCCCTACCGGGTTCCGGGGTGACGTTCAATTGCAAAATTCGTCCTGTGATATCGAACTGGAACGTCCCGATCTTACCCGCCCCCAGACCAGTGACGGCGAAGTCAGTCAAGTCCACACCCGTCGCAGTCACGGCCAGATTCGTCCAGTCGATGAGGTCGTAAATGCCGTTGTCGTAGCCCACTCCGGGAGTGATGGCAAAAGTCGTGCTGCCCGTGGTGTTGGAGGTGAAGGTTCCACCCGTCATCACGATCTTGTCCGATGCAGCAGTCGTTCCGAGATTGTAATTCAGTACCGCACCGCCGCCTGCATTCAGCGTCAGCCCACCCGCCAGCGTCAAAGACCCCGTGCCAGCACCGGCGCTGTCACCGGGCGAAATGATGGCTCCACTGGCCACCGTCACCAAGCCCCCCACTGAACCCGTCCCAGCGAGCGTGCCTTTGACGGTACTGCTGGAGAATCCAATGGCCACATTTGTGGCCCCCAGCGATCCCACCCCTGCCACCCCCACCTGTATCGTGCCATTGCTGATGATGGTGTTCCCCGTGTAGGTATTTGCGCCCGTTAATACGAGTACTCCGGCGCCATTGCTGCTGCGAGTGAGTTGGCCGTTGCCGCTGATGACGCCGTTGACCGTGGTGGAACCAACGCCCTGAAACACCAGCCCGTTCGCCGCAGTACCGGTGGTCTTGATGTTGCCGTTGATGGTGAGACTGCTCACGCCCTCGACGCCAATCCGAGTAATTTGCGTGGTATCGGCGTCGATGTTCCCATTCCACACGTTGTTTCCACTGCTGCTATAAAGCGCCCCCACACTGCCCACGCCGCTTCCAGAGATAGCGGATGTGGCACCTGTCTCAGTGATCGTTCTGCCCCCGACCAGCTCCAGCGTGGCACCGGAGGCCACCGTTGCCCCGCCTGTAGGAGTCCCCATGCTCTGGTCATTCAACACCCGCACGGTGCCGCCCGAGACAGTCGTGACTCCGGTGTACGCGTTCGCGACGGACAAAGTCAGGATCCCAGTCCCGAGCTTGATCAGCCTCAAGTTGGTGTTGGTGAGCCCTGTGCTCAGGTCAAAGGTGCCCCCCGCAGCATTAGTGGTGTCCAGTCCCAATCCACTGCCGGCAACAAAGCCCATATTTTGGAGGAGGAGCACATCCGCCAGGGTAAACTCGTCTGTTCCTCCCACATTCAGAGCAAGAGCCCCGGCCGCCGCTGCCGTGATATTGGCTGAAGTCCACTTGCTGGTATCCGCGTTGTAGAGGGAAACCCTCTTCGCAAACTGGAGTATTCCACCACTTATCGTCGTGATCCCCGTGTAGGTATTCACGCCGCTTAAGATCCACCGCCCTGTTCCGGTGGTGCTTTTGGTCACCCTTCCCGCACCGCTGATGTTTCCAGAGATCACCCCGTTGCCATCCCCCTGCAGCACAAACTGGTCAGTCACATCGGAGCTGACGGCGACGTTTCCACTGATCGTCAACGTTCCTGAAGTGGAGACGACCCGCGTGGTGGCGGAGCCCCCCACCGTAATGTCGCCTGCCCAGGTGTTGTTGCCGGATTCATTGCGCAGGGCCCCCGCAGTTGCCGCGCCGTCCCCGTCGATGGCGAGAGATTCTCCCGTCACAGTCACACCGCCGGACATCAACAAGGCACCTCCTGCGGTAACCACTGTCGCCCCATCGGTGGTCCCCAGCCCCTGATTGTGACGCACACTGATGGACCCGTTGCTGATGGTGGTGACCCCAGTGTAGGTGTTGGCTCCAGCCAACGCGAGGATGCCGGAGGAACCGGCGTTCTTCGTGATCCCCACGCTTCCACTGACGATGCCATTGATGATGGCAGAGGAGTTGCCTGTCACCGTCAACGCATCGGACAATGACACATTCGCGTCGATGCTGATCTGAGGGATGGTGTTGAGACCGGCTCCGGTGCTGCCGGTGGCGTTCAAAGCCAGCGTCGGGCCGATACCTCCATTGCTCACGAAATTGAGGGTGCCCCCCGAGATGGTCACTTTGGCGAAGTTTGTCCCCGTCCCTGTCCCCGCATAGCTCATGGTAAGCGAGTTGAGCACGAACGGATCCGCCACATCATTGTTCGCAGTCAGCACGTTGGTGTTCACCAACCCCGCCCCCGCCCCAAACACCAGAGCGGTGTCACTCGCACTGACGGGCACGACATCCCAGTTGGTCCCTGCCGCCCACTGGGTGGTCGTACCGGTGGTCGTATTAGTGTAGGTGTAGGTCGCCGCATTGACCCGTCCCGCCCCCAGCCACAGGCAAACCAGAGCAAGAGTAACTCTCACCGCCCAGAATCTTCGCCTCGACGGCCCCATCCGGCCTGGATTCAGAGCAGCAAGGCACCCCGCTGCCCCTGAGGGGAGGGCAGATAGGGGCACCACCTTGGGCAATGAGGCGTCAGAAATCATGGCAAAAGGAGTCGTGGAAAGAGACCGAAATCGCGAAACAGTTCCGGTACCATGATCCCTCCGCCGTACCGCTCCGGCACCGCCCCATCAGGATACCCGTCCTTGTATGGTCATTGTCGCCACAACCCGGAAACTGCACGACTGTTTCGTCATTCCTAAAAAAGATTCGTCGCCAACCACTTGTGCGGATCTCAACTTCTCCCAGGTGTCACCATGCACTGCGGCCCGAAAACTGGCTGGCAGACGGAGCGGGCCTGACGAGGATGACACCCCTTCCCCCGCTGGATGAGCCACTCAATCCCCATGAAAAAGGCCAGCAGCACCCCGACATAGGCCGCCGCTCCGATCGCCATGGCTGCCAGATCAATCCTAAAGGACAGCAGTAATGGGCAGCGCGGACAGTGACATCAGTCAACCATCGGACGTTCGAATCCCACCTCCCACGAGTTCATGAACTAACTCAGAGCTATCTCGGATCACGACAGACTCATACCCACTACAACCGCCACGCGCAGGCGAGACCATGCCCCTTCGACCCAGGCCGCTCGACCACAAACGGAGGTCCCCCAGCGCGCTTGAGCCAGAGGGAGAGCCGGCATCGATTCAAACCGGAGCGACTCCCGGGCAACATGGATCAACTCCATCGTCAGGTGGATCGCCTGACGCGGGCCTGCCAGCCCTCAGGGGAAATCACTCGTGATCACAACTTTGCCACCGAGGCAGAGTTGAAGGAAAAGATGCTCAAGGTGGACTTGCGTGATGGCATTATCTGCGGTGCACCATGAAAAAAAGAACATCTCTTTCAACATTGGGCACCTGAAAAAACCACTGTGTTCCCTGTAAAACCCCTCCATCTTATCCTTTGTCGTCAATTCCCTGTAGCCGTAACTGAATTTTCTCCTTTGAGTCGCGCCATATCTCGCTAACATCCTCGCATGGCTCAAACCATCTCTCTCCCCTCGCTTGATCAACTCAAGCAAGCTCTGGTCATTGCAGAGAAAATTCAGCGTCTGCAGACCGATCTCGCCACCGTCATCCGTTCGTCCACCCCTCCCGCACCGGGGCGCCGTGGCCGCCCGAGCAGCAATGGCCCTCTCGATATTAATGCATTCCTGGCCGCTGCCACCCGCGCCGTCGCCACCGTCACCACCAAAGCCACAGGCAAGCGCGGGCGCAAACCTGCTGAAGAAGCGCCTAAGCGTGGTCGGGGCCCCGGCCGCCCACCGGCGAGCAAGAACAAAGTCAATGCCAAATCGGCAGGCGGCAAGCGCAAGATGTCTGAGGAAGGCCGTCGCCGCATCATTGAAGCGCAGAAAAAACGCTGGGCTGCGGTCGCCGCTGCCAAAAAATCCTCCGGTGCGTAAACGCGCTCCTCGCCCTTTCATCTCACTCACTCCAAGGTCGATGTCCCTTCCCAGGGCTTCGACCTTTTTCGTTTCCCCCACCCCTGCGCCGGATGCGATTTCAAAACTTGATCCACTTCTCTGTCAGACTCATTCCACAATGAAAGTATATGGGGCGATGTAATACTCCATCATCATAAGACCATTTCGACAGGTCCCAAAACTCACTCACCGCCACCGAGGACGGTCTCCCTCTGAATCACGCCCCCTTTGACTAACATGGAGCTCCCCACCACAGCCACCACCCCCCTCTCGGGGCCGGTTCATGAGTTAAAGTTGATCCGCCGCAAAGAGGCGCCTGCGACAATGTCTAAAGAGAAAGGGCCCACCTCGGTGGCTCTCCCGACATTCGTCATCAATCTTGCCCGGGCCACCGAGCGGCTGGCCGAATTTGAGGTGGGCAGCCAGGATCACGGATGGGAAGTCGCGATCTTCAATGCCATTGACCGCCGTGACCTGAAGGTTGCTGAGAGCAGCCCCACGCACAAGGTGGTACTGCACCGCGACGACCTTGGCATCCGCCTGTGCAACATCCCCGACCGGGCAGGGAAGCTTTCCCTCCATCTCGGACACATCGCCTGCGCTCTCTCCCACATGACTCTTTGGCAGAAGGTCGTGGCAGAGGAGCTTCCCCATGCGTGCATTTTTGAGGATGACGCCCAAATCGTGCGCCCCTGGTGGCACCAGCCCTGGCCCGCCACCGCCGACTTCATTTTTCTCAGCAATCGCGTACCGGGCCTGATACCTCAACACATCCAGAGCACCGACAAACTGGATGCCCACCTGGCCGCGCATCCCTACATCCCTCTCGCCCCCGGATGCGGCACCGAGGCCTATATCGTCACCCAGCAGGGAGCCCGCAAAGCCCTCGCCATCATGGCGGAGATGTACCTGCCCGTCGATCTTCAGATCCTCTGCTGCGCCCACGGTGCCCGTCTCATCCAACACTCTCTCCTCGCAGACAAACTCCCTGCCATGCCTGAGCTCGAAATGTGGACCACCTCCCACTTCTTCACCCGGCACCAGAACGACCGGCCCAGCTACGTGAACGAACGATAGCGCCCCTCTCAGAACCTGTGTGGATAAAAGCGCTGGGTGTGTTGCGAGGCGTTTTGAGTCTGGACAAGGCACTAAGAGGGGGTGAATCGTGATTCACAACCGATGAGCAACGCCGTCCAGGCTCAAAAGGGCCGCAACCCAGAGGGGCAGATTCAGATGTTTTTATCCAAACAGGTTCTCAGCCCTCTTTGCATCCTCACCCCTTTTCCCTTCTTACCCAAAATAACTCATCTTCTTCGTCATCCCACCATCGATCACGAAGTTCTGCCCGGTGATAAATCCGGCTCGAGCTGATCCCAGATAGGCCACCATCTCGGCGATATCTTCTGGATGCCCCACCCGACCGGCTGGATGTTGGGCATGATCTTGCGGGCGCAACTGTGGTGCCTTGCGCTCACTGCGCTTCTGCCACTCATCCACCACGATCCATCCGGGGCTGATGCAGTTCACCCGCACGTCCGGCCCGAGACTGATGGCCAGCGCATGGGTGATGGCCACAATGCCACCTTTGCTGGCGGCATATGCCTCTGTGTCCACTTCCGATTGCAGTGCCCGGGTCGAGGCAATATTGACGATGGCCCCCCGCTGCTTGCGCAAGTGCGGCACCGTATGCTTGCTGCACAGGAAGGTCCCAGTGAGGTTGGTTCCCAACACCCGGTTCCAATCCTCCAGCGTCAGTTCCTCCACCGGGGTGGGCTCCTTGGTCCCGTGGCCCGCATTGTTCACGAGCAGATCGATCTGGCCGTAAGTGGCAAACGTCTCGGCCACCATATCCCGCACAGACGTCTCATCTGCCACATCCGTCTGGATGCCAAAAACACGATCCGGGGCGCTCTCCCCCAGTTCATCCGCCGCCTCCGCCGCCGCGTCATCATCCTTGTCCGCAATCACCACCCGCATGCCGCGAGCCAACAGTTTCATCACAATGCCGCGCCCAATCCCCTGGCCACCGCCAGTGACGATGGCAACCTTGTTTTCCAGTTCTTTTGCCATGACAAAATCCAGTGCAGAAATTCCAGCCAACAACGCCTGAAAACCTCGCAGAACCATCCCGGATTGCAACGCCAGACCTCGCCCCTTGCCTCATCAGAGGACGCCAGGGGTGGACCAAACCGGCCCATCCCGACAAGTGCCCCCTCAGGACTCAAACGCCCCGATGATGGGCCACACACATTCCGCCAAATAGGGTGGCAGCTCCGGTACGGTCACCACATCGCAAAGCCTGCTCATCACGGTCGTCATGGTTGAATCGACAAAGTCGACGGTGCCTTGGTCCAGCCCCATGCGCGGAATGGCCTGCTCCAGCGCGGCAGCAATGTCAGGAAGGGGTGCGTTGGTCCACGTGAAGATTTGTCCGAATGCGGGATGCTGCTGCCGTAGAAAGCCAAGAAAACCCATGGTCATGTCAATCGCATCGCGATGCTGCTGATAGAATTCCGGGGAGCACTCCCTGACATTCTGCATCTTGCTCATCGCCGCCAGGGTTTCAAAAAATGTTGGCGGCTCTTTGCTTTTTTTACGTTGGAAGAAACTCAAAATGCCCATGACAACTGGTGGTGTAAAAATCGGCGTTTGCCGGGGGCAACCTCCAAAAAAAACGTGCTACCAGTCGCGTGGCGCAATGACCTCTTCAATATCCAGGTCGAAGCCATACGCTTTGACAATGAAATCGAAGTCTGCAGCGAGGATCTCCCGCGCGTTGGTTTCCAGCTCACTATCGTTGTCTTCGAACTCTGAGACCAGTTCATTGATCTCCTCGGTCGCCGCATGCGTCAGTTCGAGCAGGTCGGAGTCCTTGGCCGGATTGACGCGTTCGATCTCTTCACAGAGCGCGATGAGAATGTTGCGGCACTTGTCCACGAGAAAGGTCGGGAAGTAGTCGTCCTCGTACATTTCTTTGACAAAGGAGTACGAGCTAAGGTTTTCATTGGTGATGGCCATGGGAGTGGGCGCAGAGGGGTGTGTTTTGTTGAGTTGAATACTGTCGCGCGCATCTTTGAAACATCTCCGACCTGTCGTCAAACCCTCAATGGCAACGACGCCTGCCAAAAAAGGGTACCGCGCACCCGAAAACATGATGCGATCCGCATCAGAGTCCTCCGGAGTCTGGTTGCGGCTCAACTGCTTCGCGTTCTTTTCGGCCCTTCCGCCACTTTAGATAGATCACCATGTTCCCGAGGACAAAGAAGATGGCCGTGATCGAACCAACTATCCGAAGCTCCTTGGACAAATCCGCCGGATATGCCAGTCGTCACGCCCGCGCCCCAGATCCTCGGTCTAACGCTCATCTCTTAACGACGACGCACCCTCTCTCTCCCCCGTATGATCTCCGCTTCCTGATGGATGTTCAACAGCGAAAGCGCCGTGGCTCGGAACAAACACGCACTACCCCAGATCAATCCGCCAAAGCCTATAAACCCCAGACCCAGCCCCACCAGCACCAGCCCCTTCAGCCAAAACCCCTGCTGCAACGACGCCAGCACCACCCCCAGCAGGGTGATGAAGGTGGCACCAGCAAACGCCGCCAGCGCCAGATAGATGGAGAACAACGCCCGCATGAGCAGAGCCGCCTGGGCCTCCGCACGATCCACCTGTTGCAAGAGCAACTCTCCCGCCTCATCCGACTCCACCCCCTTCTCAGACTTCGCCAGGAACTGCGCCATTCGCTCCCGCGTCCGCAACAAGCGATTGATCGTACTCTGCGCCAGCATGCTGGTCGCATTTGTCAGCAACGCCGGCGCGACGATAAACGTCAGCACCGCAAAGGGACTTTGGGTCAAAGGAACGGCAGCGGAGGCATCCATGAGATAGAGAATAAATTGGTTAACCACAGGGAAAATCCAAACTTCAAACACCAAACGTCAAACCTCAACGCCGCTCGATCCACCCCTTTCCCAGCTTGTGAATCTTTCCTAAATCTTGTTAATCCTGTCTAGCCTTCTTCCCCGCGGATCCCCACCTCGTACACATGCTTCAGCAAGTCATCAGGATCCGCATACACCCGGTACGCGCCCGACTTCTCCAACTCCTCCTGACCATACCCGCCAGAGAGCAACCCCACGCCCAACGCTCCCGCGCGACGGGCCGCGAGCATGTCCCAGATGCTGTCTCCTACTACAATGCACTTCGTGATGTCCGCGCCCAGTTTGGCGGCAGCAGCGAGAAACAGATCCGGATTCGGTTTCGCATAGGAAACCTGATCACGTGTCACGATCGGCACGTGTTTGGGCACCTCCAGCATTTCCAGCACCGGACCAGCACTCTCGATTTTTCCACTGGTGGCGATGGCCCAGGGCACGTCCCACTGGGTCAGCGCCTCCAAGAGCTTCTTGGCCCCAGGCAGGGGCTTCACCTGAGAGCGCTGGCGTGCATAGCTCTCGGCATGGCGACGCTGCAGACGCTGCGCCACCTCAGGCGGCAGCTCCAGCCCTGTCTCCTGTATGAGGGCATTGACGAACAAGCCCCCGCTCATCCCGATGCGCCGGTGAATGCGCCAGACGGAAAGCTGTATCCCCTCCGACTCCAACGCCTCCCGCCACGCCAGCACATGCTGATACACACTGTCCACCAGCGTGCCATCGAGATCGAAGAGGAAGGAAGGAGGAGCAACAGAGAGAGGGGACATGGGGAGAAGAGTGAAAAGTTGAGAGTAAAAAGTGAAAGGTAATGACTTTCATAGGACACGGTAGCCTCTCTCAGTCATTCCTAATTCCTAATTCATCATTTATCATTCCGCGTCAGCGGCCCACCATGCCCATCCAGGCCTCTGGGTAGCGGGTGCCGGCAGCCGCATTCTGAGGCGCTATTTCATCGATCCTTGCCAGATCCTGTACGGTGAGCTGCACTTCCAGAGCTTTCAGATTATCTTCCAGGTAGGAGCGACGTTTTGTGCCAAAGATGGGCACAATATCCTGGCCTTGCGCCAGCACCCAGGCCAGGGCAAGTTGGGACGGCGCGCAGCCCTTGTCAGCGGCCAACTGCTCGATCTGGGACACAAGTGCCCGGTTGCGCTCAAAGTTCTCTCCCTGAAACCGCGGAGAGTGCCGCCGATAGTCGTCGGGTTCGAAGTCCTCAAACCGTTTGATCTGCCCGGTCAAAAAGCCGCGCCCCAGCGGGCTGTACGGCACAAAGCCAATGCCCAGATCCCGGCACACGCCCAGCAGTTCATCTTCCGGATCACGTGACCACAGAGAGTACTCGGTCTGAAGCGCGGCAATGGCATGCACCGACTGTGCACGGCGCACCGTGTCCGGCCCTGCTTCCGAGAGCCCCAGGTACCGCACCTTGCCTTCTTGCACCAGTTGCGCCATCGCCCCCACCGTCTCTTCGATCGGCGTTTCGGGATCCACACGATGCTGATAGTAGAGATCAATCACGTCCACACCCAGGCGTGCCAGACTCGCCTCACAGGAGGCCTTTACGTATTCCGGCCTCCCACTCACCCCACGCTTGGCGGGGTCATTAGGATCGCGCACGATGCCAAATTTCGTGGCCAATACCACCTGGTCCCGACGATCCCTGATCGCGCTACCCACCAGTTTTTCATTCGTCCAGGGACCATACATGTCGGCCGTGTCCAGGAGCGTCACCCCCAGATCGAGCGCCCGGTGGATCGTGGCGATGGATTCTACGTCATCCCGCTGCCCGTAGAAATCGGACATGCCCATGCATCCCAGCCCCAGCGCAGAAACGCGCAGTCCGTTTTTGCCCAGTTCACGTGTGATCATAAGGAAGTCGCTTGCCGGTCAGTTGATTTGATCGTCCAGGCAGGGGGCGGTGCTTCCCGCTCCCTGCAATCTGGCCTGGACATAAGATACGATTGCTCCACAGGTTCTGGCTGGCCCATCCTTGGGGAGGATGCGTGCTCCGCCGACAAATCGGGTCCTTCGTATGCGAGTATTCCGCTTGAGGCCATCAGGGCATCAGCGGCGCATACACCCACAGCCGCAGTCCTTTGGGCAGCGCACGCTTTACCGGCGCAGCCCCCTTGACGCCATCCTCCACCAGCTGCGCACGTTCCAGACGCACCTGCTGGCGTTCTTGTTCTGTCATCAAGTTTACTTTTGTCGTTTCTGTCTTCATAATTCAATCAAAGTTAGTTTCGGCTCCCCGGCTTAAACGCTCAACCGCTGAGACGCCTGGACTTGTGATGTGATTTCATCGCTCCTCCGGGTCCGCAACGCTGCCGCCAGCGTCACTGCACACGCACTGGTAAGCACCACCAGCCCCAGCGCACCCCGCAGGCCGATTCCTTCAGCCACAAATCCAATCAGGGGCGGACCCAACAAAAAGCCTCCGTACCCAAGCGTTGTCACCGTCGCCAGAGCCAGCCCTGGGGAGATCTCCTTCACCCTCCCGGCGGCGCTGAAGACTTGAGGGATCACCGTGGCAAATCCAGCCCCCACGGCCGCAAAGCCCAGCACCGCCGCGTACGGATGGGCCGTGACGAGGGCCAACAGCAAACCAGCCGCAGCCAGGACCCCACTGCCGCGCACGAGGCACTCCGGCCCCAGACGCAAGGTCAAAGAATCTCCCGCGATGCGCCCCAGCATCATCGCCAGGGAGAAAGCCGCGTACCCGGCCGAAGCCAGACCATCGCCAGCACCAGTGACCTGTTTGAGAAACAGACCGCTCCAGTCAGCCATCGCCCCCTCCCCCATCATGATGCAAAAGGCCAGTGCTCCCAGCGCGATGAGCCTCCGCAGATCCGCTGCGGAGATGGCGGCCAGGCCGCTCTTCCCGGAACCGCTGGCCTGAAGCCGCCCTCCGTTCGAGGAAACTTTATTTTCACTCCTGCGATCCACCGGATCATCCGGCAGCAGGGGGCGAAGCGCAATCAACACGACCGTCCCACCCAGCAGGGTGGCCACCGTCACGAAATGCGTCTCCACCGGCACTGCCAGCCAGGCCATCCCGGCGCCCAATGCCGCACCCGCCAGACCACCAGCGCTGAAAAGCGCGTGGAAGGATGACATGATGGGCCTGTGGTAACGCCGCTCCACCAGCACGGCCTGGCCATTCATGGCCACATCCAGGCCACCATGACCAGCACCAAAAAGAAAGAGGCCTGCCTTCAGCCAGTGAACCCCGGGCGCAAAGGCCAGACTGGGCAGCATGCTGGCATACACCAACGTCCAGAAGGCCGCCACCCGCCGGCTTCCCAGCCGGGCAGAGGCCCAGCCAGACAACGGCATGGCCACCAACGCCCCCAGAGCCATGCCCAGCAGCGCCACCCCCAGCGCTCCGTGCGTCAACTCGTGACGCTCCTGCACCATCGGAATGCGGGACACCCAGGTGCCAAACAGCATACCGTTCAGCAGGAAGAGCCACGATACCGCCCGCCGGGCTGCCAGGGCGGCGGGTGCTGGGGTTCTTTGCAATAGCTCACTCATCAGGGGGCAATCAGGAGAAGAATGAATGCGGGCCTTCAGCCCAGCAGCGCGAGGTGCGTGGCATCATGCCGTGCCCCCATGGGATGAAAGCTCACCCAGTCCGTGTGGATCTTGTCCCAGTCTTGCAACGCCATGCCGTGGCTGGCAAAGAGTGCCCGGATCTGCGTGGAGTTCCAGAGCAGCACCTCCTCCAGGATCGGCACCAGCACACTCAGCGCGTTGTCACTGATCACCGTGCGCTGCGCGATACGGCCCACCGCCTTCGTTTCCGAGACGGCAATCGTATGCCCATCCCGGCTGTTCACATGGTGCATTACATAAAGGTCAGAACTGCCGTCGCCCATGTAGATGGTACGGTCGGGACTCACGCGCAGCGCGGCCTCGATGCCTTCCAGCACCGTCACTTTGCCGTAACCTGCCGGGGTACGAGTCACGCTGGCGATCTCCCCGGTGGCGGGGTCAAAGTCGAACTCCGTGCCATACACCCGATCGGGAGGCACAATGCCCTCCAACGCCGAGCGCACCACCTCAGCCGGACCGGCAGAGATCACGTAAAAGGGGAACTCATAGCCCGGCAACCCCTGGGCCAGCACCCTGCTCAACAGATCCACCTGGTGCTTCAACCGCACTTTCTTGCCCGCCGCCACCAGATGCTCACGCCGCACGCCTCGGAAGGCGGGATCATGCCGCAGCAGATACGCCAGTTCCGCGCCTTGCTGCACGAGGTGGGTTCTCGCCAGTCCTGCGACCTTCTCCTCAAAGCCTGGTACGCCCAACAGTTCCGCCAGCACATATCCCGAGTCATTGAAACTCAATGTCTTGTCAAAGTCGCTCGCGACCAGAAAGCGTCGCTCGCCGGAGGTCTCAAATTCAGTGGTCCTCATGGTCGTCTCCTTTCGTGTGGTCATAGATTGATGTTTGGTTATAACAGCTCTTGCCAAGCTGACTTAACTCCAGCTAAAGAAAGCATGCTCCATGCTCTCCGCAAGGTCACTACGCCTTGCGAAGTCTTTCGAAAAGATGAAGTCCTCCCGCCTTAAGGGGGCCCCTCCTTATAGAGTCGATGTTTCCAAGTTGATGTAACAACTTTAAGCCTTTACCCTCCCACCACCTGCCTGCCCCAACATCGCCCCCGCTCCCTTTGAAAATCTCTAAACACCGCCAAATCCACGACACCTTGCGCCTGGAGATTCTTCACGGCAAGTATCAGCCAGGACAGAAGATCCCCAGCGAAGCTGCCCTCGTCACACGATTTGGGGCCTCACGCATCACCGTGGGCCGGGCTGTGCGTGATTTGCATCGCTCCGGGCTCGTGGAACGCCGCGCCGGGTCTGGCACCTATGTCCGCCTGCCCCCTGCTGAGATGGGCGTACCCGAACAAGGTCTCACCTTTGGCCTGCTCATTCCAGACCGGGGGCGCACAGAGATCTTCGAACCGATGTGCCAGGGCATGGCAGAGTCCCCGCAGGCCCTGGGCCATGCCCTGCTCTGGTCCAGCTCCCTCTCGCGGGACCCCTCACTCTCCCGCGCCGCTCAAGCATGGGAGATCTGCCAGAGCTACCTCGGCCGCCGGGTGAGCGGCGTCTTCTTCGCTCCGCTGGAAGCCGCCTACGATGAGGACCAGACGAACCACCGCATCGTCACTGCCCTGGATCAGGCTGGCATCACCGTAGTACTGCTGGACCGCGACTTTCTGCCCTACCCCAAACGCAGCCGACACGATCTGGTGGGCATCGACAACCGCCGCACTGGCTTCGCCGCCACCCAGCACTTGGTGGAACTGGGTTGCCGCCACATCGCCTTCGTCACCTACCCGGAACCCGCAGCCACCATTGACGAGCGCATCGCAGGCTACAGAGAAGCCCTCTACACCAACAGCCTGCCGGTGGTCCAGGCGCATGTGCAACGCCTGGCCCCTGACTCACAGGAACAGGTTCAAACCCTCCTCCACAGCGCCACCCCCGACGGCATCGTCTGCGCGAACGACCGCACCGCCGGCCAGCTCATGCACAGCCTCATGCAACTCGGCCACCGCGTTCCTCAGGATATTCGCATCGTGGGCATTGATGACATCGCCTACGCCAGCCTCCTGCCTGTCCCTCTCACCACCCTGCATCAGCCAGCCCGTGAGATCGGCCAGGCCGCGATGAGTGCCATGCTCGACCGCCTGGCCCGCCCCGACATGCCCGTGCGCGATATCTTGCTGGAATGCCCGTTGATCGTGCGGAAATCGTGCGGGGGGCTTAACGCTTGAGGGTGGGGGGCGAAAGTCTGCAAAAGTTGCCCCCCTCGTTCGCTCTCCTGCAAACGATTCCCTTCCGTTCATTACACTCCTCCCTGCGTCATGATCGAGACACCTTTCAAATCCGACTGGGCCACCCTCAAGCGCCGCCTGCAGGATCTGCATCCCGACCTCAAGGAAGACGACGCCCTGCCGCCATCCGGCACCCATTCGGAGGAAATCGTATGGCACATTCAGCGTCGTCTCGGCACCAACATCGAAGAAGCCCAGGCGCTCTTCGACGAAGCCAACCAGACCGACGGCCCCTGCCCCGCGCAGTGAGGCCCGCTGCGTGGGGTGTCTTCGCATCTTCGTCATTGTCGGCGCTTCACCATCCACATGTGAATGCGATGAGAGCCCAGAGAGAGCCATAGCCCGGCCCCAAAGACGATTGCGGGGGTCAGGAGCGCCGTTCCAACACTCTGTGGCAACACATCCTCACGCTGCACCCCGAACGTCATCGGAGGGCAAAAGATACCGATCACTTGAGCCACCGCCCACAACTCGGCAAAAATACCCGCGAGGAAAAGAAAACTCTCGTTAGCACCGAGTGGTCCACCACCAGGCTCTTGAGCCCGCCGTTTGCCGCTCAGATGCGAGGAAATCTTTGGTGCCAGTTTCCAAACCACGACCGTCCCTAACACATACATGACAATCCCAACCAAAATGGCTGCGCCCGATCGGACCATGATTCCCTCATAAACCTCATCTTTCCCAATTGAGATGGCCAGCGAAAGCCATGGAATACCACCAAGGTCTCGAATACCAAACAACAGAAAAATCACCGCAGCAGCTCTTAATAGCGAAGTGAGAAAGCTCGACGCGGACTCCCAGTTCCCAGCTTCATTGCCAGATGAGCATGACGACAGGAGAGGCAGAGGCGGGGGGACTTGATTCATGACAACAGGCCGCAACGATGGCATTTCACACATTACATGTCAAAACTTCAAAAAGCGGCGCTGAACCTCTCCCCACTCCCCATCTTGTTAATCCTTCAAAAATCTTGTTAATCCTGTCTGAACACCGTCTCAATCGCCTGATCCAACGCCTCCACGCGGACGGGCTTCGTCAGGTGCAAGGTAAAACCCGATTCACGGCTGTGCGCCACATCCTGCTCCATGCCATAGCCGCTGAGAGCAATCCCCCTTAATTCGGGGTGGAGCGTTTTGAGGTGGCGCATCACTTCATAGCCCGAGCCATCCGGCAGGCCGATGTCCGAGATCACGAGATCAAAAGACCCCTCATTCCCCAGGAGACTGGCCTCCTCTACACTGCACGCAGCGGATACTTCATACCCGCGCCGCCGCAACAACACCCCCAGCGCTGCGCGCGTGGCGTCGTGATCTTCCACCAGCAGAATGCGCCGCCATACTGCCGGAGAGATGGGGCTCCCCGTCTGCCCGACCGCAGCCGCCTCACGCTCGTCCATGCCATTGGTCTCACCCTCAGCAGCGGCTGCCGCCTTCATGAGAGGCAGCGTGATCACAAACGTTGTCCCGTGGCCACGTCCCTCGCTGATCGCCTGGATGCGCCCCTCATGCAGCTCCACCAGCATGCGCGTGATGGTCAACCCCAACCCGAGTCCGCCATAGCGATGCGAGCCGCCCTGCATGGCATGCTCCCCCTGGGCAAAGGCCTCGAACACCCGCTGCTGCTCCTCCAGGGTCATCCCCATGCCATTGTCGCTGACCCGGATCATCACCGTGCCCGGCTCCGGCCCGAGCGCTGTGGACACCACAATGGCCCCGTACTCAGGCGTGAATTTCACTGCATTCTTGAGCAGGTTCCAGAACACTTGCTGAAGCCTGACTTTGTCCCCCCAAACCAACCGGGAGGTCGCATGCAGAGCCAGGGTCAGCACCAGGCTCTTTGCCTCCGCATCTTGGCGCACCGTGTCCAGCGCATCACGCAGCACCACATGGACATCCACACCTTGGAGGTCCATCGCCAGTTTCCCCCGGGTGATGCGCGTCAGGTCCAGGAGATCATCAATGAGACGCGCCTCCAGATCGACATTCTTGCGGATGGTATCAAAGTCCGCCTGAACCGATTCCGGCACCTCCGGATTGGAAGCCCCCTCACTTGCCAGCAGCAACACCGGGCTCAGCGGCGTACGCAACTCGTGCGAGAGGCGGGCGAGGAAATCATCCTTGGCCCGCACTGCTTCCAGCGCCTGATCACGCGCCTGCTCCAGATCCAGCTCCGATTGCTTTCGGTTTGTGACGTCCGTCTGCACCAGCACAAAGCCTGTCACCTCCGCCTGGTCCGACTGCCACTCCGGCATAAAGACGGAGTGGATCCACCGGTCGCCCAGTTCATCGTGCGAGGAAGGGAAGTGCATCTGCATTTCAAACTCCACCAGCTCTCCTGCCAGTGCAGCCTCCACACAGCCACGGGCCGCCTCATACGCCGCCTCACCCATCACCTCACGCATGGGCCGCCCCACCAGCTGCGGCACTTCCAGCTCGTACTGCGCCGCATAAGGCCGGTTGGCAAACTTGTAGCACTGGTGCCGGTCCACCTGCGCCAGATACACTGGGGCGTGGTCCGTCACGAGCCGCAACTGCTGCTCACTCGCCATCAGCGCATCCTCGGCATGGCGGCTCTCCGTGATGTCCTGGGTGATGCTCAGCGTGCCCGAGAGCCGCTCCTGGGAATCCCGCAGCCCCACCACACTGCTGCGCACCCACACCTCCACCCCGTCTGCCCGCACAAAACGGTTCTCCATGATGAATGCCGGGCCGTCGCCCGCCAGCGCCTCATGGGCATCCCCATAGTGCACGCGGTCATCCGGATGCGTGATTTCATGAACCTTCTGCCCCAGCAGCTCCTCCCTGGTACGCCCCGTGATCTCGCAATAGGCGTCATTCACCATCACATACCGCCCCTCCAGATCGGTCTGGGCAATGCCAGAGCCCGCCTGCTGAAACACAGCCGTAAGGTGCGCCTCACTGCGGCGCAGCGCCTCCTCCGTCTTCTTCAGTTCAGAGATGTCCAGGTTGATCCCTACCCACTGCTGGAGCCGCCCGGACTCATCCCTCACCGGCACGCCGCGTGCCAGCACGGGATGCCAGGCCCCATCCATCCCGCGGAAGCGCTGCTCACTCTCCCAGAAGGTGGTGTCCGGCCCCGTCACGCACCGCCGCCAGGCCTGCCGCACCGCCTCGGCATCTTCCGGGTGCAGGGCCTTCATCCAGCCTTCCCCGGCGAATTCCGCCTGCGTCATCCCCACCAGTTTGAGCAGGGAGTCACTCGCGTACTGGTTGAGCCCCGCCGCATCGCAGATCCAGATGCCAAAGTTCATCGACTCCCCGATCGCCCGGTACAGCCGCTCACTGCGGCGCAACTCCGCCTCATCCTGCTTCTTCTGGGTGATGTCCCGCGCGATCTTGGACGCCCCCACGATCACCCCCTGTTCGTTCCGGATGGGCGAAACCGTGAGGGACACATCCACATGCGTGCCATCCTTCCGACGACGCACGGTTTCATAGTGCTCCAGCCGGCTGCCGCCGCGGAGGTTTTCCAGAATCACCTGTTCCTCCTCGAACCGGTCATCCGGAATCAGCGTCATGATCGGCCGTCCCACAATCTCCCGCGCCTGGTAGCCAAAGAGGCGCTCCGCCCCCTTGTTCCAGCTCAGGACGCGGCCCGCCAGATCGTTGCTGATGATGGCGTCATCGGAGGACTCCACAATGGCCGCCAGACGGCTGAGCGCATGCTCGGCGTTCGTGCGCTCCGTCACATCCCGCGCCACACTCAGAAAGCGCGCCGCCCCGCCATCCCGGGCCGGGATTGGCGTCACCATCACGTCCCACCATTTGGGCGTGCCCGCGAAGGTGGGGCAGAATCCACGGAATCTACCCACCTGCCCTGCGTTGGCCTGCCGCAGCGCTGCCTGGGCCACCCGCTGGGAGGTGTCATCCTGCCACATGTCCAGCCAGGAGCGCCCCGTAGGAAGACTGGCCTCATCCATCTCCAGCATGCGGATGCCGTTGGCACTCGTCCACTGCAGACCTCCTAGCGGATCCATCACCATGATGCAGTCCGCCGTCGATGAAATAACGCTCTGCAGGAAGGCTTCACTCTGAGCCAGCGCCTTCTGCGTACGCCGCTCGTCGCTCACATCCAGCGCCACATTGATGAGCCCGCGACACTTGCCGCGCGCGTCATGCAGCGGATCGGAGGACAGCGCCACCCAGCGCTGCGTGCCGTCCGGCCGCTCCACCACCACCTCCGCCCCGCGGGCTGGCCTCGCCTCCTGCAATGCCGCCACCATGGGGCTCTGCTCGTGTGGGATGAACTGCCCGTCCAGCGACCACATGCGATAGCTCCCGCACCACCGCACCCGGCCCAATTCCGGAGCCCGACCCCACAGCTCGCGCGCCGCATCGTTATAGAAGGTCAGCCAGCCGTCCTCGTTGAGCGTGTAGCACGCCATCGGCAGCAGAGAGAGCAGTTTCCGGTGCCGCTGCTCACTCCCCTCCAGGTCCTCCTCCGCCTGCTTGCGGCCCGTGATGTCAATGATCACCCCGGGAAACCGCTCCGGCTTCCCGGTCGAATCCCGCTGCACCCGGCCGCGGGCCGTCACCCATCGCACCTGTCCCTGGGGCGAGACCACTCGGTAGTCCTGCTCAAAGTTCCCAGCAGGATCTACCAGCGCAGCATCCATGGCCCGGCGCACCCTCGCCACATCATCCTTGTGGATCATTTGTATGAATCTTTCCATCGGCGGACTCTCCTGCTCCCGCACATCCACGAAGAAAAGTCGCGCCATGTTCTCATCCGCGGTCACCTGGTCATTGCGGATGTCCCAGTTCCAAGTACCAATCTCCGCAGCGAAGAGCGTGGTCTCCAGCCTCAGCCGGGCCTCACGCAACAGTTCCTCCCCCCGTTTGCGTTCAGTGATGTCCAGCACGGTGCCATGCATGCGCTCCGGCCCCCCTTGCGGACTGAAGGCAGTCTGCCCATGGCACTCAATCCACCGCACTTCTCCGGAAGGGGGCAGCGCGCGCAGTTCACAGTTGAATCTCCCGTCACCCGCATGCGCCCGATTAACCTCCGCTGCCACCCGCACACGGTCCACTGGATGCACCAGCCCCAGGAAGCCGTCGAACGTGCCGTCGAAGCCTCCTGGCTCCACGCCGAAAATGCGGTGCGTCAGCTCTGACCACCCCACCGTGCCCGCAGCCAGATTCCAGTCCCAGACCCCCACCTTGCCCGCCTCCACCGCCAGACGTGTTCTTTCCTCGCTCTCCCGGAGTTGCGCAGCGGACTCCCGCCGCACCCTGTCCAGTTCAAGAAGGGATTCCGCCCGCTCCCGCTCCATTTCAAAAGCCCCCGCTGTGGCCAGCCCGGCACTGATCTGCCCGGCCACAAGTTCGAGGAATCCACGATACGGACCGTCCAGCGGCCGGCACGGGTTCACCCCCGTCACCAGAAAGCCAGCGGGCGGCTCCTCCTGGCCATGAGGAAACAACGGCAGCACCACTGCGGCGCGCGGTGAGCTGTGCGGGCCGGATGGCAGATCCTCCAGGTGTCCCACGGACACCTCCACGGGCTCGCCTTCCTCCAGCATCCGGGCCACCGGCCAGGGACTCCCCCCCCATTCATCGTCCGGCCCGCACGAAAGGGTCGCCGGTGCCAGCGGCGCCCCCCGGGGGATTCCCGTCAGGCTTCGCAGCACGGCCTGACCAGCCCCATTGGAGGAGCGCTGGTCAAAGAGATAAACCAGGCTGAATGGCATATCCACACGGTGCCGCTGCAGACAGCCCCCCAACTCCTCCATCAGCGCGTCACTGCCGCTGACGGCCGCCAGACTCTCGGCTAGATCCTGCAACACCGCCAGCCGCCGCTCCCCGATCACACGCTCCGTCTCTTCGGTCACCACACACAACATCCCCCCCACACCACCGGCGTCGTCAGGCACCGGACTGTAGGAGAAGGTGTGGTACGTCTCCTCCGGGTACCCGTTCCGCTCAAGGTAAAGCAACAGACATTCATCCCAGGTCGCCCGCCCAGTGTGCAGCACTGACTCTGCCCTCGGCCCGGCGTCGTTCCACACCTCGGCCCACACATCAGAAGCAGGTCGTCCCAGTGCCCAGTCCTTCTTCAAGCCTAGCGTGGGAAGATAGGCGTCGTTGCAAAAAAAGTAAAACTCCGCCCCCCAGCCCAGCCACATGTCATACCGCGAGGCCAGCAGGATGCTCACCGTGGTGCGGAGACTCTGCGGCCAGGCCTCGGGCGGCCCCAACGGGTGCGCCGTCCAATCGAGTTCCGCCATACGCCGCGCCATTTCACCGCCTGCCTCAGGCCACTGAAAGGTTGATACCTGGAGGGGAGTCATCGGCAAGGAGGTCATGCTCTGGCTGTAGCTGTCTAGTTATGGGTAACGCTCAAATCGGATGAAAACGTCTCTTCGGCCGGGTGATTCTATATAGCCCACTCGCCGACGAAAAGCCCACTCTGCTGTGATTTCCCATTCTTTACCAAACCTCGCTCAATCGCCCAAAATTCAATGCACTGCTCGCCACCCGGGCACAGGACGCGACACCATTCCCACCCCCTCCATGGAACAATTCGACTGCTCTAGCCGAACCCCACAAGCGCCAGATGTTAATTCCCGAAAGTGAGCAATTCCTAACATCCTGTGTCCAATGTGGGCATTGTTGGTTTGTCCCTCCGAGCCTCCCAATGCGATGTTCTCAGAAACTTCGTCCTTCAACAAAGGTGTATGCAGCGTCCAATACTCCCTCTGTTGGCGATATAAGCACTGACTCCTTTCACCTTGACAATGAACTCCGTCGAAGAATCCATCCGTATCGAACGACCGGTCAAAGTGGTTTACGACCAGTGGACGCAGTTTGAAGACTTCCCCCACTTCATGGAAGGGGTCAAAGAAGTCCGCCAAATCGATGACAGCCACCTTCACTGGGAAGTGGAGATGGGGGGATTCATCAAGACTTGGGAGGCTGAAATCATCGAGCAGGTGCCGGATCAATTTATCGCCTGGCAAAGCACCCACGGCCCCCGCAGCAGTGGTCGGGTGACGTTTGAGCCCTTGGCCGATGACGCCACGATGGTCTCTCTGCGCATGGCTTACACCCCAGAAGGCGTCGTAGAGAACCTCGGAGCCCTTCTCCGCCTCGTTTCCCTGCGCATCGCCCGGGACCTTCAGTGCTTCAAGGATTTCATCGAAGCCCGCGGCACCCCACCCAAGGCTTGGCGCGGCGAAATTCATGCACCGGAGATCATTCCCCACGCCACAATTGCCAGCGTTTCCCCACGCTCTTCTGGAGCAGACAAGATGGCGGTGACGAGCGTGATGCAGCAAGCAACCGGTTCGATGGTCCAGTGAGCCTCCGTTGGGGGCATCAGATGGCACACCTCCGGCGGAACGGTGGCGGGGTGGACGCCCGCCTTCATACGAAATTCACCGGCAGGCAGCATCTTCGTAGGACAGCCTTCGTCTCCCACACTACACCCCACCCCCCTCGCCCAAAATCGCGATTGACAATTTCCAGAGAAAGTGTTCATATGAACACATGAAATCCGATACCCAATCCACTTCCCAAGAATTGGTTTACATCGTCAGCAGCGTCCCAGAGCGTAAGGAGTGGGTATTGCTTCACGAAGGAACAAAACGCCACTTCCCGGACCGCGGGCAGGGCAAGATCCCTGGGTTGGTGGATGCCATCCGCCACTGTTTCTGGAGTGGTGAAGGGCAGGATCGCCCCTCCCTCCTGCTCATCCAGCACGGCGGACAGCAGTTCCGCCTGCGGTTCCATGCTGATCTACCGTTGATGGTGGCGAATGACGGCCCTTCGCACGTTCCTTGCAGCGGGATTGATAAACCCTGATGGAGCCTGATAAACGCTGAGGGTGAGCGGGTTACGGTGGACTAACGGACAGCCAGGCGTTGGCGGAGGTTTGAGCAGCGCAACCGGCTGACACGGGGGAATTATCAATGGTTTGGTAAACTTGAGACCTGACCGGACAGCTCCGCTTGCCACTCTGTGACCAGCAGGAGCAGGGTCTGTGAATCGACTCCGGAGTTCACGTAAGCATCCAGCTGGCCCGCAGTGACGACCGACAGCACGGCCTGGGTGACCTGTGGGGTGACGGTGATAGGGAGGAAACAGGGAGGGATGAAGCGAAGGCGCTTATCCGTGACTTCCAAGGCATCAAGGAAAAGGGCGGCACCTTCCGTGTCCCCAATCTCGTGGAGCGCTTCATTGATCACCAGAGCGGTGTTGCTGGGAAGCTTGGTGACGTGGGGATTCATGGGGCTTTCAAGGGGTTTGAAACGGGCTTTCGAGGGCTCATGATTTTGGGGCCATGAGGCGGACGATGAGGCCGACGAGGGCGAGGGCGAGGCCGATGATGCCCAGGAGGGGTGTGGCGAGGCCGGTGGCGAGGCTGGCCATGAGGACGCCGCCGGTGATGAGGAGGGCCCAGCCGATGTACTTGGTGACGTCGGTTTGAAGGACGGGCTTGCTCGTGGCCTGGGTGCGGGAGGTGGTGCCAGCGATGGGCGCGGGGGTGAGGTCGGGGCGGGAGCTGAGGGGTGCCCAGGTGCCGCCCTGCTCCATGATGTCATTGGTGGGGCGGATTTCTCCGGCCTGGATCTTCTGGATCAGTTCGGGTTTGGAGAATGGTCCAGCGGTGCCGCCGCCGTTGTAGCGGACCCAGAATGACGGGGTGATGGTGCTCATGATGGGGTGAGGTGTGGGGTTCAGTGGAGTGGTTTGAGGACTGCTGAAACGGGATAGACAAACTGCATGATGGAACGTGAGAATTCCATGGGAGGATAGGCGGCATTGTAGCTGCTGAGGACGATGTTTTTCCCGCCGTCCCGGCTGCTGTAGAGCTTGCACATGACGTCTCCTCCATGGGCTTCGTCCACTTTTGCCAACACGATATCGCCGTTTTTCGGCGTGGCGTTGGGTGAGACATAGAGGATGTCTCCCTCTGAATATTTGGGCTCCATGGAGTCGCCACGCAAGCGGGTGGCAAAGGCTTTGCTGTCGGTGGTTCCAAATGCAATCACTGATTCGTGCTCGTAAAGATCTTCGTAGTTGCCTATGCCTGCCTGTGAGTAGCCGATGAGGGGGATGTAACGGGCTGGGCCCACACCTTTGGTGGTCTCCACCTGGGGCTTGGTGCCGTAGGGGGCGGTGAGTCCGTCTTCGCGGATGACTCCGGGTTCTGAGCCACGGTAGAGGGTGCCGGGGTCAAGATTGAGAGCCTTTTCCAGCAATGCGATGACCTTGGCACTGGCGGGGGCTCTCCCCTCTTCCAGAGCTTGCAGGTATCCGGTGCTGTATCTGATGGACTTGGCGAGCTGATCCACGGTGAGGGCCTTGCGCAAGCGGGCTTGCTTGAGCAGTTGGCGGGCGTTGCCGATGTCCACCGCTGGGCCGTCATCTGGAATCACGACTTCGTTGCCCTCTTTCATCTCTGCTTCGAGCTGCTCAATGCGCGAGAGCACGCCTTTGGAGGGTTCGCGGCCCTTCTCCATGAGCCCAATATAGTTCCTCGACAGCCCGAGGAGGTTGGCTAGCTGCTCCTGGGTGATGCCTAATTTTGTGCGTAGTACTCGGAGCCTCTCGGCAATATTTTGCATTTTGGGCATTTTTTGGCTTGCACTGTTGGCACGAGATGACAAATAGTGTGCATCTGCTAATACCAACTGCTAACCACAAGTGCCCACTGATGCAACCGGATTTCACCACCACCGTGAAAAAAGCCCTGATCGACAGGCATCTGTCTGTGACGGATTTGGCCAAGAAACTGAAGCGCTCCAGAAACGCGGTCAGTAGGGTCATCAATCATCCCACCGTGCACCCGAAGCTGCGGAAGATGATCAAGGAGGAGCTGCGCCTGCCATGAGGATGGACCGGGCCACTCGCAAGGCAATGCTGGAGCCGATGGTGAGAGCCGCGGGACTTGCTGCTGAGACCATGCCGCCTGCTGACCGGGCGGATGTGTACGACGCAATTGCTCACGTGATGGCCTCTGCGGACCCCACCCTTGCACGGGATGCACGGAGGTATGCGGAATCGCTCCGCGCCAGTGAATCGCTGCAACTGCGGTTCAAGGACTTTTTCCGGAGTGACTCCGGTTTGTGAAACAACAGACAGCCAAACGCCAACCAACCAAACAACCACGATGAAAGCTGAATTGAGGAATGCCGTTGTGACCGTGATCCTTGCCTTTGGGTTCCAACAGATCCTGATCGGGGCGAGCTTGAGTTCAGGTGAGACACTTGTGTGTGCCATCACCCTGATTGCAGCGGCCGTAATCTGCTATGCCCTGGGCAATGGTGAAGGGTATGGGGACGGGTGGGATGATGCCGTGGAGCTGCACCTGGGCAAGAGTGATGACCCAGTGCCGTATGTGATCGCCAATGAAACGGAGGAGATGGCAGACCCCACGGGAGGCGGGACGTTTCCCCAGTTCCTGGCGTCCTTGAGCAAGGATCAGAAGGACAAGATGAGCGCGTTTGACGAGTTCGGGGACTCCAAACAAGGGGTGCGTTCAAGGAAGTAACTGGGATGGGGACCACTGATTGACGCTAACGAAACGCTAATTTTTTGCAGATATGAAAGCCACTTCTATACGCCGCCCCCGTGTGCCTTTGGAAGCTCAAGCGCTGATGCGGGCGAGGCACCGGGTCAAGGTGGAGATCAAGCGCCTGGAGCTGATCTCTGCAAGCTATCGGAAAGACGGTGATCCCATTGCCGTGCATCGTATGGGGCAACTGCACTGCGAGATCACAGGGCTCAAGTACGCTGAAGCGGTCATGCGCGGGGAGCTGCGGGCCATCCTTGGAAAGGAGGGGGTGTAGCCATGCCAGGGATCGGATTGAAACGCATTCCCAAGACTGGGGAGCTGGTGCAGGTGACGGCCTGGGACATCGGCGGGCTCATGAACCAGATGGTGCTTGGCCGGGTGCTGGGCATGCAGCAAGGCAAAATCAGGGTGTGGCGTGTGGGTGTGGAGAAGCGGGAGGATGCGGACCTGTACGACACATGGCAGCTGGCGGAGCTGAGGTCGCAGCCGACTGACACGGATCTGAAGGCTTACTTTGGAAGCAACTAGGAATTAACAACGAAGAGAGGCAACCGGAGCGGTCGCCCTACAAGACTGAATTATGAGCAAGACAGGAACATTGACGGTGCTGCCACCGGAATCAAAGGCGGGGAAACTGGGTGTGCCACGCGAAGTCTCGGAGGACTTTGCCCAGGCGAGGGAGTACATGGAGGCGGCGAGCCGGGCGGCGATGGCCATGGCGGGATGCCTGATCTTGTGCGGGGTGGAGCTGCTCCGCCTGCACAAGGTGTACGGGGTGAAAGCAGGTCGTCCGGGAAATTCCCGAAACGATTCGGGAATTTCCATCTCCTGGGGAGAACTGGTCCAGAAGGAAATGGGATTCGGGGACGACAAGGCCCGCTATTGCATGGCCATGGCGGAGGAAGCGAAGCGGAGGATTCCGGTGCTGCAAGGCAAGGATCTCCTGAACACTCCTCTCATGAAGCTCTCCAGCGAAGACCGCGATGAGATCATGAAGGCGGTGGCCAAGGTGACGGACGGGAACACGGTCAAGGGTCTGATGGCCCATTGGGGAATCAGCAAAAAGGCGAACGGAGCCCAGGGCGGTGGGAATGGTCGGACGCCCGGGAGCGGCGGAAAGCTGTCGCTGGACGAGCTGGCGCAAAAGGAGGTGTGGCCGGTGCTGGAGGCGATTGGAGAGCTGAACATGCAGCCCAATGTGGAGGCGATGATCTACGCGCTGCCGATGGTGGCGGATGCCAACGAGGGGCAGCAAGCCGGGTTGCAGTTCCTCAAGCAGGAGCTGCAAAAGACGCTGGGGATGGTGGAGGAAGCCATCAAGCACCAGAGGGGCAAGGGTGGCAGAGGCAGGCCGGACCCGTTGGATGAGTAGAGGGCGATATCACAGAAACTGAAGGTGAGGAAACTACTATGGAAGACGTTGAACTGAAGCAGGCGCTGAGGCGCTTTAGACGGGTGCTGAAGCCTCTGGTGGAAACCAACACCAAGATGACCATCGCGGGACTGTCCATCCTGTGTTGTCTGCCAGCCAAGGGCTCCTATCAGATAGCCAAGGAGCTGGGGCTGGATGAGCGGGGTGTGCAGGCTACGATCTACCGCTTTGCCAAGTTTGGATGGGTGAACGTGACCCGAGGTGCAAACCATCACCAGACCAGCGTGACGCTCACGGAAACGGGCAAAGGGCTCTTTGCCCACCTGCTGCCAAAACCGCAGGACCTGACCGCCTAAAGGCGGAACTCCAACACTGACCCCGATAGACACGACCAAGAGACCCTATGAACCTGACCGTTGCGCTTAAGCCTGAGGAACATCTGGAGATGTCCCAGCTGGAATATGATTGCCGGAAGGATGTGGAGCGCTGGCTGTCCATGTTCTGCAAGGTGCAGCAGGCGGTGGCCACGGGCATGGGCATTGTGGCGGCGCGGGAGAGCGTGGCCAAAGCGAATGGCATTCCTGTTAGCACCTTTAACCGAAAGTGGTTTGACTGGCAGGATCACGGCTGGGAAAAGCTGATCAACCGGGCGAAGTGGCCGGTGCATCGTGAGGCGGGGTTGCCGCCTGCTTTCCGGGACTTTGTGCAGTCCATGTACTTTGCCCATCAGCGCGGCCAGACTGGACGGGAGGTGCACCGCAAGGTGGTGGCCCAGTGGCGCAAGTGGCGGGCGGGAGATGTGACGATGCAGATCCCTGGATACGACAGCCCACCGGAGCCGCAGGTGCACACGGGACTGCCAGAGGGATGGAGCAAGGAGAATCTCTCCCGGCTCAAGCCGAGCAAGTTCAGCCTGATCACCCGTCGCCGCGGGACGATGGCGGCAAAGGAGATGCTCCCCAACATCATCCGCACGCGGGTGGGGCTGGAGTTTGGTGCCTTGTACCAGATCGATGACCAGGACTACGACGTGTACACGAACCTTGTGGGGATCAATCGCCGGGCGATGCGGCCTAGTGGGTTCAATGCGCTGGAGGTGCTGAGTGCCTGTCACTTTGCCCATTGCGCCAAGCCGATGATCTACAATCCTGAGGATGGATCACGTTCCCGTCTGACAGAGGAGGATTGCGCGTGGTTCGTGCTTTTTGTGCTGACTGAGCACGGGTATCGGGCGGACGTCGGCACGACCTTCATGGCGGAGAAAGGCACGGCGGCGATTCGTGCGGCCCTGGCTGAGGGATTGGCCCGGGTGACGGATGGCAAGGTGCAGGTGGCCACGAGCGGCATTCTGGGCGGGCCCATGTTGGAGGGGCTCGCGTTCAAGGGAGCGCCACGGGGCAACTTCCGTTTCAAGAGTCACATTGAAAGTTCCTTCGCACTGGTCCGCACGATCATGAGTCATCTCAAAGGCGCGACAGGCACACGGCTCACGGCTCCGGAGGAAAATTACGCGTTGCTCAAGTACAATGACAAGCTCTTGAAATGGGCAGAGAAGCTGCCCCCGCAACGGGCTGCTCTGCTGGTCAAGGAAGTGATGACCTGGCAGGAGTTTGGACAGGTGAATCACACGCTGATGGAGATGATGAACCAGCGTGACTGGCACGATTTGGAGGGCTGGGAGGAGTGCGGGTTTGTGGCCAATGAGGTGCGCGTGGATCTCCGGGGAGATGAGTGGATGAGCTACGAGGATGTCTTGCGGCTGCCTGATGAGCGGGCCAAGGAATTTGCCCTGCGCCTGATGGCGATGCCGGGACATGGACGGCTGCGGAAACTGTCCCCTCGTGAGGTGTTCAATGGTGGGAAACATCAGCTCACCAAACTCAATCGGCATTTGTGGAACCTGTGCCTCCCCAACGAATACGCGACAGCAACCAAGGTTCAGGACAATCACACGATCAAGATCAAGGACCGCGCCCCAGGTGGCGGCAGTCTGGTCTATATGGCGCGGGCAACGAACAAGCATGGACGCATTGAGGTGCTGAGCCCTGGGGACAAGCTGAGGGTGTACGCCAACCCTTTCAGCCCTGACACTGCCTTGGTCTGCGATGAGTCAGACGCCGCCATTGGGCTGGTCAATCTGATGCCCAAGTCTGGGGTACTGGATGCGGATGGAGCCATGAGGGTGCACGGCAGCATTGAGCAGTTGCGCGTGGAGCTGGAGGGCGAGGCCCGGGCGCATGCACAGTCTCTGGTGGTGCAGCGTCAGCACATGATCGAGCACAATCAGGCGGTGATGGATGGGGAGCCGGTGACGGAGCGGGAGGTGACGGCAGCGGGCAAGAATGCGCGGGCCGGGCGGGCGGCTGAGGGGGTGATGGATGAGGCGGAAAGAGGGGCAAGTGATAAGGGCCGAGGGCTGCGCGCGAAGCCGCTGGGAGTGGCGGCGGGGCAAATGGACGGCATGGACCCGATGGACGAGTGAGAGAGAGGGTCAAAGGGGCAAGGGAAAAGGGATAAGGTAATAACACAACCGAACACGATAAGAGTATGAGCAATCACGCACTGATGGCACTGGAACAGAGGCTGGTTTCTTCCCGCTCCCGGTTGCGGGAGGTGGAGGAGAAGAGCGGCAAGCTGGCGATTGTGGAGCTTGAGCTGGAGGCGCTGCTTTCCCGTCATGATGAGGTGATGCGGACGGCGGAGGCGGGAAAGCATGTGCGCACCGGGGTGCTCTGGATCGGGCACGAGAGGGCCAAGCTGGGGAAGCACCTTCAGGAAGAGAGCCAGCGCATCAGCGGGCTTGAAAGGAACATCGCCGAGGCAACGAGGGCGATGCAGAGCGGCGAAGCGTGAGGACGGGCAAAGACAATTTCCAACAACCAAACACGATGGACACGACAACAACAACCAACACCCAGGCGGCAAAGGTGAAGCCCTTCAACGAGCAGCTGCATGCACGGCTGCTGGCGGTGAAGGTGCAGCATGGATGGACCCTGACGGATCTGCAAAAGATGCTGGGCAACTCCCCCGCTGCCATAAGCAAGTATCTCAACGGGAAACCGGAGGGGGACGTGAAGGCGCTGGAGGCCAAGCTGGAGGATTTGGTGATCAATGCGGAGTTGCGGGCCCAGATGCCGGAAGAGGACAAGCGCCTGTTCCACACGCTGGTGGTGAAGCAGATCAGCAACACTTGTGACATTGCCAAGCGCAACGCCATGATGGGCATGGTGATCGGTGAGCCCGGGCTGGGCAAGAGCTGCGCTCTGAAGATGTACGCGGATGCGGACCCGTGGGCCATCAGACTGGAGTTGAACACGGTGACGGGTGGCGGCACCCCTACGGCGATGGTCCGGGCGTTCTGGAGGCGGATCAACACGGCCAGCTTTGCCCCCAAGGAGCAGAGCAAGGGTGAGTGGTTGCTGGACCGCTTCACGGGCACGGGGCGGCTGCTGATCATCGACAACGCCCACCTGCTCTCTGAGAAGGGGCTGGAGTGGGTTCTAGGATTTCACGATGGCACGGGGTGCCCCGTGGTGCTGGTGGGAAACAGCGAGCTGGCCACGACCATGCGAAAGGTGCAGCGCGGGCCCAGCCGGATCGGTGTGACCACGAAGTGCGACCTTAAGCGGACCACGGCGGAGGTGGCCAAGGCGTATCTGGAAAAGACCTGGCCGGAAGCGGTGGCGGACCTGGCCGGGCTGGCGGCGGAGGTGGTGGAGCGCCCGGGTGCGCTGCGGGCGCTGCGTCAGGTGGTGAGCGTGGCCAAGGGCTGGTATGCCGACGGCAAGCGCGGGGCCGGGACGTTTGAGGATGCCTTCCGCATGGCTTTGGCCAAGCAGGTGGTGGATTACAAGCTGGCCGCCTGACCGCTGCGCGGAGACAGAAGACTGGAAGACGAAAGACTGAAGACCTGAAGCCATGAGCGTAAAGCGTGAAATCAAGATGGTGGGTGACGACTTGAACAACGTCACGATCACGAAGGACATCACCAAGCTGGGACGAGGTAAGACGGTGATCACGATCAAGCTGGGGGATGGTCGGGACTATGCCTTTGATCGCAACTGGGCGGTCAAGATGGCGGGCGTGCTGGAGACACAGCGCTGGGCGGAGCGTGAGCCCCGGAGGAAAGAGATCATCGCCCGGCTGAAGCACGCTGCGGGAGAGTGAGATTTTCAGTGAAGCAACACACAAGACGAAAGGAAACTACCTATGAGCAAGAGAACAACCAAAGTGGCGGTGACTCCGGATGAAGTGACCGAGGCGCAGATGCGCAAGGCTCTCACCAAGTATGTGGAGGCGCATTGTGAGATCGCCCGGATTGAGGCGGAGTTTGCCCAGGCGGTGGAGAAGCTGAAGGCCCAGGCGGAAAAGGACTCCAAGAGCTTTCGGGCGACCCTTGAGGTGAACGCGCTTACCGTGCAGAACTGGGCGTTGCAGAACAAGTCCAGCTTTGAAGGCGACAACGCCCGCAAGATGGAGGTCTATGGCGGGCACAAGATTGGCTTCCAGACGAGCCCTCCAGCGGTCAAGTGGTGCAAGCCCACGGGCGGCAGCGGCACGCAGAAGGAGGAAGGTTTTATCATTGCTTGTAAGGCATCTGGTGGCTGGGCTGAGGGCTTTGTGCGCACCGTTGAGGAGGCGGACAAAGAGGCGGTTCTCAAGTGGTTCCGCGAGGCCAAGGAGGTGAAGGAAGTGGACGGCCTGGAGGAGGATGAAGATCCGAAAGCACTGGCCGCTGAGCGGGCACAGATTGCCACCATCCAGCTGGCGACACTGGGCGCGAGGGTGGTAAGCGCGGAGAGCTTCGTGATCGACTTGAACCTTCAGCCGGAGAGCAAGTAAGCGATGAACTCCACGGAAGCCTATCAATTGGTGTTGGCGTTGGCGGAGGCTGAGCTTGCCCAGGCGAGGGCTTCCAAGGATCGCCAGCGGTATCCAGCCCGTGAGATCCGCAGAGGTGAGGCGGCGGTGAAACGATTCCGCCGCTATGTGGACCGCCTCACCGCCCGCACGCTGCGCGAGAGCCGCAAGATGAAAGGTCAAACCCTCCACCGTCCCAAGTGCCTGATGCCATGAACGACAACCAAACAACCAACCTCGAAACGATCCGCGAAAAGCTGGCCAAACTGAAGACGCTGATTGATTGCCCTGGGGCAACCGAGGGTGAGCGTGAGAGCGCCCGGCTGAGGTATGATGAGATCCTCAAGAAGCATGGGCTGACTGAGGAGAGTGTGAGCAGTGATGTTGCTGGGCCCAGTGTGCTGGTGTGGGGCAAGCGCCGGTGGGGGCGCAAGTTGATGTTGCAGTGTGCGAGCTGGATCATGAACAAGGTGAAGGTGCCCGTCATGAGCGTGACCAAGGAGCATGCGGTGTTTCTGCTGACTCCACTGGATGCGGCGGATCTGCGGGCTTGCTTTGCGTACTATGCCCAGATGATGGAGGAGCAGATTGACGCCATCACTGACCGAGAGAAGCGAGCCAAGGCCATGGCCAAGGAGCAGATTAAGCAAATTGAGAAGGAGCTGGAAGCGAAGCTCAAGGAGAATGCCGCCACCAAGGCGGAGCTGCTGGAGGTGCTTTGGATGAAGTACAAGATTTATGCTGACGTTGAGCCGAGCGATCGGCCCGCCAAAGCCCCGACGTCACGCAAGGTGACAGAGCGCGAAGTTCAAGAGTACGTCCGCCGCGAGAGGATCAGGAAATCACTCACGGGTGATGCCTGGGAGCGGGCGAAGAAGGTGGGCGAGGGACAAGAACAACTGCGACTTGTGCTGAGCTGATGAACTGAGGACTGATTCCGCCTAAAGGCGGTACTCCAACCCTGATAGCGAACCAACCAAACGACCATGAAAGCCATTCTGAAAATTGGATATGATGCCTTCCTGCTGCCCAACATCGATGATGCCACCAAGGTGGTGAAGTTGATGAGCAAAGCCGTGAAGGCGGAAGACAGACTGTATAAGGAGACGATCACCCTCAGAGATGATGAGATAAAGTTTGAGGTGCTCTCTGTGCCCAGTAAAACGAAGTTTGTTCAACTCTCTCCGGGCGGGCAGGAAGAGCCTGTGACGATTCCAGTCGCAGGCACGACCAAGCGGCTTTCTCGTGGATCGTCCGCACTTCGCCCTGGGAATGGCAACAGGTTCAAGCTCTAGTTGCCATGAACGCTAAACAACAAAAACTGTATCTCAGCCGGTGGCTGGCGGTGAAGGATGTGCTGGTGAAGCTGGGCGGATACTCTGCCAAGGAGGCGGAGGCCATGAGGCATGAGATCCACACTGAGGCGTTGGGCAAGGACAAGAGCAGCAAGGACTTTACCAACTCCGACCTGGACCGGGTGCTTGATGCGTTCGATAAATACCTGGCTATCTCCAATCCCCAGGTGGGACAGCGGGCGGTTGAAGGGCCGTTGAAACGGGCCGTGAAGGGTGTGGAGCTGGTGGGCTGGCCTGAGCCTTATGTGCAAGCAGTGGCCATGGACAAGTTCGGCACCGCTGAGTGGCGGGGGCTGGATGAGGAGCAGCTCCAGCAGCTGAAGATCACGCTGGTGATGCGGAGGCGTGCGCAACAGAAGCGGAGTAATGCGAACCACTGACTGACACTAACCAGACACTAACAAAGCCATGCCCATCTTCCCTGAGAACAAAGCCCGATATCCGAAGGATTGGAAACTGCGGTCTAAGTTCGTGCGCTTCTACCGGGCGAGGAATCGCTGTGAGTGGTGCGGGTGCAGGAACCATGAGCCGCATCCCATCACCAAGAGCAAGGTGGTGCTGACGGTGGCACAACAGGCATGACGCAAAGGACAGGCTGGCCCGCAGAAGGGCGCGACTGGAAGCGGCGAGCGGCCAGCTGAGTTTGCCGCTCTAGGGCTTCGTCCCGGGGTTGCTTGCGAAAAGTGGAGACTCGTGGTAGATGTGATGTGTCAAAGAGAAACCAAACACAACCTATGGATATTAACAGTTACATCAAGGGCATCAGATCAGATCGCGACCTTGCACAGTCGGAGAAGCAAGCAAAAGCGACAGCTGAGATGAACAATCGCGCCTCTCAGATCAAAGTCCTGAACAGCCTCATTCAAACTAGGGTGCTCCCCATCTTGGGGGAGACAGCTAAATTACTAAATGACAACGGATTCTTTGCGGTCGTGGAGACTCCTGCAACAGCTGATTCGACCTCCGAGAATGTCGTTTCATTGTTTGATGATCCAACTCCTCACAAGGAAGCGGATGTGGCTCTCTCAATTGCGTCTCAAGAGGATGGGCATCTGGATTGTCATCTGGCATTCCACGCAAAAGCCCCCAATAGCATCGGGATTCAGATCTCCACGCCTGAGAACGTCTTCAAGGGGCCATCCGAAACCATCGATGCCGACGATCTAACAGAGGAAAAAGTCCGCGCATGGAGAGATCGATTTGTTACCACTGTGTTCCCTAAGTAGTGATGGGTTACGAATCCCCAGCGAAGTTGAAGAAGGCCCAGGAGGAGAGCAAGCAGCTCCTCCTGGGCTTCACTTCGTCTATCACCGTGAAGGTGACGCCGCACCCGGGCGGCGGGGTGCTGGTGACGCCGGGCAAGGTGCTGGTGGAAGGATCAGTGAGCGATGCCGCAAAGGCACTGGGCCTGCCCAACAAGCAGCTGGTGTACCTCCTGATTGAAGAGAAAGAGATTCACGCATGGAAGCCAAACGCGAGAGCCAAGAACGGCAAGTATCGCGTGAACATGGCGAGCGTGTATGCCCTAAAAGCCAAGTGGCTGGCCCAGCAGGACCAGCGCGTCTAAGGCGGATCGTTGCAAAAGCGCGATCGCGTGCGTCATTACCCCACGACGGGCACGCCCCCGGAGAGGGAAAGTGGATGAAATAACCGAAGTGTATCGGGTATTGTTTGGGATCGGGAAAGCTGGGGCATGATCGCTGTGCCTGCTACTCCGCAGTCTCCGACTGCAAGGGCTGGCCCGGTACATCATGGTGGGCCGGGCCAGTCTGGTGGAGTGGGTTGAATGCAACTCAACCAACCAAACTGATGCCCTCTGATCCACATACCCGGCCCGCGTCCATCAATGGACATGACCGCCTGAAAGCGGAACTCCAACAAGCGCCGGTGGCCCGCCCGGTCTATGACAAGCCGCAGATTCTTCAGGGGAAGATGACCAAGCTGGGCTTGATCATCACGGTGGTGGGCATGATCGCCGGGGTGGTGGGTGTGGAGGTGCCCACTGATGAGGCAAAGGATTTGGCGCAACTGGCGTCTGACAACTGGGAGCTGGTGATTGCTCCCGCGATTGGCCTGCTGGTGGCAGCATATGGGAAGCTCCGCCGAAACTGGCGTCCTCAGGGCGTGGCGGTGATCGCGGGTCTGATTTTGGCGGCAGGTAGTTTGGTTGCTGTCGCCAAATGGGCGGTGCGTCCGGGCTCGGAGGTGGCCGGGCGCATCGCTCTCCTTATGCTGGCTCTGATGATGCTGAGCAGCTGCAACACCTTCAGCGATATGATGCCTTCCAAAAAGGCGGCTGCGGCTGAAGCGCGCCCTACCACTGAGCTGGACATCATCAAGGCTCAGATCTTTGAGCGGATGAGCGCCCGCCTCAACAATCGTGTGGGAGGTGATGCGGAATGAAAGCGCTCCCTTCCCTCTTGTCCGTGGTGATCACGCTCCTGATGGTATCATGCGCCGAGATCCCGATTCACCCGAGCCTGCCACCCATCAAGCAGTTTGGCGGAGACATTGCCGCTGACTACGAGATCAAGCCTGATGGCACGCAACGGGTGACGGTGGTTTCCGAGATGCACAAGTCCTTTGAGAAAGGGGCGGATGTTGCGGGGAAGTTCCTGGACACGTTGACGACAGCCTACTTCGCGGGGGCGGCCATCAAGGTGCAGGAGACAACCAAACAGATGGAAGCGGCGGGACTGTCCAAGGCTGAGATTGCAAGGATCGACGCTGAGGCAAGGACGAAGGCTGCGGAGCTGGCAGCGAAGACGAGCGTCACCAACAAGGCAATGGAAAGCGGCGCTGTGCCTGCCGTGAATGCCATCACACCCCCTTAAGGATTTCTCAAGTGCCAGCGGTAGCGCGGGTCGAAACTCAGTCGGGGCATAAGCTGCCTGGGGTCGCGTGAAGAGAGTGTCGCAGTGCTGGCCATACTACATACAACGAAGGAGCCGTGAACGCGGGCGGTCCCGGGAACGGGCTCTATGCGTGACAGCCGGAGAGACGGCAGGTTTTCAAACGCCAACCATCACGATCATGAGCGCCATCGCACTGCCACACAACCAGAGGATCTATGAATGGGCCAGTAAGTGGCTGGGGGTGGCGGAGTATCCTGGCCCCAAGACGAATCCAGAGATTGCCCGGTTCTTTGACCTGGCTCCGGACTGGCTGGATCAGGATGATTCCACCACGGCATGGTGTGGGCTCTTCCGTGGCTATGTGGGGCATGTGACGATGACGGGCCTGCCCCGTGAGCACTACCGCGCCCGCCGCTGGATGGAATGGGGTGAGGCGGTGACGCTGGCCCAGGCGGTGCAGGGTGACACGGTGATTACGCAGCGGAGCGGCGGGCATCATGTGGCACTCTTTGACCGGCTGGAAGGCCATGTGGTGTATCTGCTGGGCGGCAACCAGGGCAACAAGGTGAGTATCGCGGCCTTTTCCTCCGGGGTGATCATTGGCGTACGCCGGTATGTGCCGGGCAAGGCCTGAGTGTGTGTGTGTGTGTTTGAGGATCGAACCTTTTGACGACCATGGCTTATCTCCTTCTCATTCTGATGCTGGCCCTCAAGGGCTTTGGGCTCTCCCCTCTGCATGCTCTCATGTTCTGGCTTGCGGGCGTGGTGATCATTCACGCGATTGAGGAAACGGGCGGAGCGCTGTGGGTGCACTTCGGCGAGATCAGCGGCAATTCCTTCGTGGCCGGGCTGAGGCCGTTGCATGGCTTCCTCTTCCTCGTGGCCCCTGCACTGGGGCTGCAACTGGGTGCGATCTGGTTGGGGTTTGGGCACGGGATTGAGGAGGTGAAGCCCTATTTCATTGGGCTCCTGATCGGTGCGCAACTGGGTGACGCCACGTTCTCCCACCTGATCCCCACGGCCCAGGGCTACAAGCGCAACCCCGGCCTACCTTCAGCGGTGATGTATCTGCTGAACGGGCTGCTGGTGCTGGTGTTCTTCCATGTGCCTCTGATGGCATCGCCTGGGCTGGCGATCTATGGCGCTCTCACGGGTGCCTGTTTCTTCGCCGCCGTGCTGCCCTCCCTGTTCTGGCTGAGCAAGGATCGATGAGACAACGCTGACAGAGCATCTGACTGATTCCGCCTAAAGGCGGCACTCCAACACTGAGGCAACCGGAGCGGTCGCCCTACAATACTCCCAAGACGACGACTCATGACCTTGATTGCGATCCTTGCCCAGACTGTCCCGCCCGTGCCCACTGATGTGGAGCCCGCGCTTTTCAAGAGCATCATCACGGTGCTGGGCTGGGTGGCAGCGGTGGGGATGGGGATCATCGCGTTTCTTCGCAAGCCGAAGACGGAGATTGCGGATCAGCCACTGAAGGTGAAGGGCGAGGTGGAATATGTGACGCGCCGTGACTTCGATGATCTGAAGGCGGACCTGAACCGGCGCTTCGATGAGTTGCAGGAAGAGAGGGGCCGCTCCATTGAGCAGCTTCACAAGCACATCAGCTCTGTGGGGGACCGCATGGGAAAGCAGATCGAGAATCTGGATGCGACATATGAAAAGCGTCTGGCGGCTGGGAATGACCGCATGAACCAACACGGCGAAGACATCGCCGCACTCAAGGCCCTCAACAGAGGAGGCAGGAAGTAGGTATGAGCAAACGCAAGACATCCATCAAGGTGGCCGCCCCGGTGGCACGGCCGCAATTGCGCAAGAAGGTGCGGGAAGCGCTGATGGCACTGCCCCAGGGCAGACGCATCACGCTCAAGATCCTGACGGATCTGGTGAATGAGCTGCTGGCCGTGGCGGCAAGTGCCGATGAGGTGCGTGATGCCGTGAACTGGAACCATGACCAGGGCCATGTGGGACGGCTACACAATGATGAGCTGGAGCAGGATGAGTGGTACCTGACCAAGGCGGGCCGGGAGCATGAGGCAGCGAGCTAACGACACGAGCAAGGAAACAACGATGTATGCGCAAGCACAGAGGAGACTCCAACCTGAAGACACTGCCGGAAGACCAGCAGGAGGAGATCATTGCCCGGCTGGAGGCCAAGGGGGGGACACAAAAGAAGGTGGCCGAGTGGCTCGCCGCGGAGTGGGACGTGCAAACCTCGCAAGCTGCCTTGTCGGAGTTTTACTCGTGGTTTCAGATGCGCCGGCGCTTCCGCTCCACGGAGAGTGTCACGCAGGATTTCCAGCAGATGTTGCAGGAGTCCGACATGGCCATGAGTGCGGAGCAGATCTCCGCCCTGGGCAACCTGATGTTTCTCGCCCAGGCCACCAAGGACAACGATCCCAAGACCTTCGTGGCCATGGCGAGAGTGCTGGTGCAAAACCGGAAGATCGATGTGGAAGAGCGGCGGGTGAAGCTGCTGGAAGAGAAGGCGAAGGTTTACGATCAGATCAAGGAAGCAACGAAGGGCCGTCCCAGTGCGGAGCTGACTCCGGAAGAGCGGCAGCTGGTGCTGCAAGTCATGGACGAATCCCTAGGCATCACGAACCGCAAATGAGTGTGACCATCCAATCAGGCCCTGACATGGACAAGGTGGGCGAGGCATCGTCCAACCAGCGGGATTATTTCCTGCCTTACCAGCTGGACTGGATTGTGGATCAGGCTCAAATGACTCTCTGGGAAAAGTCGTTCCGCATCGGGGCCACCTGGGCAGATGGCTTCAAGAACGTGCGCAAGCGGCTGCACCACAAGAAGCGGGATTACCTCTTTGGCACCAAGGACTACCCCAGCGCGCTGGAATACATGCAGGGGTGCAAGACTTTCGTGGACATGTACAACCGCACGGCCAGCATCGTGTCCCACGGTGAGGATGTACTCAAGGTGCCAGTGATGAAGGATGGCAAAGCCACGGGGTTCACCGAGGAGCTGAAGATTGGCTACATCAAGTTCGACAACGAAAGCCGGATCATTGCTTTCACCAGCAACCCGTCTGCCATGCTGGTCTATGGTGGTGATGTCGGATTGGATGAGTTCCCCCGCCATGATCGCGGGGAGGAGCTATGGGCGGTCGCTCAAGCCCGTGTGACATGGGGCTATGATATCTCTGTGTGGGGTAGCCACAAGGGGACCAAAAGCCTCTTCTACCAGTTTGCCAAAGAGGCCCGCGCTGGCAAAGGCGGATGGAGCCACCACCGCACCACCATTGTGGATGCTGTGGCTCAAGGGCTGGTGGAGAAGATCAATGAGATTCGGGGAACGAAGTTTACCCGTGAGGGGTTCGTGGAGGACTGCAAACGCCGGGCCAAGCTGCCTGGGGTGTTTGAAGAAGCGTACATGTGCAACCCTCAGGACAATGTGGAAGCCATCGTGCCCTGGGCAACGGTGCAAGCCTGTGTGCAGGCGTACCAGATCGCCCGCCATCACATGAAGCAGAAGATGGTGGTGGAGTTGTTTGGCACCTACAACCGCGAGACGGAGAAGCGCCGGGAGACTGCCATCTATCAATGGATGGAACAGGTGTTTGGTGAGCTGCGGGCCACGCTGCGGATGTATCGCATGGGCTTCGATATCGCTGCCTCTGGCCATGGCGACTTAGGCAGTTTCTACGTGGACGGCAAGGAGGGTGATGTTTTCAAGCTTCGCGGACTGCTGACCACCCAGACAGAGGACTGGCATTTCATGAAGTGTGCATGCCGTTGGTTCCTGACCAACCTGAGCGCCATCATGGGGTGCGGTGATGAAACCGGGCTGGGCCGGAACATCTGCTGGGACATGAAGCAGGAGTTCCCCACGAAGTTCAGAGGGGTCAACTTCAGCACGCTGAAAGTGACCATGGGGATGCGCTTGATGGACCAGCTCAGTGCCCACCAGAAGATCATCCCCGCTGGTGAGAAGGACGAACACCAAGATATTGCAGGCGACTACTACGCGCTTCAGAAGGTGCACCAGGGCGGCAAGGTGGTGTTCACCGAGACGGCCAATGAGTGGAATGATGCCAGTCACTGCGACATCGCCTGGAGCGGTGCCCTTTCCTCTGAGGCGGACAACGGGGTGCTGGCTGATTTTGGGTATGACTCCATCCCCCGTTTGCCGACGGGTTCTGGGGGTGGATCTGGCCGCAGAAAGGGGCGGTGGGGAATATGACCGCCAATTGCACAGAAACGGCCCTCTGGCGCTTTGGGCGTCTCTACACCCGTGAAGGGGGCTTCAAATGGATTCTCAAGGGGTTTTCAACCCCCTAAACCGCCTCAAAATCGACAATGCCAAATAGTGTGCACGCCGTTTGCACCATTTTCAGCAAACCCGCATGAAGACGAAGCCGATTTCAACCCCTGACATGATCCAGCGCGAGAAGCGCATGCGGTTCAATCCGCTGCGCATGCTCACGCCGGAGACGCTGGCCCAGGCGTTGGATTCGTTCATCTACGGGGATCTGCGTCAGGCGGCCCAGCTGTGGGAGTTCATCGCGGAACGTGACGACACCATCCCTGGGGTGAAATTCAAGCGTGAGGCGGACACGGCCCACCGCGACTGGCAAGTACTGACGAAGGACGACAGCCGGGAGGCGAAGCGGCACAAGGAGGTGCTGGATGGGTTCTGGGCCCAGGCGACGGCGACCAATGCCTTTGACCGCAATGAGACGGGTGGGATCAGCCGTCTGATCAAGCAGATGATGAGCGCGGTGAGCTACAAGTATGCGGCGCACCATCTGGTGTGGTCCCCACGGGCCAATGACCTGACGGCGGAGTTTGAGTTTGTGCCTTTGCACTTCTTTGAGAACCGGACGGGCAAGCTGCGGTTCATCCCGGATGGGGTGAGCATGGAAGGGGTGGAGATGCCGCGGGGTGAATGGATGGTGCACACGGGACAAGGGCTGATGATGGCCTGTTCCATTGCCTACACGTTCAAGCGGCTCTCTTATCATGACTGGCTTGCCTTCAGTGACAAGTTTGCCATGCCGGGCACCCTGGGACGGACGGCGGCGGCTCAAGGCAGTGAGGCGGGCAATGCCCTCAAGGAGGCGGTGGAGTCCTTCGGCAATGACTGGAGCGCGGTGATCTATGGTGATGACGGCAGCGGCAAGATCGAGCTGGTGGAGGCCAAGGCTAACAACAGCACCCTGCCCTTTCCCTCTCTCATTGAAAGGGCCGACCGGAAGATTGCGGCCCTGTATCGTGGGGCAGATCTGAGCACGATGAGCGCGGGCAGTGGTGAGGGCTCCGGAGCCAGCCTGCAAGGCGGAGAGGCGGACATCCTCGCCCTGGATGACGCTGTGACCGTGAGCGAGACTCTGAACGGGATCGAGCGCCACGTTCTGGAGTGGTACTTCGGCAAGGGGGTGAAGCCGAAAGCGTATTTCAAAATCCTTGTGCCGGTGAAGGAGGACATGAAGCTGCTGCTGGATGCCATCAAAGCGTTTGTCGAGCTGGGGGCTCCGATTGAAATCGCGGATGTGCTGGAGCGGTTCGGGTTTGCCAAACCCAAGGAGGGGGCGGAGCTGCTCAAGTCAGCGGCAGATCGCAAGGCCCTGGCGGATGCGGCGGCGGCGGGTCTGGGGTCTGGCACTGGCACCTCTGTGAATGCCAAGGGTGAAGCAGCTCCTGACATGGACTTCATCACGCAAGCCACACGTCTCCTTCATGAGGCGGGCAAAGAAGACAGGGAGATGCTGGTGAAGGATCTGAAACGCATCATGGCCATCACGGATGATGGTGTGATGAAGAATGAGCTGAAAGGGTTCCTCAAGACCTTGCCCACGGCGATCAGCCAGGATGCCGCGCAACAGAGCGCCTGGGAGAAGATCATGCTGGGGGCTTTCTTCGATGGGGCGGCAAGCCTGGAGGAAGCGGCCTGAGGGGGTGGGAGTGATTTTGAACCACTGATTGACACTAACGGAACACTAATTTTTTATGAGACTGATTTCCAAGAAGAAGGCCCTCAGAGGCTTGGTTATGACTGTGAACCATGCAGGCAAGGCAAGCCGCGAGATGAGTCTGGCCTACAACGGGGCGGCGGTGGCAGAGGGTGATGACTGGATGCAGATCTCACCTTACGGCCAGTACCCCACCAACAACGGTGAGATGGTGCAGGTCTTCGGCAAGGATGAAGCCGGGAAGATGGTGGCGGAGTTCAACTCCACGGTGGACCAACTGGGCCGCATGTTCCGCGGTGTGCCGGTGTACATGGGACATCCCGCCCAGATGCCGGAGCGCTTCTCAGATCCACGCCGGATCGGCAAGGTGATGAAACTGGAGGCCAGAGATGACGGTCTCTATGGCAAGGTGGAGTGGAACAGCCTGGGCAAAGAGAACCTCAGGGAAGGGTATATGGTCTTCCCCTCCCCTGGCTGGATGCACCCCAAGCCCGCGCCCGGTTCCTGCAAGATTTTCCCCGTGCATCTGGATCATGTGGGCATGGTGAATGACCCCAACATTGAAACTGTGAGGCCCTGGACCAACTCCCAGGACTCTGACACACAACCCAAACAACCCGACGAAAAAGCGATGAAAGAGAAACTGTGCGCACTGCTGGGCCTGGACCCGGCCACGGCAACGGACGATGAGATCTTTGCGAAGATCACGGCCATGAAAGAAGGGGCCGACAAAGCCACCAAACTGAATACGGACCTGACGGCAGAAGCGGCCAAGACTGCTGAGCTGGAGGCCAAGAAGAAAGAGATGGAGGGTGCCCTGGCAACCGCCAACTCCAAAGCCATGGAGACGCTCAAGACCAACGCCGGTGTGGTGCTGGATATGGCGGTGAACGGCGGCAAGATCACGGAGGCACAACGCGCCGAGTGGGAAGGCAAGCTGATCGCCAACGGTGGTGCCGCCTTCAAGGCTGAGGCTGAGAAGCTGGACAAACTGGAAACCGCCTTCAACAACAAGGCGCTGGAGATTGGTGGCGCGAAGGTGGATGTCTCGGATGCGCAATCCCGCCGGATCGCGCTCAACACGGCGGTGGCTGATGCCCAGGCCAAGAACCCGAAGCTCACCTACACTGAAGCCTTCAACCAGGTGAAGCGTGATCCGAAGTATAAAGGGCTGATCGCCGCCATGAACTCCAAGCCGAAAGGCTGAGGCCAAGAGTCCCCTGACGAGATACGCAAGCAAAGTTTCAACGAACCCGATCAAGAACCCAACCCCTCAAGAGGAACCGGAACATGCCCAAGATCACCCCGCCCGATGAAACCGCGATCAACGCGAAGATCAAAGAGAGCGGCGGAGGGCTCTCCCGTGAGCAGGCGGTTGCCGTGCTCAATGCCCAGGCGGAACATGACGCCGCCCTGGCCGAGGAAGAAGGCGCGAAAGCACCGAAAGCCAAAGAGCCGAAAACCGATGAGGCTGGCGGCGAGGCCAAAGGCGGCAAGAAAACCAAAACGGCGGAACCTTCCGCCTAAAGGCGGTACTCCAACACTGATTCAGGCGGGGCGGCGGGGTGGCAGGCACCAACTACGACAAACCCACTGAATCTTATGACGACATTCATTCTTCTCTTTGCGCTGGCCCTCGTGCTGGCGCTGGCGTTTTCCCTGATCCGCCGCAAGGCCCACCTGGCGGGCCTGATGATGGCGGTGAACATCGCGGAGGGCACCCATGACAAGGCACTAAGCCGGTACTCTGACGCGGCGATTGCGCGTTATCTCCTCGTCAAGAGGGGCAGTGATAACGATCACTTTGCCGTCAACGGTGCCAATGACATGCCCTATGCCACGACGCTGGATGAGACCACGGCGGCGGAGGAGCTGATTGCCGTGGGCCTGCTGGGCACTGGGCCCACCAAGCTCATGACGGCCAGTGAAGCACTGGCCACGGTGGGCGTGCCCGTGTACACGGCGGCGGGTGGCAAGATCCAAGACACGCCAGCGGGCGCAGGCACTTACTGGCAGGTCGGCATCCTGCAATCTACCTCTGGCGCTGATGGCGATCTGGTGGAGGTGCAAAGCTGCGTGCCCATCAAGCTGGTGGTGACCTAAGCCCAGGGCATCGGACTCACCCAATCATAGTAACGCGGGACAGGTCGGCGGGGTGGCAGGCAATCCACAAACCCAAGATCGAGACAACGACTATGAAGAAGATCACTATCAACAGCGCGGAGATCACCCGCCTGCAAAAGCAGTACAACGGCCGCCTGCAACTGCTGGGCGGACTGGAGAACAAGTCCTTTGACCCGGCGGATGACGGCAGCGACCGCCCGGAGCTGATCACCTCCGTGAATGCCTCCAGGTTCAATGAGGCGTTCCTCTCTGAACCGTTGACCGCGTTCGCGGTAGGGTTCAAGGACAATACGAACATTGAAGAGACGTTGGAGTTCTTCGCCCCGGCTTGTGAGGTGCCGCGCCGGTTCAGCTACCGCACCTTCAGCAACCCTGAAGAGTGGCTCTCCGAACTGGATGACCTCCGCGCCATGCGTGGCGACTTCAAGACGGTGGAGTACACCGCCAGCGAAGTGGAAGGCAAGACCCAGAACCGGGGGCTCCGCGTGGTGGTGGATCTGGATGAGGTGGCGGACAAGCAGAACTGGGAAACCAAGTACACAGAGAAGCTGATCCGCCGCATCCGCCGCAACGCCCTGCGTCGCTCCCTGGCTCTGCTGGTGGCTGCTGCCACCAACGCCAACAAGACCTGGGGCAACACAAGCCAGCCTGATGCTGATGTGCGGGCTGCCTTGATCGCCGCGACGAACGTCAGCGGCATCCGGCCCAATCGCGTGGGTTATGGCGACACGAGCTATGATTACCGCGTTGCGGCCTATGAGAGCCAAGAAAACGCGGGCTCAACGATGGCCCTGGGGCGGGATGAAAACCGTCTCGCCTCCTACTTCGGCGTTGAACAGGTGAAGGTGTCGCGTGAGCGGTACCAGAGTGCGGCCGCTGCCAAGAGCGAGATTGTGAGCAACAAGGTGGTGCTCTTCAACGCGCTGGCCGGGCTGGATGCGGAAGACGCCAGCAACATCAAGCGCTTCACCTCTCCGGTGGAGGGTGGTGGCCCGCTCCGCGTGTACTCCCGGCAGATCTCCACCAAGCTGTGGGAGATCGTGGTGGAGCACTATGAGCTGCTCAAGATCACCTCCACCCTGGGCATCCGGACTCTCACGGCTTCGCAAAGCTAAGCCCTGAACCGGCTGAGTGAAGTGGGTGGGTTCCTGAAAAATCGTGGTGTGGAGGGGCAACCCTCCACACCCGGTTCAGGCGACACCGGCCCGCTACGCGGGAGACGCCAGACTAGAAGACACAAGACTCAAGACCTGAGGCCATGAATGAAGAGGAACGTGAAACACTGGCAGCGGAGCTGATGGGGCAAGTGCGCGCACGGCTGGCAGGTGTGCCAGCGGATGAAGAGCGTGACGTGCTGGATGCCCTGGCTGCCCTGGTTGAAGAGCGCTTGAAACAACTTGAACCCGTGATTGCTCATGTGGATTGAACTGACAGAGATCCATCTGAAAGAGGCCCTCTCCGGTCCGGAGGTGGAGGCATTCCGCACGGCGGCGCTTGCTGATGGGCAGGCTGACCCGGTGCCGGGATTGATTGAGGCGGTGGTGCGCCAGATCCGGAGCCGGGTGGCGGCCTGCAAGAGCAACACGATGGGCGCGGGGATGACCATCCCTGATGAGACCTTGAGTGCGGCCAAGGCTATGCTGGCCTGGGAGATGTTGACCCGGTTGCCGGGCAATGATCCGTCTCTCTATGAGACCCGGGAGAAGCGCAAGAATGATGCGCTGAAGTACCTGGACAGCATCGCGAAGTGTGACGCGGTGATTGAGCAACCGGCCACGCCCAGTGAGGAAGTGATTGCCACGCCCGTGTTTGAGCAGGTGTCAGGGAACAAGAGGCAGGCCACGCGGAGGAAGTTGAGCGGGCTTTGACCCGCTGCGCGGGAGACAGAAGACGTGAAGACACAAGACGCAAGACATGACCTATGAAAAAGATGCAGGCCACAAAACGAAGCCAACGCACGGCTCCCTTTTCGCGGGGATCGGTGGCTTTGAACTCGGGTTTGAACGGGCTGGATTCCAATGCTCTTGGAGCGTCGAAATCAACCCCATCAACCGGGCTGTGCTTGCTGACCGATTTCCCCATTCCCGACAGTTTGAAGACGTCCGTGAGTGCGGCGCGCACAACCTTTCACCGGTTGATGTCCTTACCGCCGGGTTCCCGTGTCAAGACATCAGTGCTGCCGGAACGTCGAGCAAGCAAGGACGCCCAGGGCTCAAGGGTGAGCGAAGCGGTCTATACCGGGAGGCCCTACGAATCATCGATGCGATTCGGCCCAGATGGGTTGTGCTTGAAAACGTCGAGGCGTTGCTCTGGGTCAACGATCATGCGGACCTTGCGACGATCATCCAAGACCTTGCCCACCGCGGGTACTTGGGATGCTTCCGGGTGCTGGATGCTGCAGGCTTCGGCGTTCCCCAGAGACGTCGCCGCCTTTTCATGGTCGGCGGCCTTGGACAGCCCCCCCCCGCTGAGCTGCTATTTGACGCCAGCCCAGTGGAGGGCATTCCTAGCGCGTTCGCTGCGGGCGAAGTCGCACGGGCCGCGCACAGCGCGCCTGGCTATACTCTACTGGCCGCAAACACTGCCTGCCGAATCACCCTTGGTGGTCAGCTACTCGTCGCTGAGCAAGACGGATGGAATAAGATGGTTGAGCGGGCCAGAGAGTCTGAGCGTTGCGGGATTCCCCTCGGACTGGATGACACCGACTTTGCATCGGCTCACGCGGCGGGTAACGCCGTGGTTCCGCAAGTTGCTGAGTGGATCGGTAGAAAGCTCATTCAAAGGATGAGGTAACACCATGAACCCTGCTCGCATCGTCTTCATCTTTGTGAATGGCATCCTCACGATGCCGGGCGCTTCCGATAATTGGAATGGCCGTGCGGTCACATGGACGCACTTGCACACCCCTTTCAGGGCGGAGAAGATTGAATATCTTGTGGGACCGATTGGGCGCATGCTGGGGCAGCGGAAACGTGCGGAGAAGCTGGCCAAGACGCTGACGTTTTACGCGGGCTGGCACATCGTGCTGGTGGGCCACTCCAATGGTTGCGATGTGATCCTTGATGCGCTGGCCTCGCTGGACTGGCCGAGGATTGAGGAGCTGCATCTGGTGAGTGCCGCCTGTGAGGCGGACTTCGACGCCAATGGGCTCAACAAATATCCGGCGGCGATTGGCCGGGTGTGTGTGTATGTGGCGGGCAAGGACTGGGCTCTTGCCCTGGCCAAGACGCAACTGGGCAGACTGCTGGGCTATGGTGCCCTGGGGAAGACGGGGCCGGTGAATGCGCGGCGGGCTCCGGAGGTGATCACTGAGCCGGGGTATGGGCATGGCGACTGGTTCGGAAAGGCGGCGCTTAATGGGAGCATGTGGCGGTTCGTGGACGGCATGCTGGTGAAGAGTTCGTTGCTACAACAAAAGAATGGAGGAATGGAGTGATGGAGTCTTGCTATAAATGCCAATGTGATGTGTCGGTGGAGGACAACTTCTGCCGGGAGTGTGGTGCCCCAGGACCAGGCCAATACGTTGGGTGGGACTGGAAAGCCTCCCCAAGCTTCACGGCCTTGAACCTTTTGCTGCAACCCTACGGCTGCAAGATAGAGGAGCTGGAGACCAACTCCGACCAATGCGCGGCAAGGGTGGTGCCACTGAAAAAGAGGTAGCAACGATGGCCGCACTCTTTCCACCCTCTGACCCGCCCGAGGCTTACCGCCGCTCGCGGAGCCGTGGGCTGCTGCCCAGTGCCCTGGGATCAGCGGCGCAGCGCCGGGAGTTTGCCAAGGCGCTGCGGGATCGGTCGGTGTTCTCCGCCCGGACCGCGAATGCCGTGTATCTCAACGGCATCCGTGAGGCGGCGGAAAGGGAGTTGAAAGGTGGGTATGAGAGTGATCGTGGAGCGCTGAGGATCTTCCTCAAGGGGCTGCTGACGCGGCTGCTGTATGACCCTGAGACGGGATTCGCCGGTGATGAGGCGCTTGGCATTCCCCCAGCGGAGCCGGGGAGCCTGCAGGACCTGAGCAGTGACAAGCGGCTGAACCTGATCCTTGATACGCAAGTGGGGCTGATGCGTGGAGCCGGGCAGAAGGCCCGCGGCATGGATCGTGTGTATCAGTTTCCAGCCTGGGAATTGGTGAGGGTCAGCCCCCGCAAGAAAGAGCGTGGATCGCCTGACAGCGGCTCCATGGGATGGGCGGAACGCTGGACCAAGGCGGGCGGTCAGCCGGTGAGCGTGGGCGCCAAGACGCTGATGATGGCGGCGAAGAGTGATCCCGTGTGGAAGGCCCTGGGTGATGGGGATCTCTTCCCCGATGCCTTGGATGTGGATCATCCACCGTTTGCATTCACCAGCGGGATGGGCTGGCGGGAGGTGCCCCGGGCGGAGTGGCTGGCGGCAAGCGGCGGAGTAAAAAGCGAAGAGTCAAAAGTAAAAAGTGGTGAGACTGAGACGGGTGAGGAAGAGGAGTCAACGAAAACGCAGAAGAGCCCGCCAAAGGTGGAGATCCCCGAGCCGGTGTTCAGCACCCGGGGGATGCCCGCTGACTTCAAGGCGGCGTTGATTGCCAAGCTGAAGGCGACGCCGGGCAAGCTGACGGACCGGGAGGCGGGTGAACTGGGCAACCAGGTGAAGCGCGAGATCGCGAGCAATGCGCGGGAGATGATGCTGTCCGTGATCAATGCCGTTGACCCGCCTGAAGGCGGAACTCCAACGATGAGGCGCGGCCTGCTGGCGGTGCTGGATGAGGTGGCAACCGGAGCGGTCGCCCTACAGGTGAATGCAAGGCGGGTGGATCTGCTGGCGGTGCTGGATGGGATGGAGGATGCAGCATGAAGATCGTCGCGACGTACACCAATGAAGCGACGCCACTGCTGGCGGCGCTGCTGCCAAAGCTGGAGGATCCCACCCAGCTGAACAAGCACATAGCCGGTGAGGCGGAGGTTCTGACCGCCAACCACTTGATCAATGTGAAGAGTGAGCACAAGACGGCGAGCCGTTTGGGTGCCACTCCCACCTACTACTTCCAGAACAAGTCGAGAGCGGTGGAGAGCTGGTATGATGAGACGTGTGCGGAGGTGGTGATCCCGACCGGGGAGGGTGCGATCAGCAACCTCTCCAAGTCGGTGGGCGGGTCTGCGGTGGGGAGCCGGGAGGCGTTCGCGCCAGCCTTTGGGGCAGTGAACATCGTGGCGATCAACTCACGGTATCTGACGATCCCCGCGGCGGCGGTGGCTTATGGTCGGCGGGCGGGTGAGTTCCCCCTGCTCCAGTTCATCCCCTTTGCCTCTGGAGCCAAGGCCCTGGCGATGGTGACGGGGAAGGGCAAAGAGCGTAAGACCGAGGTCTATTACTGGCTGAGGGAAGAGGTGAACCTCAAGGAGGACAAGACCATTCTGCCGACGGATGATGATTATGCAGCGGCGGCGGAACGTGGGGCGGAGAGCTTCATGAGTGAGATGATGGAGACAACAGCGGCGGAATGAGGAGGAACCGCTAATGGACACTAACGAAACGCTAACAGATGCACAGAAATTGAAGCGGTATGAACTGAGGCTGCGGGCCGCTGATGCGGTGATGAAGGCCATAGATGAAGCGATCAAGAACGGATCACTCAATCCACGGCACCCTATTGCAGACGCACGCCTAGACTTTGGGCAACCGCACATTTACGAGCACACGAAACGATGAACATTCTGCAACAACTGCAACTGGATGTGGGTGGGTACCTGGGGACGCTGGGGCAATACCAGTATGTGCCCATCACGGTGGTCCGCCCGCGTGATGCCGGGGCGGCCACACTGATACAGACAAACATCAACAATGCCCTGGCGGGGATGCTCAAGAAGAACGGCAAGGGAGGCATTGCGGCCATGGTGCTGATGCCCTCAGCCGGGGTGCCAGTGGACAAGGTGAAGGGCTTTCTTAGGATTGAGTTGACGGTGCGGATCATTGAGAACCCGCTGGTCAATGAGGGGGCCGAGGGAACGCATGTGCCCGCTGAGCAGCTCGCGCTAGATACTCTGATGTATCTGCATGGATGGGATGCGGGCCGGAAGCATGAGTTCCGCGGTGATGAGAGCAACGCGGTGAGGGCGGCCAATATCGTGGGCAAGGTGGCGTATGATGTCACGGTCTATTGCTACCATGGTGCAGACAATGCGCAGCAGGTTGCGGTGCCGGTGATGACGGTGGGCGGTGGCGACATCACGCTGACTTGTGCCGCGGCCAGCGCGGAGATCTGGTACACGCTCGATGGCAGCTTTCCCGGGCCATCCAATGCGGAGGCCGTGGAGTATGAGGCGGCCTTTGCAAGTGTGCCCGGGGCAGTGCTGCGGGCGGCGGCGTATAAGGGAGGCAATGCGCCGAGTGATGTGCTTGAAAGGATCTTGAGCTGAGGCAAGCGGAGCGCTTGCCCTACAGGTAAACAGGAGTATAGACAGAACAGCTTTTTGGCGGGACCGCGGGGTGGCAGGCAATTCACCCAACAACCCACTTAGAAGCTATGTCACTTGTAAATCGTACTGTCATTCTGGGGAGCCATGTATGGTTCGCCCGTGAAGGGGAAACGGAAGAAATCACCATGGTGGAGCACACCGTGGGTGTGGATTACAAACCTGCCACTGACTCTGAGCTGTATGAGGCCATGGGAGCTGTGGAAACCTTTGGTGTCACCAACAAGGCGGACGCTCTCGTGTTGAAGGCTCCACCGGTTGGCCGTGGTACCTACCGCCGCCGTAAGAGCATTCCGCTGAGTCAGGAGCTGACGCTCAAGGCCAAGCTGCAAGATGCCAACCAACTGGTGATGGAGTCCATCTTCCTACTGGCGGGTGCGATCACCATTGGCACGGCTCAACAGCCGCTGAAGCAGAGCAAGCCCATCACGGGATGGCTGAAGATTGAGCAACGTGATCAGACGGACACGCTGATCAACACCATGTTCCTCTGGGTGGAGATGATGGTGACGGAAGGCAAGAGCGCGGAGAAGGAGTACGCGTATGACGTCACCTGGGAGGTGCTGGACAGCGAGTTGAACACCTACAACCTCAATGCCCTCACTGCCAACTAAGGCGGCAGTCCTGGCAGAGCATCTGACTGATTCCGCCTAAAGGCGGTACTCCAACACTGAGACAGCAGGCGGAGCGCTTGCCCTAAAACACTGATATGATTGAGGTCCGGGAAAGCCCCCTGAAGATCACGCTGGGTGCCACCGTGCTGGTGGACTATGATGCTTGGTTTGAAGGTGGGCTTCCCAAGATCGATCAGACAGGTGAAGTGCAGGAGGTGAAGTATGTGAGGGCTGCGGGAGGCAAGACCTTTGACCGTGGCAACCGCATGCACTCCATCAGCTGGACCGTGATGCGGCTGCACGAGTCTCCCCAGGCGGCTGAGGCATTCCGGCTGCACACACTGGCCAGCCTGCCCACGGGTGGCGTGGATCTGATCATAGAGGTGATGGGGCACGAGGGGGAAATGGTGATCGCCTCTGCCACCATCACGGATGTGCAGACGGGGACTTATGAGCAGTGCTCACGCATCACGTATGCGTTGAAAGGCGGTGCGATCACAGGTGCCCCGCTGGCACTGATGGGAAGGGTGCTGACTGAGGAGGGGGACGGGCTGCTGACGGAAGATGGCAGCACGCTGATGATAGAGTGAGGCAAGGAAACAACAACACACAACCCAGATCGAAACATGATCATCTCAATAGGCGGAACAATCATCCATGATGACTGGAGTCAGGCGCTGGCCCTGCCAGCCTCTGGGCAACCGTGGCACCTGATCGTGCCAGCGGTGAAAGCATTCACCACCTTCCAAGGGCTGGCGGCATGGCTGGAGGAGGCGCGGGAGCTGTATCCGTCCACCGATATGGTGACGCTCCGGAGGGAGGCTCCCAACGGTGACTACGATGAACTGGAGCTGCACGCCATCAGTACCCTGACCACGGGAGAGCTGGATGGCCTGGCGCTGCATCTGACTTATGAGATCCGCGGGCTGCTGACGGGCACACGGGTGGGCAACATCCATGCGGTGACGACGGAGGGCGGCGTGCCGCTGAGCACGGAGGGCGGCAGCGTGGTGAGGCAGGAGCCGCAACTGTAGGAGCAATTTGGTCGGGGGGACGCGGAGTGACGCAGGCAAGCAACGAGCAAACCCAACCCAACAAAATGATATCCATGAAAGGACGTTTCAACCCCTTTGCAACGGCAGCGCTGATGCTGCTGGCGGCGGCTCCCCTGATGGGCCAGACCTCCGCGAAAATCACGGAACTGCCAGCGGCCAGCAGCCTGAGCGCCACGGATCTGGTGCTGACGGTGACGGACCCGAGCGGTACGCCGGTGACGAAATCTGCAACGGTGCAGAAGATCATTGATCTGCTGGGCAGCACCACGCTCACGCTGACCAACAAGACGATCAGCGGCAGCAGCAATACCATCACGGGTGTGCCGCAAAGTGGTGTGTCCAATCTGGTGAGCGACCTCGCGGGGAAACAGGCGGCGGACAACACGCTGGCGGCTCTGGCCGGGCTGACGACGGCGGCGGACAAGCTGCCCTACTTCACGGGCTCCGATGCGGCTGCTGTCACCGACTTCAGCGCCTTTGCGCGGACCCTCATGGATGATGCTGATGCCGCCACGGCCCGGGCCACGCTGGGCATCACCAGCCCCCAGGAGAGCCTGACGGCCGTCGTGGATGCCAGTGGCAACGACAGCACCGGGACCGTGGGTGACCCGAGCAAGCCGTACCTGACAATCCAAGCGGCACTGGATGACCTGCTTGCAGCGCCGTCCACCTATGAGCAGCGGACCGTCCGTGTGCGTACGCTGGCGGCATCAGAGGCGGTGACCATGGATGAAGACTTCAGGTATCTATTCTTCGACTTGCTGCCCGGATACAACAACATGGGCACCTTCTCATCACTCACAGTCAACTGGGACCCTGTAGGACTCCATACCTTGCAACTGTCGGTACGAGGCGAGATGGGAGACATCATTGCCAAGGGACATTATGTGTCCCTCAAGGGGGTGGGTGCGGCCACTGTGGGCGCGGTGGATGTGTCAGACAACAGCTTGACTGAATCCAACCCTGGAGCAGGCCTAAGCGTGGAAGGGCCAGTAACTTTTAACAGTGGTATCAATGGCATGGGAGCAGTTGGAGATATGTCCAATGCTGGCACCAATGGCAAGGCCGTGAGCTTTAACAATGGGAGCATGTTCATCGGTAGCTCCAACATCAACCTGGCTGGCGGTGGGAACGGTGGTGCGGGGGCTGGGAATGCTGGTGATCTCACCATCAGTGGCAATGCCCAAGTGGGGCCACAGAATGGCCAATTCGCTGTAAACAACCTCAACTGGAACACAGTCGCGAAGACAGGCATCGTGCAATACAACCGCACCAGTACCGACACTCTCACTGCCACATCCACCCAACTCGGTGGCTATGTCGAGCTGCCGATGCCGGGCGTCTATCTGTTGTTCGGAAACGTCAATCTCCAGTTCGCCGCTGCCACATTCTCCAGCTCGCGGACAATGACGTTCAGATTCCGCCGCATCAACAACACGGCGGCAGATGTGGGCGGCCCGTCTCTGACGCTGCCCACACAGATCACGAGCTCGCAGACCCGATCACTCGGCTCCTGCATGATGCCGCTGGGCATCTACGTCACGCCCCGCTCGGGTGATCGCATCGCCATCTTTGGCGATGTGTCTGTGGTGCCCAGTGCTGGCTCTGCCGATGTGGTGGGGCTGAGCATCACTTCATTCAAGGCTTCTTAATACGGCCATGGCAGACGCTGACAAAGAGATCAACATCAGGATCACCTCCACCGCTGACACTGCCCCCATCCAGGAGGCGGCAAAGGCGGTGGAGGAGGTGGCAGCGTCTGCCGATGCGCTGAGCGAGGAGGAAAAGCAGTTCTTCGGGCCGGAGTTCCTGGCCCGAATGAAGGAGGCGGAAGAGGCCGCCAAAGAAGTCAGTACCGCGGTGGAGGCGGTGGGGACCAGCATGGGGGACTCGCTGGCGGAGTTCGTGGGACCCCTGAGCAGTGAGATGCCCGCACTGGCGGAGGCTACAGAGTCCGTCGAAGAAGCTGCGGGCGGACTGGGGGACACGATGGCCGGTGCGCTGGGCTCAATCGTGAATGGGGGCAGTGAGGCGGTGGAGTCACTGAAGGGCATCACGAAAGGCGGCACCGATGCCAATGAGATCCTGGGGACCATGAACCTGGATCTGCTCACTGTCTTCCAGGCGGCGTGGGATGTGGGCACGCTGCTGGGGAAGACCTTGTTCAACACGCCGGACTGGGAGCAGCTCCAGAAGGACACTGACGCGGCGGCGGCGTCGTTTGCCAAAGTGCGTGATGCAGTGAGTGCACTGCACAAGCAGACTGAGGAGCACAATGAGGCTCTGCGGCAGCAGGATGCGCTGTATGATCGCATCACGAAGAAGCTGGAGCGAGTCGGTCAACTACGCGATCAGGAGGCAGCCAGGCGTAATGAGCTGGCGGATGCTGCGGCGGACCGGCAACGAGCGGAGATCGAAGCGGGTGGCGGGACTGAAGAGGAGAAACTCCGCAAGACCCAGGAGTTGGAGAAGCGAGAGCGGGCAAGGAAACAACAGGAGGCGCTGGACAACTACGCCCGCGATGAGAGCGAGCAAATACGCAAAGGGCGTGCTACCCAGGCGGAGATCCGGGAGCAGGAGGAGACGATCGCTAATGCCAAACGCCGTGAGGAGGCAGCGAGGCAGCGCCCGGCACTGGCCAATGAGGTGGGAGAAGCTGGGCGGGAGCGGCTCGCCGCGGCGGAGGCGTATCGGGACAATCCCAACTCTCAAGAGGCGCTAGACGCGCTGGATGCGGCCACTGAGAAATTCCGCGAGGCAAAGCAGAGGCTGGATGAATTCGACAAAGCTTACCCAAAGCTGGAGGGGTGGGCTGAGGAAGCGGCGAAGGGGCAGCAGGCGATTCAAGACGCCACCACGCGCATCAAGCAGCTGGAAGAGGAGTTTAAGAAACAACTCGATGAAGTGGACGCCATCCGGCGCGACCGGGAGACGGCCGAGAAGAAATTCGACATCACTGAGGGCACCCAGGACATCCGGGACGGCAAGGCTGTGACCGAAGCGCAAGAGCGAGCCAAGCAGCAGCAGGATCAAGAGAAGCAGAAAGCGGAGTCGGTGGCGGAGCGGGAGCGCAACAAGACGCGGCGCGAAGCTCAAGGGCAGGACAAGGCGGCAGACCGGGATCTGACGGAGAAGGTGGGCGATCTGGCCAAGGCGGCGAATGACAATACCGAGGCAGGCAAGGCGGCCAAGGAGCAGCTGGAAGCTGCGGCCAAAGCGCTGCGAGATGGAGCGGACAGCAAGGAGCTGGACGCTGTGGGCAAGCTGCTCACGGATGCGAGCCAGACGCAGGACCAGAATGCGCAGCGGCTGATCAAGGTGGCACAGTCAGCACTGGACAGAGCGAAGCAAACAGAGGCCCGGATCAAGGCACTGGAGGCGAAGGTGACGAGTCAGGAGTAACACGCGATGGCAACCTATCTGATCAACGGACAGAGCCCGGCATCACTGGGGGTGGAGCTGTGCAGACGTGTGCGGCGCAATCAGGCGATTGACACGGTGACGCTGCAAGTGACGACGGAGGAGGGCATCACGGGGGTGCTTCCCTTTGCCTATGATGATGAGGTGGTGATCACGCGGGACGGGGTGACGTGGTTCCGTGGCTGGGTGATGTCTCCCATCGTGGCTGGCCAGTCAGGTATGGAGGGCATGAGCATTGAGATTGGCGGGCCGTGGTGGCAGCTCATGCGGCTCACATACACCCAGCTCACCCTGCCGGTGGGGGGGGAAACAACCCCGCGATACACCTACGGAGCGACCACAAGCGGAGAGCGGCAGACCACACTGGAGATCATCAGCCAGGTGCTGGACTACGCCATTGCCAAAGGAGCAGTGATGCAGGTGGGGACGCTGGTGCTGGATGATGCGAAGCCGCCAAAGGCGGTGAAGCTGGACCGCCGGTGTGATGAGCTGGTGACCTCTGCTCTGGAGTGGCATCCTGATGTGATTGCATGGTTCGACTATGAGACGGACCCTCCCACCTTCCACCTCACCAAGCGGGGTGATACGGGGACTGTGCAAGTCCTCACTTGGGGGGATATCGAGCAGTGCTCACCCATGCCGCGCCCGGATCTGGTGACCTCTGGCGTGGTGATCCGCTACGAACGCGGAGGGCTGCAAGTGAGCGCGGGTGGCATGCGCCCGGCTCAACTGGTGGATGACTATCCTGATGGGGCGGACGCAACGGCGATGGATGCCATTGTGCAGACCATCACAGTGGGGCGCAATGATGTGGCGGTGCCAGGGCTGGCGGAGCGCCTGTTTGAATCGTACTCCGGGTTGATCTGGGAGGGGGGAATGGCGCTGGTGCAGGAGGATTGCAACACGGGATTGCGCCCCGGCATGAGTGTGAATGTGACGGGTGGACAAGTGGCCTGGGAGACGATGCAGGCGTTTATCCAGAGTGTGTCTGAGGATCTGATGTCTGGGCAGACCACGGTGGAGTTTGGCCTGCCACAATTCTGCGGGGCCAGGCCTCGCTTGTTTCACCTCACGCGCCGCCGCCATAACGACCAGGATAAGGATGCAGATGCTGCTGGTGAGGAGCGGCTGGAGGCTGCTGCGGTGGACCAAGCGCCATCCACGGCGCTCACACTGTATGCGACGGAGGTGACTGGTGGAGTGGCGAAACTGCGGGTGACGCCTGGTTTTGTGAGTACGTCTCTGTTTGGGGGTGAGGAAGACCAGATCCCGCCGACCCTGGATGACACGGAGCTGGATGCGGTGCCTGCGCCCTACATCACGCTGGGGGTGGGTGGCTCAGTGGATGTGTGGTTGAAGCTGGAACTGACGCCTACGATGACTGAGCACACCTTCACGGATGCCATGGGCACGGAGGTGGTGGAATGGCGGCCTACTGGGCCGTTTATCTTTGGGGCGCAAACTGAGATTGTCTCCGTGGAGCCAACACGGCAGGTGTGGGACCTCAACTTTATGACGGGAGAGGTGAATGAGCCGATGAAGCTGGGCTTGAGGATCGGCAGTGCCAACTGGCCCGGGGGCGCTGAGGCCCCGACTGTGAGCCCGGAGAACACGAGCAACATCGTGCTGGTGCTCTTCCCGCCCGGTGGGTTCGTCCAAGTGATGGCGTGATATGCTTCCGGAGCCGCAGATTGAGCAGATGACGGGCGTGCAGCTGATGCAGGCATTTGCCCCGCCGCCGCCCTTGTGCGTGCCGCTGGCCACTGAGGAGTGGCGCGGCCGGTACACGAGGATGACGTTTGCCTACCAGCTGCGCTCGTGGTCCGATGATGAGACGCCACCGGCGTGGGAGGATGAGGATGTGATCGTGACGGACATCTTTCCACTGACCGCCTTCCGGCTGGCGAGGTTGCTATGGCGGAAGTCCAAGAGCACGGAGGAGGCTTCGATTGTGACGGAGATCCGGAGGGAGCAGGTGCGGTGGCGCTGGATCTGGGAGGTGGACTCCTCCCCGATGGCATGGCGCATGGTGCACATCCGCTGGAGGCTGGAGGAGCGTTTGACGGTCAACGGGACGCCCAGCATAAGCTGGGGCGACCCCGAAGAGCACTGGTGGCAGGGTGAGGAGCCTGAGGGGTACGATGTGGGGGACTGGACCACATGGCCGGGCACGGAGATTGTGGAGACCCCTTTGCCTACGGTCCCAGAGCCCCCAGATCCAGCGGCGGGCATCAACAATACCCATGAGGGGCAGACGTTCACAGACTGGCTGTGGCCCCACCGTGACGTGCTGGCGCTGTATCCGGCCTATCCCTTTGATGGGGTGGAGTCGCAGTTTGCCCCAGGCTTCATTCCGGGAGCCTACGGGGCCGCGCATGAGTACGGGAGGCCCAAGAGCAATGGGGTGTTCTACGGGCGTCCACCGATGCCCCTGCCTTGAAAGGGGCTTTCAAGGGACTTGAAAATGGGAGGCGTGGAGGCAGGCCATTTATCAAACCTTTGATAAATCCATCTCAAACCGGGCGCTTGCTACGTTCGCCAGCTTCTGCCGCTCCCTTGGATTTCCACAGGGACACCAAGTCAGATCCTCTCCCGGCACTGGCTCACCTTTGTGCCATGGGCTAAAGGGGAGACGACTTGGCACCGTCAAAGATCGGTTGCCCGCCGTACTCTCTCATCCATGCCTCAGCCCCGGATCGTCATGCACGTGGATATGGACGCGTTCTTCGCGTCCATCGAGCAGCGTGATCATCCAGAGTTCCAGGGCAAGCCCGTCATTGTCGGTTCCCCGCCCGATCAACGTGGGGTGGTCTGCGCGGCCAGCTATGAAGCCCGCGCCTTCAAGGTGCACTCGGCCATGCCCTCCCGCACCGCCGGAAAACTCTGCCCCCAGGGCATCTTTGTTCGCCCTCGAATGAGCGTGTACCGCGCAGAGTCGGCCAAGATCATGCAGGTTCTCCAGAACTTCAGCGCTTGCATCGAGCAGGTATCAGTGGACGAAGCCTACCTTGACGTCAGCCCCTCCTATCAAAACTACGACGATCAGGACACCGCTCTGGAGGCTGCGGAGACCATGGCCCGTGAGATCAAAGCCCGCATCAAACAGGAGGTGCAACTCACCGCCACGGTGGGACTCGGGTCCAACAAGTTCCTTGCCAAACTGGGCAGCGGCTTTCAAAAGCCAGATGGTCTCACCCTCATCCGGGAAAGGGACAAGATAGCCTTCCTCCGCCCCTTGCCAGTCGGGGCCATTCATGGCGTCGGTCCCGTCACCGCCAAGGAGTTGAACGAGCGCGGCTTCATGACGGTGGGCGACCTCCAGGAGACGACGATTCCACTGACTGACATCCTCGGCTCGTGGTCCGCCACCTTGAAACAGCGCGCCCTAGGCACCGATGAGCGGCCGGTTGACCCCACCGACGAGCGCAAGAGCATCAGTTCCGAGAACACCTTCCTCAATGACACGGACGACCGTCCCACGCTTCGTGCTGCCCTCAAGGAGCTTGCGCTCGATGTAGCCCAGACGTTGGGAAAGGAAGGCGTCGGAGCCCTTACCATCCAGGTCAAAGTCCGCTACAGTGATTTCACCACTCTGACGCGCCAGCTTCGCGTGGATGATCCGCTCACGCAGACCGACGAGATCTATCGTCTCGCCTGTCACCTCCTCGCTCGCCATCAGCTGGTCAAGTCCCCCCTTCGTCTCATCGGCATCGGTGTTTCCACCCTCGTCCCTCCCGTTCGCACCCAGCTGCGCCTGCCGCTTTGATTCATGACACAGACGTCCCGACTGGACGTGGGACCAGCATTCTGCCGATGGCCTCATTCCCTCATCCCAGGCAAAAGCAAATCCCCACCCTTCCCACGGTACCGCTTCAGAAACTCCTCAGGCGGCACACGATCCAGAGGCGCATCCGCATAGCCGATGCCGGGATACACCGAGAGGCTCTCCCTCACTTCGAAGTGAAGATGAGCCAGATACCGGCCGTTGGCCGTGCCCACCGTGCCAAGTTGTGCCCCCCGGGCTAGCACCGCATCGCACTGAGTGAGGACCTCATCCAGATGGGCATAGATGGTTTGGCACACACGATAACCCATTGGCGCAGAGGCATCTGGCACTTGATGTGCAAGGATCACCATATTCCCCCATCCTGGCCCCACCCAGCCCGCATAGATCACCTTCCCCACCCCACTGGCATAGACAGGATCTCCCAGATCCGAGTTCCATCCACCGATGCCATTGAGATCATCCCCCAGATGCCGGTTCACGCGAAACCGCTGGGCATTGTAAGTGAATGCACCGCTTTCCGTGCCCATCGGCGCATCAAAGCGAACCGCCGTCGGCAACGCCGCCACCTCCGCAGGTGACAACCGGATAAATGCCGCGTCCAAAGGTTTGTTAGGTGCCGTATTTTCCGGATGACAGGCTGTTACAGCCAGGGCAACCGCCACCCATGCCCCCCAACGGGGCCATCTCTGTGGCTTGCCTTTTCGAGCAACAGGCTTATAGAGATCCAGTATCAACATCATTCAACGCTCGATCTTGAGCAAACCGCCGTCAAACCCGGATGCATCTAGGGTTGACGATTCCATTCCGCGTGAGAACAATGGATAAGAAATGACCGAGGCCATCCGACAGACCCTGGAATCCTTCCTTGCCAGCAAGGGACTTCGCCGCACGAAACAACGCGATGTCATCATTGAGGCTGCCTTTGGCACGCAGGAACACTTCAACGCGGAAGATCTGCACGCCATGTCGCGTCGCATTGACCGCACCATCTCACGGGCCACCGTTTACCGCACGCTCAGCCTGCTGGTGGATTGCGGCCTGTTGCGCGAGGTGGATCTGGGCCGCGATCAGACCTACTACGACCCCAACTTCCTGGACAAACCGGAACACAATCACCTTATCTGCGTGGACTGTGACAGGGTCGTTGAATTTGAGGATGACCACATCGCGGTGATGGAAGACTGCATCACCCGTCGTCTCGGTTTCACACCGGCATCCAAGACCATCCGCATCGTCGCCAAGTGCGATCAACTTGGCCGGACTGGTCAATGCGCCTACCGGGATCAGGAGAGGGCCGGGCACGGTTCCCATGGCCTGAGTCACGCTCACGCGCACTGAGGCGAACCCGTTTCGCGGGAGACAGAAGACTTGAGATTTCGGGCGAACTGCCAGCCAGTTCGCCTTTTTTGTGCCCGCGTGCCTTACGCTGAGGGCCAGGATGGGTTGTCGGGGGCTGTGGCGAGCATCACCGCTTGGGGAGTCCTGTGTCAGACAACGGTCTGCAGACCAGCAACGAAGTCCTGCGACGCTTGCACTGGACGTTGCTGGAGGCGAAGGGTTCAAGACCTTCACAAGGGGTGCGAAAGCGGCGGTTCCCGCGCGCACTCCAAAGATGCTTCACATCCAGGTGTTGGACGTGTGGAAGGACTTTGTAGAAACAAAGAGCCTGCGAACCGCCTGGCCACCTCCGTGATTTCCTTCAATCCCTCGCCGGCACCTGGCGCTCACCACAAGCAGCTCTCCCGGCGCTTGCGCCGTCTCAACCAGCGCAGCGCCTCAACAGCCCGCTTGCGGGCCCCTCAACCAGCGCAGCGTCTCAACTCCCTCCTTCTCCCCCTCCTCTTTTCACCATTGTCTCGCTCCAATGCTCCCGGTACAATCAGCGCTAATTCTTCAAAATAAACGCATCAGCAGCACGCTCCTTCCTCCGAGCATCCCAATCATTGCCGCACTGCCCATTCCAACATCCAACACCCATCCATCATGTCTCCCTACCTGGCTGAACTTGTCGGAACTGCCCTCCTCATCCTGTTTGGAAACGGCGTCGTGGCCAACGTGGTCCTGACCAAGTCCAAGGGCAATGGCGGCGGCTGGATTGTCATCACAGCAGGATGGGGCATGGGGGTCATGCTTGCCGTCTATGCCGTGGGAAAGATCAGTGGAGCCCATCTGAATCCGGCTGTCACCATTGCTCTCGCCGCGATTGGCAAGTTTGATGCGACTTTAGTCCCCGGGTACATTATCGCCCAGGTCCTCGGCGCCTTCCTTGGAGCCACGCTTACCTGGCTGGCCTATCTGCCCCACTGGGGTGCCACCAAAGACGCCCCCACCAAGCTGGGAGTCTTCTGCACCATTCCCGCCATCCGAAACCGGCTCTCCAATCTGATCTGCGAAATCATCGGCACCGCCGTCCTCGTCTTTGGTGCCCTCGCCATCCCCAGCAGCACGAACCTCATTGACAACGGCTGGGCCACTGGCTTCGGCCCCATGCTCGTCGGCCTGCTCGTCTTCGCCATTGGCCTTTCTCTCGGTGGCCCCACAGGCTATGCCATCAACCCCGCCCGTGACCTTGGCCCCCGCCTGGCCCACGCCCTCCTGCCTATCGCAGGCAAAGGCTCCTCCGACTGGGGTTATGCCATCGTACCCATCGTTGGCCCCATCATCGGCGGCCTCGCTGGCGCCTTCCTCCAGCGCACCCTCTACGTCTGAGAGGCTGCCCACCGCTTTCACCATTTATCATTCCTAATTCCTAATTCATCTTTTGTATGTCCTACATCATGTCCTTCGATGCCGGCACCACCAGTGTGCGGTCCATTCTTTTCGACCATGACGGCCGCATCTGTTCCGTCGCCCAGAAGGAGATCCGGCAGATTTTCCCCCAGCCCGGCTGGGTGGAGCACGATCCCCAGGAGATCTGGTTCTCCCAGATGGCAGTCGCAGTTGAGGCTCTGGGCCGGGCCCGCATTCGCCCCAGTGACGTCGCAGGCATCGGCATCACCAATCAACGCGAAACCACGGTGGTGTGGGACAAGGAAACCGGCGAGAATATCTACAACGCCATTGTCTGGCAGGATCGCCGCACCGCCCCCATGTGTGACAAGCTACGAGCTGCAGGGCATGACAAGGTGATCCAGAAGAAAACCGGCCTCATCCTCGACGCCTACTTCTCCGCCACCAAAGTCGCCTGGATCCTTGAGAACGTCCCCGGTGCTCGAGCCAAGGCGGAGGCGGGCAAGCTCGCCTTCGGCACCGTGGACTCGTGGCTCATCTGGAAGCTCACCAGCGGCAAAAACATCCACATCACCGATCCGAGCAATGCTTCACGCACCATGCTCTACAACATCCATACCGGTGACTGGGACAAGGACCTGCTCAAGCTCTTCAAGATCCCCGCCAGCATGCTGCCTGAGGTCCGCAGCTCCAGCGAGGTGTATGGGGAGGTCAGCACCTCCCTCGGGCTTGCTCACGTGCCCGTCGCGGGCATTGCCGGCGACCAGCAGGCCGCCCTCTTCGGACAGATGTGCGTGAAGCCCGGTCTGGCCAAGAACACTTACGGCACGGGATGTTTCATGCTCCAGAACATCGGCACCAGGCCGGTCGCTTCCAAGCAACGCCTGCTCACCACCGTGGCCTGGCAACTCGGCAGCAAGGGCAGGCTCGAGTACGCCCTGGAAGGCAGCGTCTTCATCGGTGGCGCGGTCGTGCAATGGCTCCGCGACGGCCTCCAGCTGGTGCGCTCTGCCCAGGAGGTCGATCTCCTGGCCGCCTCAGTCCCGGACAGCGGCGGTGTTTTCCTCGTACCCGCCTTTGCCGGTCTCGGCGCCCCGCACTGGGATGCCTACGCCCGCGGCACCATTGTCGGCCTCACCCGTGACACCTCCGCGGCTCACATCGCCCGTGCCGCGCTTGAAGGTGTCGCCTTCCAGGTGGCCGACCTTCTCGATGCCATGCACGCGGACACCGGCAAAAAGCTCCCCGAGCTCCGCGTGGACGGCGGAGCTTCCCGCAGCGAGCCTCTCATGCAGTTCCAGGCCGACATCCTCGGCGTGCCCGTCATTCGGCCCGCCGTCGTCGAGACCACTGCCCTCGGAGCGGCTTACCTCGCCGGCCTTGCGGTCGGTTATTGGAAAAACACCGCGGAGATCTCCACCCAATGGCAGGTGGAGAGGACCTTCGAACCTAAAATGCCCAAAGCCCGCGTCCAAGAACTCCGCAGCCGCTGGAACCAAGCCCTCGGTCGCGCCAAGGAATGGGAACCGCATGAAGCGAAGGGAGCAGCAGGAAAAAAGCGAGCGGCGCGGAAGGTTGGTAAGAAGTGAATGGCTAGAGGTAAGCAGTGGACGCAAGTGCAAGGTAGTAATACACCGCCGTCATCCTAATAGCAGCTGGGGGAGCGCAGGCCGCTGGCCTGCTTTTCCCGGCAGCCCGCCGGGTCAGCCAACACACCTTTCGTGAACTCCACGCTCCTCTCATGAATCCCTCACCACCGCCTGCCGACATCCCTGTCCTCCCTGGACACTACCGGCGCACCTTTGGGTACTTCCTACGATGCTGGCTCGGCATGGCCGCAGGCATCGGTGTCTTCGGCCTCGGCCTCAAATGGAACTCCATCATCGTCCAGATCATCGGCGGCGTCATCGCCTTCGTTGCGTTCCTGTGGATGTTCCGAACCTTCGCCCGCGCCAACTCGGCGCCCTGCCCGAGTTGCTCAACTCCCATGTCCCAAGGTTGGGATGCGAAGAAGAATCAATCGGACGGCGTCTTCGCATGTCCCGATTGTAAGAGCCGCTGGCGCACCCGGGCCGTCTGGGGATTTGAGTGACTGATCGGCACCTTGTCTGCTCTACGCAGCCCCCAATCCACGACGCATTGGAGCGCGCATCTTGCATGCCACCTACTGTATCCTGCAGAAGGCCCGCTCTCGCGACAGATCTCCAATCACCCCACCATTCGCGTTCCCGCAATCCAGCCCTACAATGGTGGCACCACCCATCCACCCCATGCAATCCTTCACTCCCGAGCACATGGCTACCATGGTCGCGGCGCATCAAGCCCTCCAGGAAAAAAACAACCGGATAAGCGACTATGATGCCGGAATCGATGCAAAACTGAAGGATGCCCTTGGTCTGCAGTGGCACTTCGCATCCGAGGAGCAGATACATGAAATTCTCAGCCCATGCCAGCAGGACTGGAGAATGCTTCGCTACTTCTATGAAACTCTTTCCAACGACGGCGACTTCTTCCGCCGCGTTTCCATGATTTACAACCATCCCGAGGCATTCCGCGCCATCGGAGCATTCAAAACACTGGAGGCCGCCGAGGCGCTGAGAGAATACTACGGCCAACAACGGGCGCTTGGCACTCCCGACGAACAGGAGGCCTATTGGGAGCAGACCCGCGAACAGCGCAAACCCATTGAGCGGCAGGCTGACAGCGTCCTCGAACTAGCCGATCTCCTGATCAGCTTTGCCGAGGCCAATCCCGACGAGCTCACATCGATTCCCGCTAGTGATCCCTTTGAACACCTGACAGAGCATCTGGCGGCCATGAAACAACACATCATCGACGCGAGATCTCACACAGGCTAGTGACCCGCAGCCGCATAGGTCACGACGACACCCCTGCTCCTCACCAGCCGAAACCCATCCGGCAGCGCCATGATCGTGCCCCACCACTCGCCTCATCATTCTCGGGTGCGTGCCCTCCACCTTGCACGAGATCGTCGAGTACCGTCCCAGCGACATCGAATGGAAGGTCACCGCCGGCATCTGGGCCCTGGGGCTTATCATTTATACCTTGTTCATCAAGATCGCAGCCGGTATCCTTTTAGACAGAACCAAAATGCAGGCCCAGCCGGAACCTGCTCCTCCCATTCAAAACGCAACTACGCCCTCTCATCCCGCGTAACCTCTAAAACCGCGCTCAGCCGGGCCGGCTAAACCAGGCTCTTGCGGCCTCAACCCCAGTTGTCCTCACCTTCGCCAGAACGAATCACTGAGTTCCGTGCCCGAAGCAACGACGGAGTCGTCATGGGGGACGCGGAAATACCTGCGCCCGGCGAGCAAAGAGCCCAGCAGATCATCGAAATGATCGATGCCGCCTTTTCACGGGTGACACTCGGGAATGGTATTGGATTGCACCAAGCCCAAGGTCTGGATGACTATGCAGACGAAAGGACCTGCGCTGCATTGCGTGCCAAGGATGAAAAAGCCGACTGGCATCGGATTGACCGCAGCACGCTGAACGCCTGCCACAGCAGCCTCAGCTTCTTTGACGCGGAAGGCATGCGGTTCCATCTACCCGCATTTCTGATCGCCTCCCTTCTTCAGGACGAAGACTACGGCACTATCTACAGACTTACCGACCTCTCATCACATAACCTGGAAAAGTTCAAGCTGCTTGACCTCGCCCAACGGGAATCAGTCCGCTGTTACATTAACCACCTCACCAACAGCCCTGACTGCCGGATCAAACAGAAAGAAGCGGTCCAAGCCCTCGCCTATTGGTCCCTTCCAGCCCCCTGACTTTCCACTCCGTCGAAACTTCTCAATCAGGCGCTTGCGCCGTCTCAACCAGCGTAGCGTCTCAACAGCTGCGCAGCGGCATCTCAACTCCCCTTCCCCCTCCTCCTATGAATCGCTCCGAAATGCTCAAGTCGGCCCAGGATCATCAAGGCATCTGGGATATTGTCGTCATCGGCGGCGGAGCCACCGGCGTGGGCGTGGCGGTGGACGCCGCCACCCGGGGCTACAGCGTGCTCCTGCTGGAGCAGCACGACTTTGGCAAGGGAACATCCAGCCGCAGCACCAAGCTGGTGCATGGCGGCGTGCGTTACCTGGAGCAGGGCAATGTCGCGCTTGTGATGGAGGCGCTCAAGGAGCGTGGCATGCTCCGGCAAAACGCCCCGCACCTGGTCACGGAGATGCCCTTTGTCGTTCCCAGTTACTCCTGGTGGGAGGGCCCCTTCTACGGCATCGGACTGAAGCTCTACCAGATGCTCTCCGGCAAATACGGCTTTGGCCCCTCCCAGTTTATTTCCAAGGAGGAAACGCTGCGCCGTCTGCCCAATGTGAACACCGAGGGACTCGTGGGCGGGGTGGTGTACTACGACGGACAGTTCGATGACTCACGCCTGCTCATCAACATGGCGGCCACTGCCGCCACCCAAGGTGCCGTATTGCTGAACTATGCCCCGGTGACTGGTTTGAGGAAAGGACCCGACAACCTGGTTCACGGTGTCACCTGGCAGGATCTGGAGTCCGGGCAGACCTTTGAGGCCGATGCCCATGTGGTCATCAACGCCACCGGCCCTTTCACCGATGCCGTGCGAAAGCTCGCAGACACCCACATCACGCCCATGATCGCCCCCAGCCAGGGCGCCCACATCGTGCTGGACCGGTCCTTCCTCCCCGGCGACACCGCCATCATGGTGCCACACACCAGCGACGGGCGCGTCATGTTTGCCATCCCCTGGCATGGTCACACTCTGGTGGGCACCACTGACACGGCCATCGACCACGCTCCACTGGAGCCGGTACCCATGGATCAGGAGATCGAGTTCATGCTGGCCACCGCCGCCCTCTATCTGGACAAGAAGCCCACCCGGGCCGACATCCTGAGCGCCTTCGCCGGGATCCGCCCTCTGGCCAAGGTGGGCGACGGCAAAAACACCGCCTCCCTCTCCCGGGACCACACCATTCACATCGACCAGAGCGGCCTGCTCAGCATCGCCGGCGGGAAATGGACCACCTACCGCAACATGGCCCAGGACTGCGTGGACCAGGCCGCCACCTTGGGCAACCTGCCCGACAAGCCCTGCGTCACCAAGACCCTCAACATCCACGGCTACCACACCCACACTGCCGATCTGGGATCCCTGGGGGTGTACGGCACAGATGCCCACGAGATTCAGGCCCTCATCACAGAAGATCCGTCCTTGGGCGAGCCACTCGATCCCGCCCTCCCCTACACCGCCGCAGAGGTCATCTGGGCCGCGCGTCGGGAGATGGCCCGCACCGTGGAGGACATCCTCTCCCGCCGCACCCGAGCCCTCCTGCTCAATGCCCGTGCTGCCTTTCACATGGCACCCAAGGTGGCCACCCTGCTCGCCCGGGAATTGGGTCACGATGCCGCTTGGGAAAAGTCACAAATCGCTGACTTTGAATTAGTCGCCCGCGGCTACCTGGTCTCCACGGAGCCCCCCACCTCTGCCTGACGCACAACACTTGCACCACCGCCAACAACGCTCTATGTGGAGCGGTGGAAAACACGGACAGCGACTACAAGGTTAAGCTCGAAATCTTCGAAGGCCCCCTCGACCTCCTTCTCTATCTCATCAAGAAAGATGAGATAGACATCTATGATGTCAGCATCGAGCGCATCACCAGCCAGTACCTCGGCTATATCGAGACGTTCAAGGCTCTCAACATTGAGCTCTCCGGCGAGTTCATTGTCATGGCGGCCAATCTCATGTACCTCAAGAGCCGCACTCTCCTGCCCAAGGACGTGCAGCCTCCCGATGAAGAGGCAGATGAGGAGGATCCCCGGTGGGAACTCATCCGCCAGCTCGTGGAGTACAAGAAGTTCAAAGACGCCGCCCAGTTCCTCCATATCCGTGACAGCTCGGGCGCGGAGTTCTTTGCGGCCAACCCCGAACTACCCGACCTCAACGCTCCGGTGGAAGGTCTCCCGCAAATCGGCATTTTCGACCTCATTCGCGCCTTCCAGAAGGTGCTCAAGAAGTTCGAGGACGTGCACACGCTCCGCGAGATCGTGGACGACCGGTGGACGGTCAGTGACAAGATCGACTATCTCCTCTCCGTCCTCCCTGTGGGCGGCAAGGTCCCCTTCATGAGCCTCTTCACCGAGGCCACCAGCCGCAGTGAAGTCATCATCACCTTCCTCGCCATGCTGGAGCTCATGAAGCTCAACTTCCTGAAGATCGAGCAGGAGCGCGTGCTGGGTGAGATCCTCGTGCTGCGCCCCTCCGACAAAGTCTTCACCCAGGTGCCCATGGACACCTTCGACGGCACGGACTACACCAGTCAGCCCGCATTGTCGGAGTAGCGCCAGGGTTTATCACATAGGCGACGTCAGCACCTCCGACGCCTCCCCATCATTTCCACTAGCAGCCTGTCGGACTTTGAAAATGCGATTGGGCTGTGTTAGGTAGAGCGATGGCGAGCCGGTTTGTAGTCATTGATCACGACACCCCTCTGTTGCTGCCTCCTGACCTGAGGGACTGGCTTCCCGAGGACCATCTGGTGCATTTTATCATGGATGCGGTCAAACTGCTGGATCTGTGCCAGGCCAGGGTCAACACCCGGGGCACAGGTTACGCCCAGTACCCTCCTGGCATGATGCTGGGGCTGCTGATCTATTGCTATGCCACGGGCACCTTCAGCAGCCGCAAGATCGAGACGCTCACTTATGAGAGCGTGGCGGTGCGTTATCTGTGTGCGGACACCCACCCCGATCACGACAGCATCTGCAAGTTCCGGCGTGAGAACAAGGAGCTGCTGGAAAGCAGTTTTCATCAGGTGCTGGAGTGTGCCGCACGGCTCAACGTGCTGCAAGTGGGGCAGGTGGTGTTGTCGGTGGATGGCACCAAGATTTTGGCCAGCGCCAGCAAGCACAGCGCCGTGAGCCATGGGCACGCCCAGCAGCAGTTGCTGCTGCTGGAGGAGCAGATCAAAGAGCTCACGGCCAAAGCCGAGGCCGCGGACAGCACGCCGTTGCGCGAGGGGCTGAGTCTGCCCTGAGGAGATCCGGCGGCGTCAGAAGCGGCAGGAAAAGCTGCGGGAGGCAGTGCAGGTCATCGAGCAAAGAGCTCGTGAGCGGCATCAGCAGGAGCAGGCGGCCTATGAACGCAAGCTTCAGGAGCGCCAGGACCGGGAACAAGCGCGGGGCAAAAAGACCGGAGGCAAGGCCCCTCAACCACCCAAGGAAGGGCCTCAAGCCAAAGACCAGTACAACTTTACCGATCCACAGAGCCGGATCATGAAACACGGCGGTGGGGAGCACTTTGAGCAAAGTTACAATGCGCAGGCGGCCGTTGAGGTGCAAAGCCGCCTTGTGGTGAGCCAGCTGGTCAGCGATGCGCCCAACGACAAGGAGCAGCTGGTGCCGGTGCTGGAAAACAAAAGCCCCGTTGTGCAGAGCCTCAGCGTGGTGCTGGTGGACAGCGGTTACTACAGTGAGGCGGCGATCCGACAGGTGGAGGTGCCTGATGCAGACACCGGGGTGAGTCCGCAGGTGTATGCGGCGACGCGACGGCACAAGCACGGGCGTAGTGTCAAGGACATTGAGCAGCATGACGATCCGCCGCCACCACCGCCCGGAGCGCCGGTCAAAGCGATCATGGAGCAGCGGTTGGAAACCCAGGAGGGCAAAGCCCTCTACGGGTTGCGCAAGCAGACGGTGGAACCTGTGTTTGGCATCATCAAATCTGCGATGGGCTTTCGTCGGTTCAGCCTGCGCGGGCTCACGAAAGTGGGGCTGGAGTGGACGCTGGTCACGCTCAGTTACAATCTCAAGCGTCTGTATCACCTTGGGACAAGGCTCCCAGCCTGAAGAAAGCGGCTCAAGCGAGCTCAGCGGCGGGAAATGCAACGACACGGCTGGCTCCAACCGCGCCTCATCCATCTGACACGACGACTCCGGTTCCCCGATCGCACTCCTGCAGCATCCAGCAAATCCGACAGGCTGCTAGAAAGGCGGCACCAGCGTGCCGCCTTTTGCATTCTGGCAGCTTTGGGGCCCCGCCGCATCGAAGCATCGGGATTCTCCAATAACCGGCAGTCGTCCTCAAAACTGGTGGGCCGCGCCCACACCGTCGCTTGTCACCTCTTCCGATACTCCGCTGACCTCAGGGTTCCCCGGGCACGGCTGATGCTGACGCGATGAGTCCATGAAAGCCCCTTTGACCCTCGTTCTTTTTTGGATTGGGCTCCTCAGTCCCGCCTTGAAGGGGGCCACCCTGTTGTTCAGCCATCAAGGCAGCACGAATCCCACCACCGAAGGCTGGTCGTCAGCCCTCACAGGCTCCGGCGCGGGACAGGCCGTCACCTCCGGCACCACCAGCGCCTGGCAGGTCATGGAGCCCGGTGGAAGCAATGCTTTGACCTACAATCAGAACCTCACCACCCCGCAGCTCACCCAGGCTCTCACCACGGGCTGGGAACTCTCTGCCACTATCCAGTATGTACCCCCCGATCCACTTGGAGCGACAGCACTGTCCAACAACGCATGGTGCACGCTCCTCATCAATGAGGGAGTCGTGGTGAGTGGCACCCAGAAGCGCACCCTCTATGGCCTGTACTTTGGCAATGACGCCTCCGGCAACACCCTGGTGCGCCTCTACTCCGCCGGCTCCACCTACACCGTATCCTCCGGCTTTCACGACTACCGTATCATCTACGATCCCGTGCTCGGCAATGCTTCCTTCTACATCGACGGCACCCTCACCGCCACCGGCTATGAAGGCACAGAGATCGACAACACCGCCGTCTCACGCGTGTATTGGGGAGACAACACCACCACTTCCGCCACCTCGGGACGAGGAGCCAACTACGCCTTCGTCGGCTTCTCCGTCGAGACCGTGCCCGAGCCCTCGCGGGCCGTGCTGGTCACACTCGCCTTCACCCTCATTTCCCTCCGCCGTCATCGCCGCCCCCTTGCTTTCCATCCTGTTAATCTTTCCAAACCTTGTTAATCCCGCCCCCCATCGCCCTCCCACACCCTGACCCACAATTCCTGATTTACGCCCACGCCGTTCCCGCCTAGAATTGGTTCATGTCCTCCGCCTACGGCGATTTCTCCACCACCACTACCATGCGCTGGCTGCCGGAGCCTCGGGTGGTGCCGCTTGTCCCGGCCATTGAGGAGCGCGTCACCCAGTTTGCGGGGCTCATCCGTGCGGCCAATCTCCAGGAGTTTTTGGACCCCCTCATGACGCGGCTCATCCACGACTGCTTTAGCGACGCCGGGGCTCACGAGGGCGTGATCTGGCTCATGGACACATCCGGCCGCAACCTCCTCTGCGCCCATCAGGAGGGGCCCACCTCGAGTCGCCTGCTCAGCTTCAGAATGCCAATCGACAGCGGCGTCGCTGGCATGGTCCTCGCCACCCAGCAGGCGTTTTGTGAAAACAACCTCAGTTCCAACCCTTCCGGCGCAAGCAAGCTGGACGAGGCCCTGGGCGTTATCGTCTGTAGCCGCATCCTCGCCCCATTCTTCATCTCCGGCCAGATGCGCGGGCTCATCGCCTGCTACCGTACCAAGGCCAATCACGATGCCCCGGAACCACCCGCATTCGAACCCGAGGCCATGGAGGAGGTCACCCTGCTCACCCGGCTGCTCGGCCGCCTGCTGGATCACAAACTCCTCTGCGCCGCGATCGGCGTGGACGAAAGCTAATCCCTCCCGCGTCGATTATTCATCGTGGGTTCGTGGATCACGCCAGAACAAGCTGTCGCCGCCATGAGCCGTGGACGCGGCCATGGCATTCGCATCGCCGTGCTGGACTCCGGAGTGGAGTGGAGCCACCCGGATCTTGCCAATGTGCGCCGCGCTGATGACCTCGTCATCGTAGAAGAAGGTGGCCGCCTGGAGGCCGTCCCAGCCCCCGCGGGAGGTGAGGATGTCTTCGGCCACGGCACCGCCGTCACTGGGATTCTGCACGAGATCGCCCCCGAGGCGGAGATTGGCAGTTTCCGTGTCCTAGATCTCCGTAATCAGTCCCAGAGTGAGATGATCTGCTTCGGTGCCCAACTCGCCATTGAGCGTGGTTACCATATCCTGAACTGCAGCTTCGGTGCCCGGCTCAAGGCGCAGGTCCTCATGTTCAAGTCGTGGGTGGACCGGGCTTACCTCAGTGGTCATCACGTCGTGGCCGCCTGCAACAATGAAGATTTCCGGCGCGCAGAGTGGCCCGGAGATTTCACCTCAGTCATCACCGTCAACATGCTCGCTACGCCGGAGCGTGAGTGCCTCTTTCGCAACCAGCCAGGCACGCTGGTGGAATTCGCTGCGTTGGGAGTGAATGTGAACGTCCCGTGGAAGGGCCGCATCCGGCGGGATGCCACCGGCAGCAGCTTCGCCGCGCCACGCGCCGCCGCCCTGCTTGCGCGCATGCTTTCCATCTTCCCTCACCTGTCTCCCCTCCAGGCGAAGGGACTGCTTCACCAGATCGCCAGCGGCCTGCCCCCACGCAAACGTCTTCAACTTCCAACTGCCCTGTCACAGACAATTTCCGGTTGACATACACTCTACAACAGTGCGTAGGGCAAAGTTCCTGCTCTCACCTGCGTACTTCTGCCATTCTCACCTCCACCGCCATGCCCGCTGTTGCCACCACCGCCACCTCCCTTTCGATCCTCGTTCCGGCCGCGCTCCTGCCGGGTGAAGGGGAGGATCTGTCGTTTAATGCCTTTGACACGACCGCTCCTGCGGCGGCCCAACTGTTCAAGGTTTTCCAGCACTTCGCCTCGCCCCGCGCCGGCGAATTCCTGCTCGACAACGGGGATGTCCAGTTCGACGGCGAACTGCATGAAGAAAGCAGCCTGCAATTGATTCAAGTCTCCAGCGACGAAGAATCGGGCGAGCCTCACATCAACGTACGGCCCGCCATGAGCCACTTCGACTGGGCAGGCGTGATGCAGGAAGTGTCCGACGCTCTGCTGGACGAGCACTTCCTCGGCACGCCTGAGGAACTCGCCCGCGTCTTCACCGAAGCAGTCCGCGAGATGGCGGGCATTGCTGCCCTCGGATTTGCGGGTGAGGCCGTCCCCCTGCTCACCTTGCGCCCGCATCCTGAGACCAAGGGCGTCGGCGTCACCTTCCTGGGCATCTGGCTCGCTGACAGCCGCACCATGGCAGAAATGCGCTCCACCCTGCCCGGACAGTCCTGGCATGATGGTGCCGCGGCCGGTCAGAATCACTACATCCTGCTCGACGCTGCCGAGGTGGAAGGTCGCGGCCTGAAGGAAGCCCTGCTAAGCGCCGCCATGCTCGCCCTTGTCTTCGGCGGAGCCTCGGCCAAGGCTGATGACGGCGTCAGTGTCGGCCGCCCCACCGGCGGCAAATTCACGTCCTTCTTCCAGCGCGACACCCGTGCTGGCGAAAAGCTTGAGATCAAAACACAAAAGCTGGTCCAGGACGGCCCCCGTTACTACCGCGATGTGCTGGACCGCGAACACACCGACCTGCGCGTCATCGTCAACATCGGAGCCCAGCGCGCCTTCCTTGTGAAGGACGGACAGATCGCCTTCGAAACCCCCATCTCCACCGGTCGCGGCCCCCGCATGACCCCACGCGGCACCTTCAAGATCACCGAGAAAATCCGCACAGGAAAGATCTCCACCATCTACAAGTGCCCCCTTCCCGGCTGGATGCGCGTGGGCGAAATGCCCATCGGCATGCATGAAGGCGAACTCCCCGGCTACCCGGCCTCCCACGGCTGCATCCGCATGCCCCTGGAAAGCGCCCACTTCATCTTCGACCGCGCTCCCGTAGGGACCACGGTCCAAATCGTCGATTCCTGGTCGCCCCCGGCCGCTGGAACCGCCACCCCGATGGTGGCCACCGCCAACTAAGCGTTTACAGCCCAGCCTGAGCCCCTCACCAACCCCTTCCACCCGGAAGGGGTTTTTTGTTTTTCGAGACCACAGATTGGAAGACGAAAGACAGAAGACCTGAAACTGCCCCCTCGACGCTCCCCACCCAGCCAGGCACCTCACCACTTCCGTAAATTCTGTTAATTCCGTCTAAAAGCCCCTCCCATCTTCCAATCAGCCCCATGACCCCATCTTGTTAATCCTGTCCCCGAACGTCACCGCACCACCCAGCGAAATCAAAACTTGAACTTTGTCCTTCGCTCCCCACATTCACCGTTCCCCTCACCTCGCGCATCGCATGGACCTTACCCGGATCGTTGAAGCCCTGCTTTTCGCCACACAAGAGCCTCTCTCTGTTGTGGAGATGGGGCGCGCCATCCGGGAAACCGCGCGCGAAGCCAAGGAGTTCGCTCAGGAGAACAACGTCGAGGTGGACGAGGCAAAAGCCGCTATGGAAGCGGTTACGGACGACCAGGTGCGCGAAGCCTTGGACCAGCTGGTCTCTCACTACGAGCAGGACGGCCGCTCCTTCACGGTCATCGAACGCACTGCCGGCTGGCGCTTGTGTGCACGGGGGGAGTTCGGGGAATGGTGCCGCGCTCTCTACCCTAGCAAGAAACCAGCCCGGCTCAGCGCCCCCGCTTTGGAGACCCTGGCCATCATCGCCTACCGACAGCCCATCACCAAGTCCGCCATCGAAGCTGTCCGCGGTGTCTCGGTGGACGCCATGGTGCAGCAGCTGCTTGATCGCAACTTGCTCAAAGTTGACGGCCGCGCCGATCTCCCAGGCCGACCCTTGCTTTTTTCCACCACCGATCTGTTCCTCGATCACTTCGGCATCCGCCATTTGGACGACCTCCCCAACGCTGCGGAACTGCGCCGCGTCAAGCTCCCCACCCCCGAGGAGACCGTCGAAAGCCCAAGCCCAGAACAGGCCGAGGCGAAGGAAAAAGAGAAAAAAGCCGAGAACGCGATGGAGCTTGGGCTGTAATAGGTCTGCTTCGCAGAACTTCTCAGTTTCAAGTTTTCAGCTGGAGCAATCGCAAGCCACCGGGCACAAATGCCTCAGAGGCCCAGCCATGCCCTCCCCACGGTGTCCGTTCCAACACCTGGACCACTCACGCACTGCCCACTGAAGCACTGACAAAGCCCTCTCAGCCCTGAGAAGAACCCCACAGGAGCAATCCACCCAACCATCCTGTCACCCCAAATGACCCCGCTGACTCACACTTGTTTCAGCTTCATGCATTTTCTGCTTTCCTCCCCGCAAAGCCTTGCTCTTAATCGTGGCGGATTTTCCGCACACGATGACACTCGAAGAGGTACGCACACACATTGACCACGTAGATCAACAGCTACTGAGGCTGTTGAATGAACGGGCCGATCTCGTGCACCATGTGGGCGAGATCAAACGCAAGGAAGGCCTGGAAATCTACGCACCGGACCGTGAAGAACGCCTGCTACGCAAGCTGGTGGAGTCCAACAAGGAACACAAAGGCCGCCTGCCGGAGAAGTCCATCCGTGCGATTTATCGGGAGATTATCTCTGCCGCCCTGGCACTGGAGCAAGATCTGCGCATCCCCTTTCTCGGCCCTGCGGGCTCCTGGACCCATCAGGCCGCGATCAGCCGATTTGGGAACAGCGTGCTCTATCTTCCAGAGGCCAGCACTGAGGATGTCTTTGAGCGCGTGGCCACCCAGGAGGCCGACTACGGGGTGCTTCCCATCGAACACTCCACGGAAGGTGCCGTGTATCACACGCTGGACCACCTGGTGGAATCTCCGTTGCAGATCTACGCCCAGTTCCTTTGGCGTACGGAGACCGTCCTCATGTCAAACGGCCCCCGCGATACGGTGGACTACATCTACGGCCACCCGCAGGTGATTTCCCAGTGCCGCAAGTGGCTTGCCGTGAACTTCCCCGACGCCGAACTTCGCGAAGCGCCCTCCACCAGCCAGGCGGCGGCCTTTGCCTGTGAGCACCCCCACTCCGCCGCTCTGGGCACCGCCCTCGGAGCTGAGCTGCAAGGGCTCAAGATCATTGCCACCTCGATCGATGACAGCGCCTCCCAAGCCCGCTTCATCATTCTAGGACGCCGTCCAGCCCCTCCCACCGGCAACGATCACACCCTTCTCATGGTCACGGCCCGTGATCGCGTCGGCACCCTTCTGGAGATCCTCGAAGCCTTCGTCAAGCAAGGCATCAACGTCCGCCAGATCGAAAACCGTCCCGTCCCTTCCGATGAGTCAGCAGCCCAAAGCCATGTGCGCTTCTTTCTGGAGGTGACCGGGCACTGCAACGACGACAATCTGAAGACCGCCCTCGACGAAGTAGTCAGTGATGGCGATGCCATCAAGATCCTGGGCAGCTACCCCGCCTCCAACTGGGCAGAGTGAGCCGAGTGACACCGCCTTCCAGCGTGCGCCACCGGCGTTAGGCTTCGCCCTCAGCGGGATCACAGCCCCTACCAAGTCAGTGTAGTCCAATGGTCCCCAGGGGCTCAGTCGCCGAAGGGGATGCGCGGCCCATCGCCCGAGCATGTCCACGATACTTCTGGCGTCAACCCTACACGATCGACATTATTTCCATTCGCTAACAATCAACCAGCACGTGCTCAAGCGTCTTGTTCGCCTGCGCCACACTCCCGTTCCATGAGGTCACAATGGGATACACTTGAGCGGTGTTGGAGAGAAACACCCGGCCTGGCACCAACTCTTCTGGAGGACGACGGGCGCTGTATCCGGTGGTGTACACGGGCTCCACAAAGGGGGCGCGAAACACCTGACGGCGCTCCAGATCCTGATCACGCAGGTCCGGAAAGAGCTTCTTCAAAGCCACCCACCATTCGATCGAAAGCAGGTCTTCATCTTCGCGAAAACGAGGATCCTCCCGGTGCATATACTTCGTGAGGTACACCACATGGCGGGCTCCGCGCTCAACCTCTTCTGTGAGATTGGAGGTCTCAATCACACCATCAAAGGGATAGGTGGGCTCCGGGGTGGCCACCCAGTAGTGGGGGCTCAGGGGACGTCGCAGGAAGAGCAGACAATTCGTCACTCCCTGATAGTCAATATTCATGTCCAGCGGCGGCAGCGCCCGGCGGAGGTTCGCGCCCAGCGTGCGGTCAATCCCCTGCCACGGGGTGGTGATCACCACCTGGTCGTACACCGCTTCACCACGGGAGGTCACTACCAGCGGCCGGTCAGACCGGTCCAGATCCAGCATCACCATTCGCTCACGGAGACGCACCACCCCCCCCAGAGAAGTGATGCGTTTCCCGATTATTTCCGCGATCCTCCGGTAGCCTCCGCGAATATACCCCTTCACCTCCCCCATTTTGTCAGCCTTCTCGCGATTAAACCGCGACCAAAACCACAGCGCAGGCACTGCGTCATAGCGATCGCCAAACTTGGCCTGCAACATCGGCTTCCAGAAGACTTCAAAAGCTTTGCGGCCCGAGAGCTTGGTGAGCCATTCCGCGGCCGTGATGTCATCCAACCCCTCACTGGAGACGCGTCGCCCCTGCAACCCCGTCAGACCGACCCGGATGCGATCCGAAATCCCCAAAGGGGAGAATTTAAGCAGATCCAGTGCCTTGTTGAGGGGGAAAATTTTCGTCCCACTGGCATAACCAAAGGTGGTGGGCTTCCAGTACACCTCGTCGTGCAATCCAAGATCCGTAAGAAGGTCCAGCAGCGGCCAATCCGTTGGCAGCATGCAGTGGTAAAATTTTTCGAAGGTGCGCCCGTCGTAGTCGCAGGTGCCGCCAAGGCCACCAAGCTGCTCAGTCGCCTCAATCAGAGTGACTTGCCGCCCAGCCTCCGCCAGTCGCAGCGCACAGGTCAGCCCTGCGATGCCGCCTCCGATGACGGCCACAGTCCGGGACTGTACACCTTTGTTGTCGAGTTGTGGGCTTGAACTGTCAGCTGCCGACGCAGCTGTTGCATTCGCCACGGGTTCAGGGAAAGAAAATTGCGTCACAGTGTGCCTCGTTAGTAGTGGAGGCACTGAAGCACAAACTCAAACATCCGCCACCATCAACAATAAAGAACGTTGCCAGGCACCGGCGGGCACCTGCATCCAGAAGCGCCCGACAACAGAACCATACTGCCGGAGTGTCCGGATGATGCGCAGCTTGCTCACCCCCTGCTTCTCGTCATAGCGCAGGATGTAGGGGATCTCTTTAGCAGGCGTTCCTACCGTGCGCAGCTTCGCCAGTATCTCCACCATGCAGGCAAAGCCACTGACCTCCACCAGGCGGTCGCCGTATTTTTCCACAAGCGCCTTAATGGCTTCCGGGCTGTATGCTCGAAATCCTGTCGAATAATCCCGCACCCCCTTGTACGGCAGCACCAGCTTCATGGCCAGGAAGCAACCCCAGCTCAACATCCGCCGGTGCCACGGCACCCCCTGAACCAGGCTGCCAGGCCGGAATCGCGAGGCAATCACCACCCCCATCGACTCCCGCTCCAGCACTGCCACCATCTCCGAAATGTAGCAGGGGTCGTGAGAATTGTCCGCGTCCATGGTCACCACCACGCCACCCAGATCAGCCGCGACGGAGAGTCCCGTCTGCATGGCCCGCCCCAACCCTTGGTTTACCGTGTGCTGCACGAGCCGCACGGGCATGCGCCCGGCTGCCGCCTCCGCGATCTCTGCCGTGCGGTCCCTGGAGCCATCATCCACGACGATAATCTCATACTGCCGGCCCATTGCATTCAGCGACGCCTGCAATCGATCAAGCAAACGTGGCAGATCTTTCTCCTCATTGTAGGCAGGCAGGACTACCCGGATGGGAGCAGAAGATTGGAGCGAGGGATTCACCGTGTGGGAGTTAGGATTCAAGGTGTGCGAGAGAGATCAAATAACACAGATGCCCGAATGCGAAGGTGGACGAACGGAAAAAGGAAAGCGGTGCATAGCCCCAGGGATCAGACCCCCAAGCGGGCCCCCTCCGCGACAAAGAGCGGAAGCAGCGCCTCCGCGGGCACGTGGGCCTGAGCGTGATCCGCCACCGTCCCCGTCTGCCAGTAGCGCGTCAGGGATTGCAGTGTGAGATCCACCATGGCCATCTTTCTGTCGGCAGGCATCCGCATGGCGGGGAAGAAGCCCATCTCAGGGACATCGTTCGCATCCAGAAAATCCGTAGGGTGCAGGAGCAGGGAGGGCCCCACCCCGGCCACCCGGCAGAGCCCTACTGCCGTCTGCCAGTACAGTCGGGCCAAAGCCTCTGATCGCTGTGCAAGGAACAGCAAATAGCTCAAATGCATGGGCACCCTCACAAGCGGCATGGTCGTCACAGGCACTTCCATAAAGTCCGCCTGAATGGCATGGGGACCCAACTGGCGGAAAGCCCCTGCCACGCCGCCATAGAGACTGGAGCGCTTTTTCTTTTCCTCCGCAGGCAGCTTTGCGAAAAAGTAAAAGTACCACCTCGCCACCGGCCCTAGAAAGGTGGGCAGAGACGAGGCATCGTACTTGTAGCCACGGTGGAAAAGCACCTCCTTCATCAGCGCCGACATGCAAAAGCCCGGACTCCGGAAGCCACTCGGCATCTGCCCCGTCGCATCCAGGATGGCCGCTTCACTGCGCGCGAAGTCCCGGTGCAGTTCATGCCGGGAGAATCCGGACAGTGACACATCATGATCAAAGGAATGGTTGGCGATCTCATGTCCGGCGTCCGCGATGGAGCGGAGCGCCGACCAGTTCTCCGCCCGGGAGGCATCCCGCCCCACGATGAAAAACGTCGCCTTGATCCCCGCCCGTTCCAGCCTCTGCAAAATGCGCGGCGTGACCTGGTCCAGGTAAGAAGGAAACGTCTCCCACCCCGGCTCTCCCTGTGTCTTCAAGTAGCACCACAGGTTGTCCAGATCGATCGAGACGCTCGCAGGCTGCAAAGGCATGGCGCAGGCAGGTTGAGTTGAGGAAAGGGTTGGCAGAGACCGATCAGGCAGCGAGACGCAACTCCTGCACCGCGCCCACCATCCGCTGGTTCAAGATGTCCACAATGTGACGGGAACTGTGCCCATCGCCAAAGACGCTGTGGCAATGGCTGGCACGCACGAACCACTCCATGTCCGTCACTGCGGCCTCCAACATCTGGTGAAGATTCGCCGGACACTCGCCCGCCAGACGGGCAGCCCCGGCTTCGACCGCCTCCGGCCGCTCGGTATTGTTGCGCAGCACCAGCATGGGCTTGCCCAGCGCGGTGACTTCTTCCTGAATCCCGCCCGAGTCAGAAACAATGAGCCAGGCATGGGAAAGCAGGTGCACAAAATCCGCATAGCCCACCGGCTGGGTGAGCACGATGCCATCATGCCCGGCGAGCTCCGCCATTGCCGCCTCACGCACATTGGGGTTCGGGTGCACTGGAAAGACCACGCACACCTCCGGATGCGCCGTGGCAAAACGGCGGATCGCCCTCAGGTGCCCGCGCATGGTGCTGCCAAAATTCTCCCGGCGATGGGTGGTGACCAGCACCATCTTGCGCTGTCCCACCCGATTCAGGATGTCCAACAACTCGCCCTTGGGCCGGGAGGTCACCAGCGTCTGGCGAAGGGAGTCCACGACCGGATTGCCCGTGATGTAAATCTGTTCTGCAGGCACCCCTTCACGCAAGAGCGTGCGCGCATTGTTGTCCGTGGCGGCAAAGTGGAAACTCGCCATGCGGGAGATCATCTGGCGGTTCATCTCCTCTGGGAAAGGGTTCATGGGATTGCCTGAGCGCAGCCCCGCTTCCACGTGACCGATCGGAATACGATGGTTGAATGCCGCCATCGCCCCCATCAGCGCCGTGGCGGTATCTCCTTGGACCAGCACCACATCGGGACGCTCCTTCGTCAGCACCTCATCCACTCCCGCGAGAATGCGTGCGCCCAGGCGATTGAGGGACTGCCCGGGCTCCATCGTGGCCAAGTCATACTTGGGCCTCACCTGAAAGTGCCCCAGCAGAGGGGTCAGCAGATCAGAATGCTGCCCGGTGTTCACCACACAAGCCTCCATCCCCACGCGCTCCACTTCACGGACCACAGGACCCAGCTTAATAAGCTCCGGTCTCGTTCCAAATACGATAGCCACTTTTGCGAGCGTTCTCACAAGAGCAATATATGGCAATCATGAAACGCAAAATCAATAACTTTCGTAAAAAAGCTTTTAATTTATAGGGAATATTTGAAGGCCTTAAACAACAAAGCTTAACCCAATCACCTGCTCTCGACCGTTTACCACCTCATCGTGAGCATGATAGATCTACTCACAATCACATGAAATATCTATAAATTCAGCTTATCACTCTCCTTCTGATCATTGAACATCATGGTCTCTCGCCTGAAATGCCGCCCGAAACATTCGTGCACGCCGACAACACACACCCCAAAATAGATAATTACCATAATTTCACAGCTTTAGCGACGTCTTGCCCCACCCCCTCGTAGTGCCTGAGCATCCCCGGTGAATCACGCCCAGAGCCGCCCGCTATCGCCCGCCTGTCATGCTGTATCGCATACAGGGTCTTCGCGATCTCAGGGCTTCTGTCTTTCGTCTTCCAGTCTTTTGTCTCCGGCGAAGCCGGCCGGCCTGAGCCTCACCTCCACATTCCGCCACAGCACCGCGCTCACCACCACCCATTCAAGCGGCGTTACCACCATGGCATAACGGATCAACGCCGGCGGCAACGTGCTCCCCCCCAGATACACCAGTGCCACCAGCCCCAGCAGAGGGATCTCCGCAGGCAACGACCCGGGCCTCATCAGCCAGACCACACTGGCCGCCAGCAACAGAAGCAGGAGTGGGGCGTTAAACGCCACCATGACGCCGCGAGAGACCTCCTCTGTCATGAAGGCCCGCGGGAATCCGAAGGCCATGCGGCACACATTGCAGAGCCAGTTGTATGCGAGACGCTGAGGAGGCACCGTGCGCAGGTTTTCTTTGGCTTTCTCCGCAAAGGCAGCTTCGCGCTCCAATACGGGGAGCTTCATCACCCGCTCATAGAATGCCCGGTGATTAGGGGCCAGGTCTGGATGATTCAGCGCATCGTACTCACAGTACCAAAAGCCGTTTTCCCCGGGGTGCGAGCTCGTCACCCAGTACAGCAGCTCTCCACTATTGGTGGACCAGCACCATGTCTTGCCGGTCTTGGCCTTCGTATAGGCAAGATAGGGCAGGCACAGAGTCAGCCCCAGTCCCATGATCAGGGCGGTACGACCCACAGGGCGGCGCAGTTTCTTCACAAAGGGCAACGCCAGCAGAGTGAGGATCAACATGGCCGTGGTGACGTGGCCAAACATCACCCGGGTCATCACCATGGCCAGCAGTGCCACCGCTGCCAGCAGGCAATGCCAGAACACCCTCGTCTCCGCCCGCTGCGCCCGGCAGAACGTCCAGACAAAAGCCGCCACGCAGAACATCATGAATGCCTCGGACATGAGAAAGGGCCCCAACCTCATCAGACTGGGTTGCAACACGGTCCACAGAGACCCTGCCACCGCCCAGGGAGTGTTGGCATAGTGGCGGATGGTGGCAAACAACAACGTCCCGCACAACCCGATCCACACCGCATTCATGGCCCGCGCCCAGTAGAGGGGCAAGCCCGCCTTCACAAAGGGAGCCAGCACAAGAGGGTACCCGGGTCCATTCACAAAGTCCGGGTTGTCATCCGTCACCAAATAGCCCGCGCAGATCCGCTTGGCACAGGCCAGATAACGCTCCTCATCCAGGGTCAGAATGTCCGGATGGAAAGCCACCGCGCGGGCAACGTAAACGGCCAGACAGACGACCATGATGACCGCCGGCCAGATCCAATTGCTCGTTTTAGTGCGGGGGCTCGCCATGCGCCATTCTTGCGCAACAAACCAAAAGCGCAACGCGCCTACGACTTTGGCTCAGCCGTAGGAATCTGCCGCAGCCGATACCAGGCCGCCTCCACTGGGAAGAACTGGGAGTAGTAAAGGCGGTCATACTTGTAGTGTCCCAGCACGGCACGGATGGCATCACGATGGGCGGCGACCACCGCCGGGTCTGGGCACAGAGTCACCACCCAGGCGGCATAACACGGTTCGCGGACAAACGAATGCTCCTGATAGCGCTGCGGAGAGAGCTTGCCCAGTTCCTTCACCTGAAAAATCGCCACATCCACCGCATCCTGTTCAGAATGCTGAGGCCTCCACCACTGGTTCAGCACCCGCCAGTCATGGTGAAACTTCTGCGGCGCGTCCACTTTGAACTTCGCATGCATCTCCAGTCCCCCAGCAGCCAGGGCGGCGCTGGCCGCCAGTCCACGACCATAAGCCGCCTTCACTTCGGGATCCTGCTCCAGTTCCCACAGCCCGCGCAAGACCGTCACGCCACTGGCACCGGTCCAGCTTTGGCGGTGCTTTTCATTGTCAAAGTGCATGCCGGCCTCGCAGATCTGCAGACGAGTCCGCGCGGGGTTGCCACCACTCTCCCTCAGCAGCTTCTGGTACAGCGCGCCCCATTTCTCCTTGCCAGTGAGGTGATGCATCACCTTGCAGAGGAACAGCAGACGGGGTGCCCCCTCCCAAGTGAAGGGTGAATAGTCACCACGGAAAGGTGACGGCGCAGGAGGATTGCACGGCATGCGCCAGCCGGTTGCCTCCAGAGCCGTTGCCACTTCCTCCATCTTCGCCACGATCTGCCGGCGCTCTGCCGTCTCCGGGATACCGCTATCCACGTACCGCCACAAGCCGTAGAACCAGGGCGAAGTCTGATCATTGGACCCCATGGGATAGGGCGTCTTGCCATCCGTCGCCACCCCTCTGCCGATGAAACCCGGGACCTTGCTGACGGAGGCCAGCAGCAGCAGCCCCTGGGAGACCTTTTGCGCCTTCACCCGGTCTTCCTCCGCTTTGGTCTGCTGCCAGCGGAGGCATGCCGCCTCCATGTAGGAGCCATTGAACATCGCGCCGTTCTCGATCGGTGTCCACCAGGCCAGCGCATTGGGCTTGCCCTCCCGACACTCCTCTGGCGTCGGCCGGTCGTACTTCCCGTCCAGTTCCGTGGAGTCCAGCAGCAGGTGGTACGGATCCATGAAACGACGCCAGATCTCGCCGTGTGCTTTTTCCACGTTCACAGCCACCGGATCAGTCGCATCGGCCGCGTGAACGGCGGCACCCAGAAACACCCCCGCCCCGAGAAGAGGGATCACCATTGAGGAAAGATGAAAAATCGACATTCCAACCCCTACGACACGAGACGTGCGCAACTCGCAGCCCATTCGCCCCCCCTTGCTTTTCACACGCATCACTGAAAACTGAAAACTTGAACCTGAAAACTTCCCTCCTCCCACCGTACCCTCCCCGCATGAGCATCATCCCTCACCGACTTCTCCCCCTCGCCCTGGCCACGGCCATCGCCGCAGGCTTCTCCACTGCTGCCATGGCAGCGGATCGTCCCACCCTTAAGCTCTGGCCCCAAGGGGCACCTGAGAAAGAGGGCTTCAAGATGGATGCGGAAAAGGAAATCCCGCCGAAGAATGAAAGCGACGTCAAACGCGTGACCAACGTCACGGAGCCCACCATCACGGTCTATAGCCCGGAAAAACCCAACGGCACCGCAGTCATCGTCTGCCCCGGCGGCGGTTACGGCATCCTCGCCATCGAGCACGAGGGCTCTCAGGTGTGTGAATGGCTCAACACCCTGGGCGTCACCGGCATCCTGCTCAAGTACCGCGTCCCCAAGCGCAGCGAGACCGACCCCAGCAAGGAACCCATTCAGGACGCTCAGCGCGCCATGGGCCTCGTCAAGAAACACGCCGCAGAGTGGGGCATCAAGCCTGACAAGATCGGCATCCTCGGCTTTTCCGCCGGCGGCCATCTCTGCGTCATGTCCACCCTGCACCCCAACGAGCGCACCTACGCACAGGATCCGGAGCTCGACATCGCTGATGCCACCCCGGCGTTTTCCATCCCGGTCTATCCCGCCTACCTCACGGAGAAAGGAAACGACTTCCAGCTCAAGCCCGAGATCAAAGTCGGCCCGCAAGCCCCGCCCATCTGCCTCGTCCATGCCCATGATGACCGCATCACCCCGGCAGGCAGCGCCCTCGTCTATCTGGAGTACAAAAAGGCCAATCTCAGCGCCGAGCTCCACATCTTCAGCAAAGGCGGCCACGGCTACGGCATGAAAAAATCTGGCAATCCCGTGAACGACTGGCCGCAGCGGGTAGGTGAATGGCTCAAAGCCAACGGCTGGGCGAATTGATCTGATCCCGCCCAAACGGTTGGCCTGATTGACGGGTCATCCACAGAGTTGACTCGTGACAGGGGGTGATCTGGCATGGTATCCTTCCCAGATCACCCCTTTTCGTATCATGAAAGCGGCCCTGATCGATGCGATGGTAGTGGCTGTAGCGATGGTGCCCCTCATTCCCGCTGCCGAACCTCCGCGCCCCTCTCCGCTCCTTCCCACCATTGGAGAGGGTCGGGGCAGTGAATTTCGCGTCATCGCCCCGCCCCTGCCCGCAGGCACCCATCACGCAGTCACCGCCCAAGGGGCAAGGCTGTCAGGCATCATCGCATCCTCCGGTCACCCCTCATTCAGCAAAATGCCAACCATCCCGGCAGGGCCTCGCCCCCCTCATGCTGTACCGGGAATTCGCATAGAGAACCCGGGACTGCGGTTTGAACGGCGGTAGCCTTTCAGCCTGCTGCACCGGGATCGTCCCAGTCTGCCTGGGGTGATCATCGAAGGGTATCACTCCAAGCATCACGAAAGCGTGGCTGGAGTGAAATACCCAGACTCTCCTTCCGTTAATCGCCCATGCCTTCACGCCCTCTCATATCGTCCTGCCTGAAACTGGCTTCCATGTTTGCCATGCTGCTTCTGGCAACGCCTTCATCCGCTGCCGAGAAGAACATCGTCTTCTTCATCGCCGACGATATGAGCCCGGAGCTGGGCTGCTATGGGAACAAGGCCATCAAGACGCCCAACATCGACGCACTTGCGGCAGACGGCACGATCTTCACCAATGCCTATGCCACCACGGCCAGTTGCAGCGCCAGCCGCTCCGTGGTGATGACGGGTCTGCACAACCATGCCAACGGCCAGTATGGCCACCAGCACGACACCGGCCACTTCTCCTGCTACCCCAATGTCGTCTCCCTGGCCCTGCCGCAGGTCATGAAAGCTGCCGGCTACCGCACAGGCATCTTTGGCAAGCACCACGTCGCCCCCACTGAGATCTTCACCTATGACGTGATGGTGGCGGAGAAGGGGCGCAATACCCGCGAACTGATGGAGAACGCCCGCGAGTTCATCACAGCCAAGAACGACAAACCCTTCATCGCCTACATCGCCAGCGCCGACCCACATCGTGGAGGCCCCGAGCTGGACATCGAAGGAAGACCCAATGCCTTTGGCAACAAGCCCAACCGCGGCAGCATCCCGGGGATCACCGAAGTGTTTTATGATCCCAAAGACGTGATCGTTCCGCACTTCCTGCCTGACACCATCGAGAGCCGCGCTGAACTCACCCAGTACTACCAAAGCGTCTCCCGGGTGGATTTCGGCATCGGCCACCTGGTGAAGCTCCTCAAAGAGGCGGGATTGTATGACAAGACGTTGATCATCATTACGTCTGACCACGGCATGGCTTTCCCCGGGGGCAAAACCACCGTCTACGAGCCTGGCCTGAAGGTTCCTCTCATTGTCCGGAATCCCTACGTGCAACGGCGCGGGATCAAGAACGACGCACTCGTCAGCCATACCGATCTCACCCCAACCATGCTCGACTTCGCCGGTGGCCTGGACCGGGAGAAAAACGCCCCCATCAAGCCTGTTGATGCCGACGCCTTCTGGAAGGAACGCGGCATCTCCAAGTACGAGAACCGCGGCAGGCGCTACTCCTCCTACCACGGCAGGTCCTGGCTCAACATCCTGGAGCAGGAGAATGACCCCACCCGCACAGAGATCTTTGCCTCCCACACCTTCCATGAGGTGCAGATGTACTACCCCATGCGAGTGGTACGGGACCAGAAGTACAAGCTCATCTGGAACATCGCCCACCCCCTGCCCTTCCCCTTTTCCACCGATCTCTGGGCCGCCTCCACCTGGCAGGCCCAGCTCAAGAAAGGCGAAAACGCCCCCTACGGTCAGAAGACCGTGGGACAGTACATCCATCGCCCAGCGTTCGAACTGTATGACATGCAGTACGACGCGGACGAAACCAAGAACCTCGCCACCGACCCCGCCTTCGCCGAGACGCTCGAAGAATACAAAGCCCGCCTGAAAAAGTTTCAGGAAACCATGGGCGACCCCTGGGCGCAAAAATGGGAATATGAGTGAGGCCCGCTTCGCGGGAGACACCAGACTTCAAGACTCAAGACAAAAGACCTGAGCTGACGCCTTCGAATACACCCTTCTTCACAAAGGATGCTGTCAGGTCTGCTTACCACTTACCTTTCACCACTTACCGAAACCTTCCGTCCTGGCACCATCCCACCGCCTTGCTGGATGATCAGCCCCGTAGCCGGCCCATCCTTCGCACCATCAGGGCGAAGGAACATCACTTGGACGCGCACGGCTTTGCACATAAACCGCCCATCGTCACCCTTCACCGGGTAGTAGGAAAATTCCTGCTGCCCTTTGACCCGTCCTCTCAATTCGCCGCTCTTGTTGTCCACCCGGAAGTGAATCTGGCCGAACGGCAACTCATAATGGCCAGCCACCGCGTCCAGTGCTTCACGGGAGAGCTTGCCGGTCTCGGGTTCGTCAAAGCGCTCGCCTTCCAAAGTTGAGCCACGTTGAAGAAGCTTCACGTAATTCACCATGCCCTTTTCATCACGCCGGAAGGTGAACGTCGCATCCACGCCATCATTGCGGAATTCATCTTCTCCGTGGTAACGCACGGCTCCCCACGATTGGGCGGCGAGCTTGCTTTCCAGCCGGCCATCTTTCACGCGAAACCTCAACACCCCCAGGCCACCGAAATCAAACGGGGCCGCATAGTCGGCGAGACGCACCCCCTCCGGCACAGGCAGTTCGCGGAAACAGGGCTGCCCACCCATCTCCCGCCAGAGGTGCTGCCGGGCCACCACCGCGGCAAGGGCAGAGGCAGTCTGGCCATCGATGGATTCCAGCGTGTTGGACAACACCACCACCGTGAAATTCTGAGCTGGATACCTGACCAGGATCGAAGAAAAGCCAGGCAACCCACCCGTGTGCCAGATCTTGGGCAGCCCCCGCTCCTCGTCCGCCACCCACCCATAACCGTACTTTGCCGCCAGTCCGGTCATTTCCGCACTGACCTCAGCATGGGGTGCCGCGGGACGATGCGCCATACTTAGAGACTCAGGCGACAGAACTTTTCCGTTAAAGACGGCCTCATTCCATCGGTAGAGATCTCCTACCGTAGAGTAGAACTCCCCTGCACCGCCCGCTTGAGACATGTGCCAGTCCAAAGCCCGTCGCCAGCCACCCTTTCCGTCCTCGCCTCTGGCATACCCCAGAGCCTCCCCTTGCAGGGCCAGTTCGGGCCGGTGCACACCAGTGGAGAACATGTGCGCAGAGCGAAACACCCGCCGCTCCAGCAGGTCATCGTACTTTTCCCCCGATGCTCGCTTCACGATTTCAGCCAACAGGAAATAACTCGAATTGCAGTAGGCATAGCGTGTGCCCGGCTCCGACTCCAGGCTCATATCGCGAAAGGTGGCGATGACCTGCCCCGGGGTCCGCGGGCCGGTGACCTGTTCAGAAAAAGCGGGAAACGAAGTGAAGTTGCGGATGCCGGACCGATGCGACAAGAGATGGGCCAGAGTGATCTTGTCCCCATCCAAATAGCCGGAAAAATACTTGGTCAGAGGATCCGAGAGCCTGAGCAGTCCGTCTTCCAGACAAAGCAAGACCGCCGCGGCCGTGAATTGCTTGGTCACCGACCCAATGCGAAAAACGGTGTCCGGAGTGATGGGCACGCCTTTTTCCAGGTCCGCCAATCCGTAGCCCTTGGCGTAGAGCACCTTTCCATCTCGCGCTGCCAGCAGCGCAAATCCGGGACCGTTCTTCTTCACTGCAGGCGAGAGAACCCGATCCACAATTTCCTGGGGATCGGGGAAAGGGCGCTGCACATCCGCTCCTGCCTTCGCCAGCAAGTCCAGAGCCTCCTTCCTGCCATGGTAGGACGCGATTTGCCAGGCGGTCACGCCCAAGCTATCCTCCGGTTCATCGGCCGCGTGGCCTTCCGTGAGCAACCGTTCCAACTGGGTGAGATCCCCGATCCGTGCGGCCTCGTGAATCTCCTTCGCCGCCACCGGAAGCGCAGTCATGGCCATGCAGAAGAAGGCGGTTGCATCGACGAACTTCATGGCAGCATGCTAATCGAAGGCGATTCAGCTTGTCACGCCCGGATCCCGAGGGATTTCGCGCCCCATTGCGCTCAGTCTCCCTGCCTCACCACACCCCATGCTCCGCTGGCGCATCCCCCTCACCTCCTTGTTTGAGCGATCAGTATTATCGCATTCCTGAAGCGGCCCGATACCACGCCTGTGGACTTTGCGGTGGGAATTCGCCTCTCCTGCCCTCGGCAAACACAGGCCAGGTGGTGGTGCCACAGCGGGAGTTGCGAATTGCGGGCTCAAACACCGCCAGACATCGTGAAACCACCATCCGCCTCTACATCCATGGCAAACGCTGGCTGGAGGAACCGCTAATCGTGGAAACAACTCCGTGACACAGATTGTGACGGTCACTGCACCGGGCTCATAGTCGAGCTGGAGCCTCACCCGACTCGCGCCAGATGCCGATTGCCAATCGGCGGCACAGCAGACTGCCAGTCTGCGCTACTTCTGAGATCTTCGCGCCTTTGTGCCTTTGTGCCTTTGTGTGAGAATAAAGTCAGCGCCCTCCGCGAGCGATCTACCGGCAAGATGCCGGTCCCACTCACAGCCCGGACGGCTGTGCACCTCAACCAGCAACGCGCCCAACCGGCCGCGAAGCGGCCCCTAAACCAGCGTAGCGCCTCAACCGCCGCGAAGCGGCCCTCAACTCTTCCGCACCAATCTCGCGGCATAAAACCCATCATACCCTTCGCGATCCGGCCGGAGGCTCAGCTCCTCCTCCAGCTTCCATTCATCACCATGGGAGGCGAGGAAGGTCTGCACCTGCCGGTCATTCTCGCTGGGGAAAAGACTGCACGTCGCATACACCAGTTTCCCGCCGGGCTTCACCATGCGGGAGTGGCTTACCAGGATCTCCTGCTGGAGTTTCTCCAGTCGGTCGAGTTCCTCCTCGCTCAGCTTCCACTTCGCATCGGGGTTGCGACGGATCACCCCCAGGCCACTGCACGGCACATCCAGCAACACGCGATCCGCTTTGTCGGCGAGACGCTTGATGGACTTGGAATCTTCAATGAGCCGCGGCTCCACATTGCTCACGCCATTGCGGCGGGCGCGACGGCGCATTTCGTCCAGCTTCCACTGGTGCACATCCATGGCCACCAAGGAACCCTTGTTCTGCATGAGCGCGGCCAGGTGCAGCGTCTTGCCTCCAGCCCCGGCACAGGCATCCACCACCCGTTGACCCGGTGCCACCTCTAGAAATGGCGCGATTTTTTGGGAAGCGGCGTCCTGCACCTCAAACAGGCCGTCCTTGAACGCCTGGGTGGTGAACACGTTCTTGCGCACGCTCAATCGCAGCGCATCGGGCAGCCCTTTCACCCGATGGGATTCCACCCCCTCGCCTTCGAGCCGGGCTTGCAGCTCCACCGGGGTAATTCGCAGCGTATTGGCACGGAGAAAGACGTCGGCGGGCTCATTGAGCGCTTTCATCAGCTCCGGCCACTCTCTGCCAAACTCCTTGGAGCCGCGCTCCTGGAGCCAGTCAGGGATCGAAAGGCGGATCGCAGGCAGAACGTCCGCGTCATACCTGGACTTGACGGTGGCATTCCATGAGCCTCGACATTCGGCAAAGGGTGGTGCCTCACCATGCTGCACCATCCAGTAAGCGGCCCACACCCGCCAAACCTTGCCGTCGTTGAGCAGTTCCACCTTGTTGTACTCTGAATCCGGCAACCCGGCAAGGTACCAGTACCAGCGCCACCAGCGCACCAGCTCGTAGGACGTCTCCGCAAAGAAGCGTCGATCCCGCGCACCCCACTTCGGATACGCCTTCATCATCCGCTCGATGGCCTTGTCCGCATGCACCCCCCGCGCAAAGATTTCCGCCAGGGTGGCGATGATTTGTTCGATGAGGTGACGATGGAGTTTCACAGGACTGGAACCGCGACCAGACGTGGCCACGAACCGCCTACCAAAGCGCAATTTTCCCCTGCGCGCCACTTTCTTCTTGTCCCAGCCGACCTCCGCCGCCCTCCGGCTCGACATTTTCCCATTCCACGCTAGTCTGCGCGCCCTATGTTAGACATCCGCCTCTTCCGTGAGAAACCCGACTACGTCAAAGAACGCCTCAGCACCCGTGGTGCCGGCCTTTCCTCGATGGTGGATGAGGTGACCTCTCTGGACGAGCAGCGCCGCGAAGCGGAAACGGAACGCCAGAAGCTGCAGGGCGACCGCAACCGGATCAGCAAAGAGATCGGCATCGCCAAGAAAAAGGGCGAAGACACCAGCGCCATCGAGGCCCAGGTCCGGGGCATCGGCGACCGCATCGAGCAGATCGGTCGTGACGCCGACGCTCTGGATGTCAAACAGCGCGACCTCATGCTGGGCATCCCCAACCTTCCGCACGATGCCTGCCCCATCGGTGAAAGCGCCGAGCAGAATCCCGAGGTGAAAGTCTGGGGCGAGAAGCCCACCTACGACTTCGCCCCGAAGGACCACGTCGCCCTCGGAGCCCAGCACGGCATGCTCGATTTCGAGGCTGGTGCCAAGATCACCGGCAGCGCTTTTGTCGTGTACCGTGGTGCAGGTGCCCGACTGGAACGCGCCCTCATCAACTTTCTGCTCGACCTCCACACCACCAGCCACGGTTACACCGAGGTGAACACCCCGTTCGTGGTCAAGGCCGACGCTCTTGTCGGCACCACCCAACTCCCGAAGTTCGCCGATCAGGTGTACCACTGCCAGGAGGACGACCTCTACCTCGTCCCCACCGCCGAGGTGCCGGTGACAAACCTCCATCGTGAGGAGATCGTGAAGGCGGAATCTCTGCCCATTCAGTACGCCGCTTACACCCCCTGCTTCCGTCGTGAGGCAGGCAGCGCCGGCCTGGGGACTCGCGGCCTCATCCGCATGCACCAGTTCGACAAGGTGGAGCTCGTAAAGATCACCACCCCGGAGACCTCCATGGACGAACTGGAGAAGCTCACCGCCAACGCCGAAGCCGTCCTCCAGACCCTGGGGCTGCACTACCGCATCATTGAGCTTTGCACCGGGGACGTGGGTTTTGGCTCGACCAAGACCTACGACATCGAAGTCTGGGCCCCCGGCCAGGGCACCTATCTGGAAGTGTCCAGCTGCAGCAATTTCGGCGAATTCCAAGCGCGCCGCATGAATCTGCGCTACAAAGATGAGAATGGCAAAAACCGATTCTGCCACACGCTCAACGGATCCGGCACCGCGCTCGCGCGTCTCTTCGTCGCCCTCGTCGAAACGTACCAGCAAGCAGACGGCAGCATCACCATCCCTGCCCCGCTCCAGCGCTACTTCGGCACAGAAAAAATCGGCTGATCCCGAGGCATCCCCCGTGATTTCCCCGTCGGCGCGCACACACGCGTCGGCGGCCCTCACCCGTTTGGAACGCAAGGCTCGCACCACTCTGCGCAACCTGCAGGGGCAGCGGTCGGAGCTATCGCTCGATGCCCCGCAACTGGTGGGCGTCTCCGGCGGACGGGATTCGGTAGCGTTGCTGCACTTCCTCCTGCTCCTGGGTTACAGGAAACTCATCGTCTGCCATCTGAATCACCAGTTGCGCGACGCCGAGTCGAATACTGACGCCCAGTTCGTGCGGGATCTCGCCATCGCCCACGGATTGGGGCATGAGGAGATCACCGTGGACATCACTGCAGAGGCGGCCCGCACGAAGACCTCCCTCGAAACGGCCGGTCGGGACGCCCGACGAGCCTTCTTTGAGCAAGCCGCCGCCCGTCACGATTGCCGTAACGTCTTCCTGGCGCACCATGCGGACGACGATGTGGAAACCATCCTGCATCACCTCTTTCGCGGCAGTGGCCTTCGAGGCATCCGAGGGATGGATCCCATCTCCAACTCTCCTGGTGGACTTCTGATCACGCGACCGTTCTTGGAAATCACGCGCGAGGAGATCGACACCTACATCACCACGCACGGCCTCGCTTTCAGAGAGGACTCCACCAACGCGGGATCAAGTCTGGGAGCCCCCACCCGCAACCGCATCCGCCACCGCGTGCTCCCCTTTCTAAAGGAGATGTTCCAACGCGAAGTCGCTGGCACGCTCCAGCGCTTTGCCCGGCTGGCCGGTCGCGATGAAGACTTCCTGCAATCCGCCACCAGCGCGTTTCTCACAGATCACCAACTCCTTCAGGCAGACCGCAGCCTCACGGTCAACTCCGCGCTGAAAACCGCCCACCCCGCGCTCCAGAGCCGCATTCTCCGGTGGTGGCTGCGCGAAGTTCATGCCGTGCCGAATATCGGCAATGCCGAGATCGAGAGCGCCCTCGAACTCCTCAGCTCTCCCCGCGTGTCCCGAGTGAATCTCCCCAGCCAACTCCGCCTCCGCCGCAAGGCAGGACGGCTGTTCCTCGAGAAAGCGTGAGAGAGGGACACTGGAAATAACTACGGAGGCACCGGGGAAAGCAGGAATTGGGAACTAGGGATGCTGAATTAGTGGTATTGTCAATCCATCGGCAAAGGTCCTTCCGCATTTCCCAGACCAGCTTTGAAGAGGAAGCTTCATTTCTAATTCCGAATTCATCATTCCTAGCCCGCATTTCTCATACGCGAGAAGCTTGAGCCGGGTGCAGCGGCGCATTAGTCTTTGATTACCAAGGCAAAAACCAAGGCATGCACCAGACTCAAGCAGCGACACAGTGTACACAGGCCAAGTTGGAGTTTCAAGCGCTGGGTGGCAGGCGCGTGGAGGCGGATTTCTCAGGAGGTTACCTCTCCAGTGAAGGGGGCAGCCTCCTGTTGCGCCAGATCGACCAGAAGCTGGGCCTGTGTGAGAAGCTGGCGGGTTGTTTCACGGACCGACGCGACCAGCGCTTCGTCGAACACGATCTGGCGGGCATGCTGCGTCAGCGTATTTTTGGTCTGGCCCTGGGCTACGAAGACCTCAATGACCACGACTGTCTGCGCCGAGATCCCCTCCTGGCTGCCGCTTGCGGGCGGGCCGATGTCTTGGGGCAGGAGCGGCATCATGCGCAGGATGCAGGCTGCCCCCTGGCGGGCAAGAGCACCCTCAACCGCATGGAGCTGGGTGCCCAGGAACACGCGCTCACCAAAAAGATCCACGCTGATGCCGACAGGATCCAAGACCTGCTTTTGCAGATGGCGGTGGCGGCCATCCCACGCAAAAGCGGGGTCATTGTCCTGGACTTTGATGCCACCGACGACCTGCTTCACGGCCACCAGGAAGGCCGCTTCTATCACGGTTACTACAAAGGCTACTGTTACCTGCCCCTTTATTGCTTTTGTGGGGATGTGCCTCTGTGGTCACAGTTGCGCACCGCCGACGGGGATGCGGCAGGCGGCACCCTGGAGGCCCTCCAGAAGATCGTGAAGGCCATCCGCGGCCGGTTTGGCAGGCAGGTGGTCATCATTGTGCGTGCCGACAGCGGGTTCTGCCGCGATGAGCTCATGAGCTGGATCGAGACCCAGCCGCAGCTGTACTATGTTTTTGGACTGGCCCGCAACGTCCGCTTGCAGGAGATGCTCGCCCCCACCTTCTGGCGGACGGCCGCGAAGCTCGATGCCGAGGCGGTGCGCCTTGCAAAAGCTGCCGGAGCCAAGGCTCCGCCCGAACTGGAAGGAACCGCACGGGAGTTTGAGGAGTTGAGCTACCGCACGCTCAAGACCTGGAGCCGGGAACGGCGTGTCATCGGCAAGGCCGAAATAACCCAGGGCAAGACCAACCCCCGTTTCATTGTCACCAACATCAGTTCCAGGGAGCCATGGGCGCAGGGGGAGGAGCAGTTTGCCACGGGCAGCGGGTTGTATGAACGCTTCTATTGCGCCCGGGGCAACATGGAGAACCGCATCAAGGAACAGCAGCTGGACCTGTTTGCCGACCGCACTTCAACTGCCTGGAAGAGCAGCAACCAGTTGCGTCTGTGGTTTTCGACTTTTGCCTATTTGCTGTTGAGCCAGATGCGTGCGGTGGCCTTGCACGGCACGCCTCTGGCTACAGCCACGGTGGGCACGATCCGGCTGAAGTTGCTCAAAATCGCGGCCCTGATCACCGTGAGCGTGAGGCGCATTTATGTGCAGCTGCCAAGTGCCTGCACTCTCAAAGAAGTCTATGGTCTGGCCCAGCGAAGACTGGCTGGATGCAGCCCCTGAGACCGGGGGCTTTTCACTCAAAGGGACATCTGCAGCCCATGCAGAGGGATGCTTATGCCTTCGAACCCTGGGCAAAGAGCATCCAGGCCTCTTGAACACGCCCTGAGAGCCTTCAGTCCCCTGGCCCGACCCATTTCGCCCACCAAGTCTCCCCCCACAGAAGGCGCACACCCAAAAACCCGCTGATCTTGGGTTGTCAAGTCAGGGGGTATGAGAAATGCGGGCTAGTTTCCGAAGCTAGGAGAACCAGCTCATCACGGTCTCTTCGATGAAGACGAAAAGGCTATCCACCCGCATCGCCATGTCGCGGAGCGTGAAGCTGTTCACCGCATCCAGGGTGTGATTTGCCCCCTTCGGCGTGTGAACCATAAAGCGGGCCACAATCACAACGATGGCGATTTTCAGCAGGAGTTTCATGATGCCTTGGACGGGGGTGTTGGCAGGTCAATCTAAAATAATGGTAATTATGGTAATTGCAACCGCAAAGACGTAGTTTCACTTTGGTTGATGGCCGCTGACCTGAGCGCTGGCCGGTGGAATATTCATCATTAGAGTCATTATGACTCTTCTCGACCGCGCTCCAAAATAACTCTTAAGAGTCACATTGTCTCTCACTTGGGGGGGATGATCGAATCCGATCAAAACGCAAGCTACGCATTACATGTTCATTTTCAACACGCTGCAATCAAATCAATGAAGGTGGCACAAGGCTTGCAACACTAGGACCGGTAATCATCACGCGTCCAAGACAACTCTTGGTTCCCACAAAACAAACACCATGAAACTTACACGTTATAATCATCCTGTCTCCAATCTCGAAACTTGGTTCAGCCATCCATTTGGCAACCTGCCAGCCCTGGCTCGAGCGTTCGATTGGGACACCGCTTTCGGTGGGGCCGTGACCGGCCGCCTTGCCACGGACATCCACGAGGACAAGGACAACTACTACGCTACCTTCGAAATCCCCGGCGTGAAGAAAGAAGATGTGAAGGTCGAGTTCAACGACCGCCTTCTTACCGTCACCGTCGTGCGCAAAGAGAAGAACGGCGAAAGCGAATCCAGCTTCACCTCCACCCGCTCCGTCTCCGTGCCAGACAGTGTCAAGTCCGACGCCATCGCGGCCAAGGTGGAAGACGGTATTCTGACCGTCACTCTGCCAAAAGCTGAAGCGCACAAACCGCGAACCATCGAGGTGCAGTGATCTCGCTTGTTCGCTAAAAAAGATCCCCATCCGCTGGCCAGGCGCTGCCCCTGAGCCCCGGCCGCGGCAAGTCACCCATAGCACATATCATATCCACCTTCCTTCCAACCCCATACGACCATGACCACTTGCACTCCTGATAGCGCCTGCGCCACCGCCTCCACCAACACGACCACTCAGGCGCAGAACTTCGTGAAACCCCGCTACTCCGTCAACAGCGCCAAAGATGCCTACCAGGTCCGGGTGGACCTTCCCGGTGCCGCCAAAGACAGCGTCCATGTCAAACTTGACCAAGGGATCCTCACCCTCAGCGCGCAGCGCAAACCTGTCGCCCAGGAAGCCTGGAAGTCCCTTCATCGTGAACTTGGCAGCTATGGCTACAAGCTCCAGCTCAAGGTCACCGCCAAGGTGGATGAGGCTGCACTCTCCGCCAAGCTGGAGGACGGCGTCCTAACCTTGAACCTTCCCGTCAAGGAAGCCGCCAAACCGCGCGTCATCGCGGTGCAATAACCCCTGTGCGACCAACCGGCCTGTGAGAGGGCCACCATAGAAAAACAAACCCCAGGCCTGCGATGCCGCCCCGGCGCATCGCAGGCCTTTTACTTTTCACGTCTTCGATCTGGCAAGCTGCCCAAAATCGCCATCCCACCCCAGACACCCAACACCTGATCCTGCGCAGCAGGATTTTAGGACTGCGGTGAGCATCACCGCTTTGGCTAAGCCTTGAGACAACCTTGAACCTGATGTCGGCCGCAGAAGTCGAATGACATCACACGCTCCGCCCAAGACGCATCGTTAGTTTGACCGACACAGGACTCCCAAAAGCGGCGATTCTCACCACACTCCTAAAGATGCTTCGCATCCAGGTGCGGGACGCTATTGGGCTCGTGTACCTCGCCTTGGCCTCCGATGTCCAGTAAGCCATTTACCTCTACGAACACCCCTCTCCCCGCCCACCACCATTTCCCAAGAAGAAACGCGCTCGCCCTCCAGTATTCCAGATACTCAACCGCGCGTCCCACATGACTCCCACCCGCCACTTGACCCGTCGCACATTCGCCCTCAACGCCACCCTTGGAGCCGCCAGCCTGGCCCTTTCCCTCTCTTTGGCCGCCGCCGATTCACCCGCTCCTGCGAAAAAGTGGTACAAGGGCAACACTCACTCCCACAGCCTCTGGAGCGATGGCAATGACTTTCCAGAGATGATCACCGACTGGTACCAGAAGAACGGGTACCAGTTCCTCGCCATCTCTGATCACAACGTCCTCCAGGCCAAGGAAGTCTGGGTCACCGAGGAGCTGGTGAAAACGCGCCAGACGGCCCCTGGTGCCCCCCCTGCCCTGGATAAATATCTGGCCCGCTTTGGCACCCCTTGGGTCGAGACCCGTGAGAAAGACGGCGCTAAAGAGGTTCGACTCAAGAAGCTGGAGGAATACCGACCGAAGTTTGAGCGCCCGGAAGAATTCCTTCTGATCCAGGCGGAAGAACTGAGCGCCAACTACGCGATGGAGCTCAAGAAACGGGTCCCCATCCACATAAACGCGCTCAACATCCAGGAAGCCATCCTGCCGCCTGATGGGACCAGCATCCAAGACGTGATGCGCAAGAGTCTGCAAGCCATCCACGAACAAGGCCGCGCTACCGGCCGCCCCGTGCTGGCTCATGTAAACCACCCCAACTTCCGCTGGGCACTCACCCCGGAAGACCTCGCTGCCGTGCTGGAGGAGAACTTCTTCGAGATCTACAACGGCCACCCCATGATCAACTACCTGGGCGACGCCACCCGTCCCGGTCATGAAACCATCTGGGATGTGGCCAACACCTTGCGTATCACCCAATTCAACGCCCCCCCTCTCTACGGAGTGGGCACAGATGACGCCCACCACTACCACGGGGAAGACAGCGCTCCCGGGCGAGGGTGGGTCATGGTGCGCAGCGAAGCGCTCGCTCCGGATAAACTCATCGCGGCCATGCGGGCGGGCGACTTCTATGCCTCCAGCGGTGTCACGCTGGAAGACGTCAGCTTCAAGGACGGCATCCTCAAGGTTCAAGTCCAACCCCAAAATGGCGTCGCCTACACCATCAAGTTCGTCGGCACCCCGACCGGGTTCGATAAAACCACCACCACCGTCAAGACGCCTGCGGACGACTTCCGCCCCGAGCGCATTATCTACTCCACCGATGTGGGCAAGACCTTCGCAACCGTAGAAGGTCCCGTGGCAGAATACCGGTTGAAAGGGGACGAACTGTACGTGCGCGCCATCGTCACCTCGAACCGCCCGCACCCCCGCCCCAGCTACGATGGCCAGACCGAAATGGCGTGGACCCAGCCCATAGGCTGGCAGTCGCGGTTGAAGGAAACCAAATAGCCCATCCAGCATTGCCCCCTCGGGTTGGCCATTCCAACCCGAGACGCCATCTTGTTACTCCAGTATGCAGACGGGCTTCATTCAGCCTAAAACTCCGCAATCTTCGTGCTGACCTGTCCCTTGTTGGATTCCAGACCATGCAACGGCGAGGAGGGGTCGGATGACAGCCGCGTTGGGGTGCCATATTTCCTCGCCTCCTCCCGTTGCGCAGCCACCGGCTGACCGGAGGAGGTGGGGTCGCTGGAGGCACAACCCGGGAGCAGGGTCGAGGCAAAAATAACCAATGCGGAGCTGACAAGTGTCGTTTTCATGAGTGAATTGTTTGACCAGTTTAGCAAGACGGCACCAAAAACACGAGCCCAAACCGACGGACACCGGCCGGGCCGCGAGATGCTAAAAGCTGGCCAACGCCACACTGGCGGAGCTTCCATTGGCCTCCACATGATAAAGCGGTGAGGTGGGGTCCTCCGATACCGGCGTCGGCGTTGCGTAGATCTTCCGTTCCGCCCGGTCAATCGCCATAGGCTGACCCGGCGTGCTGTTTCTGGCCACATCTGAAGAAGCGCAGCTGGGGAGGATCATTGCGGCGGCCAAGGCTGAGAAAAGGTACGTTTTCATGTGGTTCATCTGGATTTGGTTTGGGAGTGAAAGGGGTCTTTGCCGCGCGACCCGACGCAAAAGCGCCGGGGTGCCCCTTCCTTGCGCATAACTCAGGCCACCCGCCTTGGACACCCCTCACCTCACTCTCAATCAACCACTTACGCAAAGACACCCCTCCCCTAAACCGGCCATCGCCGTGGGCAACCTGCATGGCACCTCGCAAGACATCTTGCAAGTTGCGAGTCGAACACGCACACGCTTCACCACTGAGCCGACTGAAGTCCAATGCCATCAGGGAAAAGTGATGGCACCGCTGTTTTGACTGCCAATGGGTTTCAGAATGGGATCGGCGTCAGGCTGGCGCATTGAGGTTCCAGTTGGTGAGATCACAGGTTCAAATGGACCGAAGGTCCGGCCTCATTGCAGCCTTGGGCATCGCCCAAAGTTTGCAGATCAAAGACTCATTGAGGGCTGAAGGCCCGACCTCATCAAACCTGCCCACGACAAACATCCCTGAATGAACCGGGCCTACAGCCCTGAGCATCACTATTCCCCAATGACCTTGGGCGTTGCCCAAGGCTGGAATTATTCCGGGCTTTCAGTCCTCAACTTGCACCCCCTGGGAGGTGCCACGATGAAGCGACTTATTTCCCTGATGGCATTGGACTGCAGTCGGCGGAGTTTGACGATCAACCACCCAACACCTCCGCGCATACCTCGAACCACCGGCAGGATGCGGGTGGCACTCACAGTCGGGACGCCCGGCTCACTGCCCCAACGACCCCAGCACAAACTCCACCTCTCCGGGTTTCGCCTCATCCAGGACTTTCAAACTCACCGGAGCACAGAGCGCAAGCAGTGCCGGGACATCCCCATACTTCACCGCGCCGGGCACGAAATTCACATCCCACACGTCTTTGAGACTCCCAAAGCGGAATCCGCCCGTGGCGATCACTCCCTGAGCCACCACAGACTTGGCCTGGGCCACGGCTGCCGCGGCGACCTGACCGCTGCCCTCCAAGCCAGCTACCAGGATCTGATCAGTGTGATATTTGTCATGGTCGCGGATCATCGCGATCACAGTCAGGGCATCCCGCACCCGCTCCGCGAAAAGGCTGGGATTATACCCATAGTGGTAGCCGGCATACCCTTCATATGTCTCCAGCTTCCGTTTCCCATACACGTTGGGGTTGCGGGCAGCCCCGGCCAGATACGGCACCGGGCACGCCACGGCATAGCCCTCTGCCAGAAGCTTGCGGCCCGCGCCGGTCAGATCCCCGCTCGCACTCACCAAGGATTCGGGCCCCTTTCCGCTCAGCCACAGGAGCGCCTTGTTGTTCCAGTTTTTGGGATAGAGGAAAGTGACGTCAACGTGATCCGTGTCCTTGAAATGCACCTGACCGCGAATCAGAAAGTGATCTCCCCGCTCCTCCTTGGCCCCGACGTCAAACGAGGTCTCGCCCTTGCCCGGCAGGGTGCGTCCCACCAGGATGCGCCAAGCCTCGCCCACCACCTCGTCCGTCTTGGAGCGTTCTTCATCCGTTTTGGCCGCCAGCAGCGGAGCCAGGGTGTTCGCCGTTTGCTCCTTGAACCACCTGCCCACCGCCACCTCGTGTGGCTTGCCCACCTGGTCTCCGGCGGGTGCGGGATGTTGCGCATCCCACACGCTCAGCTCGTCTTGGCTGCAGAGCACAAAGTCGCGCTCCAGCACCGGTTCTGCGAGGCCCAGCTTGAAGTGTTTGTTGAAAAAGCCGTACATCGCAGTGCGCGCCACGTGGTTGTAGTTGTGCGGAAAATGGGTGGCAAACAACGCACTCACATTCCCAGGGCTGCCCGTCATCTGGTAGAGCCCTTTCAGGTCCGGAAACCCCTTGGTCTCCAGCTCCTTCGTCCAGTCATTGGCGGCCGTCAGCCCCAGCGGGCGTGGAGCGGTGAGAGCCGCAATGTCAATGTTCCCCTGGTTGATGCGCAGGTGGTTCGAGTTCTCACACGTGCAGCCCCCCTGCATGGCAGTGGAGACCATCACGCAGGGAAATGCCGCTGTGATCCTGGAATCAATGCCCGCCAGCACCATCGTCTGCGTACCGCCACCGCTCGCGCCTGTGCATCCCACCCGGGCGGGATCTGCCCCCGGAACGGAAAGCAGGAAATCCAGCGCCCGCACGCCGTTCCAGATCTGGAGCGGGAAATAACCGTACAGGTTCTGCTCTGCATCCACACTCATAAACCCCTCCTCCTGCGGTCCATGGCGGTGCTCAGGAAATTGAATGCTGTCCGCATACCCGAGCATGTCGTAAAAGAAAACGGCGCACCCCATCCTCGCCAGTTGCACACAGCGGGCCTGCAAGGGCGAGCGCGCCCCGTTTTCCCAGCGCTCCGCCCCCGTTGCCAGTTCCCTGGCCACCGTTGCATCATTGGCGCGCATGAACCGCCCATCCGGCCAGTGTCCATGCGGGCAGAGCACGACCGGCATCTTGGCCGGCGGGTTCTTGGGAAGGTACAAGTTTCCAGTCACAAAATGACCGGGAACGGACATAAAGTAAACCTTGTCCACCGTGTAATCCTCCCGTTCAATGCGGCCGTGAATGACGGCATTGAGCGGTGGACGTTCCGGCATGGGCCATAGCCCGGACGCCAGCCGCACCCGGTGCTCGACTTCCGTCCGACGTTTCGCCCAGGCAGCCGCATCCTTGACTGGCGTGAAAGGAAAGTAACTGGTATTTAAATCACGGAGCGCGCGGGGCGGCACGGGCTCCTGCGCCGGCCCTTGCAAACACCACCCATAGAGCACGATTCCCAGGGTCAACAGGCCCTTGCCCGCTTGACAAATTGTTGGCTTAAAAAGCGTATCATTTTTCATAAGGCGGACATGAGTTTGATGTCACAAAGAACACGCTCACAAGGCCCTTTCTAACGCAACAACATGAAGAAATACAACGTCGGAATCATCGGATATGGCTGGGCCGCAGGTGCCCACATCGCGGCGATCAACGCCACCCCGCACGCCCAGGTCACCGCCATCTTCTCTTCCCGCAAGCTCGACAATGCGGAAGTCAGCGCCCGCCACGGCTGCCCGGTCAAGACTTACACGGACTTCGACGAGTTCCTCGCTTCCAACATCCAGGTGGTGGACATTTGCTCCATGCCTGCCCAGCACCGCGACCAGGCGGTGGCCGCCGCCAGCGCGGGAAAGCACCTCATCATCGAGAAACCCCTCGGCATGTCTCTCCAGGAATGCCGGGACATCGTCAACGCCGCAGAAGCCAACAAGGTGCTTGGCTGCGTCTGTTTCGAGTGCCGTTTCTCCGGCCAGTTCCAGTCCACCAAGGCCATTCTTGACCAGGGTCTGCTGGGCGAGCTCCACTACGGTGAAGTGGACTACTACCACGGCATCGGGCCCTGGTACGGCCAGTTCCGCTGGAACATCGGCAAGGAAAATGGTGGCAGCGCCCTGCTCACCGCCGGTTGCCACGCACTTGACGCCCTGCTCATGGTCATGGGCAGCGAGGTGGAAAGCGTGACCAGCCTCTCCACCAAATCCAAGAGCGACATCTTCGCCCCCTACGAGTACAACACCACCAGCATCACCCTCGTCCATTTCAAGGACGGCAAGGTGGGCAAATGCTCCGCCGTCGTGGACTGCCTGCAGCCCTACTACTTCCACACCCACCTGTGCGGCAGTGAGGGCAGCCTGCTGGACAATCGCTTCCACTCCATGAAGCTCCACACCAACAAGGCGGGCTGGAGCAACCTGAACATGAAGATGCTCGACAGCGGCGACGTGAGCGATCACCCGTACCAGACGCAGTTTGAGACCTTCTTCGCTTCCTTGGAAAAAGGGGAAGCCATGCCCCTCACCAGCCTGCGCGAGTCTCTGAAGAGCTTCGAGGTCCTCTTCGCCGCCGACAAGTCCGCCGAGGAAGGCGGCCGTCCCGTGAAAATCAGCGAGCTGGCCTAGCCCCGCTCCCTTCCCGACCCTCCTGCAATGATCCGACTGCCACAGACCACGCGGCCCCTCATCAAGGCGCTGGCTGTGGCAGTTTTTGCGGGGGCCACGGTGTCCTGCGCCTCCAAACCTGAGACAGCAGCAGCGCCCTCCCTCTCGCAAACGAAAGAGGCACTGAAGAGCATCCGGCCGGACATCTCTCGCAAGGAGCTCTATGCAACACTGCCCCCTTCGAGCCCCCCTCTCACCCTGGTCCCCCATAACAGTTTCCGGGGCCCATTCCGCTCAAAGGCCCTGGAACACCACCCACTTCAGGATGGGCGCTTGGTCGGGGTGCCATACCATCGCGCCCAGGCGGACGCTGATTTGGATGACATTGATCTGATGATCCTCGCCAAGGACACGGCAACTGGCGGGTGGGTTCCCTCCCGCGAACATCCACAGGACACCGTCCTCTGCATTTCAGATCTGCGACGGAAGCCGTAGCCCTTATCCCTTCCCCCTCTTCCCTTTTTCGTTTTTCCTTTTCCCTCTCCCCATGCCTTCCGTCCTCGCCATTTTCGCCCATCCTGATGACATCGAATTCGTCGCCGCCGGCACCATGCTCCAGCTCAAGGCCCGTGGCTGGGACCTGCATTATGTGAACCTCTGCAACGGCCACGGCGGCTCCGTGCAGATGGACGGCCCCACCACCGCCCGCAAGCGCCTCGAAGAGGCCCAGGAGGCAGCCCGCATCCTCGGGGCTGCATTCTACCCTCCCATCAGTGACGACCTGGTTCTTACCTACAACCCGGAGGCACTCAAAAAAGTCGCCGCCATTGTACGCGAGGCCCAGCCGCGCATCGTGCTCACCCACGCGCCCAGCGACTACATGGAGGATCACATGGCCGCCTCCCGCCTGGCCGTGACTGCGGCCTTCACCCACGGCATCCCCAACTTCATCACCGATCCCCCGCGCGACGCCTACTTTCATGACGTCACCGTGTATCACGCCATGCCCCACGGTCTGCGGGACCCGCTGCGCAAACGCATCCACGCCGGATCCTATGTGAACACCGACCCGGTTCATGAAATCAAGCGTCAGGCCCTCGCCGCGCACGAGAGCCAGAAGCACTGGCTGGATGTGAGCCAGGGCATGGACTCCTACCTCATCTCCATGGACGAGGCCGCTCAAAAAGTCGGCACCCTCTCCGGCAATTTCACCCATGCCGAAGGCTGGCGTCGCCACCTCCACCTCGGCTTCAGCGCCACCGACTCCGACCCTCTCAAAGAAACCCTCGGCGACGACTGCCTCATCAACGAGGCCTACGAACGCTGGCTCGAAGAGTAGGCGACACCTCCGCTGTCGAAAATTCAAACTCCAAACTTCACTCATTTCTCCCGCCAAGACTCACAATCGTCCCCCGACCTCAGACTCCTCACTTTTCACTTCTCACTCTAAACTTTTCACTGTTCCCCAAATGCCTCGCAAACTCAGCCACATCGCCCCCGACTGGTGGGACTACACCACCCTGGACAGCAGCCTCATCAACGACGCCGCCAAGCTCACGGAGAAGGATCTTCGCCAGCTCTCCCGTCCGGGGTTCAAGGTCGTGATGTATGACACGCTGGAGGACTTCTACCTGGCTGAGGCGCTGGAATACATCTCCGCCTGGCGCCAATCCACGGCCGACAATCCCGTGGGTGTCTGCGGCCCCATCGGGCCGACCGAACAGCTCCCCCTGGTGGCCCGCCTCGTCAACGAACTGGGCCTCAGCCTCAAGACCTCCCACTTCTGGGGCATGGACGAGTGGTACGACGTGGAGACCAAGAAGGAGGTGCCCATCACTCACCCCCTCTCCTTTGAAAAAGCCGACCGTGAGCTGCTCTTCAACCGCATCCAGAAGAAGCTCGCCATGCCAGATGCCAACCTCCATTTCCCGAAGGGGGATGTGAAGGAGTACGTGCAGAGCTGGAGCGCCGGCGTGCGTTGCGCCGTCATGCAGGGAGGGCAGGGCGACATCAAGCACTGGGCCTTCAACGATCCCCTCAAGCGTACGGGCAAGTACAAGAACGAGCCCCCCACACCCGAGGAATACCGGAAGCTGGGCACCCGCATCGTAGAACTGCATCCGATCACCCTGGCGCAGAACGCCCGCACCAGCGGTGGTGGCAACATCACCATGGTTCCCAAGACCGCCATCACCGTGGGCCCCAAAGAGACCTGGCTCGCAGAGAAGGTCAGCATCTGGCAGGCGGGCACGCATGACAACCCGCTGGGGCAGCGGCTCACCGCCCTCATGATCTCCAAAGGCCTGGCGGACTCTGCCGTGCCGATGTCCCTGCTCGCTGACCACCCCAACGTCCAGTTCAACTACTTCCGTGGCGGCCTGGGATCCTGCTCGGTGGAAATGCACTAGAAAAACGCCCGTCCCCCGGGGCGATTCCCGCTCCGGGGCACATCTCCGTTTGCAAAAGGTGTAAAAAAGTGGGATGACATCGGATTAGGGGTTCTTCTATCTAGTGCCCCCCTGTTCTTCCCCATCTATCGCTCGTGAGCCAATCGACCAAGACCAAACCCTCCCTGCTTCAACGAATCACGTCAGGGCTGAAACGCCTCACGGGCCTGGGCAAGAAGAAAACCGCTGACGACAGCGCGAAACATCACGAAAAGCACCCGGAGAAGCTGCATGCCGCGAAGGCCGCCACCCGCAGAGATGCCGCCGAACATCGCCCCAAAGTGGAGCGTGAGCGGGACCGCGATGGCAATCGTGGACGCGATCGCGACCGCCAGCGAGAAGGAGGCGGAGCCGGGGCTGGCCGTCCACCCCGCACTGGGGAACGCGACCGTGAGCGCCCCCGTTCCGGCCGCGACGGAGACCGTCGCCAGGGCCGGGGAGGTCGTGAACGCGACCGGGACCGGGCCCCGCGCGAGGAACGCGAAGCTGGAGACCGCCGCCACGCCCCCGCCGTTGCCGCCGTACCCCCGCCGCCCGCACCGCCCGTTCCTGAAGGTCCTTATCCAGAAGCTTTTGAAATCTTGGGGCTCTCCCCCGCTGTTCTCTCCGGTGTGCGCGATATGGGCTATGAAAAGCCCACTGAAATTCAAGCCCGCACCGCCCCCGTAGTTCTCGCCGGTAAAGATGTCATCGGCGCCTCCCAGACAGGTACGGGCAAAACTGCCGCCTTTGGTCTGCCCACTCTTTCCCGCCTTGGCGCTCCTGGCAAACTGCGCTGCCTGATCCTGGAGCCCACCCGCGAACTCGCCGCCCAGGTCGTGGAAGCATTCGACAAGTTCAACCGGCACACCGGCCTCCGCACGCTTCTCGTGCATGGCGGCGTGGGTTACGGCAAGCAGCGCGAAGGCCTGCAGCGCGGCGTGGACATCGTGGTGGCCACCCCTGGGCGCCTCCTCGATTTCATGAGCGATGGCACCGTGAACCTCGCCGACATCGAAGTGCTCATTCTGGATGAAGTGGACCGCATGCTCGACATGGGCTTCCTGCCTGATGTGCGCCGCATCGTGAGTGAGACCCCTAAATCACGACAGACGCTTTTCTTCTCTGCCACCATGCCCCCTCAGATCAAGGGCTTGGCCGAATGGGCCCTGCGTGAGCCTGAGAGCATCGAAGTGGGCCTGCGCTTCTCCCCTGCGGAGACGGTGAGCCACTACATGTATCCCGTCGCGAGCGATCAACGTGAGGAACTGCTGCTGGCCCTGCTGCAGAGCACGGAGTTCCACAGCGTGATGATCTTCACCCGCATGAAAGTGCATGCCGACCGTCTCTTCGCCGCCATTCAGCAGACTGGGAAATACAAGGTGGCGGTGATGCACTCCGACATCAATCAGCGTGACCGTGAGAAAGCCCTTCAAGGCTTCCGCGACGGTGCCTTCGACATCATTGTCGCCACCGACCTTGCCGCCCGTGGGCTTGACGTGAGCGGCGTGACCCATGTGATCAACTACATGGTGCCCGAGAATCCTGAAGACTACGTGCACCGCATTGGCCGTACCGGTCGCGCGCAAAAAGAGGGCGATGCCTTCACCCTCTTTGCCGCAGATGAGATCTCCTACGTCCACTCCATCGAGCGCCTCATCGATCAGAAGATCGAGCGCCGGAAGCTCGACGGCTTCAAGTACAAGTTCACCACCGTCCTCGACAACGAAGACAAAGCCAAGGCCATCATGACCGGCCGGAAAACGGCCAAAAGGCGTCGGTAGGCGCTGGGTGGTTTTGAAAGCTGGCACGCCTCGTTGATGTTGCGTGCCAGTGGGCAGTGCGCCAGTGGGCAGTGCGCCAGTTGTCAGTGCGTCAAGGCGTTGGACCGTGAATCGTCCAACGCCTTTTTTTTGCCTGCGAGTGACACCGGCATCTTGCCGGTGCGTGGTACTGGCGTCCCGCCAGTTCAGTCCGCATTGGTAGGACAGGTTTCCCAACCTGTCGGCATTGCAGGATTTCATCCTGCTTCAGTCCGCGGTCTGAGCAATTCGCACCACTCTCGCCGCCAGCTGCCGACCGCATTCTTTCTCCTTCTCCTCATCGCGGCAGCAAGCACCACTGCCCTCCACGCCAAGCGCGCCGCTCTGCCTCAGGTTCCGCCAATCACCCTCAAAGGAATTCAGTTCACTGTCAACAATTGCCCCGACACCATGGGGGTTGTCACGGCAACGGACATCCGCACCGGCAAGAAGCGGTGGGAAAAGCAACTGTACACCGTTCAGACGAATCCTCTCATCGAGCAAGACGTTCAGTGGGTCTTCATCAAGAAGATGGAGGTCCACTGGCCTACAGGAAGCCCCTCCAGCGGGAACGCCACCCTTCGAGTCACCAACGAGGAAGGCAAGACCTACGAACTGGATCCCGCCACCGGCCAGTCGATAAAGATCAAAGTCTGAGTCTCCACCGTCACTTTGCCTCCTTATGCGCGACGCATTCGACACCTTCCTGGGCATTATTGCCTCATGCATTACCCTGATGGTCTGAGTGCCGTCCCTCCGACATCGAAAGCCTGAAACGCCCCCCCCTCTCCCATCACCTCCTCCACCTGATCCTGCGCAGCAGGATTTTGGACTGCGGTGCGCATCACCGCTTTGGCTACGCCTTGTGACAAGCTCGAAGCTATCGTCAACCGCAATGAAGTCAGGAACTCCGTTGCAGCTCTTTCTTGGCAGCCCGACACAGAACTCCCCAAAGCGGCGAATCTCGCCGCATTCCCCAAGATGCTTCGCATCCAGGTGATGGACAGCTTGTGAAGGCTTGAACCCTCAACAGGCCTCCATCCTCACATGTACTGCACATCCCCGGCCAGGCTAAACCAAACCCGCCATCCTCACACCCCATCTTGTTAATCTTCTAAAAATCTTGTTAATCCTGTCTCAAGAGCCCCCGCCTCTCACCCCAGCACGCCCTTCACCACCTTCGCCTCTTCCACGCCGGTCAGCCGCTGATCGAGCCCCTGGAACTTGAAGCTGAACTTGGAGTGATCCACCCCCATCTGGTGCAAAATCGTAGCGTTGAGGTCATTGATGTGCACAGGGTCCTTCACGATGTTGTAGCTGAAGTCATCCGTCTCGCCATAGGTCGTCCCGGCTTTCACGCCGCCGCCGGCCATCCACATGCAGAAATTCCGCGGATGGTGGTCGCGACCGTAGTTGTCCTTGGTCAGGGTGCCTTGGGAGTACACCGTGCGACCAAACTCCCCACCCCACACCACGAGGGTGTCATCGAGCAGACCGCGCTGCTTGAGATCCTTGATCAGGCCGGCGCAAGCCTGATCGACATCCAGGCACTGCGCCTTGATGTTCTTGGGCAGGCCGCTGTGCTGATCCCAACCGCGGTGCAGGATCTGCACCACTCGTGTGCCACGCTCCACCAGACGACGGGCCAGGAGCGCGCTGGAGGCAAAGGAGCCCATGCGCTGCACATCCGGCCCGTACAGATCCAGCGTGGCCTTGCTCTCCGTGCTCAGGTCGGTTAGCTCCGGCACACTCGTTTGCATGCGGAACGCCATCTCATACTGGGAAATGCGCGTCTGAATCTCCGGATCACCAAAGCGGTCAAAGCTCTGCTGATTGAGCTTGTTCAGCGCGTTCAGCATCGTGCGGCGGTCTCCGCCTTCCACTCCGGGTGGGTTCTTGATGTACAACACCGGATCGCCCTGCCCGCGCAACGCCACGCCATTGTGACTCGTTGGGAGGAACCCGCTGGACCACATGCGCGTGAACAGCGCCTGCGCATTGCCTGTGGACGGAAAGGTGGGCGTGAAGACGACAAACGCTGGCAGATTGTTGCTCACGCTGCCCAGGCCGTAGCTCAGCCACGAGCCCAGGCTGGGCTTGCCCGGCACCTCACTGCCCGTCATGACAAAGGTACAGGCCGGGTCATGATTGATGGCGGAGGTGTGCACGGTGCGGATCATCGCCAGGTCGTCTGCCACAGTCTGCATGTGCGGCACCAGCTCGCTCATCCAGGTGCCACTCTGACCACACTGGCTGAACTTAAACATGCTGGGTGCCACCGGCAGGCGAGACTGCCCACTGGTCATCCCCGTGATGCGCTGTCCGTTGCGCACACTGTCCGGCAGATCCTTGTCAAAGTACTCCCGCAACCCTGGCTTGTAGTCGAAAAGATCCAGCTGCGACGGCGCCCCGTTCATGTGCAGGTAGATCAGCCGCCTGGCCTTCGGCGCAAAGTGCGGAAAACCTGGCTGGGGAGGATGCACCTGGGCCACGGGACCCGCGCCAGAAGCCCCCAACAACAGGCGATCCCCCAAACAGTAGCTCAGGCTGAGCGCGCCCAACCGCAACCCGGTGCCCTGAAAAAACCGACGCCGGGTGGTCTGCTGGTGATAGTCAACAAACGGGTTCATGGAGGCAATCAGTTCCGGGTGAGGGTTTCGTCCAGGTTCAGCAGCAGGTTCGCCACCATGGTGTAGGCTGCCAGCTCTCCGGGCTCCAGGGCGGGGTCGGGCTTTGACTCGCCAGCGCTCATTACCAGCTTCGCCGCGTCCGGGCTGGAGCGGTAGCGCTCCAGATGCAACTTGAGCGTTTCCTGAACCACGGCCATTTCATCATCCGTAGGCAGGCGCGACGTGGCCACCTTCCAGCCCCAGGAGAGACGCTCCCAATTAGCACGGCCGCCTTCCTTGATCATCCTCTGACCGAAGTGGCGCGCAGCCTCGAAGTGCTGCACATCATTCATGAGCTGCAGCGCCTGCAGGGGCGTATTGCTCCGTTCCCGCCGGGTGCAGCTCTGCTCGCGGTTCGGCGCATCGAACGTGGTCATGCTTGGCGGCGGGGCGGTGCGTTTGAGAAAGGTGTAGAGCGTGCGGCGATACAACGCACTGCCGGCATCCTGCTTGTAGTTGCGGGTGTTGCTGCCGCCAAAGCCCACCGGCTCCCAGATGTTCTCCGGCTGGTAGGGCTTCACCCCTTTGCCGCCCATCGTGGGATCGAGGAGGCCACTGACATACAGCGCGTTGTCTCGAAGCTGCTCCGCATCCAGGCGGAAGCGGGGCCCCCGCGCCAGCAGACGGTTTTCCGGATCCCGGGCCAGCAACTCTGGCGTCACGCGGCTGCTCTGACGATAGGTCTGGGAGGTTACCAGCAGGCGGACAAAAGCCTTCGTGTCCCACCCACTTTCGCGATAGGTGACCGCGAGCCAGTCCAGCAGTTCCGGGTGGCTGGGCGGTTCACCTTGGGAACCGAAGTCCGCGCTCGTCTTCACCAGCCCGATTCCAAAGAACTGCTGCCAGAGCCGATTCACAGCAACCCGTGCTGTGAGCGGATGGTCTGGACTCACCAGCCACCGGGCAAGGTCCAGGCGGTCGTAGTCCGCTTTGGCATCCCCATCGCGCTTCTTCAGACCTGGAAAGACCGCAGGTGTACCGCGCTGCACCTTCTCCCCTGGCTGATCATACTGGCCGCGTTTCATGACAAAGCTGTCCCGCGGTGTGGGCAGGTCCTTCATCATCAGCGTAGCAGGTATGGCCTCATCCAGTTGCTTCCTGGCCTGCTCCACGGGGGCGCGTTCCGCCTGAAGGTCCGCCACCAGAGCCCGGCCCGCCCGACTCACTTTCTCAAGCCAGTAGGCACGCAGCCGCTGTTTCTGAGCGTCTGCGCGCTCCTCTGGCTTCTTGGTGCGCAGAATGTCACGCACATCGTCGGGTGCCTCAGGATGGCGTTTGCCCTGCCATTTCGTCAGCCACGCAGTCTCAGACTCTTCCTCAGCCGTCACGGGATCCACCCGGCTCTTCACGCCCGCCTTGTCCCAGTACACGGTGCCCCCCTGCTGTGTGAAGGCCAGCCCCGTCACCTTCGTCCCCGCCTTGAGCTTGAGCGCCTCCATGGGCACTTCCAAGCGCACCCATTCGCCCGCCTTCGGCAAAGGCCCCATGCTCTTGCGCTGCTCTGTATTCACCTCTCCAAACGGAATCGCTTCAACGTCACCCCATACCGCCCGGTGCGACCAGCCATCCAAGTGCAGTTGCAGCATCACTGCCTTGGGCAGATTCTCAGGTTCAAGATAGACGTGCACGAAAATCCGCCCACCGGCAGGGAGGACAAACGGCTCCCTCAGGCCGGAAAAGAAATCCTGCGCCAGACCAGTGTCCTTCCGCATGATGACTCTCTTGCCGCTGAAGATCTTGCCCGCAGCATCTGCGATCCACTGGAGCGGATGCTGCCCCGCATGCTGGGCCGTCACACCGGCAGGGAAATCATCCTCCACCCACACGGTCTCCGACTCCTGAACCGGAGGACGGGGCTGAACGGTGGCGGGATCCGTGTACGGCATCTGCGCCAGCATCGATGTCATGCGCGCGCTCAGGGAAGCCAGCTTCTCATCGTACTCCTTCAACTGGCGGGCCTGCTCTGCACTGCTCAGCTTCAGCACCGGTGGGGTGAGCAGGATATTGCCATCCATCGCCGGGTCCGCCGCGCTGTTGAAGAAGGCGTAGAGGGAATAAAACTCTTTCTGCGAAATAGGATCAAACTTGTGATCGTGGCAGACGGCACAGCCAGCCGTCAGCCCCATCCACACCTCCACAGCGGTGGAGGCGCGATCCACTGCATAGCGGAAGACGAACTCCTCATTGATGCTGCCCCCCTCACTGGTGGTGACATTGCACCGATTGAACCCCGAGGCGATCTCCTGATCCCGAGATGCTTGGGGAATAAGATCACCAGCAAGCTGCCACTCCGTGAATTGGTCAAAGGGCAGATTCTCGTTAAACGCCCGCACCACCCAGTCCCGATAGGGCCACATGGATCTCTCATTGTCCAGATGCAGCCCGTGGGTATCCGCATAGCGCGCCAGGTCCAGCCAGTAACGCGCCATCTGTTCGCCAAAGGCAGAGCCATTCAGGAGGCGATCCACCACTCGTTCATAGGCCTGTGGCGAAGCGTCCCGCAAATAGTCATCCACCTCTGACGGAGTCGGCGGCAGGCCAGTGAGATCAAAGGTCACGCGACGGATCAGCGTCGCACGATCTGCCTCTGGAGACGGCTGGAGCCCCTCAGACTTAAGCCGGGATGTGACAAAGGCATCCACTGCCCCGCTTGGCCCCAAGTTCTCCGACCGTAGCAGATCCGGCACCTTGGGTAAACTTGGCGCGATAAATGACCAGTGGATCTCATACTCGCCCCCCTCCTCAATCCAACGGCGGATCAATTCGCGCTGCGCAGGCTTGAGAGTCTTGTGAGAATCCTGTGGCGGCATCAACTCATCTGCATCGTCCGTGATGATGCGTTGCCACACCTCACTGGAGGCCAGATCGCCTGGTTTCACTGCCACACGTCCGTCGTCATTGGGCTGCCGGGCACCGTCCTCGATATCCAGCCGCAGTCCTGCCTTCCGATGTTTTGCGTCAAAGCCGTGACACGCAAAGCAGTTGTCGGAAAGGATGGGCCGGATATCCCGGTTGAAGCTGATGCGCCTGACAGGGGCGTCACCTGCTGCGGATAGGGCAGCGGAGGATGCCACCAGCAGGGCGGACACCAGCGCAGGCATCTGAATAGCCATCATGGGAAGAACGCGGAAATCGCTTGAATGAGGAGGCAGAAGTACGTCTCAACGGGAGCATTCTTGCCTACCGCATTTGTTGCTACCTGCCGCCGTCCGTGCCGAAAGTGGCTGCGTATCTAGGCATGCCCGTCTCTCCCACCCTCATGAAACCCAAGAAAATGGCATTTAGGCATAAAAAAGCGATCCCGCTGGGTTGACTCTAGGAAAAAAAACCCCCAAAACCTAGAGGACAATGATCCAACGGGATCGCTTTGTGCAAAAATACCTACTTACCCTCTCTGTGCAAAGAAAAATCTCTACAACGCAGCAATTAAACCAAAGATTTTCCGCCAATGACCTTCCATTGTAACCACTCCGTAATTACATGCATCGCTGTTTTGTTGGCGATCGCGAATTTTTTATCTCCTGGATCAGCCTATTCCCAGATTCCCAGCTCTGCGAGGCAGGTCATTGTGGCCGTGGCCCCCAGCTGGGAAAGCGCTACCGCCACCCTCCAGTGCTGGGAACGCCCCTCCGCTGAGAGCCCGTGGCGTCCCGTCTTTAAGAATGCCTGGCCAGTGAACTTAGGCCGGCACGGACTGGCATGGGGGCGTGGAGTATTCCAACCGAGCAATCCAGAAATCCCCTGGAAGGTGGAAAAGGACGGTAAGGCACCGGCAGGCGTGTTTGAGCTGGGACGACTGCATGGAGCCGCTGCCACCCCACCGAAAGGGGCCTCCTGGCCATACCTGCAAGTGGGCCCATGGGACGCATGGGTGGATGACCCTCGGCTTCCCCACTACAATCAGCACGTGCGGGTAGATCCTCAGAATGTGCCCCCGTGGTTTGAAAGCCAGCGCATGCGCCTGGGCGATGACGCCTACAAGTGGCTCCTGGAAATCCGCCACAACACCAATCCCGCCTCCCCGGGATACGGCAGCGCCATCTTCTTTCATGTCCGCCGCGGCCCTACCCGCCCCAGCGCAGGCTGCACCACCATGGCCGTGGAGAATCTCGAGTCCATGATCCGCTGGATCAAGACGGACAAGTACCCCTACTACGTGCTCCTCCCGCAGAGTGAGTACCAGAAAATGCGCTCAGCGTGGAAGTTGCCGTGAGAAAGTTCCGAGTGCTTCGTGCGAAACTCGCGAGCCTCATGCTCCACTCAAACCAAGCACCAAGCACTTCACACCCATGCCCTCCGTCACCTGCCCCACTTGTTTTGAGGAGTTCGAGGTCCCGGCCCCGCACTTCTCAGAGGTACCGTGCACGGTGGACTATGACTGTGAGGTCTGCTGTCGCCCCATGAGCATCTCCTTCTGGGAGGAAGACGAGGAGATCCTGGCGGAGGCCTACGGGCTTGGGGCCTGAGCCGGAAAAGTCGATCCCGTTCAGGGCCCCTGGTCTTCGGCCCCCGTCAGCGCCGCTTCCACCTCCCGCAATCGCTGCTTGAAGCGCTCCGTCGTGGGAGTCGGTTTAAGCTTTGCCTCATTCAGATCCAGCTCAAAAACATACTGTCCCCCATGTAGCGTCATCCGTGCACCGAGAGCGCGAAACCAGTCCAACACGGTGTAGTTGTCTGGCAACACCACGCCGAAGAACTCGGTGATGCCAGCTCCGCATGCGCGCATCCAGAGAAGGGCGAGGAGCAAGCTGCCCACCCCACGGTGCTGCACCTCGTCTGCCACCGTGAAGGAGATCTCAGCCCGCCAGGGCTCTTCTTCCAGCCTCCAAAAAGACCCACCTCCCTGACCCGGCTCGTCTGGCAGGGCAGGATCGAGCACCGCCCAGGTTTCATGCAGCCCCGGTTCAGGGTTGAGAAATCGCGTGAGCAGCGAGTCGGGCAAGTCGCGATGCTGAGTCCAAAACCGGTAGTAATGGGAATCCAGCGACAGGCGGCGGAAGGCCTCCTGCACCGCCGCCCGATCGGCCGGGGTGAACATCCGCAACAACACGGGTGTGCCATCGCGGAGGCTCAAAAGCAGACGAGGGGCGGGCGGAGGCGTCACAGGTGGAGTGGGAGGTTCAGACCGGGATCCAGATCCAGATTCTGACTCTTTCCTACACCAGACCGGGCCTCAAGACTAGATCTTGATCTTGAACTCGTCGTCAGGCCCCACGCTCTCCACGAACGCCACCAGCACGTCAATGACCTGTTGCACGTCCTTGAGATTGGCCATCTCCACCACGGAGTGCATGTAGCGCAGCGGCAGGGAGATCAATCCGCTGGGAATCCCGTTGCCCACCGTGAAGATGCTGTCCGTGTCCGTCCCGCTGTACCGGGAGGAGGACTCGTGCTGGATCTCCACCTTGACCTTCTCCGCGGAGTCAAGGAGGCGTTGCACCACCATGGGATGGTTGCAAGTGCCGTGGGTGATGCTGGGGCCGCCTCCCAGAGTCACATCACCGTGCTTGGCCTTGTCGATGCCCGGCGTGTCCGTGGCATGCGTGACATCCAGAACCACCGCCACGTCCGGCATGAGCCGGTTGGCGATCATCTTGGCCCCGTTGCCGCCGATTTCCTCCTGGATGGCGTTCACCGCCACCACCGTGGCACCAGGGCGCTTTTTCTTCGCACTCAGGCGCTTCATGACCTGCGCGATGATGAAGCCACCGATGCGGTTGTCCAGCGCCCGGCCCAGAAGCAACTCCTTGCCCATGAACTCGGCACCGTAGGAATACACAGCCGGATGGCCCACGCGGATGCCTGCTTCAGCGACTTCCTTGGGGTTCGAGGCGCCAATATCCACATACAGCTCGTGCACCTGGGGTGCCTTTTCATTTTCCCGTTCACGGATGTGAATCGCCGTGTTGCCAATGATGCCGCGCACCACCCCTTTGTCGCCCAAGATGTCCAGACGACGCCCCCGGGCCGTAGCCGCATCAGACCCGCCCACACGATCAAGGTAGAGGAACCCGTCCTTGGTGATCATCTTCACCATGAAGCCAATCTCATCAGCATGGGACTCCAGCATGATCTGCTTGGGCTTCTTGGCGCTGCCTTCCAGCGTGGCCCAGGCGGTGCCGTACGCATCGCTCTCCACACGATCGGAAAACTTGCGCACGTAGTCGGCCCACTTGCGCTGGCCCCGCCATTCGAACCCGGTCGGGCTGGGAGTGTTGAGATAGTCGAGGAGGAATTCTTTGGCAGGTGCTTCAAGCATGGGACTGAGGGCGGTGAAGAGAAGGGTTGGAGAAGTTCTACTGGATCGTGGTTGAGCCCAGATCGACGGGGTCCAATTAGAACCAGATCCTGACAGAGGGCACAAGTACAGGGATCAATCAAGCGCGACAGCTTCGCAGACCGCGCGCCAGAAATCCTCAAATCACGCTACGCTCAACGGGCGGCCACGGGCGTCTTGGGCATAAGCACCAGGAAGTTTCGAACCCGGGCATACTCCCTTTCACCGTGCTCCTGGCCACCCTCCGCCCGCCACCACAGCCCGGTGGAGTTGCCACCATCGAAGTTCAAGGCCCGCTTCACCGTGACCTCCGGCAGCAGAGCGCGGGTCGAGAGCAGATCCGAGAGTTCCCGGAGAGTGACACTTTTGCAGGTGCCGAGCGCCCAGTTCCCTGCCTGGTCGGTCAGGATGAAGGTTCGTGCACGGCGCTTCGTCGCCTCCAGGCCCGCCACGGGCAGTCCCGCGTGAACCAGGCGCGGTCCCGCCTGTAAGAGCTGGGTGACCCCCTTCTGCTCGATGTATTCATCCTTCCAGACCATGGCTGGCCTGCCGTGCCTCACCAAAAAGACGCCCCCTAGCAGGGAACTGCGCTGAAACGTTCCACTGCGCACCCCATCACTCACTTCCAACCCGAGGGGCAAAAAATCTGGCGTAAAGTATCCTCCGTTGCACCCCGCAATGGCCCCCAGTTCACGCATCTTCGTGGCCAGAGACACCCCCTTGTCACGCTCAGGCTGATGAACCACCCGCATCTCATACTTGCCAGCGGTGAAAAGGATCAGGTTCAACTCCGCCTCGGTGGGGCCCGCAAGCTGCTTCTTCACCTGTATCGCACCACCGGGCAGTTTAACGGGCCCGGCTTGAGATCGCACCGTCCACTGCGCAGGCAGCGTCTCAACGATCACCCCCATCACCAGAAATAACGGAGCAAGATGCGAAATGAGCCGGAAGGAGGAAACCATGAGGCACAGAACGATTCCGCCCCGGAAACTCAAGAAGATCTTGAGAACGCTCTCTCTCACTGCAGAGGGCGGATCACCACACAGTTTTTCACAGACCACATCTCCTTCTCGTGGACCACCACTTTCCCTTTTTCATCTCTGCCCCACAGCCCTGTGGAGGGACCACCATCAAGATTCAGTGCGCGGCTCACCTTGAACCCCAAAAGTCCAGCCCCTTGGTTGACCAGCAATTCGGCCAGCTCTCTCAATCCGATCCCTGACGTCACCCCCAGGGCCCAGCGTGCCCCACCGTCGTGGGCGATGAATGTCCTGCGTGCGCGAACATCCTCCCCAGCACCTGTAAATCGACGAACTCCATCGACCAGCACGGGACTGCACTGAACAAAGGATTCCGCTTCAAACGTTGGCATCGCGAGTATTTCCTGCTCCGTCCAGATCTGGGCTTTCCCTGACCGCACCCCGAATCCGCCACCCCACTCTCCGAACTGCTGGTACTTGCCCGTGGCCAGACCTTCCACCACCTGGAGCCCTGAAGGAGCAAAGGTGGCGGGATCAAAATACCCCCCATTGCAACCGGCGATCGCCCGCGCCTCCGTCATCCAGCGATGCATGGGGAGCGCAGTCTCCCTGTCCTGCCTCGCCAGCACCTCCACCTTCACTTTGGAGGCATCAAAAGTTACTACCTGCAACCATCCTTCCAGTGGAGCACTGATGTCCTTGCGGCTCCACACCACTCCATGGCCCAAGGAAACAACAACATCCTGCGCCGGGAGTCTGCCGCCGCCAGGCAGTCCTGTGGCCAGCAGCAGGATCAATGCGAGTCGCCAGGTCATGCCACTGTCCTCCAAGTCAAGATCTGCAGATCAGGCCTGCTCCGCCAGCCATGCCACCACCTTGGCCAGGGCGCGGGACCGATGACTGAGTTGATTCTTCACTTCCAGTGGCAGCACGCCGAAGCTGTTCTCATAACCTTCGGGAACAAACAACGGATCATAGCCGAAGCCGCCTCCCCCATCCTCCGCCAGCAGGAGACACCCTTCCACAGCTCCGTCGAACACGCCCAGAACGCGCCCATTCTGTGCCAGCACCATGCAGCAACGGAATCGACCGTTGAAAAGTGGTGTTTCCGTCTGCTTCGCCAGTTGGGCAAGTTGTTCCTTCAAGAGCCTGCGATTGTCTGAGTCCGTAGCATTGGCACCTGCGTACCTCGCGGAGATGACGCCAGGTGCCCCACCCAGAGCATCCACCTCCAGCCCTGAATCGTCAGAGAGCACAAGTGCATCAGGGAGTGCCGAGCTGGCCGCCAGAGCCTTGATCGTGGCATTGGCCTCAAACGTCTCGCCCGTTTCCTCAGGTAGGGGCAGATGTGGGTGCGCAGTCATGTCCGAAACGTCATAAGCGTCTCCAAGCATGCTGCGAATCTCGCCCGTTTTGTGCGGGTTGCCGGTAGCGACGAAAAGTGATTTCACTCCTCCGTTTTAACATCACTTCCAGATCAAATACAGGCCAAATAAAGCATCCATCACAGCCTCCCGTGCAAAAATCACAACCCATTGAGCAAGAGCGAACAAACCCATGTCCTGTGCAACAGGAATGTGACTTGATCTGATACAGAAATGCTTGTAGAGACACGTGCAATGGAAAAACATTCCAATTTTTCGATCACAAAAGAATCATTTTCACTAAGGTCCTCCATCAATACTTCATTAATGGCATGGCCGGTGCTCTGAGCATGACAACCCGAACCCCTTTGCTCATGACTCGAATCCGGTCCCCCCATCCCACCCCATCCCGTGAAGCCGTTGCCGTCGAACGCCTTTTGTGCGCCGCCCGCAGTCCCCGTCGCCACAGGGAACGCCTGAACGTCCTCCGCCTTGCCCTTATGGGCGAGCGCAGTCTTACCCGCCTGGCCGAAGCTGGCACCATGTCCCGCGCGAGCGTGGCCGGCTGTCTGGCCGCGTGGCGCAATGGTGGCTTTGCCAAGCTACTGGACAGCACCGCCGTTTCCCGCCTGCCTCAGCATGTGGTGCGGGCCTTCCGAGAAGGCATCGAGCGGCATCAATGGCAGAACGTCACGGAAACCCGCAAGTGGCTCCTCGACCAGTTCGAAGTCTCCATCCCCTTGCGAGCACTGCGCTATTGGATGATCGTGGAGACAGCCGGTGCGAACTTCGTCGCCCCTGCAGCCATGGACAACGACCTGAATGCCGACGCCCCGACCCGCCGCATCGTTCTTCCCGGCCAGCGTACCCTCACCACCCCGCTACCCGTCAGCCGCCGCGACCGCCTTGCAGCAACACTTCCCGTGACCATGCGAGCCCTCCTGTAAGCCACCGCGCGCGGCCGTGCCGCGCCTTTGCTGCTGATTTCCGCCCTGCACCTCACCCGGTGCGGGGCTTTTTTTGGCTCGAGAGAGCCTAGGTGCGACACCATCGACACCCTTTTTGGACTTTTTGCCAAAAACGAAAAGTTATGTGTTTTTGGCACATCTCTCTGAGCGTGAGCGACATACTCCAGAATTTTGCGAAACACTTACAAACGATGTTTGGTCCGCCTACAGGGTGCCGGAGGAGGGCACCCATGCCACCGACTGAAAGACGATCAAGCACCCTCCACGGTTGCCAAAGAGGGAGCGGCTTTCCAAGGGTATCGCTGCGCTCATCATGGCGTTCACCTTCTACAATGCCTTCTGCAAGGCCTTCGGCATACCGGGCCCACGGGCCAGTCTGATGATAAACTCAATCCATCGAATACGCGCACTTTTCCATCACATCTTGCTCACCGCCAGAAGTATACACAATAAATCGCAACAAATGCGATTTTGGCAAAAAGTCCAAAAAGGGTGTCGATGGTGTCGCAGGTGGCTCTATCACGTCCTCCCAGACGAGGTGGAGGGGACCCGCGCACCTTCTCCACCCCCCTGGCCTCTTCCCATTCTGGGTTGTAGAACCAAACCACCCTCGGCCCAGCCCCGCCCGGCACTCCCAATCCTCGCGAAGCGTCTTGGAGTACGGTGGCTCGGCACCGTTTTCTGACCGTGCTTCACCAAGAAACACGACAACAGTTAAGCAAAGGATCATGCCCACGCCAGCGAATGACTGGCGGCTTTCCAGGGTATCGCTGCGATTACTTCCCTGGCTACCTTCTGCAAGGCCTTCGGCATACCGGACCCACGGGCCAGTCTGATGATAAACTCAATCCATCGAACACGCGCACTTTTTCCATCACATCTTGCTCACCGCCAGAAGCATACACAATAAATCGCAACAAATGCGATTTTGGCAAAAAGTCCAAAAAGGGTGTCGATGGTGTCGCAGGTGGCTCTATCACGTCCTCCCAGACGAGGTGGAGGGGACCCGCGCAGGTTCGGGGAACACTCGCCGCTGTCGCAGCGTTTGCCCCACAGAAAATTCGGGGGTGCGCAAAAAGCCAGGGATGCCGATTCCCCGTCTCCCTGCCGAAGGCATCGCAGATGGCAGCCGGGCCATGCCCACGGAACAACCTGTTATTTCCACTACTCCGAAGGGCGGCAGCCAGAGGCAGGCGTTGACAACGGCTGGGGTTCCCTCGCCCCCCCGACCCCATGGGGGCAACTGCCCGGAACAGCCCCGAGACCGAGTTCGATGAGCGGACAAAAACGTCCCTGTCAGCCCGTCGGCTCCTTGATTCACAGTAACTCCGAGGCTACCTGAGACACGGTGCGGACCTACCGACGACCTTCAACATGACGCCCCTCTTCTCCTCCGCCAGCAGTGCGGCTCATACCACGGCTCTTCCTTCACCCTGGATGGTCGCCCCATTTGCCCTGCTGCTCCTCTGCATCGCGCTCATGCCCCTGTTCGCCAGCCACTTCTGGGAACATCAGTACCCCAAGGTGGCCATAGGACTCGGCTTGGTCACAGCAGCCTACTATCTGTTCGGTCTGCATCATGGCGCAGCGGTGCTGCATTCCATGATGGAGTATGTGAGTTTCATGGCCCTCATCGGTTCACTCTTCGTCATCTCCGGTGGCATCAACATCCGGGTCAAGGGCGAAGCCACGCCATTTGTGAACACGGTATTCCTTCTCATTGGCGGTGTCCTCGCCAACCTGATTGGCACCACCGGAGCCTCGATGCTTTTGATCCGCCCATGGATCAAGATGAACAAGTATCGTATTACCAAGTTCCACATTGTTTTCTTCATCTTCATCGTCAGCAATGTCGGAGGAGCCCTTACTCCCATCGGCGATCCACCGCTCTTTCTGGGCTTCTTGCGCGGCGTTCCGTTCTGGTGGGTCATCCAGCACGTGTGGACTACCTGGCTTTGGGCCATGGCACTGTTGCTCGGCGTATTCTTTGTCCTGGACAAAAAGAACTTTGCACGCGCCCCCAAAGAAGTTGCCGCTAAAGAGGCTGCCAATGAAACCTGGCTCTTCCGGGGGCTGCATAATGTTGGGTTCCTGCTGGTCGTTCTCATTGCGGTCTTCCTCCCCCAATCCTGGAAAATCGGTACCGAACAGTTCTCCATCAGCGTGACCGCCCTCATCATGGTCGCGGCAGCAGTTGCATCCTACCTGACCACCTCAAAACCGGTTCATGAAGCCAACGACTTCAATTTTGGGCCGGTCAAAGAGGTGGGTTACCTTTTTATCGGCATCTTTCTCACCATGGTGCCCGCTCTGGAACTCCTCGGTTCAGGCAAAGGGATCACACTTACCGCCCCCCTCCAGTACTACTTCGCCAGCGGCTCCCTGTCTGCATTCCTCGACAACGCCCCAACTTACCTTACCTTCCTGGCCGCAGCCATGGGCAATGCCCATCTGGATGTGGGGAATCCCGGAGATGTGGTCTCCTACCTCTCCAGTCATGCATCTTATGTTGTTGCCATTTCTCTGGGGGCCGTCTTTTTTGGGGCAGGCAGCTACATTGGAAACGGCCCCAATTTTATGGTCAAGGCCATTGCAGACAAAGCAAAAATCCACACCCCCGGTTTTCTCGGCTACCTCTTCTGCTTCTCCATCCCCATCTTGGTTCCGATTCTGGCGATCGTCGGTTGGCTGACCATCAGGTGACTTCCCAGTCACGTGAAAAACCGCCGTTTTTCGACGGTTTACCTTGCCCAAAAGGAGGTGTCCCGGATATTGCCCTATGATACTGAGCTGGTCACTGATTGGCATAGGACTGCTTGCTCTCTATTTTGGAGCCGAATGGCTCGTCCGGGGAGCAACCTCTCTGGCATTGAAGCTTGGGATGTCCCCATTAATCGCGGGACTCACCGTCGTGGCGTTTGGGACAAGCAGCCCGGAACTGGTGGTAAGCCTCACCGCCAGCCTTGGCGGCCAGGGGGATATCGCATTGGGAAATGTCGTTGGGTCCAACATTTTCAACATCGCGTTCATCCTCGCGGTGACGGCATTGATCGTACCGCTGAAGGTGCAGTTCCAACTCCTCAAGTTCGACACCCCCTTCATGGTGGTGGCAACCCTTCTGTTCCTCTGGGCTTTCTCAGACCGGACAGTGTCACAAGGTGAGGCCGCGGGATTTGTCATCCTTATCATCCTCTACTTGGCGCTGAATATCTGGCTGGCCAAACGGCAGGCCTCACGCGAAGTGAAAGAGGAATTTGCCCAGGAGATGATCGATGTCGAGGCGAAGCCTCAGCTCAGTATCGCCATGATCATCCTGCTGATCGGGGGTGGGCTTCTCACTCTGGCCTGCGGCTCGCAGGCCTTTGTGTCGGGGGCGGTCAACATCGCCAGAACGCTTCAAGTACCAGAGGCCATCATCGGACTCACCATTGTCGCCGCAGGCACCAGCCTTCCCGAGCTGGCGTCATCCGTCGTCGCTGCCCTTCGTAAACAAGCAGATGTCGCCGTGGGCAACATCATTGGCTCCAACATCTTCAATTTGTTCGCCATTCTCGGCATCTCGGGCTTGGCCACACCTTTGCATGGGCCCGGCATCAGCCAGCTCGACCTGATCTACATGACCGCCGTGGCAGTCTTGATGATCCCCATGCTCTGGAGCGGCCTGATCATCCGCCGCTGGGAGGGAGGAGTCCTGTTGCTATCCTATTTCGTCTATCTGGGCTATATCTGGCCCAAATAGCCCCTCCATCAGACTGAAGCTATCGTCTCGCTGGGATCGAAATCCTGTCACGGTCTCCGCTCTCGGTTGACTTCGATTCGCAGGAAACTATACACCTTGGAAAGGTTTCTGGTCTGGGCGTGTTCCGACCAGGAGTGACACAGTTTGGGTGGTAGGGTCGCCATTCGTGATCTGACTCCGTGCCTCCATCCATGAACCCCACTCCTGACGAGATCCTCGCCACTGCCATCTTCGCCCTGGCCGTCGTCCATACTTTCTGCGTGAAGCGCTTCGCGCACTGGGCACACCGCTATCCCAAAGGGTCCGTGCGTGAAAACGCCCTGCACTTCCTGGCCGAAACAGAAGTCGTCTTCGGCCTTTGGGCAGCAGCTCTTTTTGTGGGAATCGCCGCCTTCAACCGCTCTGTCGCAGAAGCGGTGCACTATATAGAGGGACTCAACTTCACTGAACCCAAATTTGTGCTGGTGGTCATGGTGGTGGCAGCCACACGACCCGTTGTGCAGCTCGCGGAGCGGTTCATTGTATTCATAGCCCGGCTTCTCCCCATCAATGCCAATTTGGCATTCTACTGCGCTTCGCTCGCCGTAGGGCCCCTGTTGGGAAGTCTCATTACCGGAGCCAGCCGCGATGACTCTGCTAGCCCTCATTCTCAAGCGCCGTCTCTATGACAGAGCCATCAGTAAACGGCTCGCTTACTCCACGCTTGGCCTCCTGTTTGTAAAACCTCGCCAGCTTTCCCTGATGGCATTGGTCTAAAAGCGCAACTCCAACCCTGTGGCGGGGCGCAGGGTGTAGTCCGACGGTCCCCGTCGGTAGTGGGAGCGGAGGGGAACGTGTTGGATTGCGGAAAGTGTCGAGCATCTCCCTTTTGTGAAAGCATTGAGGGCCGAAGGTCCGGCATCATTGCAGCCTTGGGCAACGCCCAAGGTAGGCGCTCGTTTTAGATGTTGAGGGCTGTAGGCCCGACGTCATTCAGGGATGCTCGTCATAGGCAGACTTGATGACACCGGGCCTACAGCCCTCATGGGTAGTTTGGCCATCTATCCCTGGGGCGTTGCCCCAGGCTGGTATGAACCCGGACTTTCGGCCCTTCTGAATGGGGCTCACCAGTTACAGTCGTGGCGGTTGCACCATCGCGGCTCCGAGGCGCGCGAAGGCAAAACAGCAAGACAATGCGTTTTCCCTGATGGCATTGGTCCCGCATGCGGGACGAAACTCCAACGCTGCTTCGAACGCCGTTGCGTATTTTGGGTACGCTTTGCTCCTGATGATGTGAAATCTCGAACAGCGAGATGGACTCGAATACTTCCTTCAATGCCCGCACCGTGGTTGGAGTTCCGGCCTTCAGGCGGGTCAATCGACATCGCGCCCAAACGCAAACTGGGACGACTCCTCGTCGTCCCAGCAGCAGAAGTCTTTGGCCTTTCCTCTCCCGCACACCGGGCGGTCATCAGTCCGCCGTCATCTTCGGTGCAGCGATCTTCACTGTACCAGGTGGCGGAGGCGGTTGCGGCTTGGGCGGGGTGAAGTTCACCTCGAACTCAGCCACGTTCCTCTGATAGAAGGGATTGCCGTAGAGCTCCCACACCACAGGCACACCTTCGGTGTCAGCATAGTCACGAGCGGCAAGAAAGGCTTCCACCGAATCCTTAAACACATAGAACCACATCACGGTGTTGGGCTCGCTTTTAAATTTGCGGACCGCACGTTGATACGTGGAAGCGGGGTTCTTGAACTGCTCAATGCCTTCCCCTCCTTGGGGATTGGGGGTCAGTCGCATGGGCATACGAGGGGCGTTGGGTGCCTCCACCAGTTCCATTTTCAGATCACGCACTGGAAGCCGAAGGTTCACGAAATGTTGAACAATCTTCTTCTGGTCGAACACGGTCTTCATCTTGGGCACATCCTTGCCGCGCACCTTCTCCATGACCGGATTGCCAAACGTGTCTTTCACGGGCACTTCACCGAAGACGAGACTCTTCTGATTCTTCTCGATTTCCTGCACGACGTACTTCATGAACTCAATGTCGTTCAGATAGTACACCTTGCCGCCAGTGACGATGAAGCGCTGTACCGTGGCATTTTCAGGAATTTCACGTGGATTGGGCAACTTCACCACTGTCGCGGGCGGTGGCACGTACCGCGGCGTGGAATCAATCGCTTTCTTGAGCTTGTCCACTTCGGCCAGGAGCTTGTCCACCTCTTCCTTGCTGGTGTCGCGCACCTTCTTGCGCTCCTCAAGCTGCTTGCGCAACTCGTCCAAGTCCATGTGCTTGGGCGAGCTCTTATCCATGGAAAGATCCATGGTCTTGAGTTCCTCGCTGGCCTTTTTGAGAGCCTGCTGAGTCTCCTTCATCTCTTCCTCAAGCTTCTTGGGATCTTCCTTGGGGGTATCCTTGACCACCACCTTCTTCAGCTCTTCCAGCTGTTCTTTGGTGACGGGCGGCAGATCAGAAAGCACCTTGCGCACCGCTTGGGCAAGGCTGATGCCGATCATCACCAGCACGATGATCAACACGCCCACCACGTTGGTCATGGTGTCCATGAGGGCGACGAAGGGCAATTCTTCGTCATGAGCTTCTCTGCGTTTGGCCATGGCAGTAAGGGGCTGAGGCTTCGATCAGACTGGGCTTAAGGCTTGGGGGGCTGGGCTCCTGCGACAGGAGCAGGGGCCATTGCGGATGCAGCAGGAGCAGCGGCAGCTGCTGGCTTCGGTGCCGCCGCAGGAGCGGCACCAGCGGGGGGCATGAGCTTGGCCTCCGGTGGCGGAGGCAGGGTGCCGAGGAAATCCTTGAACATCTGGAGGTCCACATCGCCACGGCCCGGAAGCAGCAGTTTCCCGATCTGGGTGACTTGATAATTATAGGTCGTCTGGGCCCAACCTGCCGCGTTATTGAAAGCCCCCGTGCCATCATCCCTCATGAGGAAGATGATCTTGGAGTTGGGCACGTTCTTCACCTCTTTGAGGAAGTGATTGTAGGCTGCATCTGCCACGATGACTTCAGCGGATGCACTCACCTGCGTGCGCTGCTTGGCATCCCAATAAATGATGATACGACCACCACCCGCTTCAACAAAGAAGACCTTGGAGCCCTTTGCCAAACCGGAACCGCCCGGTTGCACCATCACTGGCGGGGGCTTTTTGTCCGGCGGGATCTGGAGCTTCTTGAGTTCTTCCATGAGCACCGCGATCTCCTTTTTCATCTCCGTCTGAGTCTTGGTGAGGCCTTCGATTTCGAGGAGAAGATTGTCGAGTTCCTTCATCAGGTTCTGGCTCAACTCCTCGTTCATCTTTTGAATGTCCGCCCCGGTGCTTAGGAGCTTGCGCAGCTTGGCCGACCGCTCCTCTTTTTCCTGGAGCTCTTTCTTGAGCTTCTCCAAGGCGGCGAGTTTTTCCTTGATAAGCGTCTCCGTGCTGACGTCTTCCTTCTGCTTCTTCTGAAGCTCCACGAACTCCTTGGACATCGCCAGTTCTTCCGGCGTGCGTCCGTTGGTCTGCTGGGACTGGGCCACGCACAGCACCACGATGATGAGGATCAGCACCCCAATCAGGGAACACAGAATGTCCAGGAAGGGAATCAGGAGAAGCTCCTCAGTCTTGTGGCGGCGGCGGCTCATGGATCAGCGGTCAGCGGCTCAGAGTTGTAGGGTTGAAAGAGTCAGCACAGGCACGCAGGAGGAAATCAGTCGCGGCCGAACCAGCCCTTCTTCTTCACCTGCTGTACGAGAATTTGCTTTTCACCCAGCTCCTTGAGCACGGTGTTCAAGCCACGCACACCCGTCTCAAGCGCGCCCATGTACTGGGTGACAACCTTGAGGGAATCTTTGAGCGACTCCTGCATCTCCGTGCGCATCTGGGTCGTGTTGTTGATGAACTCCTTGGTGACCACCTGCTGGAAGGCGTCAGAGCGTTTGTCCAGATTGCTGGCGTATTCGTTCATCCGCTTCGACAGCTCATTGAGGTCCACAAGGAACTCCTTCTGAGCGCCGGCCAGGCCGCGCATCACGGAGTCGGCGATTGCCGCCACATCGCCACCACCCGCGCCAGCACCGTCGTTCAGGCGGGGCAGGAGCACTTCGTTGCAGAAGGCGTCGATCTCGTTGAGCATCTCGTCCTCGTTCTTGGCGAGGGCGTTCATTGGGAAATTCAGGAACACCGCAAGCACAAGGCCCAACAGCGTCGCGTCGAAAGCGGTACCGAGACCGCTCGTCACCGCACTGATGGAACCCACAATCGCGCTCACGTCATCCATGTTGGCAAAACTCATGCCCCCGATGGCGTGGGAAAGACCGATAACCGTACCAATGAAGCCCATGAGCGGAATGGCCCAAAGGAACGCCTTCAGCATGATGTAACTGCCGCCGATACGGGCACCATCGATGCTGGACTGGCTGGACATCATGGAGCCGACATCCGGCGTGTTCTGGCGAACTTCGAAGAGTTCCAGCGCCTTGCGGATGCGGTTCACCATCAAGCTGTCACGCAGACGGACAGGCATATTGTAGAGGTGATCGATGAAGTTGCCGACGTTTTGGCCGTTGATCTCACGGCCCAACTCTGCCGGGAGGACGTCCAAGAACAAGGCTTCACGCTGATGCTTCAACTTGCCCAGCTTGAGATAAAGAATCGCCGCAGCCCAGAAGAAGAACATCGTGTTGATGAAGCTGATCAGGAAGTGCTTGAAGAACACGTTCGCGATCGTTTCCATCGAGCTGTACTCCGCCACCGCCTTGGCGGCTGGTGCCTGGAAGGGATAGACAATGCCAAACCACGCAACGGTCAGCACGACACCGATGGCAAAGCTGAGGTAACCGTTGGGGTTGGTGGGATCGCTTTCCTTCCAACCGAGGCGCTCTGGACGCTGCACGAAACTATCCAAACCGCCGCCAATAGGCGGAGGCGGAGCAGCATCTGGCAGCGGCGCAGAGCTGCTGAAGGACGGAGCAGGACCAGGAGCGGGAGCCTCTGCCGCAGGCGGCGCACCACCGATGTTCTCAGGAATCTGCAGCTTGGTGTTGCAGCCGGGGCAGCGGACCACTTTGCCAGCCCATTCCGGCTCGGCCTTCAGACTCATGTCACATGATGGGCACTTGAACTTCACGTTGGGGACCTCCTGGGATGAACAGTTAATTTCGAATGATACATTTATGACAGGTGTAGCGACACACGGGTGACACCCACCGCGGAACTTTAGCGCACCGTTTGTACCCTGTACATACCTCCCAAAGCACACATATAGTGGTGGTCTGGCGGAGTATGAGAATTACCGGGCTTGGGGCTGAAGTCGTGCATGGAGAAAACTCAGAGAGCTCCAAGGCGGAGCGCGGGGAGCTTGAAACATGCAAGCACATCTTGCAAGCGCTTGATCCCACTAAATCACGAAAGCGACGACGCTCTTTTCCCGCACTCTAGAGCAGAAAACAGTCACACTGGCACCCTGAATGATCACTCCTTGTCCTCGCCATCGACAAAATATGGATCATGCGGTTTTAATCTACTTCTGGACGCGGATCCCGACCAAGCAATTCCCGTAGTGCGAGCTTGGGAGATTTATTTTGGTAGAGCACCGCATACACCTCATCCAGCAGCGGAGTGCGAACCTCCGCCGCACGGGCAGCATGCCAGAGACTCTCAGTGTTCGGCACGCCCTCTGCCACCATGCGGGTGCTGGAGACGATCTCCGCCAGGGGCATGCCCTGGCCAAGCAACTTGCCCACCCGGTGGTTGCGGCTGTGCTCTGAATAGCATGTCGCCACCAGATCCCCGACGCCGCTCAAGCCGTAAAAGGTCTCCACCTGCCCCCCCGAGGCTACCCCGAGACGCACCATCTCAGCCAGCCCACGCGTCACCAGCGCCGCAATGGCGTTATCACCAAGATTCAATCCCTGGGCAATCCCGGCCGCGATCGCGTAAGCATTTTTCAAAGCACCCGCCCACTCCACGCCCGGAACATCTTCGCTGGTATAGCAGCGAAACCACGGCAGGGTGAAGCAGCTCTGGAGCGCTACTCCAGAGACAGCGTCCGCACAGGCCACCACGGCAGCCGAAGGCATCTTTCGCGAGACCTCCTCCGCATGATTCGGCCCGGAGAGCGCCGCCAGATGGTGCTGCGGGAAGTACTCCTCCAGGAGCTGCGACATGCGCCGCCCCGTGGCAAGCTCAATCCCCTTCGTGCAGGAGACCAGCACCTCGTCTCCGCCGAGCACCGAAGCGTCTCGCAATGCCCCCGCGACGGTGCGCATGGCCTTGGATGGGGTGACAAACAAGACGAGATCTGCCGGCTGTAGTCGGTTGAGTTCGTGCGTGGCTTCCAGCTCCCCTTCGATGATCAGACCGGGCAGATACCTCTCATTGCTCCGGGTGGAGGCAATCTCCTGCATGAGAGCCTCATCCCTCCCCCAGAACTGCACTCGCAGCCCCCGCTGGGCCAGCATCGCCGCCAGGGCCGTCCCCCAGCTGCCTGCACCCATGACAATCGCACGCTCCATCTTCACGATTCGCTCACCCATGACTGCTAATTCACGCCCCCTTTTTTGCCCTTGGACTTCCGATTGAACCGGCTCTCAGTCCCGGCCATCATCCGCTTGATGTTGGAGCGGTGCCGCACCACCACTAGAACGCCCATCACCAGCCCGAGGGCAAGCAGGATGTAGGCCCCTACATTGAGCCCGCCCCCTACCAGCATGATGACATACATGGAGATCGGCAGGCTGATGGCGGCCCCGATCGAGGCCAGCGCCACATAGCGGGTCGTGAAGAAAAGAACCAGCCACACTAGAAACGCCACCAACAGTGCCCAAGGTGCCAGCCCGAGAAAAGCCCCCGCAGAGGTGGCCACGCCTTTCCCCCCCTTGAAACCCAGCCAGAAGGTGAAGCTGTGCCCGATGACCGACGCCGCCGCACACAACACCGCCACCGTGGTGACCATGGTGCTGGAAGCCCCAAGGCTGCTGAGCCATGCCTGCGCAAACAGTGTCGGCAACAACCCCTTCAACATATCAAGGATGAAAACGGGAATGCCAGTCTTCTTGCCCAGCACGCGGATCACATTGGTCGCGCCAATATTGCCGCTCCCATGCTTGCGGATATCCACCCCCTTCATCAACCCCGCCCAATAGCCAAATGGCAGCGAACCGCTCAAGTAGGCCAGAGTGATGGCAGTGATGGCGGCAACCCAGATATTCATGGCGTCTCTATCGCAGCGAGACCGCAGGCAGCAAGTTCAAAAAAGACCCAAGACTAGAAGACTCAGGACAGAAGACTTGAGCTGACGCAGGGTGTGGCGCGATCAGCGAGACATTCCTTCCCGGTTCAGTCGCCCTGCCGTTGGGCCTCATGTCTTTCGACCTCTGCCTCACGCGAAGCCTGTCACGCAGCCACCATGTTGCCTTTTGAGGCGCTTTTGCCCTGATGCAGCACACGATGCACCACTGCAGCCACATCGGGCGCGAGGTAGGGCTTCGGGAGAATGTCGTCGAAGCCCTGGCAGATGTAGCTTTCGCGTGTCTCCTCCACCATGCCACCACTGGAGGCGATGACGCGGGCTGCGGGATCGAGGGCCTTGATGGCCTTCATGGATTCCTCGCCATTGAGTCCGCCTTTCAGCGTCAGATCCATGATCACGATGTCCACCTGCTCTCCTTCCAGAAGAAGGCTCCGGTAGGTGGAGACAGCTTGTTCACCGCTCTCTGCTTCGTAAACCTTGTATCCGCACTGTTTAAGCACGGCCAGAATCACCTGCCGCAGGCGATTTTCGTCGTCCACCACGAGGACCGTTCCCACGCCCGACTGCAGACCACGTGAGGCGGGCTTGGAGGGTGCAGTGGCAGCCTGCTTGGCGCGTGGCTGCGTCGCTGGGAGCCAGAAGGTGATTTCCGTGCCGACATTCTTCATCGAGGAAGCCACAATGTGGCCAGCGTGCTCCAGAATGATGCGACGGCAGGTGGTGAGGCCGATGCCGTTGCCATCCGGCTTGGTGGTGAAGGATTCCTGGAAGACGCGACGGGCCACGTCAGGATCCATGCCGCACCCGCGGTCTCGCACCAGCAGCTCGACATAGGGCCCGGGCTGCAACTGGTGATGGCCCTGGGGCACCACCACATTGCGGGCCAGCACATCCATGTAGCCATGATTGTTCATAGCTTGGATCGCATTGATGATCAGGTTCTGCAGGACTTGGGTGATCTTTGCGCCATCCACGACCGACCACCAAAGGTCCTTGGGCAGATGCATGTGCAGGGTCACGCCACTGCCACTCTGGGCGACGCGGGCAGTCTCGCGAATCAGATCAGCCATGTCCACCGGCTCACGGGAGGCGGGAATGTCCTTGGCCATCTTCATAGTCTGCTGAATAAAGGCACGCGCCTGCTGGGAGGCTGCCAAGGCCTCATCCACGTGATGCCCCACGGCCGGGACGCCACCCGGGGAAAGCCGGGCCGCCTCGGAGAGATTGGTCATCATGATGCCCAGCAGGTTGTTCAGATCGTGGAACACCCCAAGGGAAAGCGTCGCAAGGTTGTCATTGCGCAGGCGCCGACTGTCATCCACCTCCACTACTCCTGGTCCACCAGCAGGACTCGCCGCCGGAGCCGCGAGAGCGGGTGCCACCGTGAGGGTGTAATTATAGACGCTGCCGTGCTCGTCCTGCACCGCGCGGATACGCCACACACAGCGCTGCGCACCACCACCATAGAGCGTCTTCAGGCTGCCTTCCCACTGGGAAGCCCCACCCTGTTTCACCGCTCCACGCAGGGTTTGCATGAGATCGTCTGCCTCGGCCTGGGAGGCCACCAGTTGCGTGACGAAGCGCTCCCGCAGCCCGCTCTCGGGTTCGGCTCCTACCATGGCAGCCATACGGGTGTTGTGGAGCAGAATACGGGGACCCAGACGGTGGGAGAGGTTGGCCTCCACAATCATGATGCCCTCGCTCGCTTGATCGAGCGCGGTACGCAAAAAGGAGTTGGCCAGATGGGCCGTCTTCAGCGGATCTGCGCCCGTGTCGGGAGCTGCGCAGACGCGCGAGCGGGGAGTTTCGACGGCGAGGGCGGACATGTCGGCCATAATAGTTAACAGTCCTTAGCTTTTAGCATGTTGCGAGCTTTTCAGCAAAGCCATTTTTTCAGTCTCACCCATATTATGGTAAATGGCACGCAGGGGTTATTGAAGTGCGCGATTTTTATGGAAACAGTCTCCAATCCCGCCAAACTGGTGACAAGGTTCTTGGCGAGCAAGGCAGAATTCCCTTGCGTCGCCCTGCTTTTCCCGTATCCTCGCGACCCCTATGTCCAAAAACGCAGGCATCGCCAAAACGCGGAAAGCAGTTTCCAAGCGGTTCAAAATCACCGGAACGGGCAAAGTGCTCCGTCGCCGGCAGGGCAAGCGTCACTTGCTCCAGAACAAGAGCCGCAAACGGAAACGCTCCCTCGGTAAGACCGTCCTCGTGGACCACACGGACGCCGCAGCAGTCAAGGCCAACATGCCTTGGTCCTGATGCTCGCTTCCAAGTGACCATGAAGGCTGCTTATGCAGCCACGACGACCCGGCCTGGTTTCGCTTCTTTTAGCGGGACCTTCGATCAAGTGAGGCCACCGTCGAGTTCCAAACCAACAGCTTGATCCAGGAAAGAAGAAAATGCCAAGAGCCACCAACGCACCCGCCAGTCGCGCCCGCCGCAAGCGTACCCTTCAGAAAGCCAAGGGTTTCCGCGGTTTCCGTTCGAAATTGTTCCGTTACGCCAAGGACGCTGTCCGCAAGGCGATGACCTACGCCTACCGTGACCGCAAGGTCCGCAAGCGTGAGTTCCGCAAGCTGTGGATCCAGCGTATCAACGCCGCCACTCGCGCCCAGGGCCTGAGCTACAGCCGATTTACCGAGGGCTTGAAGGCCGCGGGCATCGAGCTTGACCGCAAGGTCCTCTCCGATATCGCCATCAAGGACGCCGCTGCTTTCAACGCCATCATCCAGCAAGCCAAAACAGCCCTGGAGAAGAAGGCCGCTGCCTAAGCATCCGGAGCCAACCCCGTAAGGTGTGTCGGTTTCGCGACGAAAAGCACACTTTACCCCTCCAAAAAATTCTACGAAAGCCGGGGCAGCTTTGCTCCGGCTTTTTTGTTTTTTTAACCGGTCTGACCTGACCTGATTTTCCCGCACTCCTCCCCTTTCCCATGCTCTCAGAACTCGACACCATCCAGCTCGAAGGTCTCACCCTGCTGGCCTCCGTGGGCGATGAAACCGCTCTCGAAGCCCTGCGAGTGAACTTCCTGGGCAAAAAAGGCCGCCTCACCGCAGTCGCCTCCCAGATGCGGGACGTCCCTCCCGACCAGAAAGCCGCCGTCGGTGCCAAACTCAACGAAGTCCGCACCGCCCTGACGGCTGGCATCGAGCAAAAACTCCTCTCCCTTCAGGCCGAAAAAGACGCGGCTTCCGTTCAGGGGATCGATATCACGCTTCCTGGCCGCCCCTCACCCAGCGCCACGCTCCACCCGCTGTCCCGCATTCGTGACCGCGCCATCCAGACCCTCCGCCGCATGGGCTTCGCCGTCGCAGACGGCCCGGAGATTGAAACGGAGTGGCACTGCTTCGACGCTCTGAACACGCCGGCCGACCACCCGGCCCGCAATGAGAAGGACACCTTCTATCTTCCGGACGGCCGTCTGCTGCGCACGCACACCTCCTCCGTGCAGATCCGCACCATGGAGTCCGTGAAGGCCCTCCCCGTGCGCATCATCGCTCCCGGTGCCGCCTACCGCCGCGATGAGATCGATGCCACCCACCTCAGCGTCTTCAATCAGCTCGAAGGCCTGTACGTGGACAAGAATGTCAGCCTCGCCGACCTCAAAGGCACCCTGGAAGTCTTCTTCCAGGAGATCTTTGGCCCCCAGACCCAGGTCCGTTTCCGCCCTCACTTCTTCCCTTTCACCGAGCCCAGCTTTGAGATCGACATCAAGCTCGAGGTGAAAGGCCAGGAGGCCCGTTGGATCGAGATCGCAGGCTGCGGCATGGTGGACCCCGCCGTCTTCCAGGCGGTGTCCCAGATGCGCGGTGACAACCTCTTCAATCCCGAGGAAGTCACCGGCTTCGCCTTCGGCATGGGCCTCGACCGCCTCGCGATGATCCTGCACGGCATCACCGACATCCGCCATCTCATTGAGAACGACGTCCGGTTCTTGTCCCAATTCTAATTCGAATTCATTCAGACAGAATTAACAGAATTAACGGAATTAGGTATGAGTCGGGACTACGATCTTGCCGGAGAGGTGATTGGATGCGCCATGCGGGTACACCGCACGCTCGGCCCTGGGTTCTTGGAGATTATCTATCGCAATGCCCTTTGCGTGGAGCTCAAAGAAGCCGGGATCAAGTACGTGACCGAAGAGCCCATCAAGGTCCGCTACCGCGGCATCGAAGTCGGCAGCTACTTCGCGGACGTCTTTGTCGAGGGCAAACTCATCATCGAGCTAAAAGCCATCGAGAAGTTGAGTGCTGCCCACGAAGTCCAAGTCGTGAACTACCTCTCAGCCACCGGCATTGACGATGGATTGCTGCTGAACTTCGGCTCCCGTTCGCTCGAGTTTAAGAAGAAGGCCCGCATCAACCCCAGAGCCTGATCTCAAGAAATCTAATTTTGTAAATTCTGTTAATTCTGTCCAAACCCTTTTTCTTCTATGAAAGTCTCCCTCTCCTGGCTTAAAACGCACCTCGACCTCTCCGGCAACACCGTGGACAGCATGCGTGACCTCCTCACGTTTGCGGGCATTGAGGTGGAGGACATTGAGGTTCGGGGTGTTGACTCCGACAAGATCGTGGTCGCGCAGGTCCTTGAGTCCCTCCAGCATCCCAATGCGGACCGCCTGAGTGTCTGCCAGGTGGATGACGGCAGCGGCACGCCGCGCCAGATTGTCTGCGGGGCGAAGAACTACAAGGTGGGCGACAAGGTCCCGCTGGCACTGCCGGGAGCCATTCTCCCCGGCGGACTGGAGATCAAGGCGGGCAAGCTCCGCGATGTGGTCTCCAATGGCATGATGTGCAGCGGTCGCGAGCTTGGCATCGGCGATGACCACGCCGGCCTCATGATCCTGGATCCTGCTTTGAAGGTGGGCACGCCCTTCACGGAAGTGGTGCCGCCAGATGTGGTGTTCGATCTGGAAATCACCCCCAACCGCCCTGATCTGCTGAGCCACACTGGTCTGGCCCGCGAACTGGCCGCCTTGACCAAGAAAGGTCTCGAACCCAAGCCCCCCGTCCCGCAGGCAACAGTGAAGGAGGCGACACCCGATCAGGTGCGTCTGGACACGACCGAGCGCTGCCCTCTCTACAGCGCCCGCATCATCAAGGGCGTGAAGGTGGGCCCGAGCCCCGAGTGGCTCCAGCGCCGTCTTCAGAGCGTAGGTCTGCGCCCCATCAACAACGTGGTGGACATCACGAACTTCGTCCTGCTCGAGGTGGGCCAGCCGCTGCACGCGTTCGATCTCGACAAGCTGAACGGCGGGATCATCGTCCGCCAGGCGATGGAGGGTGAGAAGATCGTGGCTCTCGATGCGGCCACCTATGAGCTCACCACCGACGACCTCGTCATCGCAGATACGAGTGCCCCGGTGGCCATCGCCGGAGTCATGGGTGGCGAAGCCTCCAGCGTCACGGAGACAACCACCGATCTCCTGCTGGAGTCAGCCTACTTCACCCCCAGCTTCATTCGACGCACCGCCCGGCGTCTGGGCATCAGTTCTGACTCCAGCTACCGCTTTGAGCGTGGCGTGGACCCGCAGGGTCCCCTGGCTGGATCAGACCTGGCAGTGAAACTCATCCTCGACATTGCCGGCGGCACGGCTGAGGCCGAGGTCCTCGTGGCGGGCACCGCCCCCCAGCTCACCCAGGACGTCACCTTTGACGAAACCCGCGCCCGCAATCTCATCGGCATCCCCGACCTGAGCCGTGAAGAGATGCACGGCGTGCTCACCGGTCTGGGCCTGGCGAAGAAGAGTGAGACGGATACCACCTCCCTCTGGCACATCCCCTCCTACCGTGGGGATCTCCAGCGCTCCGTGGACTTGGTCGAGGAAGTCGCTCGCGTGATCGGTCTGGACCGTGTGCCCAGCCGCACCGCCGCCGCCTTCTCCCCGAGCCTCGCCCCCGACCGTACCTATGACTTCACCATGACCCTGCGCCAGGCCTTGGTGAACCGGGACGTCTTTGAGGCCCAGACCCTGCGCCTCATCTCCGGCTCCCAGCTCACCGACGTCCTCGGGCCTGCCCTGACGCCGGACAAAGCCGTGGGAGTGAAGAATCCCCTCAGCGAAGATCACACCACCCTGCGCCCCAGCCTTGTCCCCGGACTGATCGCCACCGCCGCCCTCAACATCCGGCAGAGCCTTCAGCGCCTGCGCTTCTTCGAGATCGGTCGCGTCTTCTTGAAAAATCCCAATGGCAGCACTCGTGAGGAAGAACGCCTCGCCCTGCTCCTGAGCGGCCCTTCTCTGCCGCCCAGTTGGCACACCAAAGAAAGCCCCGCGCTGGAATTCACAGACCTCCGCGGCCTTCTGGAAGCGCTGCCCGGTCTGGCTGGCCTGGGCCTGGAGTTGGTGCCCAAGCCCCTCCCCGGCTGGCTCCTGAGCGCCGAGGTGAAACGCGGCAGCAAGACGCTCGGCTGGGTGGCCCAGCTCCATCCCTCCCGCGCTCGCGAGCTGGATGCCCGCAGCCCCGTCTTCGTCGCAGAGCTCGCCATCAGCGCCCTCCAACAAGGTGCCCAAGGCGTGGCCAAGTTCAGTGATCTGCCCCGCTTCCCCAGCATAACACGCGACGTCGCGCTCGAGGTGCCTGCCGATCTGGCGACCGCCAAAGTGGCCGCATTTTTCAGCACGCTCAAGGAGCCCTTGTTCGCTGGAGCCTCGCTCTTCGACGTGTTCACAGACACCACGGGACAAAAGCTCGCCAGTGACAAAAAGTCCGTGGCGTGGTGCTTGACGTATCGTGCGTCCGACCGCACGTTGGCGGCGAAAGAAGTGGATGAAGCGCACGCCCGTGTGCTGAAAACGCTGGTTGGCACGCTCCCCGCTACCATCCGGTAACAGCCCTTCTTGGAGCTTTTTCTTTCGATCTTTGACATCAACTTTTCCGGAAACGGAATCCCCTCTCCTGCGGTGTTCGTTTTTGCAGACGCACATGGCCCGAACCGATAATTGATAGCACCGGAGACTGCGCTTTGGGTGCCGCTGCCACGCCTTCACTGGACGGCAAACGCACTTTATGCGGGTCTCCACCCTGTCGCTTTCCTTGGGAACGGCAGCCAGCTTCTGAGACGACACAGGTGGGACTCTAAACCGCTCTGCTGTTGAGCTTTGCTCCGGCGGAGCGGTTTTATTTTGTCGAGATGGTTTATCGACGCAATATTAAAATAGGCACTCAGTGGCCACCCATGCCTCATGTCACAGGCGACCGTCGGCAGTGACTCAATCCAAAGCGCCAGACATTTCCGCCCGAGGACAAGAAAACGAGGCTGCCAAAAGTTACCTGGGCTTCTGCGTGAACATCTTGGGCATGAGCACGCAACCCAGAATCGAGTTCTTCAAATCCCCCCACACCCAATCCGAATAACTCTTTATGGGCAAGCGGTCTTTGTGTTTGAACTGGACGGCAAACTTCTTCCACTTCTCAAACTCTTCAGGAGTGAAATCCGTAGCATCAAGTTCCGGGATGATTTTGAAATCCCGGTTCCGAAAGCTCACTACCGTCTGACCATCTGTGGAAGCGAAGATCATCATGAACCTCTTTTCTCCACCGTCATCTTCCAGCTTCACGGTGATTCGATCTCCTGTGCGAATTTCAATTTCAGGAGAACGTTCTTCCCCCACCGACCATCGGTGAATGAGCATCCCATTGATGTAAAGAGTCGCCCGATCATCGACCGACACATAGAAAGCCCCCTTAGCCGTTTTTTGGTCGAAATGGCCAATCGATTGCCCCGCGCAAACAGAGGCAAAGGCTAGACTCAATAGGGCAACAGAAAGCAAGCAGCGCATGATTTTGATTGGGGGGAGATGATTATACTGGATAAGGCGAATGAGACCTCCACACTTTTAGCATGTATCGGCAAAACATCCTGCGGGTTTTTACGCCTCCCTTGGGTTCATTCTTGCTGATTTTTTTCTCAAAAGCCGTGGGCTTTTATGCATTTCGAAAAAGCTCTCCTGATGAGCATCCAGTATTGCCAAGAAGATACCGTCGGCTCCCAGCTTGCATATCTCAAGTTCCCCTGAACTCAGCAAGTCCTCTCTCTTAGTTGACGACTTGCAAAGGACAGCCTGGCCGGTACATCTTGACCCCGTCACTCGCATTCCTTAAGGTGTTCGACCAAACCATGTCTCCGGAGCTCGCCAGGAATTTCATCTGCACGATTGGCTGGCTCCTTTTGGCAACCATCGCGATCTTGCCCCTCTTTCTCTACTGGAAATACGGCGTTGGCAAACCGAAGAACCTTCGACGCATCGGCGAGTATCTGGCTCTCAGAGGCCTGACACTGACAGCAGGAAAGCGCTCACAGCGTGCTCACGTGGCCTTGGACGGCGCCCTCTATGCCATCCGTTACTGCGATGCAGAAGGGCAGGAATATGAAGCTGTCGCGGCCGTGACGCCTATCGCTGGTGTGTTCATCGGTGAACAGAAGCCCCTCAACTCTAAAGATGCAGCAACCCCGGTTCAGGCACCTCAAGAACACTGGACCCCCATCTACACGCCTACCAACACCATTGACCTGCTCTCAGAATCGGATTTGCGACATCTCCTCAAACTTCAGGAGGAGAATCGCCTCTTGAAACACCGTCTGGCAGAGTTGCAGAGCAACGAGGAATCTCGACTCCACTCCACAACGGCATGACAGTTGACGTTCTCTATGTGTGGTTTCCTGCATGCTCGTTGTTCATGGCAGCCGTGGCAATTCTCTGCTACAGCGAATTGAGTCGAAGAAGCCGCCGATTGATCGCTCGACATGTGACAGCCTTGGGGTACACCCTCCTGTCATGCAGTTCCGAAGCATTCCTTAATGGAAGGAGTCTGTATCGCACCTACAGGATCAGATATCAAGATCAGACTGGCCGGATTCATGAAGCACTTGCGCAGACTGGCCCCCATCATCATGTCCTGATCCGCCACGAGAGGGTTGTGCAACCAGGTTCCGGCCCGCCGCCTCTCCCCATTCACGAACAGATTCGAATACTTGAAAGTGAGAACGAAGCTCTGCGGCAGGAAATCAACCGTCTAACGGTCGGTTCAGATTCACGCAGTTCGCCCTCCTAAAGCACTCGCTCGCATTCAAGACTTGTCTGTAAGAGCTGTCCAGAGCTCTAGCCCGGCCTTGACGAGAGCTGGACTTCGTCAAACTTGCCTCTAATCCTCTTCATGGAGCCCCAGCGTCTTTCGAATCTTGGTGACATGACGCGAACGCGAAGGTTGCCGACGCAGAGGCTAGTGCCTGCCAGGGATCCTCAGGGGAGCGCACGCATCCTGCTTGCTGTTTCCGGCATCTTGCCGGGAACGTCAGTCAGCGCATGACATCGGGTCCCATTGACGTGGGGGTGTTGATGGCGGTGGGGAGAAAGCAGATGCTGTCGGCCTACCCACCTGATCATCATTCTGGGAGGCACCCAACGTTGACTCGCTTAGGGCTCGTCCAACGTTGGGCTGTGTTAGAGATCCCCGCTGGGGATCAACTTCGATCTGGGGCGGCCGCCTCAAGGTGGCTCCCTGGCGGCCACCCCAAAAAACGCGCGCGGCTGGTCCGTTCTCCTCCCGTCGACAACTACAGGGCGATGGATGGTTGGCGATCAAACACCAGTGGGCGGATATCTGGGGCGTGAGCCCGCCACGAGGGCACAGCAGAAGTGATTTCCTGGGAGACCAGCATCAAACACACCATAAACTTACCTCGAACCCAAAAACTGACGCACTGACGCACTGACCTACCGCTTCACCTCATCCTCCGCATGCCCGTGAGGATGCAGGTGACTGACCGTTTCTTTCAATCCAGCGAAATCAATGGGATGCGAAGGAGCGTGATAGGGCTCCGCCTTCGCGTGACGGCGCAGCACATAGGTGCGGGCAAGCTGGTCACCCCAGCGCTGTTGACCATCAATGGCCAGGAGGATGAACTCCACCACCGGAGCCAGGGGTATGAGCGTGATGCCGGTACGGATGGCACACTGCATGTAGGAACAGGGATGGCGAGTCTCCGCATCCACCACCCGCAGTCCCAGCAGGCGCTTGCCCAATGCCGCTCCGCCAAAGACCGCGTCGCCGAACAACCGGTAGCCCAAAACGGCGAACATGCTGCAAAAGAGCATCAGCACCTCCACATTCCCACCTGGGTTTAGCATCACCGGCAACATCATTGCCCCAAACATCACCGCCAAATCAATGAGATGCGCCACCACCCGTTGGGCAACAGACGCGGTTTCCAGTTCAGTCGGTTTGATGATCTCAGTCATGGGGAAAATCGCAGGTGGCAGGGCATTGCTATCTGATCACGGGCAACGGCCTAACACACGATAGGCCCTCCCCCGCTGACCTTTTTCATCGCCGATTCTCTACAGATTGGCGGCATGTTGCAGCAATTTTGTTGCCTACACTCCGAAACCACCCTTGAAACCCTCAGCCCTTCTTCTTTGCCCGCTGTCTCTTTTTCCGCGCGGGTGGTGGCGGAGGGTTGCCCTGTAGCACCTCTGTTCGGGCGAGGAAATCCCCCAGACGTCGACGCTTGTTTACCAAAAGTAGGAACACATCCGCCGGACCGATGAAGGGGATGAAAATCGGCAACGCCCTCACCACAGACTGTCCCAACCCGCAGGGATGCCCCGTTGAGCTGGCCACCACCCGAATGCCCATGCGTCTCTTTCCCACCCCCTGGCCTTGCCTGAATCCATCCACCAGCAGCCGGTAGGCGAGCGCCGCCAGGCCTCCCAGAACTCGCATGGCTCCTGCGAGATGGCTGCTCACATTCTCCATCATTGCCGCAAGAATCACAAACACGAGCATCAGCGCCACCATGATGCAGCTATCAATAAAATGAGCCGCCAACCGCTGGTAAAGCGTGGCAATCTCGGCATCCGAACGGGCTTTTCTTCGCATGGTGGGGTCCCACCGTCCCACCGACCGCCCAGGGAATCCATCACCAAGTGACAAAGGTTTCGCGAGGAAGGAGTTGATTTTTTCCGTCCATGCGCGTTGCTAGCCGCGCCGGAGGGTCCGGCAATGCATGTCAGTACACCTAGTGCCCCGTTGGCAGCGCACCGTGTTGCGCTGGTTTTTAGAGCGACAACTCCGAAAAGGAGTGCGTTCTCTGCCCTGTCCCCAGTGCCAGGGAGATATTCCCACCCCCCATCGGTTGAGCGATGATATCCTGTGGGAGGCAGTCGTTACCTGTCCAGCATGCGGTCATGCGTGCTCCGTCCTGGAAACCGCCTCCTACCGCCACAAGAGCGTCAAAGAAGAATTTGCCGGGGAGCACATAGAAGAGAGCCCTCCAGCCACCTCGCACATCCATCACGAGCACAACGGGGCAACTCACACCTGGACGCTGCCCGCGCCCAAGAGTTGGAACCCGCTGCTCAGGTTCGGCACCCTTTGGACGGCGTTCTGCGCCTTCGTCGCGTTTGCCGTTCTCTCTTCTGAAAAAGCCGCCAGTCAGGGGTACGCACCTCCCCTGATCGCGGTGGGGTTTGTCCTGCTCGGCGTCGGACTGCTCATCGCCGGCATGCTCCAGAGTTTCTCAAGCCATGTCTTGTCGCTGGATGCTTCGGGACTGGTCCACGAGAGAAACGTGTTTGGCTCCACCAAACGCCAGTTTCTTCCCCGTGAGGACATCGTCAGCGTGGAGTTGGAGCGCCTGTACTCCCAGAACCGTCGTCCCGTCTATGTGATCGAAATCAAGGGTCAATCAGGGAGGATTCGGTTCGGAAGCGCGCTCCCTCCCAACGAAAAATCAGGGCTCTGCGGCGATCTTCGTCGCACCCTCCTTGGGCAGCGACGGGACCCCATCTCGTCAGAGGTGACAACCACAGACAGCGCCGGGTCAGCACCAGCACCCCGCATAGTTATCGAGGCTCCCGGACAGGGATGCGTCGTTCACGTGGCCCCGGGGAACTTGGGCAAGGGGATCATGATCTTCGGCTGCGTGATCTTCGCCTTCGCGACCTTCTTGCTGATCATGGCACGGAGCCTGTGGTTGCCATTCTCGGGAACCTGGCCCCTGCCGTTGGTTCTGATTTGGAATGGCCTCTTCATCCTATGGTGCCTCAGCGTCATCCTCTTCGTGGGTTTGGGGCTGGGCACCCTTCTCACGGGTTATCGCATGCTGCGCACCCACTTCAAGATCACCGCCACTCCCCAGGCTCTACAGGTGCTGGAGAGCCATGGGAACTGGCAACATGAAACACTCGTCCCCGCCTCAGGGGTGAGGGACATCCGCACCAGCATCTATTTCACCATGGCTTCCGGTTCAGGCCCCCATAGAGCCACCAAGGTGAACCACTGCGCCCTCATCGTCCTGCAAGATCGCGTGATCAGCTTTGGCGGTGAGTGCAGTCTGCCTGAACTCACCGCCACCACGACCGCGCTCAAGCAAGCGCTGGGACATGAGTGACCTTCCCCTGACCGATCCCTGCGAGCCATCCCCGGGCCACAGCGGTTCTGCCAGCAGATCCAATCCATCCCCCATGGTCTCCCAGCAAACCTGCTGGATCCCTCCCATGAGGATCATCATTTCAGTAACAAGTCATTCATCTGACTCCTATGTCAGTCCAAACTCTGCCCCGTTGGCAGCGCGCTCTGTTGCGCTGGTTCCTCGAACGTAAAATCCGGAAAGGAAAACGCTCTCTCCCTTGTCCCCAATGCCAGGGACACGTACCCCTCCCACAACGGCTGAACGACGCCCTGTGGGACATGCTGGTGACCTGCCCCCACTGTGGCCACACGACATCGCTCATGGAAATCGCCGCAGATCGCGACAAGACTCCCGAGGACTTGCTGGGAGAAGGACGGCTCCAATCCGTCCTGCCGCCCAGTTCCAGGATCACTGTCGAAGTCAACGGCACCACCCGTACCTGGACGGTTCCAGCGAAGGGCGGATGCAGCGGCATACTTCTGTTCGGCATCATCTGGTTCCTGTTCTCTTCCTTCTTCGTGGTCTCCATGCTGTCGGCGAATAAACCGGGCGGCATTGAACTCGGAGCGATCTTGATCGTCGGCACCTTTGTTCTGATCGGCGTCGGGTTGATCTATGCCGGTTTGTGCCAATCCCACAGCTTTCACATTCTACAGGTGGATGCGGTGGAACTCATCCATGAACGACGGACGTTGGGCCGGCTGAAGCGCAGATCACTACCTCGTCAGGATATATCGAGCATCGAGCTTGTGGTCTTCTACACTGAAAACTACAAACCGGTCCACGGCATTGAAATCAAGGCTGGCCCCAGGAAGATCAAGTTTGGCAGCGCGCTGACAGCGGAGGAGAAGGCCTGGCTTTGTGAGGAACTGCGTCAAGCCGTGAGCCTCCGTCACACTGCCGCCCCCTTATCAGCATCTGCCGAGGCCCCTCTGCGCGATAACACTTCCATACTGGGCTCCGCCCCACGCTCACGGATCAAAGTGGAACGCCGGGGTCATGGCAGCGTGGTCCACATCTCTCCTGGAAAGATCGGCAAGGGCATTCTGATCATGGGGACAGTCTTCGTGGCGGTGGCCACCTTCATGATCGTGATGGGAGCACGCATGTGGATTAACTCTTCAGATGGTCCACCACTGTTCTTCAGACTCCTGTGGAACGGATTCTGCCTCTTCTGGTGCGGCGGAGTTGCCACCTTCGGCGTCATGGGACTGGGGGTCATGATCACAGGCTGGCGTATGAATCGCACGCATCACCAGATCACGGCCACGCCTGAGGCGCTGCAAGTCGTGGAAACCTGCGGAGCTACCCAGCATGAAACCCTCGTTCCCGCCGCAGAGGTTCAGGACATCCGCACCGGCATCTTCCAATCCATCCAATCCAATTCTGGAAACCAGCAGACCACCGAGGTCCAACACCGTGGCGTCATTGTCCTCAGCGACCGCGTGATTGGCTTCGGCGGAGGATGTAATCTCCAGGAACTGACGTCTGCCATTGCGGCTCTGAATCAGGCGTTGGGGAGGGGATAAGTGAGTTACCGAGGTCCGGCGAGATACGTATCCAGGCTTGTTTGAAAGGTATTAAGGCCCGAATGGCTCCCGAGAGCCCAGCCCCTTTGTGAGAGGTAAAGCCCGTCACTACGCCGAACCTTACCAGGTGGGAGCACTTTCAATACAGGGATTTCTGAGGTCGGGGCCCTAGAAGTTCATTCCGGATCACATAGGTACGGGCGAGTCTGTCGCCAAGCCGCTCCTGCCTCCCCAGCAACAGAAAGAGCAGATCAAGGACATTCAGCAGTGGGATGAAGAACAGCACGTTCCGAAGTGCACCCTGCCAGAAAGTGCAAGCTTTCCGAGTGGTTGCGTCAACGACCTTAATTCCCATCCGCCTCTTCCCAATCGCGCGCCCACCCATTGCAGCATCCCCGAAGAGCCGATACCCCACTACCAAGACCATCGTCCCTACCAATGCAGCGTTTTCCGGAAGCGGACTGTAAGAGCCCAGCTGGGTAAACATGAACATGAGAGCAAGAAAAATGGCGATCATGATCACGCCATCAATGAGATGCGCGGCCAGTCGCTCCCAGAGCGAGGCAAACTCAAAAGCGTCAGGAGAAGCGTTCTGTTCCATAGGAGGCACCAAAGCATTTCACGAACAAATGGGAACTGCCGCATCGGAGAACACTCAAGTTCTTCACTCCACTCGCGAACCAGCAGTTCAATGTCTGGCGAGCAAGCTCTAAACACAAAGCCTCCCGCACCAGCCAACAAGCGGCACCGATGCGGGAGGCTTCAAACTTAGATCTCTGTCTACAGTCTTTGCTTTCCCATCAACCCACTTCGTAGTTCACGGGCTCTTCCGTGATCACGATGTCGTGAGGATGGCTTTCCTTGAGACCGCCAGCGGTGATGCGGACGAAGCGGGCTTTGTCGCGCAGTTGCTGAAGGTTGTCCGCGCCTACGTAGCCCATGCCGGAGCGGAGGCCGCCCATGAGCTGGAAGACGACGTCGGCAAGCGGCCCCTTGTAGGGCACTCGGGCCTCGACGCCTTCAGGAACCAGTTTGCCAGAGGAGTTCTGACCGTAGCGGTCGCCTGCCCCCTTGCGCATGGCCTTGAGGGAGCCCATGCCACGGTACTCCTTGAAGGTGCGGCCCTGCCACTTGACCATGGCCCCCGGGCTTTCCGCGGTACCAGCGAGAAGTGAGCCCAACATCACCAGATCCGCGCCAGCGGCGATGGCTTTGACCACGTCACCAGAAAAACGAATCCCACCGTCAGAAATGACTGTCACACCGCGGGGGCGGCAGATTTCGGCCACCTCCTGCACCGCGCTGAACTGCGGCATGCCCACGCCGGAGATGATGCGCGTGGTACAGATAGACCCTGGTCCCACGCCCACTTTGATGGCGGAGGCACCCGCGTCGCAGAGATCCTTCGCGCCGTCTTTGGTGACCACGTTGCCAGCGACAACTGGGGTGCCGTCGCCCAGCGCTTCACGCAGTCGGCTGATCACGTTCATGACACGGGAGGTGTGTCCCGTGGCGGCATCAATGAAGATGGCATCCGCCCCTGCCGCCTGCATGGCCAGTGCGCGATCCACGCAGTCTTCGCTCACGCCCACCGCAGCACCGGCCCGGAGACGGCCCTGGCCGTCCTTGGCGGCGCTGGTGAACATCTGGCGCTTCTCGATATCCTGCTTGGTGATCAGACCAGCCAGGTGTCCGGCCGCATCCACCAGGGGAAGCTTCTCAATGCGATTGATATAGAGGATCTTGAGCGCCTCTTCCCAGTTCGTATCCGGCTCACCCACCGCCAGCTTTTCGCGAGGCGTCATCATCTTGTGTGCCGGGGTGGACTCGTCTTCGAGGTACCACATGTCACGGCTGGTCACCATGCCCACGAGAACGTTCTTTTCATCGACCACCGGGAAGCCGCTGACGCCCTTCTCCCGCATGAGGCGGGCGAGTTCGGCCAGGGTGGTGTCGGGGCGGACAGTCAGGGGCTTCTGAATGACCGTGTTCTCCGACCGCTTCACCCGGGCCACCTGCTCAGCCTGAAAGTCGATGGTGCAGGCGCGGTGGATGACTCCCATGCCACCTTCACGGGCCAGTGCGATGGCCAGTTCGCTTTCCGTGACAGTGTCCATGGCGGAGGACAGCACGGGAATGTTCAGAGGCAGCGCCTTGGTCAGCTGCGTACCCAGAAAAACTTCACCAGGAAGCACTTCACTTCTGCCAGGCAGCAGAAGCACGTCGTCGAAAGAGAGAGACAATGAGATTTCGCCCATAGGCGATGAAATTCATTTTGGCGGCCCTGTCAAACGCGAGTTTTGAGAAGGTGCACAAGATCGTCTCTCTGAGTCGATAAATTCTGGAACACTCGGTGCGGTCCCTACAACTTCGCCAGAGGATTTCCGCGGTCACTCAGCGGCAGGGCCACTCTAGCCCCCCCCAGCCGGTGGGACTCGAACGCTCCGGCCACGATTTCCACAGTAGTGCGCCCCTCTTCGCCACTGCAAAGCGGCTCTCGGTTCTCCCGGACGGCAGCGATCAGGTCTGCCGCCGCAGTGAGGTGTCCACCGACATTCTTCCCGAGGTTCGCAATCGGCTCCTGTTGGCCAATGCCACCGGTAGTGATAGGCTGCCACACTCGGGGCTCCTTCACGGGACGGAAAGGATTCCCCGGCAGGAAGTGCGCAAGGGGTTCCACATCAATGCGAAAATCGACGATGCCCTTGGTGCCGATGATCTGCAGCCCGAAAGCTGCCTCCTTCACCCCCGCATTCTGAATGGAGTCAAAATAGACCGGCATGCCGCGCTCCATCTGGTAACGGGCATGCACTTCATTCCCGGCGAGCAGACCAATGCCCTCCGCTCCTTCCGCCACGTCAGCCTTGGTGACCGGCTTGCCGTTCTGCAAAACGACGGCGGAGCACTCCAACGGTTTGCCCCCGAAGTAACAGGCCAGATTCATCACATGAGTGCCCAGCACCCAGAGGTCCAGTCCGCCCCCACGCTGGTCTTCCTTCCCACGACCGCGCATCTCCAGCACCTGGCCCACCGTGCCGTCGTCGATGAGCTTCTGCACCACAGGCAGCACAGGGTGAAAGCGGTTGCGATGAGCGATCGAAATCTTCACGTTCTTCGCCTTCGCCGCAGCCAGCACCTCATCGGCCTCGGCCAGCGTGCGAACGAACGGCTTCTCAATGTAGATGCCCTTCGCCCCCGAGTTGATCGCAGCCAGCAACATGTCGCGATGCTGGTCAACGTGACGCGGACCAATGGCCACGATGTCGGGCTTCACCGTCGCCAGCATCTTTGCGTATTCTGCAAATCCCTGCTCGCTCTTGAGCTTGAGCTTCGTCACCGCGCCAGCCAGCCCTTTTTCATCCGCATCCGCCACGCCCACGATTTCCGTCTCTGGCACTTGCAGCCACATCGTGTCCAGCCCATGCCCGTACGCACCGCGACCGGAGTGCCCGATTACCGCCACCTTCAGTTTGCCCCCCTGGGCAGCCTGAAGAGAAGGGAGGGATGCAGCAGCGGCGGAGGTGGTGGCGAGGAAGTGTCGGCGCGTCATGGTGTATGGGAGGTTGCGAACAACCACCATACGAAAGAGTCCGCCAAATATTCCAAAGTCATGCCGCTAAACCGGCCTGCAAGAGACTGCTGAATCTCCACACCAGGCGTTGACACGTTTGGCCTTCCCAGGGGTAGAGGGGGCGCGCTGTCATGTCCGCTCTCATTCTTGCGTCATCGCTTACCGTCTTTTGGTTTCTCGCAGGATTGATGCTGCCTGGATACGCCCTCCGGATCCGGTGCGCAAAATGGATCCCCTTCTCCTCCGCGGCCGGAGACACCGCAGTGCACGCCATGGCCCTCGGTCTGCTCTGGTCCACGTTGCAATTCTTCGTGGTGCATGCCCTGGCGCTGGATCTCAAAGGCCAGCCTGCGACCGCATGGCTTGTCAAACAAGGGACGGATGCGGCCTTGATCGCGTTTTGCAGCCTGTCCAGCCCAGGATTCTGGAAGAACTACATCACGCTGCTGACGGGTCTGGTGAGACAGCTTTGCCAGCCGCTCAACCTGGCAGGGATGGCCCTCGCACTGTCATTTGCCGCCTTTGCCATTTTCCAGTTCCCTTACGCTTCGGACAACGCCGCCCTGTATTGGATGGCGGGTGCGGTGATGAAGCCCGGCGTGAGCTTTCTGACGGCCCAGGGTTCACCGGGTTACATCGCCTGGCTCTACTGGCCCTCAGTGTTATTGGCTCCAACCATCCCTGCTGCCACGGTCGCAGCCGGGAGCAAACTGGTGCTCAATCTTCTGGCATTCTTTTGTTCCAAACGCCTGTGCGCCTTCCTTCCCGGTGCCAGCAGCGCATGGGCCCCGTTCGTCCTCTACATCCTTTTCCTGACGACCATGATGGGTGACTACGGGCTCTTCATCAGTGCCAAGGAGACTGCCTTCGCCGTGTTCTTCCTGTTTGCCGGAATGGCCCGATGGGTTTGGGCGGCTGCCCGGGGTGAGTCAGGCCAGGCCGGGGTGGAGGCCGGGGCCCTCTTCAGTTTGGCCTTTGGGTTTGGAGCCATCACCATCCCCTATCTGGCGGTGTTCCTCTGTCTCGTGCTTGTGCTCCAGCCTCTGATGCGGCCGGGCCGGCATCTGCTCGCCGTCGCGTGGTGGTGTGGGCTCCCCCTCTCCTTCTCACTGGCCACCATGCTGCACCAGCCTCAATGGCTTGCCGGTGTGGGCACCGTGGTTGGGATGGCAGCCCTCTGGAACCTGAACAAACCCATCGACTCCATCCTTGGCTACTGGCATCAGCGGGTTCAAGGAAAACAAGCTGGCGTGGGCCTGGCGGCACTCGTTTCCTCCATGGCAGCCTGCTGGCTGCTGCTGCCAGTGGAGTTCACGCCCTGCGCCCGCTCGCCCCTGGACGGGAAGTCGGATTTCGCGCACGTTTTCTTTTTGAACCACTGGGCGACACGTCCATATGTGGGCGCGGTGGCCCTGGCGGGCATGCTCGTGATGCTGATGCACTGGCGTCGCCAGCCCTGGCAGCCTGGCCTGGCTGCCATACTTGTATTCCCGTTTGCGGCGCTGCTGCCGTCGCTGGTCGTGGCCCATCTGCCCCACGTCCCCCTGCCTTTCCATCCCCAGCACCTCTGGGATTTGGCCAAGGATATCCCCAACTGGTGCTGGGGGCCGCTGGCCACGTTCTCCGCACTCGGAGGCCTGCTGGTTGTCGTGGATCGCGGCAGCAGGATTCTGGTCAAATCAGAACGTTGGCTGCCACCGCTCGCGGGCAGCCTGAGCTTCGTGCTTCTGGCGGCACTGGGGTGGCATCAGTTTGGCCTGGGCCGGGGCATTATGATGTTCCGCCTTGATCAAGGTGCCCATTTCAGCGACGCGGGAGGCCATCGCCATCTCGAAATGTCGCTTTATTCGAAAGCAGTCCTCAGCCAGATCAGCACCACGCTCAAGGAAGGCCCCAGCAAGCCAGCTGCCGATTTCCCTCTATTCACCTACTCGGAGGCCCCTGATAAAACGCCCTATCTCGAACTGAACGGCAGCTATATCAGGTTGGTGCCCAGCCCTCAAGGCGAAGCGCTCTCACGCACCGCCGTGCTTGAGAGCGCCGCTGAAAGAGGGTTCATCATTGCCACCCGCCAATGGCAGGAATCCACCCTGAAAGCGTTGCACCCCCAGATGTCTCTCGTTGAGCTCGTGCCTCCGGTGAAAGGCGAAGCTGGAGACAGTCTCTTCTTCTTCCGCAAGACCCCTGGCACCGCCTACCAAGTCCAGCTGGGTGAGGAACGCCTCTTTCGTCTGCCGCCCCCCACGCTGACTCAAAACCTGGGGCTACAGCCCCAGATCCACTGGGGTGACTTTGCTTCAACCAAACCCAGGACCAAAGATGGTCATCTGCTCATTTGGGGCAAACAAGAGGGCACCCTGTGGCTGAAGCTGCCCCGCAATCTGGAAGGTGAACCTGTGCTGAAGTTGCGCGTGCGGTTTATGGGAGAGAACCGCAGCCAGTCCTCCCTCACTGTCACCTCCCCGCTGCTCTCAACTCCGGTGGAACTGACGCAGACGAGCCGCTCCTTGGAATCCCCGGTGCAGCTCCCCTCTACCGGTGACCCATGGGTGCCGGTCCACTTTAAATACACGGGCGATCTCGATACGCACCCCACCCTTGGTTACCTGAAGAGCTATTACCTCGATAAACTCCTCCTGGGAGACGACATCTACCTGGAGTAAGAAGGGCCTTGTGACCTTCAAAGACGTGACCAGCGCTGGCTCGGAGGGCGACCAACCGTTAGTCTCCCCGCCCCTCAAGATGCAACCTAAATCCCCTTTTGTTAATCCTTCAGAAATCTTGTCAATCCTGTCTAAAAAAACGCCCTCTCACCCCTGACTACCAAGCCATCTCCCGCCGGTCTGAGATAAACTTCCCGGTCAGGTTCTGGGGTGCCTCTACCGCCAACCAGACAATGCTGTCCGCACCTTCCTCGGCAGACTTCGTCGCGCCAGGTCCGCCCATGTCCGTACGGCACCATCCGGGAGATACGGCGTTCACCGCCATGTGCGGGCGCGCCACCGCGAGCTGAGTGGTCACGCCATTGAGGGCCGTCTTGGAGACACTGTAGGCCGGAGCCCAGTTGCCAGGGTCGCTGAGTTGCCCGGCTCCACTGGAGACATTGACGATTCGTGGAGCCGCACTCTTCTCCAGCAGGGGCAGGAAGGCCTGAACGACCCGCCACACCCCGAGCACGTTGGTTTCCAGCGTGTGCCGTAGGACTTCCACCGGCACGGCAGCGATGTCATCTGCCCGGTCCAGCAGGACGGCGGCGTTGTTAATCAGCACATCAAGCCGGCCAGACCGTTGCTCCACTTCCGCTGCGGCGGCCTGCACCGAACCTTCATGCGTAACATCCAACGTCACGGCATGCGCCTGAGGTCCCAGAGCCTCTGCCACCTCCGCAGCTTGTCCCGCATTGCGCGCTGCCACCCATACTTCCAGCCCCTTTTCCACCAGCAACCGGGCCACCTCCCGGCCGATCCCTTTTCCAGCTCCAGTGACCAGGGCAACTGCAGGCGTCTTCATCCCGCCATTCAAGCGCGCCCAGACGCAAATGCCAATCGCCAACTTGTGCCAATCCTGCTCAAAATATCGCCGGTTACTGACGTTTCCCATGATCCGTTTGCAAACCCCGGTATCCAATCCGACAATCGCGAGCTTCCCATTTGGACTCCCATCCTCCTTCCTCAACCAACCATGCCCAAGACTGCCAAGACCAAGACTGCCGCACCCGTCGCCGAGTCCGCCGCCCCAGCGATCCGGCCGATCAAAAAGCTGATGGTGGCCAACCGGTCAGAAATCGCTATCCGCGTGATGCGGGCAGCCACGGAACTGGGCATCCGTACGGTGGCGATCTACGCCAATGAGGACCGCTTCTGCCCCCACCGCTTCAAGGCAGACGAAGCCTACCAGCTCAACACCGAAAAAGGACCGCTCGGAGCCTATCTCGACATCGAAGGCATCGTCGCCCTGGCCAAGGAAAAAGGCGTGGATGCCATCCACCCAGGCTACGGCTTTCTCTCCGAGAACCCTGACTTCGCCGCCGCCTGTGCCCGCGAAGGCATCATCTTCATCGGCCCCGATCCCAAGGTGCTGAACATGATGGGTGACAAGACCGCCGCCCGCAACGTGGCGGACAAGCTCAAGGTCCCCACCCTGCAGGGCACGCATGACCCGATCGACAACCGCAAGGAAGCCCTCTCCGCCGCCAAAAAGATCGGCTTCCCCCTCATCATCAAGGCAGCCTTCGGTGGTGGTGGTCGCGGCATGCGCGTCGTGCAGAAGCCTGAGGAACTGGAGCGCCTGCTCGACGAAGCCCAGACCGAGGCCAAGCGCGCCTTTGGCAATGGAGCCGTCTTCCTGGAGAAGTTCGTGGGCCGCGCCAAGCACATCGAAGTGCAGATCCTCGCAGACAAGCACGGCAACGTGCTGCACCTGCATGAGCGCGACTGCTCAGTGCAACGTCGCCACCAGAAGGTCATTGAGCAGGCCCCCAGCTACGGCATTGACCAGAACATCATCGACGGCCTCTGTGCCTCCGCGGTGAACATCGCCAGAGAGGTGAACTACTCTCACGCCGGCACGGTGGAATACCTCGTGGATGTGGATACCGGCGACTGGTATTTCATCGAAATGAACCCCCGCATCCAGGTGGAGCACACCGTGACGGAGGAAGTCACCGGCATCGACATCGTGCGCTGTCAGATCCTCATCGCGCAGGGGCACAAGCTTCACGAGGAGCCCATTGGCCTGCCCGCACAGGATCAGGTGGAAAAGAGCGGCTACGCCATTCAGTGCCGCATCACCACCGAGGATCCGGAAAACAACTTCACGCCAGACTTTGGCAAGATCCTCACTTACCGCAGCGCGGGCGGCTTCGGCGTACGTCTGGACGGTGCCCTGGGCACGAACAACGCCGTCATCACGCCGTACTATGACTCCATGCTGGTGAAGGTCACCACCTTCGGCCGCACCTACCAGCAGAGCCTCAGCCGGATGGACCGCGCCCTGCGCGAGTTCCGCATCCGCGGGGTGAAGACGAACATCCCCTTCCTGGAGAACGTCATCTCCAACCCCATCTTCTCGGAAGGCAAGGCCACGACCCGCTTCATCGACACCAACCCGCAGCTGTTCCAGTTTGAAAAGCGCAAAGACCGCGCCACCAAGCTCCTGAGCTACCTTGCGGATGTCACAGTGAACGGAAACCCCAATGCCAAAGGCTACAAGCCTGCCAAGGCCTTCGTCTCCGCGCCCAAAGTGGCCTACGACCACCTCACCGCTCCGCAGGAGGGCACCAAGCAGCTCCTGACCAAGCTCGGGCCGGAGAAATTCGCCGAGTGGGTGGGCAAGCAGAAGCGACTGCTCCTGACGGACACCACCATGCGCGATGCGCACCAGTCCCTCCTCGCCACCCGCGTGCGCAGCTATGACATGCTGGCCATCGCCGATGCCGTGGCGCACCGGGCACCCCAGCTCTTCTCCATGGAAATGTGGGGAGGTGCCACCTTCGACACCGCCATGCGCTTCCTGCGGGAGTGCCCCTGGGAACGCTTGCGCGATCTGCGTGAGCGCATCCCGAACATCTGCTTCCAGATGCTCTTCCGCGGCAGCAATGCGGTTGGCTACACGAACTATCCCGACAACGTGGTGCGCGGCTTCATCAAGCACGCGGCGCAGAACGGGATGGACATCTTCCGAATCTTCGACAGCCTCAACTATCTGCCGAACCTCACTGAGGCCATGCAGGCGGTCCGTGAAGAAACGCAGTCCATCTGCGAAGGCACTATCTGCTACACCGGCAACATCCTCGATCCCAAGCGCGACAAGTACTCCCTGCAGTACTATGTGAAGCTGGCCAAGGAGCTGGAAAAGATGGGAGCCCACATGCTCTGCATCAAGGACATGGCCGGCCTCTGCCGCCCCATGGCCGCCAAGAAGCTCGTCAAAGCCCTCAAGGAAGAGATCGGCATCCCCATCCACTTCCACACGCATGACACCAGCGGGCTGAACGCCAGCAGCATTCTCATGGCCGCCGAGGCGGGAGTGGACGTTTGCGATGCCGCTCTTTCCAGCCTCTCCGGCTGCACCAGCCAGCCCAACCTCAACAGCATCGTCGCCGCCCTTCAGCACACGCCACGCGACACCGGACTGGATTCTGACGCGCTTCAGGAGTTCAGCGACTACTGGGCCGCGGTTCGAGCCTTCTACAAGCCCTTCGACACCGCCGAGCCTTACGGCACCGCTGAGGTGTATCTCCATGAGATGCCCGGCGGTCAATACACCAACCTCAAGGAACAGGCCGAAAGCATGGGCATCGGGCATCGCTGGCCAGAGATCGCCCGCATGTATGCAGAGGTGAACGAGCTCTTTGGCGACATCGTCAAGGTCACCCCTTCCAGCAAAGTGGTGGGAGACATGTGCATGTTCATGGTGACCCGTGGCGTGAAGTCCGGAGAGGCGCGAAGCTACCTGCACAGCCTCCCGCCTGGCACCAGCTTCCCGGAGAGCGTCATCGACATGCTCCAGGGTGGCCTCGGCCAGCCCATGGGCGGTTGGCCTGCGGATGTGCAAAAGATCATCCTCGGCAAGCGCAAGCCCTTCACCAACCGCCCCGGCGAACGCGCCGAGAAGGTGGATCTGGCCAAGACCCGTGCCGGGCTCGCCACCAGCCTCGGGGTGGCCGAAGACGCCGTCACCGACGACGATCTGTACAGCCACCTCATGTACCCACAGGTCTTCGCAGACTTCGTGAAGTTCCGCGACTCGTACAGCGACATCAGCGTCCTGCCCACCTCGGCATACTTCTACGGGCTGAAGGACAAGGAAGAGATCACCATCAACCTCGAGGCGGGCAAAACCCTGTTCGCACGCCTGCTCAACATCACCGAGGCCGACCAGGCCGGGCAGCGCACGGCCATCTTCGAACTCAACGGCTATCCCCGCCACGTCCAGATCCGGGACAAATCTCTGGGCAAGGAAGTGAAGACCAACCTCAAGGCGGATCCGGCAGATTCGTTGCAGGTGGGTGCCCCCATGCCCGGCATGGTGGCTAGCATCGCTGTCAATCCCGGAGCCAAAGTCAAGGAAGGCGACGCCCTCCTTACGCTCGAGGCCATGAAGATGTTTACCACCGTCACCTCCCCGGTCACCGGCGTGGTGAAGGAAATCCTCGTGGCCGTGGGCAGCACGGTCGAGAGCAAGGACCTCATGGTGCGGCTGGAGAAGTAAGCGGAAGACAACTGCTCCTCATCAGTTTCAGAGAACGGCGGCCTTCACCGGGTCGCCGTTTTTTTGCGTCCATCTGTCACCTGCCTTTCCCTTCGCCCTGAGACTTCAACTGCCCACTGGGCTACTGGCTTACCGGTTCACCGAATTACTGATTTACCGAGTCACCGACCTCCCCGGTCCACGGTATGCACAACTAACGCCGCCAACACCAACCCCACCGCCACGCAGCAGACGCCGGGCCATTGCCAGTGGGCCCACGCCGTCGCCCCCAGGAAGGAACCCAACGCTCCCCCGACAAATCGCATCACCATGTAAAAGGTGTTCAGCCTGCTCCCGGCATCAGGCACGAGGGAGATGACGCGGGTCTGAGCGGCCACTTGAATGGCCTGTACTCCCAGGTCCATGAAGATCACGCCCAACACCAGCATGGGCAGGGTAAGCCAAAAGGACATGCCGACAAATGAAAGGGCAATCAGCAACAGCGAAACGGTCACCGTGAAGCGGGGGCCGCGACGGTCTGAGACCCTGCCAGCCAGCGGTGCAGCCAGTACTCCGGCCAGGCCGATCACTCCAAAGGTGCCAGCGGCCGACGCGCCCATCCCGAAACGATCCATCAGAAGGAAAGAAAGCGTGGTCCAGAACGCGGTGAAGCACCCAAACGACAAGCCGCCTACCGCAGAGGCGGTCCACAGGGCCGGAAGCCGTCCCCAGAGCTGGAACATTTCTTTCATGAACCTCCCGTAGCTCATGTGCGCCGCCACCGGAGGGCGATGAGGCAGCCCCCGGTACAAGGAAACGAGGATCACGAGCATGATCACCGCGGCCAGGACGTACACCATGCGCCAGCCGATGTGCTCCCCGACAAAGCCTGAGACGACCCTCGCCAGCAGCACTCCGCACAGCAGACCGGCCATGAGCACCCCCACCGTGCGCCCCCGTTCTTTCGGCGGAGAAAGCTCCATGCCGAAGGGAATGAGGATCTGCGCGTTCATGGTGGTGATGCCAATGAGCAGGTGCAGCCAGATCAACGTCAGCAGCCCTGGCGCGGCAGCCGTGGCGGCCAGCAGAGCTGTACACAAGCTCATGAGGAGCAAGACCACCTTGCGGCGGTTCAGCAGATCCCCCAATGGCACAAAGAGGAACAGCCCGATGCCGTAGCCGACCTGCGCCGCGGTCGCCACCAACCCGGCCTTGGAAGGGCTGGCCTGATAGGCGAGCGCGAACTTTCCCAGCAGGGGCTGGTTGTAGAAAATGTTCGCCGCCGATGCCCCACACGCTGCCGCCATCATCCACAAAGTGGATCGATGCAGGGTGACAGAAGTGCGAGAGGAGGAGGGACGGATCATCGGTTCACACGAGTTGCGTGCGTCCTCTTCTTACACCACTTCCGCAGTAGGCAAGGAGGATTTCCGAGACTGGACAGGCAGGTCTCCATCCTCGCCCTCTACAGGCCCAGCCTATGCCGCAGCGCTCTCCTTGAGCGAAGCCATGTCGATGACGAATCGATACTTCACATCGCTCTTCAGCAGCCGGTCATAGGCTTCATTCACCTGCTGAATCTTGATCAGTTCGATCTCTGACGTGATGTTGTGGGTGCCGCAGAAATCCAGCATCTCCTGAGTTTCTGCAATGCCGCCAATCAGGGACCCGGCCAGTTGACGACGCTTGAACAGCAGGCTGAAGGAAGACACCGGCAGTGGGTGCTCCGGGGCGCCCACCAACGTCAGAGTGCCGTCTCGCTTGAGCAGGTTCAGGTAGGCATTCAGATCATGTTGGGCGGACACCGCATCCAGGATAAAGTCAAAGCTCAGGGCGTGCTTGTTCATCGCGTCCTCATCCTTGGAGATGATGACCTCATCTGCGCCGAGCTTCAGAGCATCCTCCACCTTGTTCGGAGAGGTGGTGAAGAGGACGGTGTGGGCACCAAAGGCATGGGCGAACTTCAACCCCATGTGGCCCAATCCGCCCAGGCCCACGATGCCGACCTTCTGCCCTTTCTTCACGTTCCAGTGGCGTAGAGGGGAGTACGTGGTGATGCCCGCACAGAGCAGCGGAGCCACTGCAGCAAGGTCCAGATTGGCGGGAACCTTCAGAACAAAGGCTTCATCCACCACGATGCTGTCCGAGTAGCCGCCAAAGGTCTGGGTGCCGGTGTGTTTGTCAGGCCCATTGTAGGTGAATACTGGCGCTTGATCACAGTATTGCTCCTCCCCTGCCCTACAGTTTTCACATTCGCGACAGGAGTCCACCATGCAGCCCACAGCGGCCAGATCCCCCTCCTTGAACTTCGTCACACTGCCCCCCACCGCCGTCACCCGCCCTACGATCTCATGCCCGGGCACACAGGGGTAGATCGTGTTCTGCCACTCATTACGGGCCTGATGAAGATCTGAATGGCAGACCCCACAGTAAAGAACCTCCATCTGCACATCGTGGGGCTGGGGATCCCGACGTTCGAACGAATAGGAGTTCAGCGGGCTTTCGGCACTTTGGGCGGCGTAACCACGGGCAGCTTTCATAGGAGGTGCGATCGAGGAGTTCAGGAGGGATTCTGGGAAGGGGGGGGCAACCAAAGACAAAAAAGCAGACAGCTCGGTTATTGACCAGGCAAAGCTCCGGACTTCATGCTGTGGCATGAAGCCCGGAGCAGTCGGGTCAAGGTTTGCCGCCGTAGCTGACGAAATCGTCCGCATCCAGCAGGTCGAACCACGTCAGGATGTCTTCCCGCGTCTCGCTCACGGAAGACTGAAGTTTCGCGAAATAACCTTTCGTCTCCACATCCGAGGGGGTGCGCTGCTCCTGATAGGTGGTCCAGTGGGCAATCTCCCAGTCCTGGGGCTTCGTGCTGCTGTTTTGCGTGATCCAGTTCAACACCTCTTCATCGCCCGCACCGGTCGCGAGTTGCTCTTTCAGCTTCTCGGCATCGATGCCGGCGAAGGCCAGAAATCGCTGATCCAGCGGGCAGGCATAGTGGTATTCGCCATTTTTGCCGATGAGGGAGGCGCGTCCTTTGTCGAGCATTCGGGGCAGGATGACATATCCGCCAAGGCGGACTCGGGGACTGCGCGGCGGGCGCTGGGAGAGGTCAGGCGCGTGAGAGAGTGTGCTCATGGTGTGGCAATTGTCTTTGTTGCTCTTTAAGGGATCGCGATGGGATCAGGCCAGTGCTGCCACTTCTTTCAGCGTGGGATAGTCGGTGTAGCCCTTGGGTCCCTTGCCGTAGAAAGTGGAGGGATCCGGTGCGTTCAGCGGAGCATCCTGGCGGAAGCGTTCCACAAGATCGGGGTTGGCAATGAAAGCCACGCCAAAGGCCACTGCATCAGCCTCGCCAGCAGCCAGCACCTGCTCGGCCGTTTCTTTCGTAAAGCGCTCATTGGAGATGTACACGCCGCCGAAGGTCCGCTTGAGGGCCGGGCCACTGCGTTTCTCTCCCAGAGACTCGCGGGCGCAAATGAAAGCGATCCCTCGAGCTCCCAACTCTTTGGCCACATAGGCAAAGGTGGACAGTGGGTGGCTGTCCCCCATGTCATGAGCGTCTCCACGCGGAGCCAGATGCATGCCTACGCGATCTGCCCCCCACACGGAGATCACGGCGTCCGTCACCTCCAGCATGAGGCGGGCGCGATTCTCCACGCTCCCACCGTACTCGTCCGTGCGCAGGTTCGTTTTGTCTTGAAGGAACTGGTCCAAAAGGTAGCCATTGGCACCATGGATCTCCACCCCATCAAAGCCCGCCGCCTTGGCATTCTCCGCGCCTTTGCGGTAGGCCTCAATGATCCCGGGGATTTCATCAAGCTCCAGCGCGCGCGGGGTGACAAAGGCCTTCTCCGGGCGAATGAGGCTGACATGCCCAGCCGGCTGGACAGCACTGGGAGCCACGGGCAGTTCCCCGTTTAAATACACTGGGTCCGAGACACGCCCCACGTGCCAGAGCTGTAGAAGAATGCGCCCACCCTTCGCGTGAACCGCATCGGTCACGCCTTTCCAGCCTTCCACTTGGGCGTCTGACCAGATGCCCGGAGTGTCGGGATAGCCCACCCCCATAGGGGTGACGGACGTGGCTTCTGAGATGATGAGTCCCGCGTCAGCCCGCTGCGCGTAGTATTCCTGCATCATCGCGTTGGGCACCCGGCCCTCGCTGGAACGGCACCGTGTGAGCGGGGCCATGATAATGCGGTTGGGCAGCGTCCAGGCGCCGACTTGGAGAGGATCTTGAAGGGAAGGCATATGGTGATGAATTCCCAGCAAGTTCGAGCTTCGTCGAACCATGGACGCATTCTTTTGCATGAAAATACTTCCATCCATTGTCGAACCCCACGCCCAGTGGTAAATCAAACGCCCCAGAGAAATGAAGACCTACCACCATCCTCCCATGGAAGACGTCACTCTGCCTGCTGTGATGCAAGCACTGGCGGACCCGTGCCGGGTGGCGATTGTGCGGGAACTTCTCACCCGCGACGTCTCTCTGGCCTGCCACGAGGTGCCGCTGGAGGTTTCAAAAGCCACCCGCTCCCACCACTTCGACGTGCTCCGTCAGGCTGGCATCATTCACACGCAGTCAGAGGGGACCAAGTGCATGACTTCCCTCCGCAAGAAGGAGCTGGACCAGCGTTTCCCCGGGCTGCTGAAACTGGTTGAGGCTGAATTGCCCCAGTCCACCAAGTCATAACGGGGCACCGCAAGTCCCTCTGGAGGAGCTTCACCCCATCCAGCAAGTTCTGCGAAGGGTGGCCAGGCAATCAGTGCAGAGGCACATACTGATCCAGCTTTTTCCGCTGCGGCTCCGTGAGCGGCTCGAGCGTCACCCTGACATTGGGCAGTGCCTGTTTCAGGGGTTCCAGTCCCGTTACAGGAAAATCGGTTTCGTAGAGCAACAGGGTTTTCAGAGAGGGAAGCCCCTTCAGCACCTTCACCCCTTCCAGGGTGAAGCGTGCTTCACCGATCTTCAGATCCTCCAGCGTCTTTATGCCAACGAGGGTCGGCAGCGAGGCATCGCTCAGGCTGGTGGCTTTCCGGTCCTTGCCAGGGAGACGCTGCCCCAGCTTCAGAGAGCGGAGATTGGGGAGCTTGGCAATGTGGGCATTTCCTGCCTCCGTCTGATACGTGTGCCAGGTGGAGAAGTCCTTGATCTGGGAGATGGTCGCAATGGCCGCGAATCCCTCGTCACCCATGGAGATGCCTGCGACCGTCAGCCGCTCCAGTTTGGGACAGGCCTTCAAATGTCCAAAGCCCACACCAGTGAAGCCCGGCATGCCAAAGGAGGTGTGAAAGAATGACGCCTGTTTGAGGTTCCCGAAGGCGGCAAAATGCTTGAGTCCGTCATCGGTGACTTTCAAGCCATCCGTGCCGATGGCCTCAAGCTCTTTCAGTCCCGCCAGACTGGGCAGGGTTTCATCGTTCAGCCCATGGCAGCCCCCGTAGAGAGTCAGTTTCTTCAACGTCGTCACTTGGCCGATCAGCTTGAACTCCGCTGGCCCCAGCTTCTTGCAGTCCGTGATCGTAAGCTCCGTGATGGCACCGCCCTTCTCCACCAGCTTGCCACCCAATGCGATCAACTGGTCCTTCACGGCGACCGCGTTGTCTGCGGAAGCCACGATGGAAAAGACCTGTAGGACGACAATGACGGCGGCGAAGTGGCGATGCATAATTCTCACAAACGCCACTTCCCCAAATCATCCTTCACCACTTCAGCAGGGATTTGACTTCTCTGGACCACTGTCCCCCGCGATTTCTGTGACATTTGAAACAGGACGCTTTTCAACCGCGCCCAACCGGGTCGCCGTTTCGTAATCTCCTGCCATCTATGAGCGCAAAAAAGATTCTCTGTCTGGCTGGTGATTTCGTCGAAGACTACGAACTGATGGTGCCCTATCAGGCTCTCGTCATGGTGGGTCATCAGGTCGATGTCGTCTGCCCGGACAAAAAGGCTGGCGACAAGGTGCGCACGGCCATCCACGACTTTGAAGGCGACCAAACCTACTCTGAAAAGCCCGGTCACAACTTCACGCTCAATGCGACCTTTGCCGAGATCAATCCAGCTGACTATGACGCCCTGCTCATCCCCGGCGGTCGCGCCCCGGAGTACCTCCGCCTTCACGAAATCGTTCTCAACACCGTCCGTCACTTTACCGAGTCAGGTAAACCGATCGCCGCAGTCTGTCACGGCGTCCAGTTGCTCTCCGCCGCGGGTGGACTCAAAGGGCGCAAGTGCGCTGGCTACTATGCCTGCGGGCCGGAAGTGACTCTGGCTGGCGGGGAATTCCAAAACATCGCCGTGGACGGGGCTTTTGTGGAAGGCAATCTGGTCACCGCCCCCGCCTGGCCAGCCCATCCGGCCTTCCTGGCCAAGTTCCTGGAAGTGCTGGGCACCAAGATCAGCCTCTGATCACCACCAGACTCCGTCCGCCGTTTCTGAGCCGTTCCCTCCACCCGGGGAGCGGCTTTTTCATGGTGACATCTACCCCCACCGGTTCAAGGAGTCACACTCACTCAACCCTGGTCAATTATTCCCGATCCACAATTTATCGGCGATACGTATGCCGCCTGCAAACGGCCCTCTTTTTTGGTGCCAAAATGTCTCTCTATCTTTCCCCATCCTTGAATACCTCGTGACGAGAGGGAGTCGAAACCTGTGAACCAAGATGATGACTCACATGAAAACGACCCCCTCACGATATCTCACGCCAGCTCTGGCGGCCATGCTGGCGCTGGGACTGAGCGTCCCTCCTGCGGCGGAAGCGAAGAAGAAGGATGATGACCGCAGCAAGAAGAAAAGCCGGTCCAGCGTGCAGCACCGGGAAAATCGGGGCACCCCCCGGAATGCCCAAGTGGCCCGCAGGTCTGCCCCGTCTCGCAGCCACAGTTCAAAGAGCCGCGCCGTGGCCAGCAGCCGACACCGGCCGAGCCCGTCGCGAACCATTCAGCGCAAGCCTGTAAAGAAGCACATCGCATCGCGTTCTTCGTCCCGCAGTCGGGTGCCGCAGCAACGTCTGGCCTCAGCTTCCGTCCATCGCCATGACAATGATCGCAACCGTGATCACCGAGTGACAAAGAGTTCGCCTGTCAGGCGATCCTCTTCCATCTCCCAGCGCGAAAGAGATGCCAGGAGCCGTGCCATCGCCCGCAGCGCTGACCGCCATCACGACATCCGCCGCGCCCCGGTCCGCAGAGATTCGGACAGGAAGCATGTGGTGCGCAGCGACCGCGACCATGACCGCAATCGCTACGTCAGCAGCCACCGAGAACCGCGCCACAGCCACAATGTCCGCCAACGCGATCGGGGACACTATCACAGCCGTCATGAGCACCACTCGCATGACTGGTATCGCAACAACGGCTGGGACTATGACTACGACTACTACCGCGTTCATCGCCAGCACCGCTACTACAATGACCTGATGGCCACCTTTATCTTTGACACCAGCGGTCCGGCCTACAACTCAGGTTACAGCTACCCGGCACGCCCGGCCTATGATGGCTACGGATATGATCTGGAGACCCTCTATGCCGTGCAGGTAGAACTGGCCAACGCGGGCTATTACTATGGTGAGATCGACGGCCAGATCGGTCCTGGATCCCGCTCCGCCATCATCAACTACCAGCAGGACTACAACCTGCCCGTGACCGGACGCGTGGACAGTTACCTCCTCGAATCCCTGGGCATCCAGTAACGCTTGGCAGACGAATCACTTGATGAACAGGGGAAGTAGAATTGTCACTGCCCCCATCCAAGATTTAGACCATTAAACCAGTCCCGGAAAGAGTCGGCCTTGCGTCGGCTGCCCACAGGTCCAGTGCCTGTGGCCCGGGGCTGGTTCGGTTTTTGGGGAGGTGGTTGACGGTCATTCAGACATAGAGAGCTTTATGAGCCTGTCACCTCACAGCCAAAGGACAGGTGGTTCCCGTCCAGGTCCACCACCATGAAGTCCCGCATGCCATAGGGATAATCGCGAGGCTCCGCTTTGATCTGCGCCCCTCTTGCCAGAATTTCCCGGTAATAGGAATCAACCTCATCGGCAAAGATGCACACCGTGCCGCCCCCCACGGGACGCTGGTGAATGGCATGCTCACAGAGGTGCAAACTCACGTCACCGATCATGACTCCCGCGTACTCGCCAAATCGGAAATCCTCCTTGAAGCCCAGCACCTCCACGTAGTGTTGGAGTGCCACCTCCAGGTTGGACACCTGAAACACCGCGGCGGACTGTTGGGCTTTCATCGTGGCAGACAAACCGCCGAATGACTGGTTGTCAACCGGGGTGGATAAATCCGTCAGCAGGACCAAATTATACTGATCACTGCGGCGAAAGCGGATCGGTGCTCTGATCGTGCGTTTCTGCGGCGACCGAGCCGGATGACACATCCGGACTACACCCGAAGCGACGCTGCACAGTAGTCCGACGGCCCCCGTCGGTGCGGGAGCAGAGGGCACGACTTGTCAAACTAACAGCATCCTGGCCGCCCAACACGGAAGCGCTGTGCTCCACCTGGACGAGTTCAAACGAGCCACTGGCCCTCGTTGCTCTCCCAAAAAGAAAACCCCGGCCGCCTCATACGGACCGGGGTTTTCATAGATCATTTCTATTTCAGCTCGGCACCGGGCACCCGCTTACTTCTTGCCCTTGGACACGGCTGCGGAGAACCAGTCCACACCACCGCCACCGGAGCCGCCGCCAAAACCACCACTGCCACGGTTACCGCCACCGCCGCCAAAGCTGCGGTTTCCGCCGCCACCACCGGGGCCACCGGGGCCTTGACGATTCCCGCCACCCGCACCGCCACCGCCAGACTTCTTCTCAAAGTCCGGCTTCGACTTCATGGAGAGAGCGATGCGCTTGCGCTGCAGATCCACCTCGGTCACGGTCACCTGCACCTTCTGCTGCACCTTCACCACCTCGCTCGCATCCTTCACAAAGTGATCCGAGAGCTGGCTCACGTGAACGAGACCGTCCTGGTGCACGCCAATGTCCACAAAGGCGCCAAAGGCGGTCACGTTGGTGACGATGCCGGGGAGCTTCATGCCCACCTTAAGGTCTTCGGGCTTTTCCACGCCTTCCTGGAACTTGAACACCTCAAACTGTTTGCGCGGGTCACGGCCCGGCTTGGCGAGTTCGTTCACGATATCCTGAAGGGTGGGCAGCCCCACATCCTCCGTGACATACTTCTTGAGATCGATCTTCTTGCGCAGCTCTTCCTTCGTGAGGAGGTCGCTCACATCCGAGGAGAGATCCTTGGCCATGCGGGTCACGACTTCATAGCGCTCCGGGTGCACGGCGCTGGAGTCCAGCGGGTTTTCCGCAGCTCGGATTCGCAGGAAACCTGCGGCCTGCTCAAATGCTTTGTCACCCAGACGCGGCACGTTGCGCAATTCGGCACGGCTCTTGAAGGGACCGTTCTCGTTGCGGTACGCCACGATGTTGGCGGCCAGGCTCTGGTTCAAGCCGGAGACGTAGGACAGCAGCTGCTTGCTGGCCGTGTTCACTTCCACGCCCACGGCGTTCACGCTGCTCATGACCACGTCATCCAGGCCGTCCTTCAGCAGGGTCTGATCCACGTCGTGCTGGTACTGACCAACCCCGATCGACTTGGGATCAAGCTTCACCAGCTCGGCAAGGGGATCCATGAGACGGCGGGCGATGGAAACGGAACCACGCACGGTGACGTCATGGTTCGGGAACTCTTCACGAGCCACCTCACTGGCGGAGTAGATGGATGCGCCGCTCTCATTCACCATGAGGATGAGGATCGACTTGGGCAGTCCGATCTTGTTGAAGAACATTTCCGTCTCGCGGCTGGCGGTACCGTTGCCAATCGCCACGGCCTCGATCTTGAAGCGCTCCACAAGATTGAGAATCAGGGTTCGCGCCTGCACAAGAGAGTTGCCCTCACCCAGGAGGTAGATCACGTCGTTGTGCAGCAGCTTGCCCTGGGCATCCAGACACACGATCTTGCAACCCGTGCGGAAGCCGGGATCCACGCCCATCACACGCTTCTGGCCCAGGGGGGCGGCCAGAAGGAGTTCGCGGAGATTATCTGCGAACACTTTCACGGCCTCGGCATCCGCCTTCTTCTTGCCTTCCAGGCGGGCTTCGGTCTCCATGGAGGGGGCCAGAAGGCGCTTGTAGCCGTCCTGCACAGCCTCGGATACCTGTCTGGCGCAGGCGGTGTGCCCTTTCACAAACTGGGATTCCAACAGACGGATGGCCTCACCTTCCGGCGCGGTGATGCGCATCATGAGGAAGCCTTCCTTCTCCCCACGGCGGATGGCCAGCATGCGGTGCGAGGGAATGGCTTTGAGCGGCTCGCTCCAGTCAAAGTAGTCACGGAACTTCGCGGCATCCTTGTCCTCTTCCTTCCCAAACATCACCTTCGAGCTGATCGTGGCCTGCTCCGCAATGAGCTTGCGGATCGCCGCGCGGGCCTCGGCTGCATCGCTCACCCGCTCCGCAATGATGTCGCGGGCACCTGCCAGAGCCTCATCTGCACTGGCAACTTTCAACTCATCCGCCACATCTTCGGTCTTGATGTAGTTCGCAGCTTCCTTGGCCGGATCAGCGCTGGAGACAGTCTGATTCTGCTCGATGAAATCAGCCAGGGGCTCAAGGCCCTTTTCCTTGGCGATGGTGGCCCGGGTGCGGCGCTTCGGACGGTAGGGGGCAAACAAGTCCTCCAGCACGGCCATGGTCTCGGCCTTTTCGATCTTCGACTTGAGGGCGTCTGTCATGAGCTTGCGCTCCTCCAGGGACTTCACAATGGCTTCACGGCGCTCATCGAGCTGGGCCAAGCGCAGCATGCCGTCGCGGATCCCGGTGATGGCCACCTCATCCAGCGAGCCGGTCACTTCTTTACGATAACGGGCGATGAACGGCACTGTGCCGCCTTCGGCGATCAGCTTGGCCGTGGCACTCACCTGCGAAGCTTTGACATTCAGCTCGCGGGCGATGGTTTCAACGTGTTTCAGATTCATGGATCAAATGAGGGGGAAGGAACGTGCAAAGGTGAATTAGCGACCCCACCCGCCAGCGGCAACCCAAAACGTGCAGGGGGGCGATTTTCGCTTGCCAAGCCTGACGGGAAACTTGCTTGACAGACGGCTCCGGGCAGCCCCGGTTTCCCAGGTGCCGACCGCCCGTTTCTCTGCATCGCGTTGAAATTGAGCACCATCATGCCAGCAACAGCCCTCCCCCAGAGGGCCGCTAGAATCAGACTGGAGAAACTTACCTCCTCCAGCCCTCTCCACGACCTCAGGGAGCTCGATCCAGGCTCCCCTTGAAGTTTGCTTTTTGAAATTCGGAGCTCCCCCATCTGCTCCACCCCAATGTATCCCATTGTGATACATTAATGATCATCCGCTAAGACCCGGTGCGAGTGGCAGCGTAGTTGCTAGAACTTGCCACCCAATTGAAGCCCTCCCCCACGCCTGTCCGCCACTGGATTCTCGCCGTCACGACCCTTTCGGCGTTCTTGATGTACATTGATCGAGCTTGCCTCGCGTGGATGCTGGACTCCCAGTCGTTCAAGGACGAGATCCATCTTACCAACGATCAGGCCAGTCATTTGAAGAGCGCGTTCTTCTGGGCTTACGCGCTGGCGCAAGTTCCGGCTGGGTGGCTTGCAGAACGCTTTGGCAAGCGCACACTCATGACGGTGCTCATTGTGCTGTGGAGCGCATTCACTGCGCTATCTGGCTTTGCCAATGGCGTCGCGATGCTGTTCATCGCTCGCATTGGCTGCGGCATCGCGGAGGCGGGTGCCTACCCCATCAGCGGCAGCCTGCTCAGTCGCTGGGCGCACATCAACTGGCGGGGCTTCGCCAGCGGCGTGGTATCGCTCGGCGGACGGTTGGGGTTTGTGCTGGCCCCGCTCATCACCGTGAAGGTGATCCTCCTTTTCGGCAGTTGGCGATGGGCGGGGTGGGCGTATGGATTGTCCGGGCTCCTGGTCGCATGGCTGTTCTGGATGGCTTTCCGCGAGACGCCGGAGGAACACCCGGGCAGCAATGAGGCGGAGCGCGCCCTGCTCGCCGAAGGACGGACCGCCGCTCCCGCCGCTCCCGCCGACACCAAGGCAGGTGGCCCCGGCTACCGGTTTCCGCTCAAGGCAGTCCTTCGTGATCGCAGCCTGTGGATGATGTGCTTCTACCAGATGCTCACCAATTTCGGCTGGGCCTTCGTCATCAACTCCATGTCCACCTACCTGCGGGATGTGCGCCACCTGAGTGAGGACATGAACGGCTATATCTCCACGCTCACGCTGTTTATCGGCATGTTCGGCTTGTTGCTAGGCGGCCTGCTCACGGACTGGCTGACACGCAAGTTGGGACTGCGTCTGGGCAGGCTGCTTCCCTTGTCGGTCACCCGCTTCCTTTCAGCGGGCATGTGTCTGGCCTGCCTCTGGGCAGACAGCCCCTGGCTGCTCGCTGTGTGCCTGGGCCTCATGGTCTTCTCCACCGACTCCGCCCTGCCCGCAGTGTGGGCCTGGGCCCAGGACGTCGGCGGCCGCAATGTCGCGCCGATCTTCGGCTGGGCCAACATGTGGGGCAACTTTGGTGCCGCCATCCAGGCCGCAACTGCGGGATGGCTCCTGAAGACGTTCGACAAGAACGGTGACCAGCAGGAGCTTTTCATCGCCTGCGCGTTGGCCTTCACCCTCGCAGGGATTTTGTCGTTTGGGATCAATGCCGACCGGAAGATCGCGGAGGCATGATGTTATCAGGAGGCGGCGACCTCACAGAGTCCACTCACCTCCCCCTTTAATATCTCAAACAGGGTTGGAGTCCCGTCCCGCATGCGGGACCAATGCCATCAGGGAAAAGTGGAGAGGTCGAGCATCTCCCTTTTGTGAAAGTATTGAGGGCCGAAGGTCCGGCATCATTGCAGCCTTGGGCAACGCCCAAGGTAGGCGCTCGTTTTAGATCTTGAGGGCTGCAGGCCCGACGTCATTCAGGGATGCTCGTCATAGGCAGACTTGATGACACCGGGCCTACAGCCCTCAAGGGTAGTTTGGCCATCTATCCCCGGGGCGTTGCCCCAGGCTGGTATGAACCCGGACCTTCGGCCCTTCTGCAAGGGGCTCACCAGTTACAGTCGTGGCGGTTGCACCATCGCGGCTCCGAGGCGCGCCAAGGCAAAACAGCAAGACGATGCGTTTTCCCTGATGGCATTGGCGTTTAGGCGGTTCAGTGCGAACGTCTGTTTTCTCCCAATAATTCAACTGAGCCGCGTAAACGCGGAACTCCAACCCTGCCACGGAAACGAACAAGGTCAGAGTCACTCATTCACGCTGCTCAGCAATAGTTTGCCAATCTTCAACCTTGGCCCTTGGGCTTCACCGCCACCGCCTCGATCTCATACTTCAAGGCCGGAGGCAGGCAGTTGGTGATGGTGGTGCGAGTCGGGAATGGCTCGGAGAAATACTCCCGGTAGAGCTGATTGTAGAGCGGCACATCGGCGGGATCGCGCACATAGTTGCGGGTCTGGATCACGTCAGCCAGGGTGCACCCCGCCGCAGCCAGCACCTTGCGCACGTTCTCGATTGAGCGCCGGAATTCTCCTTCAAAGGTGTCGCTCACAATCTGCCCCGTTTCATCCACGGAGGCTTGCCCGGAAATGAGGACAAGCTCACCTGCCACCACCACGGGGCTGAAGGGGAGATGTGAGACGGGAGTATTGGGATCGCGGGGATAGGAAACTGTCATGAGTTAATGGGGAGTTCGTTGTCTGACGGGAGTGTCTGGCTTCAAGCAGATTCAGCTATTCACAAAAGGGTAAACATCAGGCCGCAGCCTGCGGTAGGGCATCTTTGTCACATCACTGCGGCAGGGGCCAGGGGTGTCCGCCCAAAGCATAAGCGAGGCGATGCCCTCATAGGCCCGGCGATGGGCCACCGCTGCTTTGACTCCTATAACCTCAAGCTTCTCTGGAGCGATGCCCTGGGAGGTCCACTGCCCCAGATCGAAGGGCGGAGTCTTGTTGGAGGTTAGCAGGATTGTCACCCCGCGGTGACGCACCACCGCACATGGGCCCATGTAAAAAGCGTCTCCACACATGCTGGCGAGGTGGCTGCGGCGGTCCTCCAGACGGAAGAGCCCATCTTTTAGAGACACCACCTCCACCTCGAGGTGGAGTGGCCCGTCATCCAGCGAGCTCCCGCGGCCGCCAATGGGCAACATTGCCTTGGAGCCAGGTGAACTCCCCTGCAAGCGACTCACTGCCTCGGGGTCATTGATGCAAATGGCAGCATTCTGCAGGTCGTGTTTCACAAACGCCCGGAGCAGCCCGGTACCATCGCCCGGTGCCCCACCTCCGATATTGTCGGCCGGCTCGGCAATCACCACCGGACCGCGGAAAGGTGTCTGCGAAGCATCGATCACCTGGGCCATCACCTCGTCCAGAGAGACGTCCCGCACATTTCCAGCCTCGCGCAGCTCCCACGCGAGGTTGCAGAGATCGGCAAGGGCCGCCTCTGCCTCGGCCGACTCACCTTCAGAGGAGATGCAAAAGCTCACACCAGTTTCCGCTGTGTCAGCAAAGGAGAAGCCAGCCACCACATTCACTGCATAGAAGGCTTTATGCCGGGCCTCCAGTGCCCGCGCCATGCTCTCCAGATCTCGCATGGGGGGCGCAGCCGTGCCTGTGCCGGTGGGAGGCCAGACCACACGGGCATGCCGCCAATATTGGCGGGGAGCTTTTCCCGCATTCAAACAACGATGCAGCAGTTCCGCAGCATGAACGGCCATTGCACGCCCGTCGGTGTGGGGATTCTCACGGTAGGCCACCAGACAGTTGGCCCCGGCCGCCATGCGTGGCGTGTAGTTGGCATGCAGGTCAAAGACACCGAACACCGGCAAGGAAGTTGCCCCCGGCAGCTCCCTGATCCGGCTCAAGAGCTCCCCTTCCACATCCTCATGCACCGGGGACACCATCGCCCCGTGCAGCACCAGATACACCGCATCCAGTCCGGTCCGGAGTGCCGCATCCGCCACCAGGGCAAACTCCCGCCACCATGTCTCCACCACTTCATCCGGCACCATGCCCCCCGGCGAGGCCCGCATGTCAATGGCCGGGATGACCTCCCAGCCCAGCCTCTCCGCAGCCTCCAGCACGCCACCCAGAGGTGAAGCGTCGCCTCTGCAGGCCAGAATATCGTTCCCACGCAGCGTGGCAAAATCCGCCAGACAAGTCTCGCCCTCCACAAAGGTGTGGGTTTCATGAAACAAGCCTGCAAGAAGTATCCGGGGTCTCATGCCTGGATCTCAAAGGATGCCGTATTTCCGGAACACCTCGCCCATGGGCACCCCGCGGGCCAAGTCCTCGCGGGCGATGTTCTCACCTTGAACCTTTTCATTGGCCAGGCGGATCGCCTCAGTCGCCACTTCCTGCGGGATCACCACCAGACCGTCCTCATCACCCAGAATGTAGTCACCTTTCTTCACCACCACGTTTCCCAGCCGGATTGGCTCCGCAATCTCCACGATGTCGGCGCGCCCCTTGCTGTCGGCAGGATGATATCCAATGCCAAACACTGGGAAGCCGAGTTCCCGAATTTTCCACATGTCCCGGGTGCAGGCACTCATCACCACCCCATGCACCCCTTTGAAAAGGCAGGCGGTGGTCAGCAACTCCCCCCAAAATCCGCAGGTCTCATCATTGCCCACGTCCACCACCAGCACATCCCCACGGGTCATGGCGTCCACTGCGGCAATCTCCAGCTTGTACGGTTCAGCAGGCACTTCTGTCACCGTCGTGGCCTGGGCAGGAAACACCCTTCCATAAATCTTGTGGACCTGGGTGAGCGGACGCAGATTCGCGGGCAGCGTTTGGTTGGGGAAACCCAGTCCGTCCAGCACATCGGCAACAACAGCGGCGTACAGAGGGGCAAGTTGGGCAAGGAGATCGGCATCAGACATGAGGAGAACAGAACGCAGCCCCTGTGCCGGTGTTGCGGACAGAGCACTTTTGTATCGAGAGACGGAAGAAAAGCTCAAATAGCGCAAGTTTGGCAGAGCCATCCGTCACGAGATGGTTCGCCCCCGAGGTGTACCCACCACTGCATCCCCAAAGATGACAGCCCTGCTCACATTTGATCCATCCCACTGGCAGGAACTCCCGATTCAGGGATATGAAAACAAAACTCCAAACCCTTTGGCAACGTCAACAAGAGGGCAAGGCAGGCTGGATTCTCCTCTGGCTCCTGGGCGTACCCATCCCTGTGCTCCTTATTTTCTTCCTCATGCGCGGGTGCACCTAGCACCTTCGCGCCACGTGGCGACCAGCAGTCGAAGAAACCCCGGCAGTCGGGCCAGGAAACAGTCTCATGCATCCTGACCTGACTGCCGGGGCTCCGTTGTCCGGAGACGGCATAAACCTCCCACACCCAGGTTCTATACCCTAACACATTCCCAACCAATCCCCTCCCACACGGAGAAAAATTCGCAGAAAGTTATGTGAATTTTCATTGACGATTGAATAACATCGAGTTAAACATCATCTATTCAAAGCAAATGAACTCACTCCGGCACAGCGACCTCTCGAAACTTCCAGGAATACCCTGGGGGTATCGCAGTCGCTCCATGGAAGCCCTGAGAGGATTGCCGTATCACGAGCAATCCGAGTTTATGGGCATTCTGTGCGCAGACGCCGGCAGCTAGTTCTCAAGACCTCCATCCGAGGATCCCTTTTCCGAGAACCCTGCCCGCCTTCAAAAGGCTCGCAGGGTTCTTCATTTTCAACCACTTACACAAGGACCTTAATGGTCCACTCCTGGAAAGGAGCGTGCCCCACCCAACAAACATCCGCCCCCTCAGGTGAAAAAGGCCCCGCCGTCAGCGGCAACTGACGACGGAGCCGGATTGGTCACCGATACATAAACCGTCCCTAGCAGAGACTGGGTTCCATGGTCTGGCTTCCACTATAACAGTGGCAGCACGCCCTCCCACTGTCAAGTTATCCCATCCACTTATCCACTTAGTTGGAACTGGGTGGCCTAACTTAGGGATACTTTTGCACCGCACCAACGCCTCTCCCCTCTGCGGGCATCCACTTTTCAGACAAATCCCAACAGGCCTGGGCCGCAGCCCGACTACACCCTCCATCAGGGTGAACCTCGCTGCACCCAATTTAGGAGGTGTGCCTCAAAATCACCGAAACATCCGCCGTGAAATCACCTGCGGGTGCGAGCTCAAGGAGAGCTGGCAGCGGTGAGCGATCATTTATTGAAGAGTCAAAATACAGCGTTTCCGCTTCAGGAAACAATTAGTCAAAAAATGTCGAACACGGCGTGCGCCAGCCGCGCAGCAGAGCCTCCAAAACTCAGCCCGCCCGGAGCAGCACCGGGACGCCGTGCCATTCGTCGTCGTTAAACGGCGGGGTCGCCAAATGGGAAGGCACCGGTCTCATAAACCGGAGACTGAGCAGGTTCGATTCCTGCCCCCGCTACCATTTTTCCGTCAATTCTGGTCCAGTTTCCAATTCTGGAGCCGTCCAAATTCAACCGCGGGAAGGTTGAGAACCTGGAAAGTCTCATAAGCTTTCCCATCGTGGTGCGACCCCACGTCCCGCAACCATTTTCCCAACGCCGCGGTAGTTCGTTAAAGACACGAATTGGTCTGTAAAACCAAAATCCCTCGAGGATCGGCCAGGAGCATTACCTGGACGCGGTACTTTTTTCAACAACTTCATCGCGCATGAGGGAGCCAGCGAACCCGACTCGTTTGGAACGAGGCGTCGCCCGGGGCAGCACCGGGGTGCGCGACCATTTCTTAATTTCTTAGATTGCCACATAGCATTGCATGGAGCACGACCGGCCAGACGAGGACGCTGCTTTGAAACCAGCCGCGCCTGCATTCCAGGCGTTCAGGGTGCAAGTCCCTGGTGCTCCGCTTTATTTCATACCACCTCATTTTATTCCACCACCTTTCGTAGCTCAGTCAGCAGAGCAGCGGCCCGATAAGCCGCAGGTCGCAGGTGCGAACCCTGCCGGAAGGACCACTTTTCAAAAGGCTGTGTAGCTGAGACAGATTAGCGCTTCGCTGAAGACGAAGAGAGTCCGGCGCGATACCGGACGCAGCCACCACTTCATTTAACGCGTCATTGGTGTAACAGCAGCATGTCGGTCTTCCAAACCGCGGGTGCCGGGGCAGATCCGGCATGGCGCACCATTTCTCAACCTCAACAATTTTGGAAGTCAAAGCGGACAAGCGAGCCGCCGCCGGCTGGAAACCGGCCGGGCCTGGATTTCCCGGGCTGTGGAGCATGTCCACTGACTTCCGCTTTTTTCTCCGTCCCCCTCTATATGCTGGAAGCTGAACCGGACCAGCGCGCCGGGACCGTCTCGAACACGGATCGTTCCACTCCAACAGTGGAATGGGGAGCATGCCCTCCGGCTTCCGCCAAACTTTTTAGCCCCCTTATCAAATGGTGATCATGATGTAATAGTTAGCATCCAGCCCTGTGAAGGCTGACGTGCGGGTGCAAGTCCCGTTGATCACCCCAATTTCTCCCGCCAATCGCACGCAAGGCAAAGTCCTCGCGCCACCGGTCTGCAAAACCGGATTACCCGGTGAAGGTCCGGGGCGTGCGTCCAACTTCCCTTCAGTGTTTCATGAACCCCAGCTCACGCAGAGGCCAAAGCAGACGAGGCACTTGTCCGGGAGACAAGTGGAAGCAGGTGCGAGTCCTGCCTGCGTGACCAGTTTTCAGTGCTCAAAGATCCCGGGCGCGGGATGTGACAGCAGCATGCTCCATTCGGTGTGGAGTTGAGCCGTGCAACTCGGACGCGCCCGACCAATCCCCCTTGCCACCATGTTTCAGATTCACCACGAGGAGCTCCGTAGCTCAATCAGACAGAGCACCCGGCTTTGGACCGGGTGGTTGATGGTGCAAATCCATCCGGAGCCGCTTGGTGAATTGCGGGGCAGCAAGCAACTCACAGGTCCACTTCACAGCCGTCCCACAGCGAAACAAAAAGGTGACTGGCGGCCTACCCCACACAGGGTAGGCCTGAGATGAAATTCAAACCAGCCAAAGTCATTGGAAGCGTTCTGGGGCAGCTTTGCAAGCTCATTCCCGGGCACTTGGTCGCGAACCTCTGCGCTCAACACCACCACGGCAGCCAGCCGCGCACCTTCAGTTCCTGGAGTCACGTGGTCAGCCTGCTCTACGCGCAACTGACACACTCCATCAGTCTCAACGATGTGTGCGACAGCTTGAGGCATCATGCCGGGGCCCTCGCTGCCATCCGCGGAGCGACACCGCCAGCCCGCAACACCCTGTCCCATGCCAATAAGAATCGGGACAGCGACCTGATGGAGACCCTCTTTTGGAAGATGTTGGATCATCTCCAGCATCGGCACCCCGGGTTTGGCCTGCGCTATGAAGGACTGCCCCGGCGGTTTAGACGGGCCATCTACGCCATCGACTCCAGCACCATCGCCCTGGTGGCCAACTGTATGAGTTGGGCCAAGCACCGGCAGCGCAAGGCGGCGGCCAAGCTCCATTTGCGTCTCAACCTGCAAACCTTCCTGCCAGCCTTTGCCATCATCGAAGAAGCCTCTCATCATGATGACTCGCGCTCCCGCGCGCTTTGTGCCAGCCTCAAAGACGGGGAAATTGCCTTGTTTGACAAGGCTTACATCAACTTTGCCCACCTCTGGGAGTTGACCGGGCGGGGCATCTTCTGGGTCACCCGTGCCAAGGACAACATGAGCTACCGGGTGACGCGCAAGCTCCAGGCACGGCCGCAAGGCAAGGTGCTGCGCGATGACCTCATTGTGCTCAAAGGAGCCAGGAGCCTTTCGCAACATCCCGGCCCGCTGCGCCGGGTGGAGATGCTCGTGGAGCTTGACGGCAAGGAAGTGCGCATGGCCTTTATCACCAACCAGACAGAATGGGCCGCCAGCACGGTAGGAGAACTCTACCAGAGCCGCTGGGGCATTGAAGTGTTCTTCAAGCAGATCAAGCAAACGCTCTGCATCTGTGATTTTTTGGGACATAGCAAAAACGCGATCCGCTGGCAGCTCTGGGCGGCCCTGTTGCTCTATGTGCTGCTGCGGTTCCTGGCACAAGTATCGGGCTGGCCGCACAGCTTCACCCGCCTCTTCACGATGATCCGAGGGGTGACTTGGAGCCGGGTGGATCTGCTCAGATTGCTGGCGTTCTATGGGACAGCAGGCGGTCCATGGAAGATGCGAGCCAGCCCGCAAAGCGTGTATCTGCCTGGGCTGGAGCCCCCCGTCTATGGGACAGCAGGCGTCGCATAACGGAGCAGGACCGCCCCGTTTGAGAAATCACTTTCGCAAAAGGCACTTCAAAACATCACCAACTCAAGCCTCTGGCGCTGCTTTTGCAGGGCTATGGGATGACTGTGGGTCCACTTTACTATTCATGCTCGCGTATCGGCTTGGGCTTCGAACCCATTGAAACCGTAACAGACTCATGCGGGTGCAAGTCCTGCCGCGAGCACCATTTCCCCGGCGTAGCCCAACAGCAGAGGCACTCCGCTTAGAACGGAGCCAGTGCGGGTGCGAATCCTGCCGCCGGGACCAACTTCATCTCCACCATGCTCGTGTATCGGCTGGAGTTTCTAACTCCTTGAAACCGTAATAGACCCATGCGGGTGCAAGTCCTGCCACGAGCACCATTTTCTCTTCCCCCGGTGTAGCCCAACAGCAGAGGCGCTCCGCTCAAACCGGAGTCAGTGCAGGTGCAACTCCTGCCATCGGGACCATCTCATTGCCCCAGGTTCGAACGTCTCGTGATCCGGCAAGGCCAACACGCCCTCAAACTACTCTTCACCTCCTCCACCTGAGCGCGAAACCACCCATCTCAGGCTTCCCTCCTCTCTTGGTGCTACGCCAACCCATCATACTCAGTCTAAACCCTTACCTCTCTCAACGGAACGTGAACCAGACAAGCGCGCTGGGGCCCGGTGCTAACGGATTCGTCGTACTCTACTGTGCGATGGGGAGCATGTCCTCCGCGTTCCGCCAATTCTAGAAGCAGGCTTATCCCTCTTCCCTTTCCCCTTGACCCCATCGTCTAATCAGCCAAGACCTTCGACTTTCTATCGAAGAATGCCGGTGCGAATCCGGCTGGGGTTGCCAATTTACCATCACTTCGCTCGCGTAGCCCAACAGCAGAGGCACGGCGTTGAGAGCGCCGCCAGTGCAGGTGCGAATCCTGTCGTGAGCACCCAACCATTTCAAAACCTCAAACCTCAAACCTCAAACCTCAAACCTCAAACCTCCTAATTCCTAATTCCTAATTCCTAATTCCTAATTTCCCCTGCGGGCCTACCCGTTTCTCAAACCAACCGTTCTTTCACGGCTTTGGCAATCGCTCCACCACGACTGCGCACCTGTAGCTTCTCGTACACGCTGCGGATGTACTCGTCCGCCGTGTAGTAGCCGATGCCCATCTCTCCCGCTGCCTGCTTGATGGTGTGCCCCTGCACCAGCAGCTCCAGGATCTGCAGCTCCCGAGGGGTCAGGCCGTACGAGACCTGACCTCCGCGGTTCACTGCTCCTTCTGACCCAACGGTGTTTCCTTGATCCCCCGCCCGTCCTGCATTCACTTTGGAGAACATCTCCAGCACCCGCCTGGCGATTGCGGGATTGATGGGTGATCCTCCGCTGGCTGCCGTCCTGATGGCCCCGGCAATGTCCTCCACCCCGGCGGTTTTCAGCAGATAGCCTGCGGCACCGGCGCAGATGGCGCGGAAGATCTTGTCGTCATCTTCGAACACGGTGAGAATGACGATTGCCAGGTTCGGCGCATGAGCCTTCAAGGACGCGATTCCCTCAATGCCGCTCATGCCAGGGAGTTCCACATCCAACAGCAGCACTGCCGGAGGATCGCTGCCACCCACCGCTTGCAACCGGGCCACGGCATCCTCCACCGCGGTGAATCGCTGTCCACAGGTGATGCCGTCCAGCCGGTTGAGAGCCCGCATGAGCCGCTCGCCATAGGTTTTGTGATCCTCCACCAGCCAGACAGGCACAGGGGAATGAGAAGGGGCAGATGCGTCAGCCATGATGGTCTAGGAAAGTGGGAGCCGGAGGCGAATGTGGGTGCCCTGTCCGGGAGTGGAATCAATGATGGTACGCCCGCCGTGTTTGGCAGCGCGCCGCTGCAGATTGGACAGTCCCATGCCGCTGCCATTGGCCGATGATCCTGCCTTTTGCGCTGTGGAGGCAAACCCGCACCCGTTGTCCCGGACCGAGACCTCGACCATGGAGTTCTCGCGGTTCAAGTGGATTTGGACGTTTGTCGCGCGGGAGTGGCGCATGATGTTGTGCAAGGTCTCCTTGAACATCAGCACCAGGTCCCGCCGCTGGTTCATCGGCAGCGCGTTGAAGGCCCGGTCCACTGTTGGGTCGGACGTCCACTCATGCGGAATGCCACGCAGCATGCGGTCCGCGATCTCCCGCAGATGCGCAGTCAGGTCTCCCTGCCCATAGACCCCGCTCTGGGCCAGCCGCACAATATCCCGCATGGAGTCCAGCGTCTGCTGGGCGGTATCCCGTATTTCCTGCAACTCCCGCCTGAGATCATCATCCGGTGCCATGGCCAGAGCGTCCTGGCTGATCAGGGCAATGCTGCCGAGGCTGCTGCCGATCTCGTCATGCAGGTCCTGGGAAATTCGTTCCCGCAGGGCCTCCATTTCCGACCGCCGCAGCTGACGCTGGCGCAAATTCCAACCCACCATGGCGAGCACGGCTGCCGCAGCCAATCCACCCAGAATCAGCAAGCCCGCCCGCTGCCAGCGCTGGACGATGCTACCACGCAGCACAGCCAGCGCCGCCAGTTGCTGCTCCAGTTCCCGACGCTTTGAAAGGCCCTCCAGCCAGTCGGGCCAGTCCACAATGTCGGCCACGCTGGCATAGCCATCCACCAGCGCCCCTTTTTCCCAGCCTTCCACTTCTGTGGAGTCAGAGGAAGTCACCGGCCTGCCTAGCGCCACATTCTGCCCACCAGACCACACTTGCAGTTCCGCAAGGGCAAAGACGGCACTGCCGTTGCTGACGTGAGGCTCATCCACATTCAGCCGGACGAACCGGGCGCGCCGACCTTCCCCGACGAGGGTCACCACATTATCCCCGGGAGGTGCCGTGTAGCTGCCGGACTGCGGGGGTGCCAGATACTCCGGCAGCTCCGTCTGATCCAGCCGGAGTTCCAGGTGATAACGCACCGGAAAACCATACCCGGGGCTGTGGGCAAAGGCTGGCGGATGCGCAGGAAACAGCCTCACCTCATCCACGGGCACCACTTCACCCAGGTCCACCATGACCCACGGTCGCGTGAGCCCGAGACTCTCACTGGCTGGCTTGCTGCGGAATCCCAACGCCGGGCTTTCGCGGCGCCCCAGCGGTGGCCCCAGCACCGTGTGCCCATCCACCAGATTGATCCTCCCCCAGTCGGGCCGCGTGCCCTGGCTGCTACGGGCCTTTACCCGGTCTGGCCCCACGGCCTCCAGTTCCGGCCCGAGGTTTCTCTTCCCCTGCATCACCATCACCTCCCCCAGCGCTACAAAACTGCGCCCGCCCTCAGTGTACAGGCGGGTCGCCGTGATGCGAAGCTCCCTGATCATCCTCCCCCCCACCGGGATCCATACTGGCAGATTGCCGGGATTGGGGAAATCTTGCCGCGTGTAGTCCGCCAGTACCACAGGACCATCGTCATCGGTGCCGTCTTGCGCATCCTCTGCCACAATCGCCTCCACGCGGAAACGCTTGGGAAAGCCATAGCCCGCTTTCGTCGTCGCACCGCCAGGTGGAGGAGCAATCAGCACCACAGCATCGACAACCTGTGGCCGGCCCAGCCGGAGATCCACCCACTGCTCCGTGTCGGGCGAGCCTAAATAAACGCTGTGCCACCCGATCCGCTCGGACGGATGCACAGCAGGCGCAGCAGGGAGGCTGGGAAGCTGCTGCTCCAGGTCCGCGCGCTCCCGCTCCATGTGGGCGAGCTCCGGGCTTAACCACTCCAAAATACCGGCGTGGCACGGGAGGGAGAACAGAGCCAGCCCCCATGCAGCCCCGGCCACGACCAAGGTCGCCGTCCTGCGCGTCCCCCCCTTCCCCCACCGGACGGTTGGAGGGAAGGAATCTCGTTCGCGTAGAGCAGCGTTCATCGGTGGGACCCGCCCAGCTTAGCTTCGCGACCTGCGTTTGCCATCCACCATTTTCACCTGTTCACCCCGAGAACTCGGGGGAGGCAATTCAGGATTCCGTCCGTTACTCTCCGAGCGCCTGTCCCTGCCTTTCCGCCATGAGCCACATCCTGACTTACCGCCGACGTCTCTCCCGCCGCCATCTGCTCCGCGGGGCGGGGGCCTGCCTCGCCCTGCCGTTTCTGGAGGCCATGGGTCAGGGGATCCCAGGTCAGACCAGCGTGCAACGCTTCGTCTGCGTGGCCAACCCATTCGGCATGATTCAGGACGCCTTCTTCCCTGCAGAAACGGGGTTGAACGCCGCCCTGCCAGAGAGCCTCCAGCCCCTGGAGGAGGTGCGGGGGAGGTTCACAGTCTTTTCCCATCTGGACCACGGACTGAACGGAGGCCACTCCGGGACCCATGCGTTTCTCTCTGGAGTGAGATCCTCCGAGGCCGCAGGCATGCCGGACGGGAACATCACGCTGGACCAGTACTGTGCCGAGCAGGTGGCAGGGGCCAGCCGCTTCCCCGTGCTGAACACCTCTGCGGGTAGCAACAATGGCGGCGGTGTCGAGCTCTCATGGACACGCTCTGGAGTGATGGTGCCCTCCATCCAAAAGGTGAGCCAGGTTTTTCAGATGCTCTTTGTGGATGATCCTGCCGAGAAGGCGGCCCAGCGCACCGCCCGGTATCAGCAGCAGGGTTCCATTCTCGACACCATTCAGGAACAGGCCCGGCTGATGAACAGCCGGCTGAGTCACGGCGACAAGGAGAAGCTCGACCAGTATTTCACCTCGATCCGTGAAGTGGAAAAGACCCTCCAGCAGGAGCGGGACTGGGTCTCCCGTCCACGTCCCAAGGTGGAGATGAAAGAGCCCAAAAATGGCACGGTGACGCAGCAGCTCCCGATTCTGTTCGACCTCATTGCCCTGGCCCTGCAAACCGATTCCACACGAGTGGCCACCATCGAGATTCCCGGTGCCTTCGACACAGGGGCAGTGGGCATCGAGGCCAAGGGATACCACGCCTACTCTCACCATGGCAAGGACCCCACGCTGATGGCGGGGATGCGGAAGGTGGAGCGCTACCAGATGACCCAGCTCGCCCGATTCATCACCAAGCTCTCTGACCTCGGCCTGCTGGACAGCACTCAGGTGCTCTTTGGCAGCGGCATGGGAGACGGCAGCGCTCATACCAATCGCAATCTGCCCATCCTGGTGGCCGGAGGAGGATATCGCCACCAGACTCATGTGAGGATGCCGGAGGAGGAAGGCAGGAAGGTGCCGCTGAGCAACCTCTACCTCACGATGGCGCAGCGCTTTGGCCGGGATGCGGAGCGCTTTGGCTACAGCACAGGCACGATGAATGGCGTGATCTGACTCTCCCTCCCATGACGCCGGCCGCCGCTCTCGCATCACTGTTATTTCCCATAGTCTCCAGTTCCCTCGTCGGTGCGGGCCCTGACTTGGGGACCTTCGTCTCGGAACGCTGTCTTGACTGTCATGATGACTCCACGAAGAAGGGCGGTTTCAGCATGGAGCATCTGGACGCCACCATCACCCCGGCCAATGCCAAAGACTGGCTGAAGGTCCTGCAGCAGATCGAGCGACAGAACATGCCGCCAGCGGACAAAGACCAGCCCCCTCGTGAGGAGCGGCACACCGTGGTGCAGACGCTGGAGGACAAGCTCGTGGCTCACGCCCGGGGCCAGGTCACGGCGGTGGGGAGTGCCGCCCACCGGCCCGCCACCCTGCGCCGCCTGAACCGTACCGAGTACCGGCTCACGATTCGAGATCTGCTGCACCTGGACGTGAGCAGCTTTGACCCCAGCCGTGAGTTTCCAGAGGACACCCGGGTTCATGGCTTCGCCAGCAACGGGGAGAAGCTCGTCACCTCCAGCTTCCTGCTGCGGCAGTATCTGGAATCCGCAGAGCAGATTGTGACCCGGGCCGTGCAGTTCCGCGCGCAGCCGAAGGTGCAGCAATGGCACCTGGTGCCGCCCTTTGACCGCACCACGCGAGGCTTCGCCTACGCAGAGAACGCGTACTATCAGAAGACGCTGCGCCAGTGTCCCCCTCACCAGTCACTCACAGAGCGGATGCGTGGGCTTCCCCAGATGGGCTATGCGCCAGTGGATGAACTGCGCGCCGGAGTCCCGGAGAGTGGCTGGTACCAGATCCGCATCCGCGCCGAGGCGAAGCACCGCTATGCCGACCTGGATCCCAAGGATCCCGCCCTGGATTTGAGGAAACAAAAGTTCCCCTCTCTCTGGGATCCTTCCGAGCCCATCCGGTTGGGCATCTACACCGGCACGCTGGAGGGCATTGACCCCGAGAATAAAGAGGCGCTGGACACGGCCGCGACGGGCTACCAGTCGGGCCAGCGCCAGCTCGCCGTCTGGGATCTGCCCGATGATCAGGCCACGTGGTTGGAATGTCGCGTGTGGATGGATCGTGGGCAGTTCCCCCGCCTGGGCTTCCCCAATGGTCCCAGCGACAGCAACAACCGGCTGCGCAACTATTTCAAAGCGAACTTTGAGCGGCTGCTAAATGCAGAGCAACGGGCCAGGTACGAGCAGGACAAGTCCAATGACTGGAACCTCTTCATGTGGTTCGAGTCACCACGCATCCAGGTCTCCCACATAGAGGTTACTGGCCCTCTGCACGACACCTGGCCACCGGAGAGCCATCAGGCCATCTTCGGCAGCGCCCCCTATCGCAAAGAGTCTGCGGCGGAAGTATTGAAACACTTCTCCTCCAAGGCATGGCGGCGGCCGGTGGCAGATACCGAGGTGGCTCCTCTCCTCGCGCTCGTGATGCAGGCAGAGCAATCCGGCATGAGTGCAGAGGCAGCCATCCAGGAGGGCGTCAAGGCCATCCTTTGTGCGCCGGAGTTCCTCTATCGCGAGGAAAAGGCGTCTCAGCTCACGGGCTACGAGCTCGCCTCGCGTTTGTCCTATTTCTTGTGGTCTTCCATGCCGGATGAGCCCCTGATGAAGCTTGCCAGAAGCGGGGAAATTGCCCGGCCAGAAGTGCTGCGCCGGGAGGCTCTGCGGCTGCTGGCCGATCCTCGCTCAGAGGCCTTCGTGGAGGAGTTCCTCAACGGATGGCTGGACCTGCGCAAGCTCGGCACCATGGCCCCAGACGTGCACAAGTTTGCCACCTACTATGACAATGACCTCGAACCCGCCATGCGGATGGAGACGCGCCTCTATTTCCGCCAGCTCCTTCACACGAACGGCCCCGCCACCCGTCTGCTGGACTCTGACTACACGCTGGTGAACCTGGACCTGGCCCGGCTCTACGGGATGAGCCCGGAAGTTGTCTCAAAGAACCTTGCTACCGCAGTGCCGGGACTGACGCCCCAGGAGCTGGTCCCTGACGGGGCCGGGCACGCACCATCGCTCGGCTTCACGCAGGTAAAGCTCACCGATCGCCGCCGTGGCGGGGTGCTGGGCCATGCCAGTGTGCTCACGCTCACCGCGAATGGGGTGGACACCTCGCCCGTCATCCGCGGAGTCTGGCTGTTGGAAAACATCCTGGGGGCCACACCATCACCTCCCCCGCCCAATGTACCCGCCATTGAGCCGGACATCCGCGGGGCGAAGACGATCCGGGACCAGCTCATGAAGCACCAGGCCAGCGGGAGCTGCCGCAGCTGCCATCGCCAGATTGATCCGCCGGGCTTTGCCCTGGAGAACTTCGACGCCATCGGCCGCTGGCGGGGGCATTACCTCAACAACAAGACCGCTCTGCCGGTGGATGCGAGCGGTCAGTTCGGCAGCACGCATTTTAACGACGTCACCGGGTTCAAGGCGGAGCTGCTCAACCGACGTGACCAGTTCGCCCGCTGTCTGGTAGAGAAGCTCTTCATTCACGCGCTGGGCCGCGATCTGGAAGTCACGGACCGCCCGGCCATCCGTCGTATCGTGGAGGGCACGGCAGAGGCCGATTTCCCTCTTCGTGAGATCATCCTCCAGTGCGTGAAGAGCGAGATCTTCCGCCAGAAGTGACCGTGCCACCCCGAAAACTCGGGGGTCACTCCCCGAAAGGTCTGCATCCGTGCGCCCTTTGTTTGCTCAGTCCTGCTCCATGATTTCCTCCCCGTCACGTCCCATCTTCCCTTTCCCTCTCCCTCTCCCAGTACTGGGTATGGCCGCCTTGCTGGCAGCAGGGTCTTGCCCCTCCCTCTGGTCGGCAGAGTCAACTGCCGCCGCAGGGACTGGCACCCCTGCCGGACTCGATGACGTCGTACGTCCTTTCTTCCAGCAGCACTGCAACGCCTGCCACGGGGAGAAGAAGCAGAAGGCGGATCTGCGCACGGACACGCTCCTGATCAACGCCCGCTCTCCCAAGACCATGGGGCACTGGGAGGAGATCATGAACCGGATCAACTCCGGCGACATGCCACCTGACGATGAGCCGCGCCCCGCCCCCGCTGAGGTGGCCAAAGTCGCCGAGTGGATTGTGGGCCAGCTCCGCGAGGCGGAAGCACAGAACCAGGCTTCCGGTGCGGAGCGTGTCTCCTTTCGCAAGCTCTCCCGGCGCGAGTATGCAAACAGCGTCCGCGACCTGCTAGGGGTGAACTTTGATGTCAAAGGCCCTTCCGGTCTGCCGGAGGACCCGGACTGGCACGGCTTCGAGCGCATCGGGCCAGTGCTGACATTGTCTCCCGCTCATGTTGAGAAGCACCTTGCTGCCGCAGAGGCCGTCTTGGATGAAGCTCTCTCCCTCCGTCCGGAGCCCAAGCGCGACGTCATCCGGTGGATGCCGTTTGACATGCGCTGGAAGGGATTCGCAAAGGAGTACGAAGCCCGGGGCATCGCAGATCAGGTACGCATCGAGATCGTCCCGAACAACTACACCACAGACACCTGGCCCCTGGAGGTGAAAACCACGGGAGACTACCTCCTGCGGGTGAAGCTCAGCGGTCTGCGTCCGGAGGGGGGCCGGGCTCCCCGCCTGAAGGTGTACATGTCCAGCGTGGACAAGACCTTGCTGGAGCAGGATGTGGATGCCCCGGAGAACTCGCCCATCACCGTGGAGGCCCGCGTGCACCTGATCGCCGGGAAGTATCCGATCCGCCTCATCAACTCCGTGCCCGGGCCCAATCCGGAAGCCCGTCGCTCCCGCCACTCTGGCACCGCCAATGCCTTCACCACCACGAAGAGCCGCGTGCCGTGGCAGATGAAGCTGACGGATGATGACTACAAGCCCATCCAGCCCACGTTGATCATCGACTCCGTGGAGTGGGACGGGCCCATCGTGGAGTCCTGGCCCACCCCCGCGCACCAGCGCGCCTTCTTCCGTGGCAGTGATGTCCCCGAGCAAGACAAGGACATCCCGTATGCCCGGGAGATCCTCGCCCGCTTCGCGGAGAAGGCCTGGCGTCGCCCGGTGCAGCCCGGAGAAATTGATCGTTTCCTGAAACCTGTGGAGAAAGCCCAGCAACTGGGCGAGGGCTTCGAGTCCGCTGTCCGCGGTGGCTTGGTGGCCATCTTGTGCTCGAAAAGCTTCCTTTATCTGGAGGAGGGCAACGCGTCCCACGGCTCCCCCCGCCTGACCGACTGGGAGCTTGCCTCCCGCCTCTCCTACTTCTTGTGGAGCAGCATGCCAGACGACCGCCTGCTCAACCAGGCGCGATCCGGCAAACTCCACGAACCGGAAGTACTCCGTGCAGAAGTGCGGCGTATGCTGGCCGATCCCAAGGCCGCGGAATTCTCCGACAGCTTCCCCCGCCAGTGGCTGCTACTGCGCAAGGTGGGCATGTTCCCGCCGGACAAAGTGCTCTACCCTGAATACGATGAAAACCTGGAGCAGAGCATGGTGGCGGAGACGGTGGGTTTCTTTGGCGAGGTGCTGAAGAAGAATGACAGCCTGCGTGCTTTCCTCGATTCCGACTGGACCATGCTCAATGAGCGTCTGGCCGCGCACTACGGCATCCCGGGCGTCCGGGGGGACAAAGTGCAGCGCGTCTCACTGAAACCAGAAGATCACCGCGGAGGATTGCTCACGCAGGGAGCGATTCTCAGCCTCAGTTCAGACGGGACCCGTCATCGCCCCGTGCACCGGGGCGTATGGGTGCTGGAGTCCATCATCGGCAAGCCCCCGCCCCCGCCCCCTGCGAACGTGCCCGCGCTCACCACGCCGGCTGCTGGAGAGAAGAAGGTGACCGTGCGCGAGAAACTGGAGCAGCATCGTGCGGATCCAAACTGCACCGCCTGCCACAACAAGATCGATCCCCTGGGCGTCGCCTTCGACAACTATGACGCCATCGGTCGCTGGCGCACCGTGGAGACAGTACGTGATGGCACCGGCGCGGATCCCCAGCTCGATCCCAGTGGAGCCCTGCCCGACGGCCGCGCCTTCAAGAACGGAGCCGAACTCAAGCAACTGCTCCTCTCCGACGCCGACAAGTTCGCCCTCGCCTTCACCGAAAAACTGGCCACCTACGCCCTGCGTCGCGGCATGACCTTCAGCGACCGTGAGGAACTGAAGCAGATCTCCGATCAGGCTCAGTCCTCCGACTACAAGATCCAATCCCTCATCGAAGCCTTCGTCACCAGCCCTCTCTTCCAGAAGCGCTAACCCACCACAGGCGACTGACTTCACTTTTTACTTTTCACTAGCCACTTTTCACTTCACCAACTCCATGAGCAACATCCTCTCCCAGAACTGGCTCCTCGACCGCCGCCGCTTCTTGCGCGGCCTCGGCACCACCATGGCGCTGCCACTTTTGGATGCCATGCTGCCCATGAAGGTGCGCGCCACCACCGCCAGTGTGGCAGCAGCCGCCAAGCCGCGGCGCAGCGTGTTCGTGTATGTGCCCAATGGCGTGAACGGCATGACCTGGCAGGTGAAGCAGGCCGGCCGGGACTACGAACTGTCCGAGTCGTTAAAACCCCTGGCCAAGTACAAGTCGGATTTCACCGTCTTCAGCGGCCTGCATCATCCTAATGGATTGGGCCAGGCCCACGTCTGCGCGGACACCTGGCTCACCGGTGCCAAGATCGATGCCCAAGGTGGACGAAAGTACGAGAACAGTGTGTCCTGCGATCAGGTCATGGCCGAGGTCACGGGCCAACAGACTCGTTTCCCCTCCTTGGAGCTCTCCATTTCCTCAGGCACGGGTCAGCCCTTCAACAGCAACACCCTCGCCTTTTCCCGGGATGGCGTCCCCCTCCCTGCGGATGACAATCCACGAGTCATCTTCAACCGTCTCTTTGGTGAAGAAACCGGCGGCATCGCCGCCCAGCGGGCCCGGTTGACCAAACGTCGCAGCGTCCTGGATGCGGTCATGGATGACGCCAAGTCCTTGAGACTGGCGCTGGGCACTGAAGATCGCACCAAGCTGGACGAGTACCTGCACGCCGTTCGCGATGTTGAGCAACGCACCGAGCGACTGGACTCGTGGCTGGATGTCCCCAAGCCCGCGGTGGACAACAAGAGCTCCGCCCCCTTCCAGAAAGACGTCCCCAAAGCCCAGGCCGGTGAATACTGGCGCACCATGTTTGACCTCATCGTCCTGGCCCTGCGCACCGACATGACACGAGTGGTCACTTACATGAATGGCAGTGAGGGCAATGGCCTCGCCATTCCGGAAATCGGCATCACTCAGGCCCGCCACAATCTTTCCCACCACAATGGCGACCCAGTCGTGCTGGAACGCCTGGCCAAGAGCGACGCATTCCTCATGGAGCAGTTCGCCCACTTTTTGAATGAACTTCAAACAGTCAAAGACGGTGACGCCCCCCTGCTCGATCGCACCATGGTCCTCTTTGGCAGCGGCATGAGTTATGGTCACAGCCACTGCAACAGCAACCTGCCCATCCTCCTCGCCGGCGGCAGGGGCCTGGGGCTGAAGCACGGCCAGCACCTCGACTACAACCGCCCTCACCTGAAGGAAGACTACACCCTGAGCTACGACGAATGGCGCAGCCTCTGCGGCAAACCCAAAGACTCCAAAGCCCGCCTCAACAACGTGCTGCTCACCATGCTTCAGAAGATGGAAGTCAACTCAGAGACCTTCGTGGACAGCCTCGGCCCCATATCAGAGATCGTGTAGGAGAGACGGATTTGGGAATTGTGATTTGTGATTTTGGATTGACCTGCTCCTCCGAATATTTCCGATCATCCACCCCACTGCCCACTGCCCACTGACAACTCCGCCGATGCAACGCCGCTTCCTCCACGCTCTCTGCGTCCTCCTATCTTGCAACACCCTCCTGCCTCCCGCGTACGCAAAGGCCGCCGCCCCCCCAGCAGCGACTACCAGCACCACCTCCTCACCGGCATTCCCTGCCCACCATTCGGACCAGCGGATCAGCGGGGAACTGGTCAGCATCGATTTCATCCGCCGCATCGGCCAGTTTCGCGCCACCAAAACCGGGGAACTCGTGGAGTTCACCCTGCCCCCTTATGGCACCGCACAGTATCTGAATTCAGAGGCCTCGCTCCGCGATCTCCCGCTGGGCACGTTCTTCCTGTTTTTCCTGAACCAGGACACCCAGGGCGGTTGGACCCGGCTGGCCACCATGCAGGACCAGTACACCATGGACGCCAGCCGCAGCTTCACCTACCGGCTGGATGAGGTGAAGCTGGCGGAGAACAAGCTTCTTACCACCAAGCACAGCATCAGCAAGAAACAGGAGGATCTGGGCAAGAAGGAACTGCTGCTCACTCCCGCCACCCGCTGCTGGCGAGGAACAGACCAGATCAAACCAGCAGATCTCAAACCCGGCGACGAACTGCTTTACACCCTCACGGGAAAGACTTCCTCGAACCCCGGCGTTTGCACAGACATCTGGGCAGGCGTGGAAACCCACGCCCTGGCCACCAAACAGATGCGCGAGAAGTTTGACGCCTTCACCAAACATCGCGGCCTGCCCGGCTGGGTGACCAAGACCGAGGGCAATACGGTGACGGTCACCTTCTTCAGCGGCGATGCCAAGCTGTACCAGACTCTCTACGGCGAGGTGCTCGCCCAGGGCAAGGGTGGCAATCTTTGTGTGGCCAACCAGGATCTGCGCACCTGGAATCCAGGCGTGGACAAGGACGGTTGCAGCATCATCGCCTCCGAGCGGATCCCCACCGATGGCTATGGCAACAGCGGCATTCGCGCAACGTTCAAGGTCTCCAACATGCTGGAGGGCTTCCGCAAAGGACGCGTCGTCCGCTTCTTTGGCTCCGGCTGGCCCACCAAGGACCAGTTCTATGGCGAGAGCCTGATGGGCTATGGTTTCGGCCGTCTTCAGACTCCTGAACTCGAGGAAAACCCCGCCAAGGAGTATCCCGATCAGTTCCCCTTCCGCACCGACTTTGGCAACGAACACCTACCTTGGTACCAGCTCAAACCCGGCATCGCTCCGCCCCCCTTCGCCCAGCACGTGGTTCTAGGAGAACTGACGAAAGTGGACGCTGCCACCCGCACCGGCCAGTTCAAAACCGACCGCACGGGCGAGCTAGTGGACTTCAGCCTCCTGCCGCAGAACCTCGGGACGGTGAAGTATCTCAATACCGATGCCACCCTGGCAGATCTGCCAATCGGTACCCGCTGCCGCTTTCATCTCTTCCAGGATGAGCAGGGCAAGTTCACAAAGGCCAGCCTCGTCACCGATGAATTCACCCGTCTGGCCACCAACGCCATGACCTATCGTGTGGAGTCCCTCCAGCCCACGCTGAATTCCACAGATCCCTCCAGCCTCACCGTGAACGTAAGCTGGCAGATCCCCGAGGTGAAGAATTACAACGGTGACATGGAGCGCCCGCCCGACATCGGCCGCAGCCTCATTCGCCTCAACAAGGACACCAAGGTGTGGAAAGGGACACTTGAGACACACGCCGCACTTAAGGATCTCGCTGTGGGCGACGCCCTCATCATCAATCTCAACGGCGACTTCGCCAACGCCCCGGCAGTCTGCACCGAAGTTTGGGTTGGTACGGACCTTCACAAAGCCCTGGCTGAAGCCCAGAAGAACAAAGCCAGGCTCGCTGCTGGGAAGAACGCTACACCCACTCCGAACAAGAGACCTTGAGGGGAGCCATGCAGTGACACCCGGATGTCATCGAGGAAGCGATGTCCCTTCAGCGCATTTCAATAGGCCGTCCACCTGACCTGAAGTCGTAGTTCTGCGCAGGACAACCATTCCAACGAACCTGAGGAGACTCCGCACCTACGCAAAGCTTTCAGCATGGCAAACTCCTGCCCTGTCCGAGCAATGCCTCTCTGGCAGAAAGCACTTCAGAATAAATTGCCACGCTGTTTGCCCCCTCGTAGGTCATCGTCTTTTTCGTTGAGACGGAGACTTTTTGCCGACTTTTAGCGGCTCGATCTCCCCCGCTGCCAGCTCAGCCTCGATTTCGGCGATACTCGGCAAACTCCCCTTGAGATCTTTGGGCAACGACTGAGTCAGCCGAGTTTGCCATTCTGCTACGCCAACGGGTTTCTTCAGATCCCGCAGAGCATACTCGACCACCAACTTGTTGCGTGATCGGCAGAGCAGCAGGCCAATTGTCGGCTTGTCGTCAGTGTGTCGGAGCAAGTCATCAACAGCAGAAAGGTAAAGATTCAGCTGTCCAACAAATGCCGCATCAAATGCCACCGACTTCAGCTCTACCACCACGAAGCAACGCAGGCGAAGGTGATAGAACAAGAGATCAATGTAGAAATCCTCGTTTCCAATTTCCAAGTGCACTTGCCTGCCCACAAACGCAAACCCAGCCCCCAACTCAAGTAGAAACTTCTGGATGTGATCAACCAGTGCCACCTCCATCTCGCGCTCCGTCCTTGGGTCTGCCGTCCCGAGAAAGTCGAACAGATAGGGGTCTTTGAAAATTTGGACTGCCAGATCAGACTGGGCTGGAGGCAGCGTAAGTTCGAAATTGTTCGTCAACTTTCCGGTTCGTTCATGGGCCTGACCTTGAATTTGCAGAATCAGGACGTTGTGTGACCAGCCACACTCACGTATTTTCTCGGCGTACCACAACCTGACCTGCGGCTGGTCGAGCTTCTCCAAGAGAGCGATATTGTGATACCACGTAATTTGTGCAAGAGGCCCTTGCACAATGGCCTTGTCTGGCCAAGCCTCAGCAAAAGCACGCATGTACTTGAGGTTGCGAGGACTCAGGCCCTTCATGTCGGGAAACGCTTCGCGAAGATCTGACGACAGCCTGTCGATCACCTTTGCGCCCCATCCTTCAGCAGACTGACGTTCCAGTATCACGCGCCCAACATCCCAGTAGAGCAAGACCATGGCCGCGTTTGCAGCAAGAACTGCACGCACTCTTTCTTTCCCAATTCTTAGCTTGAGTTCCTGTAAGGCGGTCCCATACGCATCTGGAAGCCCCAGCTTGGAAGGCGCAGCAGTGAACCTTGCTTCGTCCTTCGCACGGCCCAAAGATGATCGAGCTTCAGGTTCGACTGAGCTGCCAAACTCCGAACTTTTTGATCCCGACGGTAGAGTGCGCTTCTTCATTTTGTCCGGTCCAACGATGCACCGGAAAGTTGCTCACAAGAAAAAACGTTCAACCATTCAATGATGCAACTTTGACACGCCTTTGACGGTGCAAAAAACGCAACTCCGCTAGAATCCCCTCACCCGCTTTTCGTAGTCCGCATACCCAAGGTATCGACTCCTCATCAACCCCTCCTCCAACCGCGCCTTCGCGATCAACCACACGGTCAAAAACCCGGAAGCCAGCATCCCAGCGAAACTCCCCCAGACGAGAGACCAGCCGAAGGCCACGTGAATGAGACTGCTGTACAGCGGATGTCTCACACGTGCATACACACCATGGGTCACCAGTTGACCGCTCTCCAGCGGCTGCGGGTGCGGTGAGCGACTGCTGCCAAGATCCCGGACCCCGGCGATGCCGAGCCACGCCCCTCGCAAAATCAAAGCTCCGCCCAACACCTGTACGCCCCACCGGGACATTCCTTCAAAGTGATTCCCAAAGCCCGCCGTCGCGGGGCCGAGAATCAGCACTACCACGCAAAGGAGGTTTTGAATCCAGACCCAAAGGTGCGGGGACATCATCACTCACTGCCTTCACCCAGAAACTCAGTCATCTAAAAAGATCACAACTCTGTGCGCTCGGTGTCTCTGTGGTTGAACCTCAGCATCTCCAATCACTCCGCCGCCGCCTTTTTCGCCCTTTCCGCCCGTGCCAGCCTCGCCGCCTTGTACCCCACCAGCTTGCGCTTGCCTTCATCCCACAACCGGAAGGTCAGTGATTTCAAGCTCTTGCGCAACGTCAATGGCTGCACGCTTTGGAAGAGCGGCTCCGACTTGTGAGCACGCTCCAGGCGGTAGTTGGGGATACGCGGGCTGAGATGGTGAATGTGGTGGAAACCAATGTTCCCGGAGAACCACTGGAGGATCTTGGGAAGCTTGTAGAAAGAGCTGCCTTGCAGCGCTGCCTGGGCAAAGTCCCACTCATCATGCCGCTCCCAGTACACGTCCTCAAACTGATGCTGCACATAGAACAACCACACGCCCGCCGTGCCTGCCACGACCAGGATGGTAAGCTGAATGATGAGATACGCCTTCCAGCCGAAGGCCCAGGTCAGCAGACCTGCGATCACGAGCAGCATCACGTTGGTGATGTAAACTGAGCGCCGCTCCTTCTCCTTCGCCCCTTTGGCGGTCAGCCGATTCAAAACAAGAAAGAGTCCCAACGGAGCCAGGGCGAACAAGACCACCGGATTGCGAGACAGCTTGTAGGAAAAGCGTTTCCAGCGCGAAGCGTCAAGGTACTCCTGGACGGTGAGAGTCCACACATCCCCCATGCCACGCCGGTCCAGATTCCCCGCGCTGGCATGATGCACCGTGTGCTCCCATTTCCAGTGCTGATAGGGCGTGAAGGTCAAGACGCCCGTGATAAAACCCAGAATGTCATTCGCGCGCCGAGAAGCGTAAAAAGAGCCGTGGGTGCAGTCGTGAAAGATGATGAAGGTGCGCACCACAAAACCGCCGGCCAGAATGGCCAGCGGCACCACCAGCCAGTAAGAAACAGACATCGCCCAGTACATGAGCGCCCACAGAGCCACGTACGGCACAAGCGTGTTCACCACCTGCCAGCTCGCGCGCCACGAGGAGGGCACCTGGTACTTGCGCACAATCTCCTTCCAGGACTCCGCTGTCGGTTCTGGGTGGGGGACGGGGGCAGCACCAAACAGCCCCGCATTGAGCGCGTTCTGATTCTTCATCTCAACAACGATACGCCAGAAAAGTCATGCGCAACACCCGTTTCCATTGCTGCCAGGCACCTCTGTCGGGAGACGCCGCTTCAAAATTGTTCGTTTTTTCCATGAACCCATCATCTACCGCCACCTGGCTTGAGGCGTCTGATCAGCCCTGCAGGCTCAACGAAGCGCGTCACCTGCTGTAATTTTTCTGCGCCGATCTCTTCTTGGATCTCGATTCGCATCTAATCAGGTGGACGCAAAAAAGGCACAATTAAAAACAATTCCCGCCACCCTCCGTCACGCGCACCCCATCAATTCCATAGCCGCTCCACGCCGGGTGCCTGCCTCCGCCCCGCCGCATCTTGTTAATCTCCGCAAAAACCAAATGTCCCTCCTGTCACTAAGGGACGCCCCATCAAGCGAATCTCATCTCGCAAAAATGAGGTAATTTCCCGTAGCCTCCCGGAGTCTCCACCCCTCTGCCGCCAGGCCATTTAGCACCCCCTCCAGCGTCCCCACCGGCCCACCCGATGCCCTGGCGACTGGGACGGTAGAGATGTCCACCACCTTGTATTGCTCAAGGCGTGGAGCGGTCTGCAAAGTGGCCCCCGTCGCTCCGGGAGGAGCTTCCACCACCACGTTCTGGGCACGGGCTGACGAAGGGGCCAGCCCGCCGAGGGAGATCAATCCCACCGCCACGGCGGCAACCAAACTCGCACCGGCTCCCGCGCCGGCAAACAGAAGGGAGGTTCTCAAGTTCATGGATTTCACAGGTGAGTTGTTCTTGTTCTGATTGAAAAACCCAAACTCTTTTCTCTGGAAGCCGCTGCACTGGCGGGGGAGCCACGTTTCTGGGATGCCCCTTATCGTCCTGCACCGCCTGCACCCGTGCTCGCGCCGGAACCGGAGGCTCCACTGGCTGGGCGAGTCGCCCCATTATTTGTGCCAGTGCCTGCCCCGTTATTCTGACCTGCCGCAGGTGTGCGCCGATTGATCTCGCTGGAGGCAGGGCCGCCTGGAGCCGTATTCGCACCGCCCGCCGGAGGCTGGGTGGCGTTGCTACCTCTGGCCGGCACCGCATTCGGGTTCGTGGTATTGCTGTTGGAATCGGTGCTCCTGGCTCCCGGTGCCGTCCCGGTGGCTCCCGTGTTGGTGGCGGCAGGGTTGGCAATTGAGTTGTTTCCAGCTCCATTGCCCGTGTTTCCACGATTCATGTTGCCATTGCCATTGTTATTATTTGGAGCCGCGGCATTGGGGTTCGCGTTGGTTGCGGCACTGGCGGCTGCTGTCCCCGTGTTTACGGCATTTCCCCCCGGAATGCCCCCGCTCACTCCCGTACCGGGCCCAATGATGACTGGCAGTCCCGGATTGGCCACGCCCCCGTTGGGATCACGATCCGGGGAATTGGGAGAGCTATGATCACTGCCGCTACCGCCGGCAGCAGTTGGAGAGGTCATGTTCTGCCCGCTTTGCTGGGAAGCGCCAGACGAGGCAGCCGGGCTGCCCGTCGCAGGAGCCAGCCCGGAGAGGTTTTCACCCGTGACACCCCGATCAGGATAGCCTGGATTGCCCCCCAAGGGCGGAAGGGAGGCCCGATCTGCCACTGCGCCTGCATTGGCGGGTGTCGCGGGCGGCGGGCTGGTATCCGTCGTCGCCGCTGAGCCGTCGGTAAATCGGATGCCGCCCGGCATGGGCACCACCCGTCCGCCCGCAGTGAGCATGGATCCAGCCGGAATCTTCAGAGGTTGCCCGGTGAAGTCCGTTGCCCCACTGCTGGTGATGCGCAGCGTTTTCTCCTCAGTCACCGGCATGGCTTGACCGTTGCTAATGCGATACATTTTACCATTAAAAAGCGTGAAGCCCTCTGCTTGCGTTTGCACCTCCAGTCGAGGTGCATCCGGGTCGGGGGCGGTTGCAGTGGGTGTCGTTGGACTCTGCGCGAGGGCGGAAAATGCAAGCATGGGGGTCAGCAGGCAGCCGAAGGCGAAGGCCTTGCGACCCGAAAAGGGGCGATTTTTCATTTTGGTAGGGTTTTGGTGGGTTGGAAGCGAAGCCCGCACGGGCGGTGCACGCCCATACATCCTAAGGGTGCCATGGGTGAAGCGTGTCCCGGTCCAGACAGGGGGTCCAATGAGGGTTCGGGCTGTATCCATCGGGCGCGCCTAAGAACCTCGCCTCTTCCCGTATCGGGGAAGCCACGGCATTTCCCCTGGTTACCTGCACCGGATCATGAATGCCGCGTGCTGCCTCACTATTTTAGTGATGATTGCTGGGAGCTTCCATCTCCACGGGATCGCTGGTTCCTTGAGGTGCCCGTCTCAGTTCGAAGTTGATCCTCAGCGGGGATCTTTAGCTCAGCCCAACGTTGGACGTGCGGCAAGCGAGCCAACATAGGGCAGCTCCGCAGAGGATGATCAGGTGGGAAGGCAGACAGCATTCGCTTTCCCCCAACCGCCATCAACGCAGCCACGTCAGGCGGAAGCGAGGCCCTCCAATCACGGCTATCACTCATCAAAGAGGCTACGTCCCCTTCTCCACCCGCAATTCAACTTACGTCGAAACACCACTCCGCATTTGCGGTCCCCGAACCCGGCGGTTCCCATAAACAACTACCCAGACCATGGAAAGTTCTCGCTTTGCTCGGCCGCCCCATGGCGAACCCTCCAGGTCCATGAGACAACCTTGCAACACCGACGCACCGATCTACTGAATCACCGCCCTACCCTCCTCCAAACTGCATCCGGTCCCTCAGCTCCCGCATCGCACAGGTCAGGGGCAACTCACTCCCGTCCGTCAGCACCGCTCGTGCCGCCTTCCCGGAATGGCGGATCTCCACAATGCTCTCGATGTTCACCAGCGCGGAGCGGTTCACCCGCACAAACTGGGAGGACGGCAGCATCTGCTCCAGCTTGCCGATGTTTTCACGGATGAAGTGTTTCTCCTTCACACAGTGCAGGTTCACATAGTTGCCATCAGCCTCCACCCACAGGATGTGCTCTACCCTCACGATCTGCTCCCGCATGCCAGAGCGCACCAGGATCCTTGCCAGCGACTGCGGCAGAGCTCCCGGCCCCGCTTCCAGCGCCGGCTTCACGGGCTGATCCTGCAATGCAGTGAGTATTTTCCTCGCCCTGTCCAGCGCCACATCCAACCGCCGGTTCTCCACTGGCTTGAGCAGGTAGTCGATCGCGCTGAATTCAAAGGCGTCCAGCGCATGCGCTCTGGATGCCGTCACCAGAATGGTCACCGGTGGCTGCACGTTCTTCATCCGTTGCAGAATTTCGAGTCCGCTCACATCAGGAAGCTGCACATCCAGCAGCATGATGTGCACCTCGTGGCTGTCCAGCCAGCGCATGGCTTGCGCCCCGTCTTCCACCTCCGCCACCTCTATATCACCATGGGCCGACAAGAGCCGCCGCATCCGCTCACGGGCAGGCGTCTCGTCTTCGACCACCAGCAGATTCCAGTTCTTCACAGTCGCCTCCCATGTAGAATTTCGATCACCGCGATAGAGCCGCCTCCTTCGCAGGGCAGCACCGTGACTCTATCATCGAGCCCTTCCATATCTCCATACGCCGCCCGTAGCCGGGCGCGGGTGTTCTCCAGCCCAATACCGTCGCGAAGCGGTTCCTTGATCCCCACCCCGTCATCCCGCACCTCCAGACGCAGCATCTGCCGCTCGGGTTCGAGACGCGCCTTGATGGCGATGGTCCCGACCCCTTTTCGGGGTCCCAGTCCGTGCCGCACGGCGTTCTCCACCACTGGCTGCAGGATCAACACCGGCACCATCCACGTCAGACAGTCTGCGTCGATGTCCGTCGTGAGCTTCAATCCCTCGCCAAATCTCGCGCGCTCGATTTTGAGGTACATCTCCACCAGTTCGATCTCGTGCTCCAAGGTGACCTCACGGTTGACGTCGCTTTCCAGAGTCTCGTGCAGCAACACCCCCAGCGAGGTGACGATGCGATCCACCACCTCCGGCTCACGATGCACCAGCGAGGCGATCGTATTGAGGGTGTTGAACAGGAAGTGTGGTCGCAGTTGCGCATAGAGCATCTCCAATCGTGACCGATGCAGCTCCGCTGTGGCCTGCAGTACCCGGCGCTCCCGTTCCCGCATCTTGACTCTGGCCACCGACATCACGGCAAACGCGGTGATCCCCAGATAGACAGGCATTCCCACCAACACTTGCGGGACAAACATCGGCGGCTTGGGGGGAGGGTTCTCCCGCCAGGACGAGGGCGGTGGACGTCGCAAATCCCGGGTCTTGTCCCTCGCCTCATCCATGCCCGCTTCTGCCACCACGGCGTAGAATCCCACACACAGCACCATGCCCACCGTCCACGCGAGCATGTCCATGGCCAGGTGATGGGGCGTCGTGCACCAGCGCTTGACTCCTCTGACAATAACCGGGGTCAACAGCATCCACGGCATCCAGATCATGGCCCCGAAGAGCAGGGCAAAGGTCCAGGAATGGGCTGCTGAAAACTTGAACTGCGTGGCGAACAGCACCGCCAGCATCGGCCAGAGAATCACATTTACCACCCTGGTGGTCCTCTCAAACCTGAGGTCATCCTCCAGCGCACGAGTTCTTGGATCGGGGCGACTGGGATCTCCTCCAGACACCTTTGCAACACTGGAAGAAGCATCAGGGTTCATGAAATTTGTTAAGTGGCCCCCCGGCCTCTTCGGGTGGATGTTCAGTTTCACCTTCTGTCACAGACAAAGTGGAGCGTGAGCGACGCGATACCGTGAACCGCCCCGGGTATGATGGCATGCGATCTGCACTCTCCTGTCCAGTCTGCCCGCGCACTTGCGTGACAGCTCCGGTCATCAAGCCGTTTTCAAGGGCGCACTGCAACAGGTTTCTGATGATTCCTGCGTCGCCCAACCCGCATGGGATGGGCTTGGGGCGGCATTGCCGCCAGCGGAGGGGAGATTGTTTCGTCATCACTTTCAAGGCGTCTGCGACATCATTCCCCGGCTTGGTACCAAGAGGTTCGACCTCGTTGATGCCCTCCATCATTCTCCGCACAGAGCGAAGCCTTCTGGCAGGCCGAAAAACTGACTGACACTCATTCACAACACCACACCGGCAGGTCAGTTGCGACATGCCCGCGGAATTCGCTGAACCCAACCATGTTAGACCACCCCAACCATACAGCTATGCCCCCCCTCTATCACCCCCAGCGGAAGTCCTCCTTCGCCTGCCTCCTGGCAGGCCTACTCTTCTTGATTAGTCACACCTCGGCTCTTGCCTGGGTGGGAGGGCCGTTTGACAACGGAGACTATAGCGCGACGCTCGATGACCAGGGGGTCTATCAGGCCTCCATCCGTTACAAGAATGGCAGCGGCTACGTGCAATGGGCCAACAACGCAGACCTCGGCCCCTCGGCTTCGTCCGGGTCATCCTCATCCAGCAGTACGACCACCACTTCAGCCTCATCCGTGGGCAGTTACCTCAATCGCGCCGTACTCTATTACAAGGGGGTGGCGTTTTTTGGCAATGCCACGGGCATGTCGGACATGGAGACGCGTGAGGTCACGTGTGTGTTCAACTCCCAGTCGGAAGTGACTCTTGACGAGCAATCTAGCACCAGCTCGCAGACCACATCAAGCTCTTCGGTCAATGCTTCCAGCAGCGTGGTCAACAACGGCGGCCGTGGCTTCGTGGCCAACGGCAACTTTGTGGCCAAGATCACCAAGACCTATCCCCAGCTCCGCTTTAGCGGCACCGGGCAGCTCACCCTGATCAACCCAGACGCCCAGTCCATCGTCGCCGGCCTGGCCCAGCAGATTGCGGAAAGTCTCGCCGAAATCAGCACCGATGAGGATACCACGGTGGTGCTGACGGATGTCTTCGACTTCCTCAGCGATCCTGACTTCCTCGCAGCCATCACCCCCAAGACCATCGACGAGGTCTCTGAAAGCTCCGAAACCCTCAAAATGACTGTGACAGGATCACGTCGTTACTTCCTGTCCTCCCGCTAGCGCTTTCACCGTTCCAGCCCCACGCATCGATCCCGCCCCGGCCCCCCAGACGGTCGCGGGTTCGATGAAACGCGCCCGCGACTCATCTGCTTCTGACTGACCACCTTCCGTCCCCCCCCATGAATCCCGCCCTCATCTTCTGTCACACCTCCCTCATGTGCTGCTGCGCCCTGGCCCCCGCCATGGCCGGAGCCCCTCTTCCTGGCGGAGGAGCCGCCAGCCTCGCTGAACGGGAACTCGCCAGGCGCATGCAGCGCGAGACTGAGGCCCGGGAATGCCTGACCAGGGGGGATGCCCTCATGAAGGACGCAGACTGTGAAGCCGCAGCCCGGGAGTACCAGGCCGCCATCGACCTCCTCCCCGATGCTCCTAGAACCCAGGCGCTCAGGGAGGAGGCCATGGCCCGCTATGGCGATGCCGCCGTGTGCCTCGCCAGGGAGCGCGCCAAGAACGGACGCTACGCGGAGGCACGCACCCTTCTGGAGGGTGTGTTGAAACTCAACTCCCCCTCTGAGTCGGCGCGAAAGCTCCTGGCCGATCTCGATGACCCCGCCCGCTACGAGCCAGCCCTCACACCAGAGCACGTGAAGAACGTGGCCCAGGTGGAGACGACATTGCAGATGGGTTACAGCTACTACAACATTGGCGACTACGATGCCGCCATTCGGACCTTTCAAGATGCACTGCGCATCGACAAGCACAACGGTGCCGCACGTCGCGGCATGGAGCGCGCAGAGCAGAAGCGTGCCGAGTACTACGACACCGCCCGCGATCATCAGCGCGCCAAGATGCTCAACGCGGTGAACGCCGGTTGGGAGGACCAGGTCCCGGCGGCGGTGACCTCCACCGTCACCGATGTTTACACTGGCGGCCCCGACGCCTCCCGCTACTACACGGAGAAGATGCAGCGCATCATCTTCCCCGCCGTGCAGTTCCAGGGTGCGAGCATTGACGAAGCCATCGAGTTCATGCGCATCAAGAGCCGCGACTATGACACGGTGGAGCGCGATCCCAGCAGGCGGGGTGTCAATCTCATCCTCAAGTCAGGAGCCTCCCCATCCACGGCACAGATCAGCCTGGATCTCAAAGACGTGCCCATGGTCGAGGCCCTCCGTTATATCACCGAACTCGCGGGCATGAAGTACAAGATCGAGCCCTATGCCGTGGTGGTGGTGCCGTTGTCGGATGTAGGCACGGAACAGTACACCCGCACTTTCAAGGTGCCGCCATCGTTTCTGAGCCTGGGTCAGGACAGCTCAGCCGCCTCCCCGGCCACTGCGGCCGATCCCTTCGCCAGCGGTGGTGCCTCCACCGCCGCAGCCACGCTCAAGCCCAAGGCCACCGCCCTGGAGATTCTTCGCAACAACGGCATCAACTTCCCCGAAGGCTCCTCCGCCACCTTCGTAGCCGCCACCTCCCAGCTCATTGTGCGCAACACCCAGCCCAATCTGGACCAGGTGGAAGCCTTTGTGGAAGGGCTCACCAAGGCTGTGCCCCAGCAGATCTACATCACCACCAAGTTCGTGGAGGTGAGTCAGAAGAACACGGATGAACTGGGCTTTGACTGGCTGCTCGGGCAGTTCGACATCGGAGGCAGAACCTTCGCATCCGGCGGCACCGCGGCCACCTCCAGCAACTATTCCTTCACCCAGGACGGCACGGCGATTGGGGGCTATTCCGTTACTTCCGGGAACCGCTCTGGCAGTTCCGCCATCGCCGCAGACTCCATTGATGGTCTCATCTCCGGCCAGAGCCAGGCCTCCAGCGTGGCCCCCGGAGTCTTCACCCTGGCCGGGGTCTTCACCGATCCCCAGTTTCAGGTCACCATTCGGGCGCTCAGCCAGAAGAAAGGCGTGGATCTCATGAGTGCCCCCAGTGTGACCACTCGCTCCGGTCAGCGCGCCACCGTAGAGGTCATTCGTGAATTCATCTATCCCACGGAGTTCGATCCACCGCAGATTCCCCAGAACTTCGGTGCCACCAGCTCCACCTCCACCACCGGCACCTCCTCCACCTCCTCGTTTCCCGTCACCCCCACCACGCCCACCGCGTTTGAGATGCGCCCCGTCGGCGTCCGTCTTGAGGTAGATCCCGTGATTGGCCCGGATGGTTATACCATCGATCTCAACCTCGCCCCCGAGGTCACGGAGTTCGAAGGTTTCATCAACTACGGCAGCCCCATCAACACCGCCTCCACCGACGCGCTCGGCAACCCCACCACCGTGACGCTCACGGAGAACAAGATCGAGCAACCCGTCTTCTCCACCCGCAAGGTCACCACCGCTGTTACCGTGTGGGACGGCCAGACCGTCGCCATGGGCGGCCTCATCCGCGAAGACGTCCAGGATGTGGAAGACAAGGTGCCGATCCTCGGCGATCTGCCCTTTCTCGGTCGTCTGTTCCAGAGCAAGGCCGAAGATCACTTCAAGCGCAACCTCATGATCTTCGTGACTGCCAAGCTGATTGATCCCTCCGGCGAGCCCGTCCGCAAGCCTACCCCCACCCCGGTCGCCCCTGCGCCCACCTCACCCTCTCCCGTAGGCCTGGATGGCGGCCCCGGATTGTTGCCCACCATCAATCCATAGCTGAGAATTCAAAACCTCCCCCTTCGTGCAGGGCGGACAGGGCACCCTGTCCGCCCTGTAAATTCCTAAAAGGCCCTGTTCAGAATGTCTCCACTTGCATTCTCCGCACGTACCACCACTTTGAAAAAGTGACTTTCACTTGGGGGCGTTCTGGTTTCGACGGATTACTAGAAGTGGAGGCTGCATGCCGCGGATGATTCGTTGGCCGCTTTAACAATTCGGATCAAAAAACTAAATGCGGACTCTAACGAGCTTGCTCTCGCCGCTTAATTGACGGTGACGTTCCTCCAGTGAAGTCTGTGAATTGGAGGAGCGACTACTTACATGCTGGCCAAAAGGGCGGGCGAACGGCCCCAAGGCGAGATCTACAGGACGCTGGATGGACGGCATCCTGGCAGTTGGAGGCTGGACATCGAGATCAAATAATTGCCTGAGCATGGAGACGCTTTCATGAAAGGTGGTTCGGACAGGGGTTCAACTCCCCTCGCCTCCACCAAGTGAAGATTTGTGAGTTGGGTCCAAGAGGATTTTTAGGAACGCATTGTGAATATGCTTTCTGAGGCCTGAGATTGTCTCTTTGTGTCCACATTCCAAGGAGCTGCTAGGCTTTACGCCCGAGTGGCTCTTTGGAGAAGCAGTTTGAAAGGATTCGCTCGTGGCAAAGGGAAGGATGTTGGTCATTGATTGGTTGCTACGATGTCCTTTTCTCTTGTCTCTACCATGTGTCACTTGCAACGTGTCAACGGTATGCAGTTCAGCAATCCCGTGGCATAGCTTCAGGTTCGAGCCCTGACGCAGGTTTGGGCTTCCAGCGGCTGGGCAGCAGTTCCCCGATGCGCGTGATGTTGAACCCCTCACCGTCACACAGGGTCTCCAGCGCCTCCCCAAGATACTCCCGCACGTTGAGCCCCAGCCGCTGAGCACTGGCCAGCACCGTCAGGATCGCCGCTACTTTGGGCCCGCTCTCGTGGCTTCCTAGATGCAGCCAGTTCTTGCGCCCCAGCGCCACCGGCCTCATGGCATTCTCACACCAGTTGTTGTCTATCTCCACCTCCCCGTGGCTGGCATACACCTCCAGCTTCTCCCACTGGTTGAGCGCATAGTCACAGGCCTTGGCCAGCAGGCTCTGCGGCAGGAGGGCCTTGGCCCGCACCTCCAGGATCTGCGCCTTGAGGCTGGAGAGCTTTTGCGCCACACCCTGCTCCTGCCGGTAGTCCAGACGGGCCTGCCCCTTCAACTGCTTTTCCCGCGCCCGCTCTTCAACTCCATACAACGCGCCGATGCTGGCCACCACCGCCAGCCCCGGTTCGCACGGCACTTCCTTGGGGGCGGCCTGGCACGCCTCCACGAACTTGCGTCGCACGTGGGCAAAACATCCCGCATGCCGCTGCACCTGCCCCTCCAGACAGTCATAGACCACATAGCCGTCGCTTTGCAGGATGCCTCCGTAGTCCTTCAAATAGGCCCTCGCCCCCGCCTGGGCACGGTTGTCCTGGTACTCGAAGTACACCAGCCCTCCGGGGATGGAGTACTGCCACAACCACGCCACATCGTTGCGGCCTTTACCCAGATCTTGCAGCACCGGCAGCCTCGTCTCATCGGCCTGAATGAGCGGCCCCTGCCGCAGCTCCTGGCCGATGGCCCGCGCCAGAGGTTGCAGCAACGCTCCTGCGGCCATCACCGCCCGCGTCGCCGTGGCCTGACGCACGGTCACACTGTGATCGCGCTCCCACCCCTGTAGCTGACGGTACACCGGCAGATAATCGGCGTACTTGCGCACCACCAGCTCCACCACCGTCTCGTTGGCCAGCTGCCCTTTGTCGACGATGCGCCCAGGGGAGGCGGCTGTGGCCACCGTGCGACGGTCCCCCAGCTGGATGACTCGCTTCTCGCGCTTGAGCACCCGCACAAAGAACTCCGCAGGCTTGATGACGAGCTCTTCCTTGATCTCATAGCCCACCAGTTCGCCTTGCGCCGCTTCCAAGCATGGTAGGATGACTTCCACCCGCGGCAGATGCGCGGGCAGTTCGTGCCGCCCAGGATGCACTTGGGCGTAGCGCGGGGTGCCGGGCTTTTTCTTTTTGAGCCGGGCGGCCTGCTCCTGTTCCAGGCGTCCAGCCTCGGGCAGGGTCTTGTCCGCCAGGGCCAGGCCCACTTCAAGGGCCACCTCGGCCTCCTGCACGCCGGGCTCCAGATCCAGCAGCAGGGCCTGGTCTTTGCCGAGGCCCTCGCCTTTGGGACCGTACTTCTTGATGAGGGCCAGCCGCAACTGCTCCTCACGCAGGCGCACTTCCAGTTCCAGGGTGGCAATACGCTCATCGCGCTGACGCAGGATCTCCTCCAGGGCAAGACGCTCCCGGGGTCCCAAAGAAAGCAACAGGGCTTCAGGCAGATCCGGGGTGGCAGGAGTGGCGGGCATGAGCAGCGGGAGCTGCATGATGCCCAGCAGCGGGCTCGTTGCAACAAGTTGTTACCGCGAACCCTAAAAAACACCTCTTCCCGCACCCTCACCCGACCCGGTGCCAGGCCCTCCGTTGGGTGCCTTCCAGGTCAATGCCCGCCAGCAGCAAAGTGAGCTCCGCCTGGGTGAGCACCACCTTGCGTGAAGCTCCTTGCGCTGGGGGCTGCGGCCAGTGGAAGCGCCCCTTCTCCAGCCGCTTGGCGCACACCCACAAGCCCGAGCCGTCCCAGTAGAGGGCCTTGAGACGGGTGCGGTGCTTGTTGCAAAAGACAAAGAGGTGACCGCTCAAAGGATCCTCGCGCAACAGACCAGAAGCCAGGGCGAGCAGCCCCTCAAACCCAAGGCGCATGTCGGTGGCGCCTGCCAGCAAATGGACTTTGGTGGCAGGACCCAGGCTTAGCATGGGGCACCTCCCTGCCTGGCATGGAGAAGTTCAAGGAGGGCGGCCACTTCATCGCGGCCAAAGCCTGAAGGGACGTGCAGACGCCAGAGACCCGCTTCGATGAGATAATCCAAGCCGGGAAGTCCCGCAGCAGTGCTCCCCGGAGGTGAGGAAACTTCCACCGGCAGCCATGGAGGCGGCGCAGGATCAGAGGAGCGCTTCTGAAGTTCAACATGGCGACGCCAGGCACAAAGGCTTGAGACACTCAAAGAATGAAGCCGGCAAAAAGTTGCCAGGGTCAGGCCGCTGGATTGAAACTGGCGCACTAGACGACGACGTTGCAGGGCTGTATATCGAGGCATACGCGCAAACTTGCCCGGCTGCGCTCCGCGCACCAGACGGCCTTGCTGATCTGCTTACTGTCAACGAACATCGAGCTCCTCAGAGTTCTGGCGGGGTCATCTTGGTAAGCTGGCTGAATGATTGCGTGTTGGCAGAGCCCGCCCATTCGTACATTTTCTCATACTGTTGACGTCGGAGAATCGGACTCAAGAAAGTCGAACTGACTACCCTTACATCGCTACCGCTGTTGCTCCAAAAAGCGCTTCGATCTTTGTCTGGTTGGTTGCGCCCATGTTCACCACAATCAGCTTATCCTTTGCCCTTGAGCAGCATACGTAGAAGAGATTTCGCGACCTCTTCGTGCGAGCTTCACTAGTGTCTGTTTCGGCTAGTAGTTTGTCGAAAGCATATTGATTCCAATTTGCTCCGGCATCGTCTAGAATGACTAACACGTTCTGAAACTGATCGCCCTTTACGCCATGCTTTGTGGAATAGGGGAGATTCTTTTGAAGCACAGCGCAATAGTTACTGACTTCGGCATAAGGGGTGGCTAGTATCTTGGCAATGAAGGCTTGATGCTGTGCCTCAGGTGTCCCGGCTTCGGCTGGCGTTAGCTTTCCTGAAATTCCATCTTCGAGGTCGTCAAGCAGGGGCACCAATTCGGTGGCCTTGAGATGTTTCAGAACCGCTTCTACGGTTGCGCCGCCATCAACTAATGCGATCAAACCATCCAGTGCAGTCTTCACTCGGACTTTCTCAAGTCGCGCCGCAATTGGTTGGGGTCGATCACTAATTAGACTGATGGTGCGGCCAACTTTTCCTTGTCGCCAGGAGGTGATCACGGATTCAACCTCGTCGAGGAAGAAGATGGCAATCGGATCTTCACCGCCATGAAAGCGGTCGCTCGCGAAGCCGCCCAGTTCGCTGTAGGCGGTCCACAATGCCTCATAGCGAGCCTTCCGAGCAATGAGCCGATGGGTGAGGAAAAGGACTTTCAGCTCGCCTTCCAGTTCCCAGTAGAATTTTTCTCGCACCTTCTGAACTTCCATCCTGGTCAGGTCGACGGCCGGATCAATGCCGGCGAAGTTCAAATAGACGGCCCCGCCGGAGAGATTGTTACCGGCAGGCTCTTGTCTAATATCAGTTCGCACTTTATTGAGCAGATTGATCACTGCCTTGGAGCAGCGGTAGTTCTCTTCCTTTTTGATCTGCACAAGCATGCTCTGGTGATCGGGCGACAGTTCGCCCACTCCGCCCGTGTAAATGTTTTGCATTTTATCGCCAAAGAATCCGAGAAGTGGGGGCGAATCGGTTTTGATGAGATGGTCTAGTAGGATGGAGATTACTTGCGGATCGGTGTCCTGATATTCATCCACGAAGATGAACGGGAAGCGTGCGGCCACCACCTTGGAAAGCATGAAATGATCGCGGAACATGAAATGCGCTACGCCAAGAAGGTCGTCATGGAAAATGCGGCCTTCCATGAAATTGGCACCTCGATCGGAATAACGGATCTCTGCCCCCCCCTTTAGGGCTTTCTCCAACTCAGTTTCATCCTGCTTGCGGCGGCTTCGACCTGGGAGGCTGGCGTTGAATGACTGTAGTGCTAGTTTCAGCTCCTTTTGAAAAGGGCTAATCGCTGCCCAGAGAAAATCGTGGATGGTAGTGACAACAAACAGAGGATCGTGCTCAGTTCTCTCTATAATTTCGTTTTTGGCGACGTTCGTGAAAGTGATGCAAGCTATCTGTTGATTGCAAGTCAAAAATTTTATGCGATCAGGGCCACGAAGGTGATCCAAGGCGCGAATGAGGGACGATGTTTTGCCAGATCCCGCTCCGGCGTCTATCAAAAAACTTCGCCTCTCCTTTATACATTCAAGAATCTTTGCATCTGCCTCGGTGATCATCTTGATGGAAATTGTGCGAGCCAAGTAAGTCCCTGTTTAATATAGAGGGGGGTGCTCCAACCAGGCTCGCTGATTAGATCGAGGGCAAAATCCACCTTCCCGAGCTTCCCACTCAAGTCCCAGGCCTGGGTTGCGAGGCCATTCTTCAAGGCCTTCTTGATTGCAGCTTTGGTGGTGCTGAGTTTGCCGAAGTTGGCTGTAAGCCAAGGAATGTTAGCATAAATGAAAGCCTCTTCGAACGAGCGACCGCAGTAGCGCTCTTGGGTTACCTGATAGGCAACTCGGATGCTTCCACGTGTTTTCTCGTGGTCAACGCATGCACGTAGTTCGCCGACGGTCTTTTTTGCTGGAATCCATTCGCGCAAGCAGGCATTGCTTGTGCCTTCGCCGTCGGCTACTGGGCATTTTTCTCCATTTCCATCCACGGAATCCAAGTCGGTAATGATCAAAGTCGGTATGCCTAAAAAATCAATGATCGGTTTGAACTTGTGGGCGTGACCTCCCCCGACCTCGGATATGCTGATATATTGGCTGGCTAAGTTTTCGCAACCCTCTTCCTTGGCGAGCTCTTCGATCATCATCGGCAATAGCAACCTCTCGACCTGGCCCTCAACAAAGATCGCTTTGTCTGCGAAAAACAGGTCGCAATGGGTCAGGCGGATATATCGCCTTAGAAATCCAAGCAGGTCGGAGTCATCGTGGTCCAACGGGAGCTTCGACAAGTCTCGTATGACAACCTCGCGTCCGATTCGACGGAAGTATCGAATCGGTTCAAACCCCGAGTGGGCGATCATATGTGACGAATGCGTAGAAAGCAGGACCTGAGCGGTGGAGCCTCCGTCATTTTCAAGCACCTTGGAAATCTCGCTGATGAAAACGGTCTGCATCTGAGGATGGAGATGCGCCTCCGGTTCCTCAACAGCGATAATGTGAACGCGGGGTTTTTCGCCCGTGAGTGCGTCAATTGCCGCTCGGAAAGATTCGAGCTGAAGTACGATATAGATGAGGTTTTTGAAGCCCAGTCCGTTGTATTTTTCGGGGAGTTCGAATTTCTCCTTCAAACCTTGCTTCCCTGCATGCTCACTTGCGTAGAAGATGCGGGCGTTGTCACGGTAGATTGTCTCGGTACTCAATTCGGCGCGGACGCGAAGATCGGGTGCTGTTTGGCCGGACGGATATCCGAAGCTCTTGAGGCGTTTAGTGAGACGCCCGAAAGCAAGACTGTATTTGACCGTTAGATCGCTAGCGCTCTCTGTCACAGCGTTTTCTAGTGCTTGATAGCCAGCGGCATTGTCAACTTTGTAATATCGTTCGTAGTGATCGTGCAGTAGCTTGGAAAGCTTTGCCGATCTGCTGTTGTCATCATCATCGACATGGCGCTGTGCAGGCACGATGTCGATACGCAGAAGGGTATTGAGGAGCCCGCTTTCCTCGAGTAATTCGACCTCTTGACCGTTCAAGGAGATCTTGAAAAAGGTCCGTTTGAAGTATTCACGGAAACTGTCCCGAAGAAATTCGCAAAGAGTTTGTGCTTTCCGTTGCCTATTGTCGAAATCGTCTAGCAGCTTTTTGGCATTGTCCAGTGCATATTCAATCCGTAGCCGAACCTTGTTGGTGCTTGGGTTCAGGTCCATCAACAGCCGCGTGGCGGCCACAAGATCGGCTGGGCTTTCATCGTAAGTAAAGGTTAGATCCAGGCGCATGCGTGGCGAAAATCGCTTCAGGACCGCGATCTTTTCCTCCGCGTCTTTGGATCTGCTGAGCTTGGTTTCGATCCACCTTAGATTCCGGTGCCGTAGCTGGGACAGATCGTGAAATGTAATCCGGAGGGCGTCTGAGCCGACTCCAGCGAACAATCGGAGGGCGTCCATCACAGATGTCTTCCCGCTGTTGTTTGGCCCCACAAGAATTGTCGTCGTCTTCTCCTTGGTAAGGTCGATCGACAATCGGCGCAATAGTCGAAAATTTCTGACTTCTATCGTTTCGAGACGCATACGAATGTGGCTCCAAAAGGGAGCACAAATGTAATGTAGTTTACTCTAAAGCATCAAGGAATATATTTTTACGTTGCTACTTAAATCGTCGGTAGAGGCAGGCCCCCTCCGGCACTTCACTCGAAGTGCCCGTCACCGCCTGCTGGAGAAGTGTCTACGCTACTGCCCCGACAGATAAGATCTCGAGTAAGTGGCGAACGATGTCCAGTGCCGAGACCGCTATATTCAACGCAAATGCTGCAATCTCCATCGATCCGGGGCTCTGTCTTCTATCGACGATGCAGATGAGCGGGAAATGGGATGAATAAAAGTGTCAACTGGTCGAACTTTTCGTTGGGTGAGTCGGAACTGTGGTCGGCCGAGAAAACTGTGCGTGCTCTTGTGCTTTAAATTAACGAGAACCTTACTCAAAAAATGCGGTGGGCCAGACTCTCCTGCTGACCCACCGCACCCTTTGCTCTCTCACGGGTTCACCGCGGGCAGCAGTCCCGGGCCGCCATCCAGGCTGACGGGAGTGGTGCTCGCTCCGCCAGACACGGGCGCTGTGGGGGCAGGCGCGGGTTTGCGGACGGGCTCGCCGGAGGGATCAATCAGCTTGGCAGTCACGAGGATCATGAGGTTGCGCTTGAAGTGATCTTCGGCCTTGCTCTGGAACAGTCGCCCCAGAAAGGGCAGGTCGCCGAGGATCGGCACCTTGTCTTCCACATCCTGGACATCCTCGCGGATGAGGCCGCCCATGGCGACAGTCTGGCCATCCCAGACAGTCACCGCAGTGGTGACCTTGCGGGTGGAGAAGACAGGTTGCTCGATTTTGTTCTCCGTGAGCGTGACGGTGGTGGGATTGCCGAGCGCATCCGTCGAAGCAGTGTTGATGGGGCTGCCGTAGTTGATGAAACCTTCGAACTCTGTGACCTCGGGGGCGAGGTTGAGGTCGATGGTATAACCATCCGGGCCAATCACGGGATCTACCTCCAGGCGTAGCACCTTGCGCTGCTGCTGGGCTGATGTGGTTGTTTTGACAGGTGTCTTTGTTTGTCGGTGTTCATCCTCAGTCCCTCAGCCATAGCCGCAGCCTGGAGAGATCCAGGCGGGCGTTCTTGTTTTATGGAAGGGAAGAGGGGGAAGGGACAAGGGTTTTAAGTTGCGGGGTGGTGGGGATGGGGCAGGGTTGGAGGATGGAGAAACCCAAGTTTCCACTTATGATGCTCGGAGCCCTCGCTGGGGCGATCCTCATTGCCTTGGCTTATCACTGGGTGCTAGGTAGGCAAATCTGTGATCCCGGCCAACGTGGTGTCTTTGGGGACAGCTTCGGTGCGTTGAATGCCGTGGTGGCGATCGTGGGTTTTGCTGCCGTTGCCTACGGGCTGCACGTAAAGCATAAAGATGATGTCGCCTCGGAAGTGCGGCACGCTGCTGATAAATTACTGGCCCGCGAGCAGATTGATGCAATGAACGCCCAGACGCAGGCGACGACGACTCTCGCTGCAGCGATGAACCGGCAACTCGAAGTGAGTCACTTGGTCGCGAAGTATGATGTGGCTGAGAGACGCATGGAGCTCATGTTGCAAAGAGTCCCATTGCAGTTTCAGGGTGATCCAACGCGTGCTCTGATTAGAGGAATGTCGAGTCCAGAGATGAAAGCCAAGCGGAAGTTCCTCGTGGAGGATTTAAAGGGAACGCCGGATCAGCCCCCAAGGATGGTGCGTGATAAGCAAGAATTTATTGGTTCTTCGTTAGTTTCCGTGGGATTTTGACAAGGCGGGGAGCATGTCGAGCCCGCCGAGGAAGAACAGGATGCGTATGCGGTAGTTGTCGAAGTTGCGAAAGCCCCGTGCCGACGCCTTGAGCAGTTGAATGCGGCTGTTGAGCCCTTCTGTCAGCGCGTTGGTGATGGGGTGGGTAAAGTAGTTGAGCAACCCCTGTAGGTGCGTCTTCAACGTGCGCGCTGCTTTCTTGACGGGCTCAAGACGTGAACTCATGACCCGCTTCAACCATCGGGCAAAGAACTTGGCCCCTTCTGCGGCAGTGCGCTGTTCCCAGAAGGCCGCAAACAGCTCCTTGTGCTCCCACGCCCGCGAGGTCTTCAACGAGAGTTCCACCAGTTGCTGGAAGTTCAAAAACTCCGCGTCGCTCATCTTTTCAAGTCCACGCAGCCAGACATATCTGGAGCCTTTGAGCGTGTCATCACCCTGTCCCATCAAGATCTTGTGTTCCTGACGTCGCACGGTGTCCACCGCCTTGCTCAACATCTGGCTCACATGGAACTTGTCATAGACAATGAGCGCATGCGGCACCGCCTGGCGCGTTGCCGCTGCATAGGCCGCTCCAAAGTCCATGGCCGCCGCTTGCACCTGCTGTCGGGTGTTTTCGGGCAACAGTTCCCAAAGCTTCAGCACTGCGGCGGTGTCCCGTCCGGGTTGCACCTCCAGCACCCGCTGAGCCACAAGGTCAGTCATCACAGAGATGTAGTCCTGCCCCCGCCGAAAGCTCTTCTCGTCCAGCCCCACATAGTCAACCTGCTCCAGCTTGCGCCTTTGCAGGCCACGCTCAACGGCTCTGCTCATGATCCCTTGAGCCTGGTGCCACTCCAGCCCGGTAAGACGCAGAGCATCACTGAGAGTGGTGCAAGCTAGCAGGACCCGGACGACAAAGTGCTCAAACATGAGGGTCCATCCGCTGCGTGGCCCCGCCCAGGGAACCTGCACCATCTGTGTTTTGCCATCGGCAGGGTCAAGCACACGGGGCACCGAGGCTTCGATGATGGTGCGAAACTGGCAGGTGTCCAAATGCCGCCAGCGACGCTGTTCGTGGCCGTGAACATGGAGACGTTGTCCCGCATCCCCCACCCAAACAGTGGTATTGCAAGTCACCTTCACCCGGACTTCACCAGCGGCTATGTCCATGTCGACATCCGTCACCTTCCAAGGCTTGCTCAAGCCCAGCAACCGCTCATAAAACTCTGTGTCCTGCATGAGGCGCAATCTATCCAGCCCAACCAAAAATCCCACGGGCTTTTACGAAGAGCCAATTTATTCGGGTGCTGGAGGAGATCCCGGCGCTGCGCCACGCCATGTTGGTTGCCTACATGACCTTAGTGGGCCGTGAGAAAGAATTGACACGCGCCAGCGACGATGAACCAAGCAGCGCTGAAGGCATTCCAGGGAATGTTGGTGACGACGATTCTGGCGGTGTATAGCGGCCAGGTGGTGATCGGCGGGGTGGTGTTATGAGGCGGCGGTAGACAAGGGGACGATGATGAAGGAGACGCCGCAGGGAGGCTTGCGGCCGATTCGTGGCATGACGGTGCTGATTCCCAAGTCGGCGATGCTTGGGGAGCCGAGTGTGGGGACGCTGGTGAAGCAGGGGAACGAAACCTACAAGGTGAACGAGGTGGGCGGCCGTGATCGCCATGAGGTGGCGTGGCGGCTGGGGTGTGTTGAACCAATTCGTGGTGCTTGGTGCTTGGCGGAGAATGGCTGCGCAGCGCAAGACGAGGGTGGAGATCGGTGTGCTGCTGAAGAAGCTGGCGGCGGTGCCGCAGGTGATGCAGGACACGATGGCGACGGTAATCCCGCAGGAGGCGAAGGGGTTCGTGAAGACGGTGATCGCGATCACGCCTCCGGCCAGCGTGGGCACGACGGGTGCGGCCGCGAAGAAGCAAGGGGAGGAGAGTGTGTGCCGGGATCTAATGCGGGTATTTCAACCCGTCCGCATGAAGGGCAAGCGGGTGGTTCCGCACCTGTTCGGCGAGAAGAATCCGGAGGGGATCAAGAGGCAGCCGCCGTACACGGTGCCGACGACGGAGACGCATTCGGACCTGATTGTGATCTACAACCAACGGAGGCAGCGGCGCCACGATGGGAAGATGACGCGAGGCCGGAAGCAGGCGTAGTATGTGAGTGACAGGAAATTCCGGGCGCTCGAGAAGGAGACGCGGGCCGCGGTGGGCAAACTGGCGGCGGGCTACAATGCGGCGGCGCAGCGGCTAGGAGTTGCAGTGTCGGCGTGGATCAAGCGCCATGGCTCCAAGTACGGGACGGTGCGGGTGACGATCACGAGCAAGTCGTACTTTGTGGTGGTTTCGAACCGGATCCCGTATGCGCGTGCGCAGTGCCTGCACCACCTGGCGGAGAGTGCGGCGTGGATCCAGGAGAACAAGTTCGAGCGACGGATGGACTGACAAAGGAAACTACCATTGCCGGTCTCAGCGGCCCAGTATGTGGTCTTGCTGGCGCGGGCAGTGCTCTCATTGACGCTCTACCAGATCGAGTGGGAGATCTCGAAGGCCAAGGGGCTGGTGCTGATCCACGCGGGCTGTGTGCTGGCTGGAAAGCCGATGCAGTGGCCGGACCGGAAGCTGAGCCGGGTGGGGAGGTATTGGGAGCGGATGTGTGAGTGGTTTAAGGGGAGAGGGAAAAGGTTCCCGCCAGCAAATTAGCGGGGCTAAATTGCCGGCGGGATCGCTTGAGAGGGAGATACAGTTAACTGTATCGGCGCTTCAGTTCCTTCTTGAACCTGGCGGCCTCGTGCTTGCGGGTGAAGATGTGCTCTCCGTACGTCGTAAGGGAATGACTGTGAAGGCGATGACTCACCTTGACCTCAAGACGCCATCGATGGTCGATGGTTCGGCTGAGCCCACATTCCACCGTCGGATGACTGGGAGTCATAAGGTGATGGTTGTGTGCGGGGTTGCTGGGAATGTTCCACATTCCGTGGGAGCTCAGCTTGCAATCCTGTTTCCAGCACCTTAGATTCGATGTGTATGAATCGAACGAGGTAATTGCGAGTCTTCGCCGTTATCTCCGACAATCGACCCCATCCTTGAGAAACAGTCCGTGCAAGGACTGATCTTTTGGGTGGGGTCTCTTTGTACGAAGCCATCTGTATTGATTTTAGGTCTAGTGGTGATCAAGCGCAAGGAGCATACAGTTTGCAGCAGGGCTGAAAACCGCTGCGACGCCCATTCTACAAGGGCTGCAGCGCGGACAGGTTTTTTGAACAGCCTAGGCCACTTTCATGAAAGTTGGTCCTTCGTATAACAAAAAGCGGCTCTTTGTTAAACAGGTCGGATTGACAGCGGGGTGTGGGGGAATCCCAACCCTGCCGATATGCCCAACTCCGCCGATGTCGTCACCAGAGTAGGATGGGATGGCAGTCAGGTGGTGCAGGGGACGAAGGAGACGGCGGGGGTTATCAAGGGGTTCAAGGGTCAGACGGAGGGGATCCTGGGGAGCATCGGGAGTGGATTCACGGGGGCGATCGGTCGCATGAGTGCGGCGGTGCGTGGCCTGGCTGCAGTGGCGGCGGTGACCCGGGAGGGCTTTGAGTTCAACCAGGCGATGGGGGACGCGGAGGGGGGGGGATCGCGAATGTGCTGGCGAAGTTCCAGGGGCTGAACAAGGAGGCCGCGAAACAAGAGGCGGCGAAGGCAATGGCGGCGATCAACCGGATCGAGCCGGAGACGGCCGCGGGGCTGAATGACCTGGTGCAGGGATTACTGGCGACAGCGGCCAGTGCGCAATCTGCCGGCGTGAGCACGGAAGAGAACATTGAGCTGGTGGGGATGTTCGCCAATGCGCTGGCCAACACGGCGATCCCGGCGGAGCAACTGAGCCAGGAACTTGTGGCAGGCTTCCGGCGTCCCTCCGGGACGAGTGGAAATGCGGACCCGGAGCCGGTGGTTGCGGTCGCCAAGGCTCCCTGCACCACCGGCTCCCATCCTTCGTCCCTTCGGGACGGGCAGTCTGCGGCAACAGGAGTTTGAAATCCGGCTGTGGGTTCGAGGTGACCCATTTTTGGGCCCACTTGTCGCCCCGCGTTTGCGGGGGCAGTCACTTGGTGGAGGCGAGGGGAGTTGAAGCCTTGCGTCACCGTTCATTATCAATGCTTTACGTCGCTTGTTTCTGAATACTCCCTGAATACTCCCCAAGCCTCAAAAAGTCACGGACCATCGAAGATCGGCTTTCCCGCCGCCACGCGAGCCCGGAGCTGAGCAAGCATGACTGATTCCTTCATGCCAAGCGCCCACACAGGGCGCAACTGGAAATGCGGTTGATCTTGGATACTCTTCCAATCCCCACCCCACTCAAGACCCAAGTCTTTCGCGATAGCCGCAACTGCCGCGTATTTAGGGCTCTCCCCGATGTATTCGGTACCCTCAAAGACACCAATATCGAACGCTATGCCGAAATTGTGATTCGAGTAGCCACCCCGGGCCTTTGTCACAATCGAGCCCGGAGCCGTCCTGCCTTGCGCGTACAAGGCATCCTGAGCCTCGTAGGTCCGCGTGCCACTGATGACCTTGATCTCGACCCCCATGGCCGCAGCACGCTGCACCAGCGTTCGAGCGTACCCCCTGACCTCCGGAACAAGGGTAGCAATCATTCGCTCGCTACGATCATCCACCCGACCGCCAGTGACCACAGTAGGCACCACCCGGGGGACAATGCGCTCATGAATGGCCGACCACGTCCCAGGCCCAGGCTTCCCGTCTTGCACGACACGCAACTCACGTTGCACCTCTCTGATGATTTGATCCAGCGTCATACGATTCTTGTCTTCCAACTGCTTTTGCCAAAGATCCGGACACCGAGGTACATGAGCCGCCGTCGAACCATGCTCACGCCACACTCCCGGAGAATCCGCGCAAAGAGGGCATCCGCTTCCTCACGCAGCCACGGAGAGGTGCAGTCCATCCACTTCCCCCGAATCAACTCTTGCTGATGCCCCAGAGGGACCCGTCCAACATGGCGATACAAGTAGTCGTGAGCCAGAGCCGCAGCCCTATGGAGCCCATCCGGAGGAACGCGCAACAGTGACCACATCCACCAGGGCACGGAAGCGCCGTCGAACTCAAAGCCTCTGGGAACCCTAAGGCGATAGGTTCGCCTGTTGATCTTCCAAACATAGCTCCAATCTGATGTGACCCGATAGAGAGGGCCATCATCAGGCGATGGAATTGGAAGCGCGTAGGGTTGCTTAGGGTGATTCTGCATACCTACTTGCTCGATCTTTTCACCGGGTCGAAGGTGGCCCCCACCCCGACTTGCTGCCCCTCCGGAGTGATGTAGCTGACACTGTAGGTCCGCTTGTAGTTTTGGAGATAACAGGAGGTGAGAGGCAGGGCCACCAAAAGAAGAATGAGGCGAACTTTGTTCATCGAGTTATTTCCGTAAAATTTCTTCATGCGGCTGATCCCGCAGTTCTTTGCCCGCCTCGTGGGCCTTCCGAGCCCTCTCGCGCTGATCCTTGAGAATGGCATCGAGCTTGAGATTCGACTCAGGCACACAAGGGCTCGCCTCACAGCATTCACAAGCATAGACGTAAGGCCCACGAATGCCTGCACATGTACAGGGTGCGCTTGGCTTCCACTGGCACTTTCTGGCAGGATTCCCAGGGACCATGAAAAGCACTCCAAAGAGGAGCAACACGAAAGCCATCGCCCCGGACGACAGCAGAGCTAATTTCCAATATCCTCGTTTCATGGCAGATCTCTTGTTTCCCTAGCCTCCTTTTTGCCGACCAATCGCTCTTTCACAAGATCACGGGTAACAGCCTTAAAAAACCCGGTCTGCTCTTCCGTCACAGTGACAAGCTTCTGATTCGACTCGGTCACTTTTTCAAGGCTCTCTTTCAACTCCTTCATGGAGGACTCAATGCTCTTTTCCCGCTCAAGATTTTCCGCTTTATGCTCCTTTTGCTGACTCAGAAGCAACTTGAAAAGGAAGATGATCACCGCCACAAGGATGCCCTTCCAAGTGCGATCCTCCCAGACCGCCTCAGGCGGTGTAACAATATCTCCCACAGCCGCAATAATCCCCGCTCCAGCAGCCAGCGCCCATTTCCAATGAGGCTCGGCGTGGTGAATGAGAGCAAAGAGATTCATCAGCGTGAGCATTCTTTGTTATTTCCTTTCTCTACAGCGAACGTGATGATCATAAAAAAGTGGCGGCACCTCTTGGCACCGCCACCTGTCAAAACAATGGACGACTACGCAACCCGGAAGGCCAGCATACTCCAGCCCACCACCTCAAGATTCCCCGCCGACGGCGAAACGGAGACGCCACCAAATAGCGAGATTCGGTCGCCGGACCGAATCGTCTGATACAACTGCACAGGCAGGGCGCACGACCCCAGACTACGCGTCTGATTGGATGCCACCTGAGTCGGCATCTCAAGCGCATTCCCGACATCCGCCTCAGTGTTGTTGACCCTACGGAAGCGCAGCGAGATCGTGCGGCTCGATGAAAAGGTCGCTCCCGCAAGCTGCACAACCGCCTGCCCACTCAGAAGCCAGAGACCGGGTGAAGGAAGCTCCACATACCCCCCCATCTGTTGAGGCGTCGAGGTCAAAGTATACGTGTTAATCGAGCGATAATCACGCACCCCCGCCCGCAGAATGGAAGAGTCCAGGTTGGGCAGAACACTCAACCCGCCGTTCATGGGACACACTCGCGCAAAATCCTGCACACTGATGCTCCCCATGGGAGAACCATTCGTCGAGATGGAGACAGCGTTGTTAGCGAAGTTAACCCGCCCACCCAGACTCACATTCTTACCCGGAACACCACTGGCACCGAATGCGTTGATGCTACCTTGAATTTGCAGGTCCCCATAAGCGGAAAGAGCCGCATACGGATTGTTCTGCTCATCACTTGGATCTGAAATCTCAATCCCAGAGACAATCCCACCCTGACCAACGAGCGTAAGGGAAATACCCTTTGCGTACAGGTTGGACATCTCACCCCGAAGCAAGATCGTCATCGAGTGGGCAGCGCCCGGGACGAAGGTTATCGTCAGGTTCAGGGTGCCAGTAGTCGCACCGTAACCCGGCTCAAGGTCGAGGAAAATGGTACGGTAATCCACCTCCGGAACCGTGACTTCTGGCTCATAGCTAGCCAAGCGCTTCACACGCAACACAAAGACATCGGAAGGATTTGAAGCCTCCGCCGCCATGATGGCGGAGAGAGCGGCCTGCATGGTCAAGAAGGGCCGGCCCGGCTTGCCAATCTCCCCCGTGTCATCATCGCCCGTGATGTCGACCACCGCCGTCAACGACTCTTGCACCGCCGCATAACGGGCGTCCGTGACGGCGAAGGGATTGGGAGCCGTCACCAAGGGAGGCGCATCATCCGGATGCACCGCAGGCTTCCTGACGACACATTCAACGAAACCGGAGAAGATCGGGAAGTCTCCTTCCGTGGGACGGTGGATGATCTGAAGCCAGACGCGCTTTTCCGACACTTCCACAGGAAATAACGCCTCCATCTCATCACCAGCGAGCACGAGCACCCCCTTGTAATACCCCTTGTAATCAGGTGGCGACACCCATTCCGATAGAGCAGTGACAGCCTCACCGTCGAGATCTGCCCGCATTGCCGCAACGAGGAAGCTCCCCACAGGGAGCAGCTCCGGAGCACCACCCGAAACACACTTCAGACGCAGCTCAAGACTGCACCCCTTGAAGAGATTGACGGTGGAATCAGCCGACAGCTCGCCGGACCCGAGATCATAAGTAAGGTTAACTATGCGCATCGACGGCGCTATATGTCAAACCCAGTCCACCGCGAACATCGTGCCACCTCCACCGTGCGTGCCTCCATCCAAAGGATTGCCATCCGTGTAGATGGCCCACTCTACATTTACCAACACAGGATCACCGTTGACCTGAACCTCCCAAGTATCGTCCACTAAACCAGCCGTTACCGTGAGATCATCAACCGAGGACGAGAGAGCAGCAGCCAGAGCAGCCCGCCCATCAGCGGGCGACTCAACGGGAATATCATCAATCTCCGCAAACGGGAACGCCAGGAGATCACCAGCGAGCCAGCCTAGCAAAAGATTCACCTCCCCCGTTCCACCCGTCAGACTTCCCCCACCGTCATAGCGATGCCCCACCGGAGGACAATCAGTGTTGCGCATCTGAGCCTGAGTGCTCGCTTGCGCACTGTAGCCCGTGTACGAACGATAAGCACTTGCCCAAACTTTGAACGACCCTGAGCCCCGAGGAGCCGTTATTTCAAACACCCCATCCGCTGAATCACCGGGAGCAATGGTGCCACGCCCCGCAACTTTTGGCCCTGTAGGCGAGCCGTGACGAACAGTATACATCCACAAGCCCGCAGGAGCATCGGTTGTTCCCGACAGCTCAAGGGTAAACGAAAAATTGTCCGTCACATCCCCTTGATTAGGAGCACCCCCCACCTGCACGATGCAATCTCCAGAGGTGCGGGTGACATCGAGCGTCATGCCCGTAGCCGTGGGCGCAGGCTTAGGCTTCCGGGGTGGACCATCCCCACCGCCGCCGTCACCATCCCCAGGGCCACCGCCGCCGTTGGGATTGTCAAGGTCACCAGGACCTTCACCACCCGGGTAGTCACCAGGGCCACCACCACCACCGCCGCCTGAGCCACCGCCGCCGCCGCTAGCCCCCCCAGAGGAGCCGCCGCCCGAAGGAGGCGCACCCGGACCGTCTGGCAACTCATCCACCGGAGGAACGTCGACAGCCACGCCGTCGACACCCTGAAGCGTCCAGTCACTTGCCCGCAGATCATCGACATCCACGTCTTGCGCCCGCACTACTCGCGCCTCAGAGGCCGTAGTGAAATGATAGAGCCCCCACCGATAAGTGACCCATGCCAAAGGCAGACCGCCCTCAGCGCCCCAGATTACACGGCGAATGGCATAGCCTGCTTTGGCATAGCGTTTCGCCGCAGGAAAGTTCATCGTGGCTATTGCCATAATCAAGCCAGGTCGGGAGCCAAATCGCGCCAGATCGCCGTTGTGAAGTTCTGGGAAGACCGTTCGAATTCCGCGGGATCTTCATCGCCCGGAAGCTCATGCAAGATGCCCCACCGCAATTCACTCACGGCATCAAAGCTCGTGCCCTTGTCGTCATCGTAGTTGATCAGGGCATTGCCAACCGGCACCGGGTCGAGGTGGCACACGATGCGATAACGCGTTGCCTCATAGGACCCAATCTTCTCAAAGTCGCCTGCACTCTGCACAAGAATACCCTCAAGGTCATATTCCTTGATGACGTACGTCAGCACTGAAACAGGCAAATCCTGCAAGATGCCACCCTTGACGAAGCCAACCGACAACATCAGCCAGTCACCCTTTTTTCCGAAGAGCACAGCCGTCTCACTGACCTCACCCCCAACCAGAGAAACTTTCCCCGTGGAAATGTCCACATTCACCTCAACGAACGCGTCGGGCCTATAGGCACTCGTCTCGATGCCGATAGCCACGAAGAGCGGAGCACTCGCCCCGTCTCCATTGATCGCCCTCAAGGCGACGTTGTAGACACCCGCCTCAGTAGCTGCCCCGCTGATCCGCCCCGTCCCGGAGGTGATAGCAAGGCCCGCAGGAAGCCCCTCAGCCGTCCAGCTCGTGGGGGAGTTTGTTGCAGCGGGCTGATAAACGAAATGCTCACCAACCCGGTAGGCGAGGATGGATGTAGTTGGATCGATGACAGGTGCAGCCATGGCGAATTAAATGATTTGAGCCGTTCCCGCGCCTCCGGACTCCTCAGCCCCAACAACGCGCTTAAGTCCCGCGATGCCAACAAGGCCCCGAGGATCAGCCTCCGAGTTCTCCGTGTCGAAGCGGATGAGCCGCGCCCGCAGGGCAAAGTTGGCGGAATCGGGAGCGCTCGCCCCACCTTCCTCCCCGCCATAGAGAATACGGACCGAGGAAAGAGTGTCTACGCCACCCAACAACTCACGCTTGATGCGGCACCCGAAGACATGTGTGCAAGGCACCGAGGTCAGGATCACCCGTTGTTGCAGAATCGGCGCGGCCGTCTGCCAGGTGATTGACGCAAGGTTTAGGCCCGTAACGGCAAATGCTTGATGCACCCCCGTCCCAGCGTCCGCAAAATCAACCGCCGCACCACCCAGCGTTAGAGACACTTGAAACGTGTCGGCAGCAGCGTTGATCACATAGTAGCGATTACCCGCACCTAGGCCCGCAGGGAGCGCCGTGCTGCTCGCCAACCTGAGAGGAGTGCCGTTACCCAACCCGTGCGCGACTGAGGTCAGTACATTCGTTGAAAAGTTGGCAGTGAAAGTCTTTGCAGCACTTTCCGGCACCAAGTCGTCAGCATACTTACCCCACTCGATGACCACGACGTAATGAGCCCGAGTGTTTGAGGCAAAGATTGCAAGCTCAAGAGCGAAACCAACCTGAAGCGTCTTCTTATAACGCAACTGCTTGTCATTCACCGAAAGCATAAACAACTCGCGGTCGAAGTCTGTAGGGTACCAGCTCGTTTCCGATCCGACCGCTTTCGCCACCCGATACCAAGAGAGTCGATTGGGAGCCTCTGACACACACGCGCAGTATTCATTGGCCCTGAGAGCCACTGCCCTCCTACCGAGCCCGCCAGGGAGCTGCACGACTGCGCCAGAAGTATTCTGGAAAACCTTGCCCTCCAAACTGTCGCTGGGGGCCGTGGCAAGCGGGAGACTCAACGCCTCCGATGCGGCATCATGCACGGCAGGCAGCAGGCCACCGATACGAGGCAAGTCAGCCTTGATCAGATCCGCCAAACCGTTGGTAGCGGAGCCCGGAAGCTCATAGGAACGTGGCACAGGAAACAACTCCAGAATGTCCGGCAAGACCCATTGGGCAACAGGCAACTCCTGCTTTGGACTAGCGGTCAGAGACCCAGACGGCACAAGCGTTTCCAATTCGGTCAAACGGCTTCCCAACTCAGCTAGAATCAAGTCGAGTCCATCCACCTCCCCGATGGCGTGATTGTGTGCCTGAAACGTCGCGGGAAAGTCTGCCGTGGTAATGAGGACCACCAGCGCATTCACGGCAGGAGCAGCCACGAACGACACCGTCACCGAGTTGTCGTTGTCGTAAGTCAGCGTGTATTCGTCGTCAGGAATCCTTTCACCCCCTTCAACGTTTTGCCTCACGGTGACATGCAACTCTGAGGTGTCTAGATCATGGTTAAAGGTATAACCCGTTGCCACCCCATCCCCGAAGGGAGCCCGGTAGTTTCTCTGACCGATGAGGATTTGATCAGGACTGAACGGAATGTAACGCCTCTTTGCGGGCGGCTGATTCCACTCTAGCGAAGGCGTGACATTCTGAGCCTCCGCATTTACACGCGGAACAAAAGTCACTTCAGACCGGAAGACCACCGAGCGAAGAACATCGGGGAACTGCTCATCTTCGAGGGTAAGAGTGATCTCAAGAGGCACCTTCACCTCGCCGTTGCGGTCGACGCCCCGCATGAGGCGATACATCTCCGCCTTGTCCGTGTCCAGGTTGATCAAGAGATCACCGGGGGGAGGATCGAAAACCGTGACCGCGAGCAACTCTTGCTCTTCACCCGCCATGGAACCGCCGAACTCAATCAAGAGCGAACCTTGCTCTTCCGTCACACTGAAAACGCCATCGACATCAGCAAGAGCTTCAATCTTTTCCAACACCTCATCGCCATCCGTAGGAAGGCCTATGGGAGCCGTCCGACGAAACCCCCGGGAAAGCTGGAAGGCCCCGCGGAACTCAACGGGGATCGTGAGCTTCTGTATTTCATTGAAGGTCACACCGGTATTCTCACCCCCCGCTTGCAGCCTAATCACCTCAGGCGGATCAGGGACAATCAACCCAAACTCGACCGTCTGAGCTACAGGAGACTGCACCAACCTAAGTTCGTGGGTGAACCCCTCATCGAACGCGACCGCTGAGGCATTGACGAAGGACACGGGCCAAAGATCGTTGTCGACACACACGATCTCGACCGGAGCTGAATCATCAGCAAACCGGATCTCGAATGAGCCTTCTGCAAACTGCACCTTGCAGGGCCTGAGGTCCGGGACACCGGATAAGCCGTTGATCGCCGACTCAAGCTGAGCCGCCGTGCAATTATAGGCGAGCGGAACGGTCACATTAACCCCCGCCGATTCCGCAGCATCCCCCAGCTTGAGCTGGAAACCACCCCCCAAAGGACGCGCATCCGCCCGCCCGAGTGAAGCCTTGATAGCGTGGACAGTTCGCCTTACATCGGCAGGCTCCCCCTCAAGATCTTGAGAGAGCCGCAGCTTGAGGGAGAGGTGAGAACCAGCAACAACCTTTGGAAAGGAGTATTCTCCGCCGTCGAGCGCCCCGCGCAATTCCAGCGCCGTGATGTTTGCGTAAAGTATCCCCTGCACGAGAGCGCGAGGCTGTCAAAGCTTCCGCCGACCCAGCAGGCGAAAGAAGCTTGGATTCAGCGCCCGCGCCACGAACGGGAATCTAGGGTCTAAGGATCGATTCTTTTTCCTCTCTGCCGCGAGCCTATCCGCTCGCTCCCTTTCCATTCGTGACGCCTTGTCGAGTCCAGCCATGAAACGGACCGCGAGTCAAACCGTCCAGAGGTGCGTTTGAATTTCCTCTCGCCCAAGGAACTCAGAGGCAGCGCTATTTGCATCATTGATTTGAGCCTGAATAAAGAGCCCCAAGGCATCGCCAACGCCGCCCGCCAAACCCGTCTGCAGAGACAATTGCAATCTCGCCAGAGAGGGATCGAGTCGACTCACCCCATGATGCAAATTCCAAAACAAGGAGTGCTTCACAAAGGCACTCCATGATCCATCGGGAGGACTGTCCAAAGCCGCATTGGGTGGCGACATCAAGAACACCGTGGCGATGAGATACTCATCCCAAGGCTGACCCTCCCAATCCCCTGCAAGCTTGTCAGAAGCCGCTGAATCTATGGGAGGCTCCCACTTGGACGTGAGCCGAATATAGGGACGCTCCTTAGCATTCGGCTTCTCAACAGTCGTGACCGTGAATTGAGCAAACAATCCATCCACACCCGAGCCAGTATCCCACTGAGTAGAGTTGGACGGACGGTCTATGAAAAGCACCAGGTCACACGCCCGCAGGAGCCGCGTGCCCTGACCGGACTTATCCAACAGTCCGGACACCGCCTGCCCACCTAAACCCGCAGGATCAAACGTAGCCGCAGGCGGAGGACCGACACCCCGATAGCTGAAGAATTCCGGCACCGCCTCAAACGTGAGGTTGAGGCTCCCGTCAGGATTGGAGGAAACACCTTCCGGCGAACTGTCAGGACCTATCGCCCTAAGTGGACCAACCTCGAACCAAGGGGATTCGGTCAACCATGCATCAACAGCCTGCTCAGCAGCCAAACGACCCAACCTCGCCACAGTCCTTTTAGGGGCCTGCTTACCCGGGATGGAGATCGTTGGATCAACGCAGTTCACGAGGCCCGCTTTGATATTACACTCCCACACCTCAAGCTTCCGATTCCACCTCAGGCGAACACCCCAAGGATGCCGCCAGGGCGCACCCTCCAAAGCAACAAGGCTCAAGATACGGTTGCCGCCACTCATGCAACAGGAGAGAAGACGTGCCACCCTTTGCCGCCGTCCTTTTCCGGAGGCGCAAAGGAATGTCGCTGATTGAAGTAGACGTTCTGAACAACCTTGAACAGCCGACGTTGATCACGCCAGAGGAGCAGCGCAATCGGTAGGTATCCCACGCCATCCTGATCGACGCTAAAACCGTTGGCGAACTTCCCCGTCAGGTCATTCAAATGCACCACGTCGACCGGAATCTCTGCCTTTGCATCGATCACCCCAAGCTTGTCGACGGTGACCTTGAGACACACCCACGATTGCAAGTCTTTGTTCGGACCATCCTCGACCTTGAGCACCGGCACCGACACACGACGCCCCTTCGAGTCACGACCATCCAAGGGGACACGTCGGAGCTTTGGCACAATGTTCTCAATGAGCCCCAAGCCCACGCGCACCGCAGCAGCTCCCGCCATGGCGACCTTGAAGGCCCCCAAATATCCCGGGGTTGCCAGATCCGCCACGATGGCGACACCTGCCCGATACTGATGCACACGTATCGGCCCCGTCCGCGTGAGATGGTTCGTCATTTGTTTCCAAGTTTACCCAACAGAAGATACAGGGCCTCAAGGTGCTTCAGTCGATCCACTTCCTTCCACGTCTCGACGATTTCCCAGCAGTTACCCCGTCGACGCACCTGAGGCACATCCACAATCCAAGTCCGCTTGGGTGGATCTTGAAACCCCGAAGGCAACCGCTTCACCACCTTGCCGACGTTGGTATAGACGGATGAAGGCACGCGAAACCTCACATAGCTATGCGAGGCCGTGATCCTCATCACGGGATAAGTCGTAGTGCCAAAGAGCGGATTGGGCTCATCCTCTTTCGCGCTCGACCCGCCCAACTCTGAAGGACGCTCCATGTATTGCGGAAACTTAATGCGCCCCTCTTCCTCATATGCCCCGTACTTTGTTTCAAGCGTGCCGCGATCTGGAAACGCCTCAATCGGCTCCTCTCTCCACTCAGGGCGGATAATGTATTGATCCTGATCCTCCCCCGGCTCATCGACCAAGCCCTCAAAATTCGCTTGAACGATGAAACCGCTATTGTCGACATCCCACTCACTGATATTCCGATCCACCTCTGGAAGACCGATGGACACGGGCAAAGCCGCAAGCAGCGCTTCCGATTCCGATGAGTCGGTAAACAGGAACCGATACGAAAGGCCCAACAGCCCGCGACGATCCTTTCCCCCAGTGATGCCCTTGAGTTGTATCCTCATGCTAGTTTAGATCAAATCCAAATCCGGAGTTGTTTCCCGTATACCCGCCCTCTGCACCTTTTTCGATCCGTTCAAGAACGCGTTGAATATCCTTGAGGGTCTGCCCTTGCTGCTTGGTTTCATCAAGCACCAGGTCGTTCCCACTACCGCCCATCAGAAGACTTAGAGCGCCGGCCGTTTCGCCCGCGAGGGCAGCGGGAGCCCTTGCCCCACTGGCCAAACCCGAAAGCTGATCTGCCTGCTCAAGAGCAGTGTTATAGCGCTTCCTTGCCTCAAGCTCACCGTTCACGTCACCGCTCTTTTTCTTCTCCTCAACTTCTGCACGAGCCTTCTCAAGCCCCTTGGAAACATCAGCAGCACTCGTGATCTTAAGCCCGAGGGACTGAGCAAGCTTTTCCCGGAGCTGAGTCGCCTGCTCCTCCGGACTGAGCAACTTGCCCTCTTTCTCATCCGAGTCATCCCTCAGTTTTTCCAGCTCCTTTTGCTTCGTTTCCGCCTCTTGAGCCGCTTTCTCACGCATGCCCGAGCTGATGCCGTCCATCTTCTGAGTGACCTCAAGGGCCTTCCTGAGCATTTCATAGACCTTAGTGGCCTCATCCTTCATGCCCATGCCTTCGAGCTTCTTAGCCCACTGCTCTAACCCCTCGATGGTGGAGGCGAAGAATTTGCCTCCAGAGTTCTGCATCTTATCGAAGATGGCCTTCAACTCCTCATCGAGAGCCCTCAGCTTGTCCATGTCAGTCATCCCCTCATACTTGCGGGACTGCACAGACTCCTTCGATTCATCGAGTTTCTTGGTTGAGGCTTCGCTCTTCTTCTTCGCCTCCTCTTCCTTTGCCACACTCTGAGCGGCACCCACACCCTCCGCCGCCTTTGCGCGACTCTCCTCCCGCTCCCGCGCACGCTTCGCACGCGCCAACTGAGCCTCGTACTGCTTTTCTCCGAGCCGCTCGAAGGCCAGACCAGGGCCACCATGAGCCAGTGAATCCCACGAGAATTCTAGAATCCCCGCAAAGGCATCAATCACCGTTGCCGCCATTGTCGATGCCGACTGCCCAATCTGATCCATCCGATCATCGAGATAGGCAAGGCGGTCGATCACCTCATCAGACACGACGGAAACACTTTCAAACATTTCCTTGATCTCATCCGTACTCATGGATAGAAGCGGGATCAGCTCCGAGGCAGACTTGCCCAACAGCGTTTGCAGATCCGCGAGCCCCGTGCCAGTCTCCCGAGCCTTCTGGAAGGCCCCAGCCAGAGCCAGAATCTTTTGGTCCAGAGGCATCCCCGCCAACTGAGAGGCGGTCAATCCGTACCTCTCCAGAGCCTCAACGGCTGGCTCGTTGTCGATGGTCCCCAATGACTTCTCAAGCTTGAGAAAACTATTCGCCAACCCCTCTACAGAGCTATCCGTCCAGGACGCCGCAGCCCCAACACGTTGCAGCGTCTCAGGACTCTCATTAAGGCGGGTGGACATGTCACTCAAGTCCCCCATGCTTTTCGTGATCGACTTGATTGCCGAGGCCACCCCGGCAATACCCCCAACCGCAAGCAACCCCGTGATCTGCTCGGCAACAGCATCGCCGACACCACCAGCTCCAGCAGCGGCAGCGTCACCCACGCCGGACATATTTCGCCGCATGGCATCGCCAGCCCTTGCGGAACTGTTCACCGCCTCAGCGAGCCGCGTGTTGAACCGCGCAAGTTCTAGATCTAACTCACCTTGGATCATATTTATGAACGCACTTTGAAACCACTGTCACGAGCAGCCTTCCGGATCAGATAGGGAAGCTGCCGCTCAATCTTTCGGGCCTGTTGATCAACAGCCCATTGCATCCGACGAGGCATATCAGGCACCAGGGCACTGTATGAAACATTGTTTGTGAAAACGATGCGGAGGTGATTCGGCTTAAAATCGATGTCGATGGACCCGGGCGCATTGTGTTGACCCCGCGCATAGACAGGCATCGCCAACCCTAGGCGATCAGCCGCAGGCTTGAACCCTTGCGCCAATTTCCCGACGTTCCCCTTCAGCTTTCGCGCCAGGGCATCGAGCTTCTTTTCATCCACATAGTAAGGAGCCCTCTGCCCACGAGTCAGAGACTTCTTGCCTCGACGTGAACGCGAGGCCTGACGGGCATTGTAAATGCCCTCAACGTTCAAATGCTTCTCTTTGGTCGCGACGCGATAGGGCGGCTTTTTCCCCACCTCAGGCGAGCGATCACCAAAGAGATGAGGCACCATCCGAAAGCCCCGGATCTTCACACCCTGAAACACTCCGCGTAGATCCGCATCAATTCTTGCCTCACCAGCTCGACGAGCAGCTACGCCCATCAGCTTGACGCCCTCGCCCCGTTGTGCGGGTGGCGTGATCGAAAGCACCTCACGAATTACCCCCTTCGACTGAGAGAGCATTTCATCTTCGATAGTCTTACTCGTATAGCCCGCCAGCAGGGTCATTGCCCGGGCGAAGCGATCCGTTTTTAGTGTAAGGCCATCTCTCATTCACGGAGGTTGCCCCGTGTCAACCGCACCCTTGAGGAAGTCCGGAACAAGGTCCGAGACATCTTCCTCAGTGACCCGCCTCCCCACGGGGACCGTCCAGTAACCCGAGTCGCGCAAAGCCGCGTGGTAGTATTGCATCGCCTCAGGGAGAAAGATATGCCACTTGATCTCTTGGCGACTGAAATGGGTATAGCTGGCAATGGTTCCGATAGTGAACGCGAACTGGCTAGGCCCAACAAGGTCACGGGGCGAATCATCTTTAGCACCCACCTTTTTCGGCCTAGGCCGAATGTTGATGCTTGCCGCGTGAATCATCGCCACAATGCGAATTCGCCACTGGCGAAAGGCAGCAACGATGCTCGGCATGGGTTCATTGAAAGACTCCATTACCACCCTCCAACGCCCCGACCAAAGTGCGGAGCACACAGCAGGCAAAGGCTGTCCGTGCAGCCAGATGAAGGCCGCGATTTGCTGAGTCTCTTCCTCGACCGAAAGACCCGGGTCCAACTCCATCAGCTTAATCCCCATGATCTCCATCGCCTTAAAGCTTGCCAGTGAGACAGGGCGAAGGTCATGCGATTCAAAGGACGAGTCTTCCGCGAAGAACGCGAGATCCAGAAAGAGGGATCGCTCGAAATCATTCAGCTCCATGGTCAGAATCCATCCTCATATTGTTGAGCGAACCGCCTCACCCAATCGGGCCGCCCATGCATGGGAACAACCAAGGTGCGATCATGAGCATCAGGCTCCGAGGCTTGCAGCGAACGGGGGACCTCCGGCAGCTTGGCACAAAGCTGCCTGATCCAGTGCTCATAGCGAGGGAGCGCCTTTGCCGCACGGAGGAACGCAGGCTCGCTCTGACACCGAGCAACGAATTCCTCGATCCGCATCAAGTCACCTTCGCAGGCGATCCTTTGAGTACGGAAACGAAACGTGATCACACGTGACAATTTGGAGGGACTGGCGCGCTTAAAATCCTGCACATGCGCCACCCCCTCCAACACGTCGGTATGGTTGGGGAAACCATCATTGGAGAGCCGCCAACCCGCAGCCATGACCGCAGCCACGATAGGGACGCAAGAAGGAATGCGGGCAACAAGATCGCGCTCGTGGAACACCACAGGCACACAGCCGAGCCAAAGACTCATGCCGCGAGAGGGTAGTGGTTTCCACCGACCGACCCGCCGTTGAAATCATCCATTTTCTGCTCTTCCATGAGCTGATTCACAAGAAGCTTGCCGTCCTCCAAGCCCTTGACGCCCGCGCCAGAGGTGCCCAGTACCACCCCGGCAGGAAGGTCACCACGAAAGCGCGTCGTGAAGGAATTCTTCTGAAGGCAGGTCGCACGAGCCCCGGGAGCACCATCGCCCCCCAGAATCATTTTGTCCTGAACCTCGTGGGAAACCTGAACGTTCTCCGCTAGGGAGAAGGAACAACTAACGATGTTGAGCGTGTCCTCATCCGGATCACCAGCGCCCACACCAGGGCTCGCCCCCGCAGCGTCAGTAAAGGCCGAATGCCCTGACGCCATCACGGTGCAAGAGACGCGACCATTGTTGACCTCAGTCGCATCACTCTTGATGATCGTCATAGTTGCAGGCAGCGCGATAGCTGCCGATGTCACAGAGGCATGCATCGGCTCGCCTACATAGGTCACAGTGACATCCGTCTTTTTGGCGTGCAGCGGATCAGCTTTCACATACTCACCCGCAGCTCCGACAAGTTCGGAGATCTCTACGGATTGCGTCCGTTGCGATGATTGAGCCTCCGCCCCATCCGGGAGCACGATGCCAAAAGTAGAAAGAACTCCGATTGCAGCAGCCATGGTGGAAAGAGGTTGTCAAACCTCCCGCAACCCTAGCTTGATCCTGATCTGAGCTTGCCAGCGGTTGTTGCCAAGACTCTCACCCACACCTTGAAAAAAGTAGCCCGCCGTGGAAACCCCCGCAGCAGCCTCCAGAGCCGCAGAAATCGCCGCAGTATTCGCAAGCCCCGCATCCAACGCTGCCTGAGTGGCCGCAATGTCTTCCGCCGATACGGCCCGGGCGCGATCCGCGTAAAGCCTCTGCATATCTGGCCAGCACTGCCGCAGAGCCTTGACCACCGCTCGATGCTGCACCTCACTCACTCCCGCCACGTTGTCAGGAGTGGAGACCGCGATTAAGACTTCACCATCGTACAGCTCACCAACTCGATGCTGGACATCCTTGATCCCAACGATCACGTATGGAACGGAGTCCGGCAGAACGTCTTTCCCAACGTTGCAGTGCAGGGAGACCGTTGCCCCCTCAATCACGCAAGCCAACAGGGTAACCGCGCCCACACCCTCACCAATCAGGGTGTCGACCGCCCCGAACTTCTCGGTGAGGTACGCACGCAGGCCTTGTTCAATGGCCGAATTCATGGTTGCACCTCTGAGAGCGTAGGCCACCCGAACAGGATTCGGAACGCCTCAGCCTCCATCAAGGCCCCAGTGATCGCGTCATGAGGGCGAGGCTCTGGAGGCATCCCCAGAAGACTGTAAATCTCATCCGTATTGAAACCACGGGGAGGCACAGCAGCCCCCGAAGCCAAAGCGAAAGGCACCGCCAAGGAATGCAGATCAATCATCCGATGGCCAATGTCTGGAAGCACCCCGCGTTGAAAGCCAGGACGGATACGGGCATAATTCAGAAAGCGCCGATCCATATGGGGATTCAATCCCGCGAAGATGAACTTTTCCTGCCCAATCCAATCGAACGCGTTCGAAACTGCATCATGCTCAGTCGGCAACGCTGGATCATTAGCCTCCTTGAAACTGATGCCGTGCACCTCCGCCGCCCGCGCATCCCATTCCGCACCTTCCCACATGCGGCATTGAATGGAGAACTGCCCAACTCCCCCAGTCATCCAGGTCAGGCCAATCTTTAGGATGCTATGCCGCCTCTCATCCAAGCCAGTAGTTTCAATGTCACCAACCAGAATCCTCGGTTCAACGGGCATTTCACTCATTGAAGGCGAGCACCTGTCAAACCATCGCCTCAAGCACCAGCTTCCATTCCCCGGTATTATGGAGATCAGTCACAGCCTTGATCTGATAGACCACGAGCCCGCCTTCCAAGTGGATCTTGATGATCTTTTCATTGAATGACACCGAGGTCGGGAACGCGGGCCAATCCGCCTTCTTAAGTTTGACCGTTGCATCGAAGTCATATTCGGAGCCACCACCTTCACCCGCCTGCACACGTTCAAACACGGGAGGGGAATAGATCCCCGTTTTCTTCGTGCCATCGAGCGTCACGTCCTTCGCATAGCACGCGTGGCGCATCTCCCTGTCACGGTCAAAGGCGGCACGAACAGCAGCAGCAGAGGGCATGCAAGCGAACTACTGTCAAAGAAAACGCCGCCCGGGGGAGAAGTCCCGAACGGCGTTTGTGACACACAACCTTGGTAGCATCCAGCCTTATGGCCAGAAAGTTATTTGGGATCTCCCTCAACCGGGGGACCACTCTCGCCGCCGACCGGAGGGACAGCAGGAGCGGGAGGCGCACCACCCTCAGGGAGCTTGACCTTCGCTTCAGTCTTCTTCTTCCCCTTGTCGGATTCGTCGACGATGACTGTCGCCGAGCCAATCTCAGGCGTGAGGCTGAGGACGCAGCCAGAGACGACCACCTCACCTTTTTCTTCGTATGCAAGATCCACCTTCGCGCCCCCGGGATGCGTCTTTACGACATGCATTTCGGTGGGAGGCTTGCCAGCTTGATGGTAATGAACGGTTTTCATGAGTTACAGGAAAGAACTTTTTGAGTTGACCCGATCCGGATTGAGGATCAGAAGACGATGGAGAGAGCGACGCTCTTGGCGGTATTGTCACCGCCAGCCGCCTCGACCGCCGTGTTGAGGCGGATGTAACGGCGCACAGTCTGAGGCAACTTCACCGTGCGAGTGACCGCAGCAGCACCGACACCACCCGCCCCTGTCAGGACGACGGTAGCAAGCTCAGGGATGGCCGCGAAGTTCGTGCCGTCTGCACTGTCCTGAACCGTCACGGTGACCTTCTTGGTATCCACCAAGGAAGGCAGTACATCGACCACAATCTCAGCCTCGTAGCCCCGGGCATTGATACCAGGGTTATCGGCGATCAGGTCGATAGGGTCAGTGTTGTTGTTGGCGTTAGCCGCAGGCAACACTTTGCTGACCTTGAGTTGAGTGTCGCGAATTTTTCCGGGATATGAGGAGGGAGGCATAAAATTTATCTCCGATTGAAAGAGTGGGTTTAAGTCAGACGGACGCGCTGATCAGCCAGGGACTAGACTTCGATGGCATCCGTGTTGAGGATCGAATCCGTGCAGATGATCGGGATGCCGTTCGATTCAGTCGGCATGTCAGGATACACATTCTCCGGAGTGGAGCGGCTCAGGCGAAGCTGATTGCGGGAGCGCTTATTCATGAACCAGTAATCAGGCTCCGCACCCACAGGCAGCAAGTCCAGTGCGTCACCGAGCAACTTGTCCGTGCAACCCTTGCCCACGTCGGCAGTGATGTTGCACACTCGAACGGCACTGGCCTTGTGATTGAGCTGAAGACCGATCCAGCCCTCAAGATCAGCGACCCGACCGGGGAGCGGCTTGTTGTTCGTCCCCAGGATGTCCTGATCACGGAACTCACCGAGGTCGAAGACATTGCCCTGACCCGCGATCAACTCAGCGTAATCCTCGCCAAGCTTCACGCCAAACACTGACGTAGCCGTTGAGGCAGTCGTACCCGTGGCGTTTTTGGTATACGCACCACCGAAAGGAGTGAAGGCCTTGAGACCCTGAAAGCCATCGGCACCGCGATCAGTGCCGTAGAAGATCTGAGGCCCAAGCGTCGCCAGGGCCGAGAGCATAACACCCCGGGTTGCACGCGCCTCAATGGCGGACATCCCGCCAGCGTCAGCAGCAGCAGCAGCCCTCTCCACCTCGACGCGTCCGCCGAAAAGGAAACACTTGTGCTCACGCGGCTCATAGCGCCCCTTGCTGGCAGGCATGCCCTCGCCAAGCTTACGAAAGCCCGTGGTTGGCAACTCGACCATGGCGAGAGTGTTGTACCTGATGCCACTTTCGAGCACACGAACCGGGATCACCCCCAGTTCAGGCGTCTGAGCGACGTTCTCTTCAACGATGTTGCCCAACACAAGATGGGGCTGCATCGCATCAACAATGGTGATTCGACCTTGAGGCATGATAGTTTAGGTAAGTTAGACTGTTGGGTAACGAGGGGCGACCTATGTCAACGCGGAGGGTTATTTCTTCGCTGCCGCCTCAAGCTTTGCGACTGCATCAGGCACCCAATCCGGGAGCTTCCCCTTCTGCTTGAATTCGATACCTGCACGAATGCGCTCAGAGCCCCGGAGCTTGCGAATCTGATCCTCCGCCGAGACTTCGCCCGGATTATCAGAGGTCGCCGCAGGGAGCTTACCAGCAGGGAAACCAAGAGCCGCCACCTTCTCTTTTGCTTTGGAGTCCGCCCTCTTTTCAACGTCCGCTTCCTTCGCCTTAAGTTTTTCGGATTCCGTCTCAATCGCTTTGAGCGCATCTTCCGTAGCCTTCGCTTCAGCTTCGAGAGCAGCGACTCTTTCGTTCGCAGCGGTCAAGTTTCCCTGCAACTCAGTTATAGTTGCGTCTCTGGCGGACACATCAGAAGTTAGCTGATCAATCGTCGCGTTGAGATCCGCCACAGCCTTTTCACCTTTGGCTATCAGAGAGGCTGCCGCCACAAATCGCTGAGCGATAGTCATGGTCGCCTGAGGACCATCGCCCTTGCCGCCGCCCCCAGACCCGGGAGGCACGTCATCCTCAGCCTCCATTAGAGGCGGACGCAGGAACATCATTCCGCCCAGACTCGCGCAAAGAACGCCCCCCGAGGTGACATGAGGAGCGCCCGCCCCCAAGGTAACGAGGTCAGGGAGAGGAATCATTCCGAAGGCCAGAGCCATCGGCACCAGCATCGCGATAAGGATCGCACCGGAGATCAGGGGAACAAGGGCAGAGCGTTTCTTCATACCCTGCCAAAGGTCTGTCAATACTGAGGAGCCTCCGACGTCTTCTCAACTCACCGCTCTTTTCCATGCGATAGAGTTCAGATTCATTCCATAGCCAGTTATCCAACTCCTCTAGGTGCTCCTGCAACGATTTTGAGAAAACCGGGCAATCATCCAGATGCTCGCACGAACGGCCACCACAACACACGCAGGGCACGTTGTCACTGCCCAACAGGAGATGCATCTGCTCACCCACACTCATTCAGTATTCGGTTGAGGAAAACATCTGCACCCCCGCTCCAGAGGCAACCAAACGAGCCAGCTCCTCACGGAAGGGCCGCCGATGAATATTCTTCATGAGCACGTGCCCAACAGGGTAAGGGTGAGGATGCTCGTAAGCCTGACCATTCCACCTGCAACGAGCGTCCGCCATGGCTCCGCACTCACATTGCCAATGATGGAAACCGGTATAATCCCGATCATCGGAATCATTGAACATCAAGCGATCAAGAGCCTCATCTGACAACTCTTTAACGCCATCCTCGAAAACTAAATCTTCAAGCTCGACGTACTCAGACTTCAATCCCTCAAGAACCGCTTCTTTCGAAGGCCCCATCCAAACCTCGTAGTCATTGATTGCGAAAAGTTTCATATCATTCCGAAGGAAGCACAGGGTTTATTTTGAGATCACGGGGAGCTGACTCCATTCTATCCACTCGCTCGCGAAGCCTGTCGTGGAAATATCGGTTAAAGAACACACCGCCATCGATCCTCTGACACTCCTGCCAAAGCTCATCGACCTCACCTCGCATCCAATTCTCATTTCGAGCGGAGTCGCCCAGCGCCGCCGCAAGACTTTCGTCCGCAGACATCAGCTTGTTGATGGCAAGAGTGTTCAATGCCTCCCAACAGAAAAGGCAGACAACCACGAGGACTTGAACGATTCTCTTCATGCACTGAGACCGTTGTCGAATAACTCAGAGCAGATCGATGAATTCGTCCCACGTATCACAGATGCCGTCAGCGAGTCGAACCCCCACCGCCCGCTCACCACTGAAGGATTGCCCCTGCATAGTGGCATTCACCACTTTCGGACGCGCCCCTTGTACGGCGGAGGTAAACCATCCATTGAACTCATCCACGGTGGCCTGAAGCAAGACGCGGTCACCTTCGCTCAAAGGCTTTCCAGGCAGCCCCATTCCCTTGTGCTGCCCCGCCCCGAAGAACTCAAGCTTCAAGCCTTCCATGGCGAGCTTCATCGTGGGATCGAGCCACGCGAGGTAAGTTCCTATACTCCCCACGGTGGCAGATGGCGTGACGTAGATTTCATTCGCCTGACTACCAAGGTAGTAGGCAGAGCTTGCCATATTCTCATCTGAAAAGGCATAGACCGTTTTGCCACGAGTCTTCGCCGCAGCCCTCACCGCTGAGGCGGTTTCACGAATACCCTTCACCTGACCGCCAGGGCTGGCAATATCGAGCACAATGGTCGAGACATCCTTTGCTTTCGCCGCCTGATTGACCGCGTGAGCGATTGGATTGATGTCACAGAAACCCATGCAGACTTGCTGAAGGAGGCCTGCATTCTTCGCCAAGACTCCATAGATCGGGATGACCGCCACATTCGATTTACCTTCGAGGCGATAAAAGAACTCATCATTGACCACCTGCCCCGACATCCGGTCCACCGAGGGAAAGAGCTGAGTGGCACGCCGTGAAGAGTACGGATTTCGATAGACCTTCGAATTCTGTCCAGAGCCGGCAGCTTGCAACTCAAGGTTTTCCAAGCTATGACCGCCAACGATGCGCGGCCAAATAGTTGCATGCATAGCCTGAAAAACCGAGGGCTCAACGCTGAGCGGCTCGAAGTACATTGCACGTAAAAGGTGGGAGAAATTCATGGTGTTACCTCAGGGATCTTGTCTTCTTCCTCTTCCTCATCTTTGGCAGGCTCAATGGTTTGCTGCCGCTGCTCTGGATAAGCTTCCTCCCACGTGAGCTTGCGGGCCTCGACTCCCTCTTTGATGTAGAGCCGTTCGTCGAGATACTGATCAATCTCGATCTGCCACTCTTCACCGCGAAACCCGTAGAGGGATTTCATGGTGATCATGCCCCGCTTGTATTGCTCGATGTGAAGCTTTCCGTCCCGACCAAAGTCGACGGTCAAGCGAGCGGGCGCGAGCCACGCGTGATTTTCCCACCCCTCAATATCCTCAATCTCACCGTGCTCGATCATGTCGCGCAACCAGGCGATGTAGTGAGGCCCGAGGAACTGATCAACCAAGTCCTCCTGCTCTTCCTCGATCTTGCTCTGAGTGTCCGCCTGCACGAAGCGCATATTCGCGCCACCGAGGCCAATGATGTTCCAGAGGATTTCAGGGAAATAATCGAGCGCGAGAGCCACGTCTCTAACCAGGTCATTCAGGTGCTCCCTGACGTTCTGGCTAGGATTCGTGGACTGAACCATTTTGAAGGTCTGCCCGGGCTTTAGGCCCCACGCTTCCCCGCCCATGAGGAACTGCTCAAGAGAGATCTTTTTCCCGTCATTCGTTTCGATGAACTTTTGAGGACGAGGAGCCAAAGCCCCCCCAGCTCCAGCAACATTGCTCGTTTGCTGAGCCGCTTCCTCAATAACGTAGGCGATATGGCTCGCGACCTTGATGCCCTTTGTCAGAGCCGCCATGATCTCACCACGATCCAGCACCTTGTTAAGCACTGGATAGAATCGAGTGAGCCCGCGCACCTGATTGATGCGCTCGTAATTCGCAAAGAACAGGACGTTCTCTGCCGGGACATCAACAGTCGTTTCCTGATTCCGGTCATTCGTGCCCAAGAATCGGAAGGCTTGCGCTGCCGTGTGTTGATCAAGCAACACACCGTCATGCCAACGCTTGTTTGGTTCATGCTTCCGACCGTTTCCGATTTGGTTGGATTCGTAGAGCGCGATACGCAGGCGATTCGTTTCCTCGTCCCGAGCCAACACCGCAGCCCCGTCACCATCTTTGATCTTGCAGCGAATGATAGCTCGCTGAGCCTGACCAGTGTTGAAGCGCTTGCCGAGGTGGAAGGTATTGGCCGATCCGCAACGGCTTGAGTAGAGCATCCGGACGCGCCGACTCCACTCCTTGTTTTTCACCAGCGGGTAAGGCATCAGTCCAGTGCCAACCACCATTCGAGCGACACCATTGACGGCCCGATGAATCAACCCACCCCCGGAGTTGTAGATGAAGCGACTCCGCTTGAGCAGCTCAAGTCGGCTCCACTCATCGACTTCCTTTTTTGTATCGAGAGTGGGAAGGTAGATATACCCTCGATCCCGGGAAAATTCGGCACCCTGAAACGAACCCTGCATGGCAGAGAGCGTCAGGTCTGGAGCGGAAATGGCGCGCACGTGCGCGCCATTGTTTTGCTGATGAGAGTACCTTTTGCGTCTGCTCATAGATTATCCCATGGTGCAAGGCCCGCCGCTGAAATCCGCGTAGCTCAGATTTCCAACAGGCGGCTTTGATCCACCCGTTTCCTCAGTGAGTTCCAGCCTTTGAATGGCTGACTCGCAGAGCTGGTCGAGCACGTGAGCGGCGATTTCCCGCATCCAGCTCGTGTTGCTCCCCTGATCTGAGACTTGAGTCGCGTACTCATCCCCACTCATCCAGGCGGTTCGAGCCGTGTTTTGAGTGGTGACTAGCCACCCCTTGCCGTCTGGCAACGTCCCTGCATGACGCAGGAGGGAACTGATTAACAACTCAGGGTTTGCTTGCAGGGCGGACACGCTGGGAAATGCGTGTCAATGTCCCACGCGGCACAACGAGCTAAGGGTATTCGCACTTATGGCCCAGAGCCTTCATTCACCGACACAGGAGGCGTAGGCTCCAAAAGCAACTGCTCTGCATTGCCGTACTCCGGGAGGCACAGCACGAGCACACCGTAACCCCGGAAGCGACACACCAAGTTGCCCGCAACCCCTTGATCATGCAGGGCCTGCAAGAGTGCCGTCTGAGCATCTTTCGATTCGGACATCTACGGGTATAAGGCTGTCAAGACGGCTATCGACCGAGCGCCCGTAACGCGTCTCGGTTCTCATGAAATAGGACGTACTGCATCTTGCAGCCGTCACCCTCATCGTTAGGCCCGTATTTTGATTTTTCGTGAATCCACTTCTTTTCTTCCTCTGAGTATCGTTCAGCCGTCAGCTCCGCGATTGAGGTCTCAGGAAGGTCATGAGGCAACCAGAGCCGAGGCTCAGCCCTCTTTTGCACGTGACTGAGATAGAACTCATTCTTGATGCCATGGTCGAAAAAGTATCTGACCATGATGGGAGTGCCGTCCACATAGTCTTTCACGAGCCGCCACGTTTTACCTTTATACCCTTCGTGCTCGCCCTCACCCCTCGCAGGGAGGATCATCCACCCGTGAAGGTTTATCATCTTCAAGCAAAAACGATAGACCTCATGAGGCCTATGTCCCGAGTCGATAAGCCCCGCCGTGATGAACATCGGCTCTTCCTCGCCCTCGATAAAGTAGGGACGGAGCCGCAATGTCGCGTCAAGCTGATCCTCATCCTGCACGGTGCCACGGTCGATCCAGAAGGCTTGCCCATCAGGCAACCAGCCAAAGACAGTATATTTCAAATAACTGAACTGCTTGTCAGCAGTCATGGTGATCCAAACAGGCTTGAACGGCAATCGGCCCTGAGGCTTCCCGTCCTTATAGGCCATATAGAAGACAGGGTTTCGCGGATCGCCATTGTGATCAGTGAGCAGGCAGAGGGGGGCCAGCGTCGTCTTAATAATGGTTTCCGTGCCGTCCGCATTCGAGACCTTCACGTCTTCCACCCTGCCAGCCTTCAGCGCTTTGACCGACTCCGCCGTGACCGAATACACTTCATCTTCCCAAGGCCATCCCTCGTGGTTGATTCGGAAATATTTCTTCGCCTCTTGGGTGGGATTGATCACATGGGCGAGCAGGTGCATTTGTTTCAGCTCACCCCAACTCACGCGCTCATGCAGCGAGTACAGGTCGCTGATGTGATAGCTTTCCACCCCGGGCTCAGGAGGCACATACTTCCCCGAAGGCGAACGCCGCCGCTCACTGGGAGGCGTGGGCACCTGTCGCGCAAGGTCACTATTGACCATCGAGCGCTTTTCCTTCTCTTCAATCCTTCCGTGGCAGAGCTGGCATTGATAGTAAGTTTCCGTCACCACCCGGGCGAGATCCCATTCACCTCCTTCATAGCACCCCTCGACAACCAGGTGATCAGTCCGCAATTCGATCAATCGCTCACATCGAGGGCAAGGGATCAGGAATTTCTTCTGAGTCCCCGAGATGAATATCTCATCGATGATTCCGCCCGCCAACTCAGGCTTGGCAATGGCCAGCACCAGCCCGTCAGGCACGTCCGTTTGCCGGGACCGTGCTCGCTTGTAGGTAGTTGTTTCCTGATTTTTTACGTGGTTCTCGATCTCATCTAGGATGATGAGGCGATACCAAATTTCCTGAAATGGATCTGCGGAGCCCGAGCCGCTGAAGACCATGTCCATGGAGTCGAGTGAGATCCGAGAGAGGCCCGTGTCCTTCGGGTCTGCCGACAGCACCCCCGCCGACATCGTGGTCAACATTCGGCGGTCGACAATCTCCCGGGCCTTCTTGTCTGACGTGATGGAGTAGAGCGCATTCCCCGGCCAATTCTCAGGCATCCACCGGAGGATGTTGAGCGCGCCCTCAGTGACCCCCGTTCGAGAGGATTTCATGTATGCCCCGACACGCACGTCAGAACGCAGGGGCAACTCTTGCCACTCCTTTGTCCAGGGAGTGTTGCTGACGTCGTACTGCTTGGGGGTGGCGGACATCTTGCCGCCCAACCAGACTTCACGCCCCGCCCACTGCCACGCCGCCTCAGTAGGCTTCCCTCGAAAGCACCGATCAGCATGCCCCGCTAGCCAACGATGCTCCGGAGTGGTCGACGGTTGCAGTTGATACGGTATGCACAGCGGGAACGCTGGATTCAGGCTACTGAAGAGGTCCATGCAGGATCAGTGAGTTTCTGAGTGCCGTCCCACGCGGAGCGGTATCGAGTCTTCTTAAGGTGCATGAAGACAGCATCGCGCAGCGGAACAACGATGGCGCGCCTGTCACTGGGTGCGATATGAGGAGCCAACTTTTCCGACAGGACCATCATAGCATTGAAGATAGAATAGGACATGACCGACAGCATACCCACCATCTCGGCATTCAGCACACTGGCCCGGATGACCGAGCCGTTCGCCTCTTGAATCTTCACGCTATCTTTTTCCCACTGCCTGAGGGTGCCGACGAGCTTTTGCCACTCAGCTTGCAAGGTACGGTACTGAGTGAAGTTTTGCGCCAACCTCGCTTTCTCCATCTGATCAAAGACACCGACGACCAGGGCGCGGACCTGACGCAAGCCGAGGTCAGAGGATACGTCCGCATCCATGTCGAGGGTAGGAGGAGGCAACGCGTCGTCTGACGCGCCAGCACCCCCGGGAGGAGCCGCAGCCGCCCCTTGCGTCACCTGCACGGTAGGAGGCGACGTAGGCACACCACCCTTGAGCTTGAGCAGGTAGTCAGGCACTCGCCATTCCATGTTGCGCTCCCACCAGTCCGCCATGGATGGCAAGTCATCGAAGGGAGGCAGGTCCGGAGGAGACTTACCCCGCCCTGCCTGTATCCACCTCTTGAGCTTCCGGGTCGGATCTTTCGAGTCGAGCCCGAGCTGAGCCGCATAGTGCGCGAGCGTGTGTTTGTACTTCTCAGCGGTCACACGCTGAGCACCAGCTCGCCCGTCTGGGACCGTGGTTCCCATCTCCCGGATCTCTTCTTTCGTGAGGTCACCACCCTTCGCCCACCGCCTCACCAGGGCAGCGAGGCGCGCCCTCTGCAACTCCCGGGTCTCAGACGAGCAGGACGGCCCACTTGTCAGCCGGGTCATTTCGTCCCCGTTCAGGTTTCCCCCGCACGCGAGCTTGGTCAGGATGTGGGCGAATTCAGCAACCATGGGGCACGCGGTCGACCGCGTGTCAATTTGTCCCCGGCACCCCGACCGCACCGCCACAGCGCGCCCTAGAGGCACGGGGACACCCTAGCGGGGACGTTATGGAATCGTGACACCCCCTCTCAAAAAGCGGGGGGGACGCTTTACCTACTCGCTCCCGGGACGGGGGGCCAAAAGATTCCTTAAGGGGGCCTTAGTATCTATCAGCAAGGACAATTAACACACCTTAAGAGTCAATACATGGCAAGTCTGACATGTTGTCCCCGCGTTCTGTCACCGGGGGATACCCCGCAAAGAAGCAAACTGCAATCCCTCTCTCTTGTCAGACTTAGCATCTTGTCAGAAACCTTGGTCTTTCGGCCCCTCGCGGGCTGGCAAGATGCCTGCCAAGATGATGATGAGGGGTACGGGGAGGGGGCACGGGGAGGGCGCGCCCTCCCCGGCAAAAGAGTCGCTTCGCGAGGGGAGCGCGAGGGGAGAGGGGGCAAGAAATAGGGTCGAAGGGGAGGGTATAGACCCGAGGGACCTCTCATGCGCATCAAGTGGCCCGCTTCGCGGGCGAAGGTAGAGAGAGGGGGCGCATCATGGGCGGTTGCTCGTCAATCACCCGAGGCACACCCTCGCCTCAATAGGCCCGCTTCACGGGCGAGCCATAGGCGGAGAGGAGGTAGTCACCGGGTCACCGCCATCAATCACCCGAGGGACCATGATCCACCCAGGGGCACGGGGGAGCGAGGGCCGATGACAATGGCGCGCACATACTCGGCAAAAGAAAGTTGAGAAACCCTCTTGCAATGTTTTGATTTGTATATACTATTCAAATGTCGAGCGACACAACGCCGCAAGACAAACTCAACTCCCGACCGGGCGGGCCAATTCCCGGACACCTAACATGAATACCCTTAGCACTCGCATTAATCGGTTCGGATCTGGCGCTACTCACCTTCGCTCAGACACCCCCTTGACCCTTGGCCAAATCCAAGCTGCCGCCCCCTCCATCTTCGCTGACAGCGCTCACGAGTCCCGCTCTAACCGTTACACTCACATTCCCACCAGCGAGGTGCTCACCCGGCTGATGGCTGAAGACTTCCAGGTCCACGCCGTGATGCAGGGCGGGAGCCGCGACGAGCAGAAGAGAGGCTTCACAAAGCACCTCCTTAGACTCCGCCACGCCTCCCAGGCCCTGACCGTAGGTGGCACACATAATGAGATTGTGCTGCTCAATAGCCATGACGGCACGAGCTCATATCGCCTCATGGCCGGAGTCTTCCGTCTTGTCTGCGGGAACGGAATGGTCGTGGCTGAAAACAGCGTGGCAGACGTAAGGATCTCACACAAAGGCAACGTGTCGGATCTCGTGCTCGATGGTTGCGTCGAGGTTCTTAACCGCCTCCCCGAGGTGAGCGAGAGCGTTCGCCAAATGAGCGACCTTCGTCTCACATCCGAAGAGCAGGCTCTCTTTGCATCTTCCGCCCTGATCGCCAAGTACGGAGACGAGCCGGCCCCAGTCACCGCCACCCAACTGCTCAACGTCCGGCGCAGGGATGACGCACCCTCCAATCTCTGGAACACCCTCAACACAGTTCAAGAGAACGTCATCAGAGGCGGCATCAGCTACATTCAACGTGACGATCAAGGGCGCCGTGTGGCCCGCAGGCAGACCCGCGAGGTGCGCGGCATCGATCAGAACACCAATCTCAATCGGGCGCTTTGGGCTCTCGCTGAGGGCATGAAGCAACTGAAGGCCTGATAAATCGAATCCTCCCAGAGGGCGGCTCAGAAACCGCCGCCCTCTGGGAAGCCCGCTTGAAAGTCAAAAAAGCAAATTCAATCTTCACGACAATGACTAGTTGCCACAAAACCCTTACAGACGCCCAGACGCGGCTTAATCGCGCCCGCGAGATCCTTGCGCCCTTCTGGACCTCCCTCAACGCCGAGGAAACGTATCGGGAAGCCCGAGCCTCAGGAGTCTACAGCAGGCGGGATCTGAGCAGAATCAGGGACAATCAGCACCTAGCGAGCAGACTCACCCACGAGTTCCACTTTGAGCAGACCGGGTTTTCAAACTCCCAAGGCCAGGAGATCCGGTGGCAGTTCATCACCAAGGAAGTTGCCTCCACCATGCAGCGCTACGAGCGAGGCCTCGCAACCGCAAACGCTCTGGAAACCGTGCTGCAAAGGATGGAGAGGATCACCGCAATCGCAACCCGCCTCATGACAGAGAAGATTCCCTGCCCCTCAACGGAAGGTGGCGAGATCTCAAGCCTTGCAGAAATAGCCGGGACGCTCTACCCAGAGCACACCCAGGAGACCGCCGACGACTACGACACCCATCCAAACCGCTTTCGCGAATAATCTCATGCAGCAACCCATAGCCAGCGAGCCCCCCGACGAAAAGCCCAAACAGAGAGGAGCGCCCACGGGCAACCAGAATGCCACCAAGCCCGAGGAAGAGAAGATCCACGGGCGAGGAAGAGTGATCGCCGATTTCGGACACCTCAAGACCAGGTGCGTGAAGGCAGCAGGCAAGCAGGGCAAAAAGCTGGTAGAATGGCTGAGGGAAGCTGCCGAGGAAAAGCTCGCCCGCGAGGCGACAGAGGTCGAGAAGACGCCACCCCTCAACCTCAAGGACTGATAGAAAAATTCGCTACTGCAGATGAATTTCGGCTCTGGATCTCGGCATAAAGATACCACTAGCCCCCCTCAGGTTTAGGCGCGACCGGAAGCTCATCGAGCCATTCAATCGGGTAAATCTGCCCGTGCTCCTGCTTGCGCTTACCAAAGCGGAAGCGCCGCCCCTTGGAGCTACGTAGATCCTCCTTGCCGCGCCACTTCTCAAGCCGCCTCCCGAGCTTGCGCAGGTCGCCAGCCTTAGGGGGCTGCTTCTCTTCCGGCCCACCGACAACCTCGATGAGGACGCCGATTTTCCGGGCCTTCTCGACGACAACAGTCGTCGTGATCAACTTGCCAGCCCACGGCTCCTTTTCCTCATCCTGATCCTCTAGCCAGATCTCATAGTCTTCCTCGACATCATCCGCGAGAGCCGTCAGGAGCTTGCGCATTTCATCCGTCTGCTTATCGCCCGAGAACGGAAGCTCAGCCGCAACGAACGGATCATCAGTAACCCCGAGTGACTCCATGATGCCACCCACCAGGGCACTCCACTCAGGGGCACGGGGTTTGCTGAACGTGGCCGGAGGTTGCCCCAGCGTGATCCAGTGGCGAGTCATCGCCCACAGCGCGGATAAGAGCCGCTCACGCTGAGGAGCCAGCCCCATCCAATGCGCAGTCATGTTGTGCGAGTGCTTGATCGACTCTGCATCCACATTCAAGAACAGCTCGCAGATGAGCCCGCGTTGCTGCATGTCACGGGTCACGTTAACGTTGTTTCCTGTAACGAATACTTGCGTGACCGCAGGAACCTCGAACATCTCATCGTTGCCGCCGTACTTGCGCCCCACGTGTTTCGGGGAGGTCACAAATCGATTGAGCGCGTTCGAAAAGACTGATGGAGGCACGTCATCAAGGAAGAGAAAGGGCGCGCTGCTCTGAGCCGCCGTCTCAAGCAGAGCCGTGAATCTATCTTGGTTGAGCCCGCCGTTCCCACTGATGGGAAGATCAGTATTGCCCGCAATCCCGTAGAGAGACGCGAGGGACATAGCCACCTGAATCGATTTGCCAGAACCCTGATCGTTAGAAAAGTACATCATCAACGGACGAATGACCCCCGGCGAAAGCAGGAAGCGGTTGAAGACCCCCAGCATACCCGCGACATGCACAAGGAATGAGCGATTCGTCCAGGCGTGCTTTTTGAAGGGCTGCTTCATGTCGGCATACGGGAACTCGCAGCAAAATTCGTTGATCACGTCGATTGCCTCAGCGGGAGTCATGTCCAGGCGATAGGGCACAGCGTCATCACACCAAATCTGACTGTCGTGATCATACCCGGGCCTCAGCAACTCGATCTTTCCATCCTTCCTAAGCACGGGGGCGCGCACGTTCACGACGTGCTCGATGATTGGGATCTGGACTAGGAAGTCATCGGTTTCCAGGACCTTCGCCGCCAGATCCTTCCCCATGGAAGTCTCCTGCATATAGTACCCACCTTTGCCCCCACGATGGTTTTTGTAGCAGGTCACGAATTTCTCGACCCACCCCGGGAAGCGATGAGGCGTCATTTCCTTCCAACCCTCATCGGAAAACATGGCCACAAGGCGACGACTGATCCCCTTGCGGTAGAGCCCGCAATTCTTCAGCATGCCGCCGAGCTGCATACCCATCTCACGAACCCCGAGGTCAAGATCCACCTTGGGAACGATGCGGTCGAACCCCGGCAGATTTTCGCCGAGAGCCTCAATCTGAGGCCTGAGCGCTTCCAACAGCCCACGCGGGACCGTGATGTCTTTAGCCGATGAATCTGCACTAAGCATGAATTGCCCTCTCTTTGAGAGTCAGAATTGGCTTCATGGGAGGCTCAGGATGCAGGTAAACAAGCTCCTGCAATTGGGGTTTAGGAAATCGAATGTATTGTTTTGTTTTCTTGTCGACATACCCCTCGCGGAAACAACACGGCAGGCGGGAAAGTCGCACGGCAGACAAAGCCCCCGGATCTGCCCCAATAGGGGCCAGCATCGGGCCAATGAAATCACGAATGGCATCCCATTCTACTTTACTCCCTGCATCCACACGCACCAGGGCATGCAGGGAGCGTTTTCCGGAACTGTAGATAGCAACGACTGGGAGAGCCAGCTTGACCAGGGCGCGCAACCAAAGCTCTTCCGGAGCCTCGTCACTTTCAAGAATCATATGTCGCCACGAGGTGATATTGGGCCAGCTCCGACGCGTCCACTCCGCGTTTAGTTCACCCGCCCGGTCACCGTGACGAATCTTGGTTGCCTTATTCTCCCATTGCCCCGTGACGGGATTCGTCAGAAACCAAACGCCACACCTCCCCGTGGTCGGCAACGCTGAAGGCACCGCCTTAACCCCTCGCTCCGCCGCGAGGCGATAGCTCCCAAAGCCGGACCTATGGATAAAATCACCCTGCGAGTATTCCGAGGTGAAAATCAAGACTCGCTCATCCTTGGAATACATCGTCTCGATAAAATCCGCAGCAGTCATGTTTTGCACCGGCTTAGGCGAGCGACGACTGAGCCACTCGCGGTCAATCGGCTGAACCCCCTCAACGAAACGCTCAAGCTTCGCCAGATCGAAAGGCGGACGCTTCTCTTTCGCAGGCATCGTAGGGCGAGGCGCAACGCCCGGCTCAACAGGTCCGTAGAGTCGCCGCGTGTGCGAGGTTCTCACAGCATCAGGGAGGAGATACCTGCCCACTTCCTCGACGCACCGCTTCCACTCCCACCGCGTGACGTGCGCGAGCAGCATCAGACCATCGCCGGACAAGTTACCCCCGCCGCCCTGAGAGCAAAAGAAAGTCCCATCCCCATCGCGGTCATCGAAGCGAAAGCGATCCCTGCCACCGCAGCCAGGGCAACGGCAATGCTTGCCCGTCAGCAGGTCAGTAGGTACACCAAAACGAGCAAGCACGTCGACCCACCTCCCGTTCGCCGCCTGACGCACGTCTTCCGCCTGATACCATCCACGAGGATTTTCGTCCGATTCCATTGTCGCAGAATTATTCCTGAGGCCAGTTAAACACTCCATCCGTCACACCGAGCGCCGTATTCGGCGGCTCATAGTTCATCCATAGAACCTCGGTTCGAGGCCGCGCCCCGTCAGCCATTGCCCTACGCTCAACACGAAACCACCCTTTGAATATTTCATTGTACAGAGCTGACGGGTAACCGGAAACAACAACGAAACCCGATAGCCTTGAAAGGTATTCACCAAGCTCCTGATGCTGCTCATCCGTCATTTCATGACGGTACTCGCCACACCCATCGCCACGCGCAGAACCCACATACGGGGGATCAACGTAGTGAAGCGTTGTTCGCTCATCGTGAGCACTCATGACTTGCACAGCCTCTCGGTTTTCGATCACAACGCCGCGCAAGCGCTCAACAATCAACTCTAACGCTTGCGGGAAGGAATGCCAGTTTGAGGCCGGTGTGGAATAAGCTCTCGAAGTGTTTGACCGAAATCCAGTCATCACCCGTCCATTGGGGCGAGATTCCGACACACCACCAGAGCCGAATCCCATATATGCCCGGACAACGGAACGCCTAGCCTGCTCAAAGGAGGAATCGGCCGGCAACCACGCACCCAAAAACTCCGCCCGCGCAAAAGGTGTGCAGCGAAGCGCCTCCCTCAATCTCAATCCGTCATCGCGCACCACCCTGAAGAGATTCACGACCTCAGAGTCAAGGTCGTTGTAGATCTCCGCATAGCTCCGCTCCTTTCGCAGCAACACACTACCGCCACCCCCGAATGGCTCGACGTAAACTCGATGCTTCGGAAAATGCGAGATGATCCATGGGGCAAGCCGCCACTTGCCGCCATGGTATCTAATGAGTGGCCGACGGGGCGTCATTGCACGATTTCCCCAATCGGGGTTTGCTGGGTCTCAATCCACCGCTCACGATTATCGCCGAGACGATGGTCGAGCTGCTCCATTGTCTCCTCATTCATATGAAGGCCCTTGCAGAGAGCCGTATAGAACGCACCCCATTCCCCCGCGACCAAGGGATCAGGGTGCTTGTAGCCAACGATCTCGACTGCATGAATGAAGTGCATCAGGAAGTGATGAGGCATCTCATCAACCCCACGAATAAAGTCCCTCATTGCGCCCTGTAGCCGATCAGGATGAGAGCAAGGCCCCGTGAAGGACCCTCCACCGGGGACATATGCGTCCGCCAGGACAAGTCCGTCCATGGCCGAAAGCAGGATGACCCGCCTGTAGGCCCGCAGCACCGCTTTTGCTGGTGACTCTTTCCGAAGGCCATCAGGTCCCCTGAGAGCACAGAGCAAAACCGTTTGCTGCATCATCGGAAGTTTCGAAGGCCATTCCTGCACCACGCTCCTGCCCCGTGCAGGACTCCACACAATCTGATATTCCTTTTCGGTTTCCGTTCCAATGACCCGAAAAGTCGTCTGGCTCAAAGTCATCATCGCCTTATTGCGGATGACGTAGCCCATCCACTTCTCCAAAAGCTCAATCTTGTCGGCTGGCACCTCACCCACCAAGCCAACAACATCCTTCAGCAACTTCCGCTGCCGAGCCGAGGCAATGATTTCCTCAAACCGGAAGCGCGACGAACGCTCATCCCGCTCCACAGCCTCAGCAATGGGCACAATTGCCCACGCCAATTCAACCGCGATACTCATTTCGAGGCCCCTCCTTTCTTCGTGCCAGCCTTTTTGACCGCCGATTTCTTGGCAGGCTTGGCAACCTTTTTAGCCACCGCCTTTGCGGATTTCTTCACCACTTGGCGCGAGGCTTCAGCCGCCTTTTTCGCGGCTATCTTGGACTTCTGTTTCACAATCTTCCTCGCAGCCTCGACCGCCTTGTGAGCCTTAAGGAAAAAGCCATCGCCACCGGAGGCGATGTCCAACTCTGGCTGCACTTCGCTTTTGATTTCATCGAGGACGACGACGCCCCCGCTTCCCTCTGGCGATGCCGCCTCGGAAGCCGAGACTAGGTGAAAGTCAGACGTCTCCCGCAAAGGCTCAGCGCCCACTTTATCAGAGCCGCCCTCAGGCACATCTCGCGATTGAAGAGACTTCACTTCCTCATTCGCCCGCACAAGGAGAGTTTGGAGATCATCCATGGTCGCACTCTCATCAGAAGTGGACTTCAAGCCGTTGTCACGGGCGACAGAATCAATCCACCCCTGCACTAGATCGGGATATTCCGCCCCCTCAGCCAACTCCGCGAGCGCCCGGATCTCACCAATCAACTCAGCACGAAGCGCCTTCTCACCGCCCACCAGAGCCTCAGAAGGAATAATCACACCCTGAACGCGAGCTGCCTCCATGGCCGCATCAAGCAAGGCCTTTGTACCCTCCAAGCTCAAGACGTATTGAGGATCTACGAAAATAGCGTTATCCCTCACAACATCGTTGAGCCATTTGATCGGATCAGCAGCATTTGCCGCCCGCGCCAACACCATCAACTGACTATCGAGCGCCGCCCGCTCTTCCTTACTTTCCCCGGACAACTCAAGGCCCAATGTCTCATCCGGAGTAACCACGGGATCAGTCTCAAAGCGCACACCGAGAGCATCCCCCCAATCCTCCCACCCCTGCCAACCAGGCCCCCACTGGGACATGCAACGTCCGAGGAACATCATGATGACGAGGGCGATATAGTCAGGCCACTCCGACAGCCCGAATTCATCCTCAAGGTTGTCCAGTTCGACTTTCACCCCAGGCAGCTTCCGCAGTAGTTTCATTGCATCCGGCCCAGCTACACGTTCCGCAGCATCGACCACCAGGAGCGAAGCCATATCCTTGTCCTGCTTCGCGACCGCGACACGCAGGGCCACGCGGAGTTTCGCCATGAATTCCAGAGTCCGACGCTCCTTTGTCGCCGCCACTTCGCGAGCCAATCGGTTAGCCTCTTTCGCCGCCCCCTCATCCCACGTGGTACGCGGAGCTTCTGGCGTCGGCTCTTTTGGTGGCCCGTCAGAAAATTCAGGCATAGGTGGAAAGACCGGATCAGCCCCACTCGCGGGAGGCTCAGTCTCCTTGTTGACCAAGGCAACCGCTTCCTCCCACTTCACCAATTCAACGAAGGCACCCGAGGGAGCTTGAGCGAGCCAGACGGTAATACCTTTGCCCTTGCCGTGTTTTTTGATGATCGCTTTCCACGTCGGGACTTTGGCCGCATCAAAGTGATTGAACAGAGTAGGATCGACCTTGGATTCAATATCCACATACCCGCTCGAATCTTTGAGCTTACCATCTTCCCCGAAAATTTTCTTTGCCTGATCTGCATCAAGCAACTCGCAACCCCGCGCCAAGGCCTCTTTACGTACCGTCTCAGCCACCGCTTCGCACTTTTTCGCGAAGCACTTAGGTTGAGTACAAAGGTTGGGATTGATGCCCGACTGACCACCTGCACCACCACGCCCACCGCTGACAGCCAGATCGTCTTTGAAGGCAGGCATATTACCCGCTCGAAACGGGCAGTCACTGCACGCCCCACCCATGACGCGAGCACCAGCGATATCTTTCATTTCTGGGACAAGCAAGGCATCCGCCTGCTTGAATGGCGCGCCCTGTAGACTCCGGGCAAATCGGTCTTTGATCAGCTCCTTTGTCTCAAGCACCGACAGCGGACCGCTCGTTTTGTTGGCAGGTCGAAGCACCATCTTTCCCGCCAACTCCCGCTGCTCACGATCTGGGATCGATGCAACAACAGCCGCCGACGCCTTCGCCAACTCCCCACGCTCAACCGCCGCCTGCAATTCCTGAGGTGCGTCGAGGATGGCCAGCAACTCACGGATGTAGTTCTCTGATTTATCGATCCGAACCGCGCACTTTTCGAGCGTGTACAAGGGCGCGCCCTCACCATCTTTGAGGGACATCAGCGAAGCAAAGCCCCGGGCCTCTTCGACGACGCTCCATTCCTCGTGTTGGAGCTGCTCAACGAGCACCAGCTCGTGAGCTTCGTTGTCCGTCATTTCCTTAATCTTCGCCCGCAGTGAGACGAATCCAGCCAGAGGGCAGGCGCGCCACCGCCGCTCACCCGCGACAAGCTCATAACGCCCGCCCTCTTTGGGACGCACCAAGGCATCATCTAGCTGCCCATGGAGCTTGAGACTCCCCGCGAGTTCATTGAGCTTCCCCTCATCGAAGCGAGTGCGATTGTAGGGAGAGGGATCGATCAGCGCGAGGGGGATATCCCAGGCGCGGTTTTCAGCTTCTTTGGGCTCAAGGGTACGTTCACTCATGGTCGTTGTCGGTTTCGAGGTCTGATTTTCCTAGTTCTGCCCCGGCGATTTCCGGGAAAAGTTTCGTGAGCCGCCGCAGCTCCGCCGCTTCCTGCTCACGCTTGAGAAAGGCCTTGAGAGCACGCGGATCGGTAGGCAACCCGGGACGACGGGGAATATGGGAGTGCTCCCGGAGAACCTTGCGAGCCTTCTCCTTTTCCCACAACGCATCCAAGGATTCCTCGACCGCGCCCGCCCGGTTTTTGTTACCCTCTTGCACCTTGGAATAGGTTGCGATGGCACTCTCACTCTTCCCCCCGGGAGCCGTCAGGCCCGAGTAACCATTGAGTTCGAGCGGCACACGGACACGACGCTTTCGACGGGCACACATGGCGGCACGCGTTTCAACGAACCCCCGAGCAAATTCCGTCTGAGTGATCCAGGCCAACAGGGCGCGATCCTCAGCAGCCAGCACCGTCAGGTTCGCGAACGCCGCCCGGAGAGTGCGCGTCCATTTGCTTGTGCGAAGATCCTGCCACGCAGAACGAAGGATGGCCCGCAAGACATCGCGCCGCCGCTCCCGCTCTTCATGATCTTGAGCCCACTCGCCTTGCTCACCATCGAGCAAGGCAGAGATAGGAGTGTATCCCTGCAAGGACTGCCAGTCCCGATAGACCGCACGCTTTCCCAAGCCAAAGACTTTTTCAGCCCTCGCGAACTTACCCTTCCTCACAAACTTCAGCTCATCTTGAGCCATTCTGGAACCATACTGCGGATCAACATTCAGAGCAGCAAAGCCAAAGTAAGCGCAAGCCTCATTCATGCACCGGGCGTTATGCCAGACATAACGGAGTAGCGTTTTCCAACAGTCACTCTCACGGTAGAAGTCCCCGTCAGATTCAGGAGCCATCATTCCAGTTCTGAGATCCATGTCTGCAAACACAGCCTCCGGAGTGCCGTGATCCACGCGCACCCAAGCTTTGTTGCGGACATCGTAGACGCCCTGACTGCCCCTCATGCGAGCCTCTTGCTTGGCGCTACTCATGCCGCATACCTCCGCAGAGCAGCCTTAACCAGGGCGCGACTAAGATTGACCGGGACAGCATTGCCGATCTGCTTGACGACCTCACTTTTATTTCCTTTGAACTGATAGTCCTCCGGGAAGCCTTGAGCCCTCGCCAACTCGTGAGGCTGGAACATCCGCCAGCGAAAACGCACCCGGCATTTCACCCCCGCGATCTCAATCTCAGGACACACGAGGGCAAAACGATCATGTGAGGTGATGGTATCGAGAGGCCTGTCCAGAGCACAGGAAATAGAGTTGCCGTAATACTTGACGACATACGGCTTCAGCAAAGCCCATTCCCCGCGGTTACCGCAAACGGTAGGGAACGGCTGATGACCACCGCGCACGCGACGCAGCACGGCACCAGCATCGCCACCGTCCCCGTGGCAAGTCTGCACCAAGTAGGCTTGCAAGAGACCGTGCCGCGCCTCAGTCGTGATGGTGCTCAACGGGACATCGAGACTTGAGCAGGAGATCCGCCCACCCCCCGTGTGATCAATAGGGACGACGAACGCATTCACCCACGCGACATGTCCACCGCCGCCCGTGATAGTGACCACTGGCTCATTCATGCCCCGAGAACTTCCCTCTAGAGCCTGCTCTGAAGTGCCCCGAAGATTGACGATGTAGGAATAACCATCATTTGCGACCTCACCCTTTACCAAGCCCTCACGCATAGGCTGAAGCCCGTGGCGATAGAACCCCGCATGAATGCGCCTGAGAGTATTGGGAGACAACGGGAGCCCACCGTATTTCTTCTTTCCGGGCATTTCGTCCAACCACCTGCCAGGGAGCGACCAGTCTACGCAGTCAAAGGCAGTCTTGTACGGCTCCACGAGCGACAGCACCTCACCCTGAGGTGTGATCCCATGAGTCGCATCAGGCCAAACGGGACGCCTCTTTCCTCGCACCGCCTGAATGATCAAGCGCGTCCGGGAAGTCGGGTCACCGTAGTCGGCAGCACAAAGCAACCGATGCTCCACCCTGTAACCAACAGATTCCAGCATACCCTTCCAGGCGCGGAAGATCTCACCCTTACGAGCCTTAATAGGGCGGTTGCGCGAGTCCAGCGGCCCCCACTGCAAGAACGCGGGCACGTTCTCAATCAAGATGATCGGGGGACGCAGCGCCTCCGCCCAACGGATGACGCACATTGCCGAGGCCCTGCTCTGATCGACCACGGGGAGCCCTCCGCGAGCAGGAGAGTGATTTGTGCATTCAGGCGACGCCCAGAGCACATCTAACTCACCTTCGCCGTAGATATGCCGGGGGTTTATGTTGTCCAAGCTCGCGCAGTAGTGCCGCGAGTCCGGATGATTCGCCCTGCTCGTTTCCACCGCCCGCTCCCAGTGATTGACGCCAACCAGGTCGACGTTGTAACCAAGGTCATAGCAGGCGAGTTTGGCCCCGGTAGTGGTCCCACCACCGCCGCAGAAGAGATCAGCGATCCGAATAGTCCGTTTGCCCATGGGCGAGGAAATCAATCTTGAAGTGAGTGGTCGTTTGCCGCCTTCTGGCGGGAGTCCAGATTGGGAGTAGCAGCGTGATTGAGGGGATGAAGCTCAAGAGCTTCCACCTTGAGCGTGGGTGCAGACTCAGCCTGCCCCGTGGCAACGAGCGCGCCCACCGTGGCAACAGCGTCGTTAGCCCCCGCGAGCAGTACGCAAAAGTCGTTGCGAAGCGTGGCCAACTCTCGCCACAAAGGGGAATCAGCCTTGACGGTTTGCTGAATGCCACGTATGCGGCCCGCGATGGCCCGCAGCCCTTCCGCTTGCGCCCGAACAACGGTCGACAGATGCGCCGGCAACCTGCTTGATCCAGATGGATTCACGCGGCCGTTTTCTCCCTTCTGCGTTTCGCACGGTCCGCTTTTGCACGATCACGTTCCGCAACGGCAGCCATACACCGCTTAAGCTCCGCTTCGAGCTGGTCCTCCGTCATCGGCTCATTCCGCGCCGAACGATTCAGCCACCTCAGAAGCGGCGAGAAATAGATTTTAAGAACAGGCCTTGAATCAGCATTGATACTGACCGCAGGCAGCCCGTCTTGATCAATCAGATCGACGACCTTCCCCTCAGGCTTGCCTAGGAATTCCGCGACCACACGGAGAGGTAATGGTCCAGTAATCATGGCCGCCCCCCCCCCTCTGAAGGACGCTTTAGGCACTGGGGGAACTTGATGCGCCCCTCTTCTTCGTAAGCCTCATACTGAACAATCAAGGTCTCGCGGTCAGGAAACTCCTCAATAGCCACCGCGACATGTTGCCCCGACGGATGGAATTGCTTGCACTGAGGACAGTACCCACACCACACAGACGGCGAAGGACGGAAACTCATCAACCACCCCCCGAGCCGCAGAAGCACAAGGAGCGAGATCCCGATATAGAACACACAGACAAAGACCGTGAACCAAGGGGATTCAGCAAACAACTCACGCAAGCAGAGTCCACAAGGCAGGAGAGCCTCACAGCACAAGGCACCCATAGCCTCACGCAAAGAACGCCCTGCACGCCGAAGATACCAGCGCTTAGGCGGATTGAATTTCCACGTCGCAACGATGGCAGGCGTGACCCTTGCCTCAGGGAATCTCGCCCGGAATTTGTCTATGGCGAGACGATGCACAGAGGATGACTCACAGGCAGCAACCGTAACGTCACTGACGGCACCATCGCCCCAAGAAAAGCGCACCTTCCAGAGAGCAGAGGGGAGAGCGCTCACGACACACCCCCCCTAGGTTTACCCCACGTGCCGTTAACAGAAACGAAACGCCTAGACTTCGCAGCAGCAACATAGTCGAGACGAACCCTAAATTCCTCCATCGGCCCCTCATATCGAGCAGCCCACCCTCGACCGTCTGGGTAGAGGAGCTTGCCAAGGATCTCAAGTTGAGCACCCCGCCGCCCCTTGTAATAGAAGTACAGGACCGAATCAGCTTTGCGAGCACGCTCAAGCATAAGCTTATGATCACGCTTAATATCCGCGCAGATCGAGCCAACGAGCGCAGCCATCGCAGCCGAACCTTTCTTAAGCCTTAGCCCACGCGCACTCACGCCACCACCCCCTGACGCCGATTGGACTTGGCATTCATCTCCCGAGCCGCCTCAAGAAGCTTCTCCTTGATGATTGCCATGACGGGCACCTTCCGACGCACCGCCTCGCGGCGATAGATGCTCAGAGTGTCCTCATCAATATCCAGATCCTCAAGAATCGAAGTCGATGTTTTCATGATTTGCGAAATGATATTCGCAAATCGCGAAGTCTACAACAAAAAAATTGACGATTTGCGAATAAGGATTCACCGTTTTGCCATGGAACTGACGACCAAGGAAGAAATCGAAGCGTGGATGACCGCCACAGGTCGGACGCGACTCACGCTTGCCGATGAACTTGGCGTCTCCAAAGGCACCGTGGACAACTGGCTCAGCCAAAAAGGATTCCCCCTCTGGTCACTCAAGGCTATTTCACGGATTGCCACCCCCACCCAGAGCTCAGGCGTGATGGACGACCTCAAGTTCTCTCACTCCGAATGGATGGAGATTGAAAAGGCCATGAAGGTCGGCGGCTACTCCCTCCATCATGAGTTTTATCATGACGTGATCATGCAGGGAGCCCAAGACATTCTGGAGAAGGAACAAGACCTTTTCCAGGGGGATAAGGACGAGCAAAGCAAGGTGCTACCACTCCCCAAACCGAACAACCCCGCCAAGAAACGTACCGCTTAGAAGTGCTTCCAGCACCGCCAGCGAACCTTATAGCGTTCCCGCGTTTTTTTATTCAATAGCTAAAATCTCCTGACTTTAAATATACCCTAAGGAATAAACCTTAAGGTTGACCCCGTAAGACAAAAACCGCATCCTTGCCCCATGAAGTCCCTATCCCTTTTCGGCCTCAGTATCGCCGTACTCCTATTGGCGTTTTTCACTGGGGATTGGGCACTACCCACCATCGGAGCAGGCATCTTCATTTTCCTCGCCGCAGCCGTGGTGAATCACTTCGAGCACACAGACGCTAAAGCGTCTCGCCGGTCCCGTTAGAATTGGCGCGCACGTGCGCGCCATTATCGACCGTCCTTCGAAGCGAAAACCACGCTTCACCGTCCTCCTTTCGGAGCGGCCTTCTGTAGCTCTGACGAATCTCCGTTTCAGAGTTGCCGTGATGCTCAGCCACAAGGCCGATGCTATCGCCCTTCGCAATTCGATAGCTGATTGAGCTATGCCTCAGCACGTCCTGAGGCCACTCCTCGATGACACCAGCGTCACGGAGATCCTTGCTGATGTACTCACGATCATGCGTGAGGCAGCATTTACCCTTCGCACCACGCCAGGGCGCAAGCATCTCATATGCAGCGTCAGGAATAGGCACGTACCTTTCCCTCATCGTCTTCCGCGCCACGTCGGGAGGCACGTGCAAATAACGCCGCTCCCAATCCCAATCGCGCTCCCAGAAAATCCTTGTCATCTCAGTAGGCCTAAGACCAAGCCAGCCGCCAATCACGACGTAGGGGATTCGCTTTAACGGCACCGAATCCAAGATCTTTTGCGCTTGCTCTACAGTGAAAATTTCCGGGATCTTGTCGGGCTCGACAGCCCGCTCAACCAATTCTGCAGGGTGCTTTTCCCCCTTGGGCCAGTAGTTCCATTTCCTGCATTTGTTCAGGAAGGTGCGCCAGGTATCGATACGATTGTTCTGGAACACCGGTCCCGGGTCACCTCGATCCACCCAAGCCTGTAGGAAGTCTTCCGTAAGGTCACACACATCCATCGTGGGATGAACCTTCACCAACCCATCAAGCTCCTTTCGGAGCCCCGCCACGGTATAGACTTGATCAGCCTTGTAGAGCCGCAGGAACTTGTTTTTCGCGTCCGCAATCGAGACCCGGTCAACTTGCGCCATGCCGCTCTTTTCGTAGTGCTGCACCGCCCGCTCAAGGAAGTCCCACCCCCCAAGCTTTGCACAAGCTCGCTCGATCTGAGAGAGCAGGGAAAAAGGGGATCTCTCGCCCGCAATCTTTTTCAGCCGCTCAACAAGCTCGGCATCCTCCGCAGTCATGACGCGCCCACCTTGCTGACGCGATAGCTCGCGGACTTTTTTCCCCGCGAGTTTGAGTATTCCCTCTTTGGTCCGGGCGGTCGTATTGCAACCCTTTCCAGCAAGTCGCCAGCGGGCAACCCAGAGCCCATCACCGGGACGCTGCTTTACCAGGACACGCGCCCCGCCGAATTTCACCTCGATACTGTCGTCCTTTTCAGCCTTCCCCATACTCCCTTTTACTCCCGGAAAAGGCGGGAAAACAAGGGAAAAGTGCGGAATAGTCCGAATCTGAATGAACCCTAAACTGACTCACAACTGACTCAAATTCAACCACTTACGGGAGTTTGTAAGTGGTGGAGGCGAGGGGAGTTGAACCCCTGTCCGAACCACCTTCCATGAAAGCGTCTCCATGCTCAGGCAATAATTTGATCTCGATGTCCAGTCTCCTACTGCCAGGATACCGTCCACCCAGCGGCCTGTAGATCTCGCCTCGGAGCCGGTCGCCCGCTCTTTTGGCCAGCCTGTAAGTAGTCGCCCCTCCAATTCACAGACTTCACTGGAGGAACGTCACCGTCAATTAAGCGGCGAGGGCAAGCTCGTTAGAGTTCGCATTTAGTTTGTTTGATCCGAATTGGTAACGCGGCCAACGAATCATCCGCGGCATGCAGCCTCCACTTCTAGCAATCCGTCGAAACCAGAACGCCCCCAAGTGAAAGTCACTGACTGATCATAACGCCATGTGACAGAAAAGCAAGGGGATACAGCAACTTCACACATTTCCCGTCGCTGATCTCGATGCCCCCCTCCAGGGCGTAGCCCGTCTCAACCAGCAACGCGTCTCACCAGGCCGCTTGCGGCCCCCTCAACCAGCACGGACCGGGCGTCTCAACTCCTAAATATCGAAGCTCACCGCTCCGCGCAGCTGCTCCCGTTGCATCACATCCGCCAGCGTCATCTTCGTGAGCCACGCCTGCATCTCCCCCTGGAGTTCCTGGAAAGCTGACGTCAGTCCTGGCGACAGGGAGTTGCCATCTGGCAGCAGTTCGATCGGCCCATCCACCAGTTCCAAAATCTCGCCCACGGTGATCCGGGACGCCGGACGCACGAGCTGGTAGCCCCCACCCGCCCCACGGCGACTGTGCATGATGCCGCCCTTGCGAAGGATCAGCAGAATCTGCTCAAGGAACTTCAAGGGAATACGCTCCTCTTCCGCCAGACTCTGGATGGAGAAGATCGTGCCCGTAGCGCTGCGGCTCATGGCCAGCACCGCTCGGAGGGCGTATTCGGCTTTCTTCGAAATTTTCACTTCCCGTCGTTAGCGCCGACGAGGACACATTTCAAGATTCCCTATCAATTTTGTCTGGATTTTCCCGCGGGCGACGGCGGCTTGCTTTGCCGTTGCCCTCCCCTGCCCCGTGGGCGATGTTTTCGATTCCGATGGCCGACTTTTTCAACCCCGAAGACGACGAACCCCCACGCAAAGTTCGCGGCCAGATGCCGACGAAGGGCAAGGCCGCCTTCTCCCGCCACGCCCCGTTGGCCGCCCGCATGCGGCCGCGTTCCATGGACGAGTATGTCGGTCAGGAGCACATCCTAGGGGAAGGCAAACTCCTGCGCCGGGCCATCATGGCCGACCGGTTCTCCTCCCTCATCTTCTACGGGCCCCCAGGCGTGGGCAAGACCACCCTGGCCACCATCATCTCCAACGAGACGCACTCCCGCTTCGTCACCCTGAGCGGCGTGGAGAGCAACGTGGCCGAGATCCGCATGGTCGCAGACGCGGCGGAGAAAGAAGAGCGCCTCAACGGCATCGGCACCGTCTTGTTTGTGGATGAGATCCACCGCTTCAACAAATCCCAGCAGGATGTGCTGCTCCCCCATCTGGAGCGCGGCTCCCTGCGGTTCATCGGGGCTACCACGCACAATCCCTTCTTCTACATCAACAGCCCGCTCGTGAGCCGATCCCAGGTGTTCACCCTCGAACCCCTCACCGTTGAGCACCTGGAGCGCCTCATCGACCAGGCCATTGCGGATGAAGAACGCGGCCTGGGCAAACTGCATGTAGAAATCACCCCCGAGGCCAAACGCCATCTCGCCGTGGTCTGCGATGGCGATGGTCGCAAGTGTCTGAATGCCCTGGAGCTCGCCGCCCTCACCACCCCGGCCGGTGCCGATGGCAAAGTGCACATCCACCTGGCCGTGGCAGAGGAATCTGTGCAGCAGAAGACCGTGGTGTATGACGGCGACGGCGACGCGCACTACGACACCATCAGCGCCTTCATCAAATCCATCCGCGGCTCAGATCCCGACGCCGCCATCTACTGGCTGGCCAAAATGCTCTACGCGGGCGAGGACATCCGTTTCCTCTGCCGCCGCCTCGTCATCTCCGCGAGCGAGGACATCGGCATGGCCGACTCCAACGGCCTACGCGTGGCCGTGGCTGCCCAGCACGCCGCCGAGTTCATCGGCATGCCTGAGGCCGCCCACATCCTGGCCCACTGCACCGTTTACCTCGCCACCGCCCCCAAGAGCAACCGCACCACGGTCGCCATTGGCAAGGCCATGGACGACGTCAAAAACGGCCGCACCCTCCCCGTCCCCAAGCACCTGCGTGACGGTCACTACAAAGGGGCCAAGCAGTTCGGCCACGGCGAAGGCTACAAGTACAGCCACGACTACGAAGGCGGCTACGTCCCCCAGTCCTACCTGCCCGAAGGCGAAGGCCGCATCTACTACATGCCCAGCGACAACGGCATGGAAGCCCGCGTCCGCGAACGCCTCGAGTACTGGCGGAAGCAGTTCGAGGAAAGCAAGAAAGGGTGAGGATCCAGACAGAATTAACAGAATAGAAATCAGAAACCCTAATTCCGTAAATTCTGTTAATTCTGTCTAACCTGATACTTATCCCTTACCCCTCTTCCCTTTTCCCTCTATCTGGGCTGCTGCTGGGAAATGCAATGCAGCGCGCCGCCTTCGAACACGATGTCCGAGGACTCGATGCCAATCACCTCGCGACCGGGGAAGCATTCGCGGATGAAGCCCAGGGCATGATCATCGCGCTTGCCTTGGTCAAACACCGGCACGAGCACACCGCCGTTCACGATCAGGAAGTTCGCATAGCTGCCGGGCAGGCGATCCAGGCGCCAGCCCGCCTTGGGCACCAGGGGCTCGGGCATCTCCAGGGTTAATACCTCGACCTTCCCGCCCTTGGTCGTGCGAAGATCCGCCAGCTTCTCGCGGTTCTCTTCCAGAATCTTGTAGTTCGCATCGCTCTGGCGCTTCTCCACCATGGTCAGCACCACGTCTTCGCGAATGAAGCGCGTGATGTCATCAATGTGCCCATCCGTGTCATCCCCTTCGATGCCTTCACGCAGCCAGAAGATGCTGCTGATGCCGAGGTGGCGCTTGATCTCCGCCTCGATCTCCTTGCGCGACCACTCGTGGTTGCGATTCTTGTTCAGCAAGACCGCCTCCGTGGTGAGAAGCACGCCTTCACCGTTCACCTCGATGGATCCGCCTTCCAGGATCATGGACGAGGCAAAACGCGGCAGGTCCAGCGCCTTGGCCACCCGCTCCGGCACCTCGTTGTCCAGATTCCATGGCGGGAACTTGCCGCCCCAAGCGTTGAACTGCCAGTCCGTCAGCGCCAGTTTGCCCGTCTCCTTGTGCTTCACAAAGATGGGCCCATGGTCCCGGCACCACACATCATTGGTCGGGTGCTCATAAAGCTCCACCTTGGACATATCGCCCTTCTGCGCCTCAATCGCGGCCCAGATGCGCTTGTGCCAGTCCCCGGCCGCATTGATCCGCACCGGCTCAAACTTAGTGATTGCCGAGGCAATCTCCCCGAACTTGGCCTGCAACGCCTCATGCGTCTCCGGCGCGCTGTCACGATTGGCGGGCCAGGAAAGCCAAACGGCCTCCTGCGGTGCCCACTCGGCAGGCATGTAATAGTTTTCGCTTGAATCAAGGGTAGCGTTGCTGGCAGACATCGTCCCCCTTTCAAAGCGAGAATCAGTCTCGACTCAATCCCTTTCTGTTGGCAACCTCGCCACATACCATCCCCGCCGGGGAAGGTAGTTGAGACGCTGCGCTGGTTGAGACACTTCGTTGGTTGAGGGGCCAGCAAGCGGGCCGTTGAGACGCCCGCTTCGCAGGCTGGAGGAAGCATGGTTCCAAATACTCCCCCCCTCCCTACCTGGCCCGAATCAGGAAACCCTAATTCCGTAAATTCTGTTAATTCTGTCCAAACCCCTCCCCAAAAACTCCGGACCCATCTTGTCAATCTGCCCGAAATCTTGTTCATCCTGTCTCAAAAAGGCAGCCTCAATCGCGATCACGCCACCGCTTGGTCACGTCCTCGTAGCTGTCGATCCGCCGGTCACGGAAGAACGGCCAGATGCGGCGGAAGTCCTCCACGGCCTTCAGATCGCAGGGCACGATGAGGATCTCCTCCTTGTCGGAGGACGCCTTGCCCACGAATTCCCCATACGGGCTGGCCACGAAGGACTGGCCCCAGAATTCCGTCTCCTCCTCGGTCCCCACGCGGTTCACCGCAGCGAGGTAGCAGCCATTGGCCACGGCATGGCCACGCTGCACCGTTTCCCAGGCGCAATGCTGGGAGGTGCCGAGGCTGTCTTTCTCCGACTTCAGCCACCCGATCGCCGTGGGGTAGAAGAGGATCTGCGCTCCGGCCATGGCCGTGAGGCGGGCCGCCTCTGGGTACCACTGGTCCCAGCACACGAGTACGCCAATGCGGCCGAACTTCGTGTCCCAGACCCGGTAGCCCAGATCCCCAGGGGTGAAGTAGAATTTCTCGTTGAACCCTGGATCTTCGGGGATGTGCATCTTCCGGTACTTGCCCAGGTAGGTGCCGTCTGCGTCGATGATCGCCGCCGTGTTGTGGTACAGGCCGGGGGCGCGTTTTTCGAAGAGGGAGGCGATGATCACGACGCCCAACTCCTTGGCCAGCGCCTGGCACTGGGCCGTGGTGTCTCCCGGAACATCTTCCGCCAGGTCAAAGAGATCGGTGTCCTCCCGTTTGCAAAAATAGGGCGTCAGAAACAGCTCCTGCAGGCACACGATGTTCGCACCCTTCGCGGCCGCATCCCGGATCAGTTGCAGGGTGCGGCGAAGGTTGTCCGCCTTGTCTTCCGTGGCGTGGGTTTGGATCAGTCCGAGATTTACGATGCTCATTGTCATTGAACTGTACGGATTTGGCGGGCGCTGCAAGCAAACAAAAGCCCGTTTGCTTTTCCCCCGAAAGGTGGCTTCTTCGCGGTCCCTTTCAACCCAGACCCCAGCATGTCCACCGACAAGAAAGACACGTCCTCCATGGAAAAGCTCGTCAGTCTCTGCAAGCGCAGAGGCTTCATCTACCAGTCGAGCGAGATCTACGGCGGTATCGGCGGCTTCTGGGACTACGGTCCGCTCGGAGCCGAGCTCAAGCGCAACCTGCGCGACACCTGGTGGCGCGCCATGACCCGCGAGCGTGAAGACGTGGTGGGCCTGGATGCGACTATCATCATGCACCCGCAGATCTGGAAAGCCAGCGGTCACGTGGACACCTTCACGGACCCCATGGCGGACTGCCTGCTCACGAAGAAGCGCTTCCGCGCCGACCATGTGGATCTCCAGAGCGGCATGGTGTACCACTTCACCGGCGCAACTGGTGAGGAAGGCACCAAGAGTGACGTACCCTTCGCAGTGCTCACCCCCTTCGGCAAGCCCCGTGAGTCCGCCCTGAAAGTGGCCAAGCTCTTCTACGAATCCCGTGGTGTGAAGACGCCGGAGCCAACCGGCGGCGAGCAGGGCGAGAAGGTGGAGAACACCCGCGCCTACAACCCCGAGAACGGTGCCCAACTCACGGAGCCGCGCCCGTTCAACCTCATGTTCAAGACCTACGTGGGCCCGACCGCCACGGAGAAGGACGTGGCATACCTGCGCCCGGAGACCGCCCAGGCGATCTTCGCCCAGTTCCGCAACGTGGTGGACTCCTCCCGCGTGAAGGTGCCCTTCGGCATCTGCCAGATCGGCAAGGCCTTCCGCAACGAGGTGACGCCGAAGAACTTCACCTTCCGCTCCCGCGAGTTCGAGCAAATGGAGCTCGAGTTCTTCATCAAGCCCGACGAAGCCGTCGAAATCCTCGCTGGCTCCGTGGTCACGTGGTCAGAAGGTGCCGACCTCTCCACCCCACAGCCCAACTGGGGCTGGGACATGTGGCACCGCTACTGGGTGAGCCAGCGCGTGGAGTACTACAACTCCATCGGTCTGGGCACGGATGTGCTGGACTACTACTGGCAGGGTCCGGACGACCTCGCCCACTACGCCCGTGCGTGCGTGGACATCCTCTTCAAGTTCCCGTTTGGAACGGAAGAGCTGGAAGGGATTGCCGCTCGTGGTGATTTCGACCTCAGCCAGCACCAGAAGCACAGCGGCAAGCCGCAGGAATTCTTCGACGACGAGCTCAAGATGGCCGCCGCCAAGCTCACGGACGAGCAGAAGGAAGCACTCATCCAGAAGCGCATCGCGTTCGAGGCCGCCAAGACCAAGGGCACCCCTCTCACGGAGGCTGAAGTCCGCGCCTGGTTCGACCGCCTCTTCAAGGGCTTCTACGTCCCGCACGTCATCGAGCCGTCCGCTGGTCTCGACCGCCTCGCTCTCGCTGTGCTGGCCCAGGCCTTCACAGAGGAGGAGAAGGCCGACGTCAACGGCAAGACGGAAGTGCGCACCATCATGCGTCTGCACCCACGTATCGCCCCCATCAAGGTGGGCGTGTTCCCGCTGCTGAAGAACAAGCCGGAACTCGTGGGCAAGGCTCGCGAAGTGTACGACCTGCTCAAGAAGCACATGAACTGCTTCTACGATGAAACCGCCGCCATCGGCCGCCGCTACGCCCGCCAGGACGAAGCTGGCACCCCCTTCGGCGTGACGATCGACTTCGAGACCCTCGGCGAAAAAGGCGACGAGCTCAAAGACACCGTCACCGTTCGCGAGCGTGACAGCAACGCCCAGCACCGCGTGAAGATCAGCGAACTCCTCGGCTGGCTGCTCCAGCGCCTCGCCTAAGACCGTTCGACAAGGAGATCACTTTGAAACGCCCCGCGGAGCAATCCCCGGGGCGTTTTGCGTTTGGATACTCGGGGAGCGCAGGTGGCCCACCTGCTGAGATTGGCGGCTCGCCAGTCTCCACCTGCCATGCCGGTTCGCGCGGGAGAGTCAAGCAACGCCCAATCCTCACACCTTCGTGCCTTTGTGCCTTCGCGTGAGAATCCTCCCTACCCGACTCCTCCAAGGAGTGCCTATTGCCAATCAGCGCCACGCTCGCTCGTCATGTCCAATCTCTGGAGTTTAAGGACTCTCTATGGCACCTACACGAGCCTTTTCCCCGTCCAAATCCTCCACTAGTCTGCGTTTTTAGATTTCCGCTCAGATCACCCATGTCCACCTCCCGCGTCACCCCGATTTTGATCCGTCTTTACCGCGTGGGAGTGTTGGCCATCATCGTCTGGCTGCTTCACAACCAGCACCAGTGGATGAAGGCCCAGCGGGAGGCTACGATCCCGGTCTCAAAGGTGAAGGACTTCTTCCCCGATGCCGTCTCCATGGGCCCCCGCGATCCCGAGACCGGCGTGCAGCAGGTGCTCGGCGAGTCCGGCAGCGTCTTGGGCATGGTCACCCAGACGGCCCCAATCTCTGACAAGATCCTCGGCTACGCCGGCCCTACCAACTCCCTGATTGTCTGCGATGCTCAAAAGAAAGTCATCGGCCTGCGCATCCTCCACAGCGATGACACCCCCGACCACTTGGCGGAGATCATTCGCCACCGCCCGTTCTTTGAGGCTTTCAAGGGGCTGAAGTTGGGCGATCACGACGCCCAGCTCAAGGTGGACGCGGTCAGCGGGGCCACCCTCACCAGCACCGCCATCGCAGATGGCGTGCGCCGCCGCCTGGGCCAGGAGGGCAAGTCTCTGAGATTCCCCCAGGAAATTGCCTTGGAGGAGGTGAAGCCGCTCATTGAAGGTGCAGCATCCCTCCGCCCCCTGGCGGAGCGCGCCGGCATTCTGGAAGTGCTGGATGAGAAAGGCACCCGCATCGGCCAGGTCACGCGCACCTCCCCTTCTGCGGATACCATCATCGGCTACAAAGGCCCCACCGATACGCTGGTCATGCTGGACGCCGCCGGGGAGAAAGTCACCGGCATCCGCCTGCGGAAGAGCTTCGATACCAAGGACTATGTGGGCTATGTCACGGACGACAGCTATTTCCTGAATCTCTTCAATGGCAAGACGCTCGACGAGCTGGGCAAGATCGACTTCGCCCAGTCTCACATCGAAGGAGTGTCTGGGGCCACCGAGACGAGTTGGTCTGTGGCGGAGGGATTGAAGAAACGCGCGGCGGTGCTCAGCGCGCCCCTGCCCCAGGCCACCGACGTGCTGGGGAGCCTATCCATGAAGGCGGCCGACTGGGGGCTGCTTGGGGTCTTGGTTCTTTCCACGCTGCTCACCTTTTCCCCGTGGCGGGGAAAAAAATGGCTGCGCTGGCTGCACCATGCCGTGCTCATCGGCTACGCAGGAGCCTTCAGTGGTGCCATGCTCTCCCAAGGCCTCCTGGTCGGCTGGGCCAGACATGGCGTCCCGTGGCAGACGGCCCCCATGCTGGTTCTTCTGGCTGCGCTGGCGCTCTCCATCCCCGTCTTCTTCCGCCGTCAGTTCTACTGCCATCACTATTGCCCCCACGGCACGCTTCAGATGGTGCTGGCCAACCGGCTCGGTACCAAGGTCCGCTTTCACATTCCGCCCAAAGTGGCCCGCTGGCCGGAACGCATCCCCTGGACGCTCCTGGTCGCCGTGGTCCTGATCTCCATGCTCGGGCTCAACGTGAACCTCAACGCCATGGAGCCCTTTGACGCATGGCTGATCCGCGTGGCCGGCTGGGGCACGCTCACCGTCGCCATCGTGGGCCTCGTCGCTTCTCTCTTCATCCCCATGGCCTATTGCAAATACGGCTGTCCCACCGGCGCGCTGTTCAAGTTCATCCGCTACGCCGGTCATGGCGACACTTTCGGCAAGCGGGACATCGCCGCGCTGATCCTGGTGGGGCTCGCATTGCTCATCCTCTGGCAGCGAGCGCACATCCTGCCTCTCCTCCAGTAGCGCAGATTGGCAATCGGCCCATTGCCATTCCTCACACAAAGGCACGAAGGCACAAAGAACTGACCCTGTCGTGTTGCCAACTGGAGAATTGAAGCATCTCAAACCTTTGTGCCTTCGTGCCTTTGTGTGAGAATAGTGCACTCTGCCCATGACCACCAAGCCTTGCGATATCCTCCTGGCCTTTGTGTTGTCGCTGACTGCCTGCCGCGACCACGGCCCGCAGGTGGTCCGTGCAGAAGGCCGGACCATGGGCACCACCTGGAGCATTCAACTGGTTAACGCGCCGAGTCAGGCATCGTCAGCCACGCCCAGCAGCTTCATTCAAGCCAGACTCGATGAACTCGAATCCCTCTTCACCAACTGGAAGCCCGACTCTCCTGTCTCCAGGTTCAATCAGTCCACCAGCACTGACTGGCAGGTCGTACCGAAAGAGCTCGCCGAAGTCGTGACGCAGGCTCAAAAACTCAGTCAGGAGACCGATGGAGCCTTCGACATCACCCTGAGCCCGCTTATTGATCTCTGGGGCTTTGGAGCAAAGGGCCGTCGCGTCACGCCGCCAGATGAGGCCAGCATCATCCACGCCCAGAGCCAGTGTGGCTGGCAGCGGTTGGAGGTAAAACTAAATCCTCCCCAGCTCCGGAAAACGCACCCTGATCTTCAGATCAACGTCTCCGCCCTGGTGGAAGGCTACGCCGCAGACGACATCGTGCGCAAGCTGGAAGCTGCTGGATATCATGACTTCCTTCTTGATGTCGGTGGCGAGTTGGTCGCCCGGGGGAACAAGACCGACGGCACCCCGTGGCAGGTGGGCATTCAACAACCCAACGCCGTTAAGGGCGAGACGGTGATCCGCATGCCTTTGGTAAATCAAGCCCTGTCCACCTCTGGCACCTACCGCCAGTACTATGAAGCAGGTGGGCATCGCCATGCGCATGTCCTTGATGGCCGTACAGGTCGCCCGGTCACGCATCGTGCCGTGTCCGTTTCCGTGGTCGCTGACACCTGTTTTCAGGCCGACTCCTGGTCCACTGCCCTGCTCGCACTGGGCCCAAAGGAGGGAACACCCCTGGCTAGGAAAGCGGGCGTGCATGCCATCTACCTGGGAGAAAGATAAGCTGGTTCACAGGAAGCGTCACACTTCACGGCACGAGGCTTGACCCACCCCGGCCCACTCGTAAGGTGGTGCCCGTGAGCGCTACCGCCCCTTCCTCCAACCCCGGCACTTCAGAGTTCATCCCCACCCAGGAAAAGATGGAGGGCGGCATTCTCGTCGAGGCCAGAGCGCGGCAAACCCTGAACAGCGAATGGGATCCCATTCATCCCCCGCCGATCGACGGGGTGTACGTGCGAGACGTCAAGAATGTGGTCTATCGTGGCGGTCTTTTGACTGAGCTCTACCGCCCTGAGTGGTTTAAGGACGAGTTCCCGGTGGGCCACGTGGTTCACGTCTCACTCCTGCCCGGACTGGTGACACAGTGGCACTGCCACCACATCCAGCGGGACATCGTCTTTCCCGTGCGGGGATACTTGCGCATCGGCCTCTACGATGCCCGTCCGGAGTCCCCCACACATGGGAAGTCCTTTGCCTTGAACTTCAACCTCCATCGCCCGCGCTACCTCCACATCCCGCCGGGCGTCTGGCATTGCCTGCGTAACATTGGAGCCGATGAGTCGGTTTTCATTGTGCTGAATGACGTGGCCTTTGACTACGAGAATCCCGACGACTGGACGCTCGCCCCCGACTCTCCCGCCCTTCCCACAAATCTCGTCTGAGCCGGAAGCAAGCGAGCCATGGCCAGCGCCCCCGCCCCTCGCGGGTACACCTTCACCTTGCTGTCGCGCGATCCGGCCTGGATCGCGGCGGCAGACAGCGCTGGGGTGGCCCGCATTGGTATTGATATCGAACGTCTGGGCAAACACGAGCGCCAACGCCACATCCCCGACGCACGCATCTCGGATCACGAACTCTCAGACCTTTCCCAAGTCGTCGCCAGCATCCGTCACGCCCGTCCGTTCATCCGTCTCAACCCCCTTCACGCCGAGACGCAGCGGGAAATCGACACAGCCATCGCCCTGGGTGCTCGGGCCATCATGCTCCCGCAGTTCCAGTGCGCGGCCGAGGCCCATCGTTTCGTGGACTGGATTGATGGACGAGCGGAAGCCCTGCTCCTCCTGGAGACGGCTGGCGCTTTCCTCGAACTCAAAGCAGTCGTTTCCATCCCGGGCGTGAGCGAGCTCATGGTCGGGCTGAATGATCTCAGCCAGTCCATGGGCCTGTGCCACCCCATGCAGATGGCCGCATCCCCGGTGTTGGATGACATTTCCCGCATCACCCGGGAGGCCGGCCTGGCCTTTGGATTTGGAGGCGTGGCCGCCCCGGGGATCGAGGGCCTGGCCCATTTGCCCGTGCCTGCCGACCTCCTCCTGGCCCGCTATGCCTGCCTGGGGGCTCGCTCCGCGTGGCTGGCCCGGAGTTTTGTGAACCACCTCACACCCGCCACGCTGCCAGATGCGCTGGACCAATTGTGCGAGCGCCTGAACCACTGGTTCGCCTGTGACCAGGCCGAACTCCTTGCTGCCACGCAGGCCCTGCGGGCACATACCGCCCCCCTCTCTCCGGCCACTCCCATTCCAAGTCTCAAATGACGCCGCATTTCATCACTTACTTTGACTCGCACTATGCCGCCCAGGGATTGGCCATGCTCACGTCTCTGAGGCGCTGGTGCCCCGGCTGCAGCTTCACCGTCCTCTGTCTGGATGACCTGATCGGCAGGATTCTTCAGGATGCATTTCCCACCGGCCTCACCCTCCTGACGTGCGAGGACCTTGCAGCACTGGAACCGCGCCTGGCGGCCATTCGCTCCGCGAGAACACCATGGGAATTCTTTGCCAGCCAGAAGCCGCTCCTCGTGCTGCATGTCCTGGAAAATGCGGTCGCCCCCGGGGAATGGGTCGCATTCCTGGATGCAGACACCTTTTTCTATTCCAGCCCGGTCGAGACATTCGCAGTCATCTCAGCGCAGACCTCCGTAGTCATCAGTCCACATCGCTTCAGCCCGGGCACAGAACACCTCTCCATCTACGGCCTGTACAACGCCGGATTCGGACTTTGGAAGCATGACGCGAAGGGTCTCGCCGTGCTCCGTGACTGGAAGGCCGAGTGCCTTGACTGGTGCTACAGCCGCGTGGAAGGCGAGCGTTTCATGAACCAGGGATATTTGAACCGCTGGACATCCCGGCATGATGGCGTGGTGGCCCTGTCCCATCCCGGCTTCAACCTGGCCCCGTGGAACATTGGCAGCCACCGGCTGACCCAGACTCCACAGGGGGTGCTTGTGGATGACCAGCCATTGGTCTTCTTCCACTTCAGCAGCGTTTCCCGCACCCTGGAAGGCCACTGGCAAACCTTCTACACTTACGATGAAATGCGCCAGCCAGCCGTGCTGGACAGCATCTATGCCCCCTACCTGGATGCCGTGGAAAAGATCTCCGCCAGACTTCAGCGTGAGTATCACATCGCGGGAGTGGGCTCACTTCGCCCCGTCGATCCCGCCACTCCGATGCTTCGACTTCGCAGCGCTCCGGTGCAACCGGTCTGAGGCAACAACCCTTTGCACCTTACAGCACCGGGTAGTCCGCCAAGGGCGTTTCCGACTTCGGCACCATCCAGTCTTCACGCAGCTCAAAGACATCCTCGGCAATGCGCCAGCAACCGTAAGGCAACTTGGCTCGCAGATAGTAGGTGCCACTGCCCTTTCCAAACAGGTTTCCAGCCACTTCGCTTTGCTCAGAGAGAATCACTGCTCGCCACCGCGAGGCTTCCGTCACCACGCCCTCACTCCAGCCGACCTCGATGATGGGAGCGGCCACCTTGGACATGGGCGAGGGACGCTGTAAGCAGAACGTCGCGATCAACCACCGACCGTCCTTGTAAGTCGTGGCAAACCGGATCCCGAGCAGATGATAGTTCCTGGCAGCCAGGGCCCCGGTTGCCGCCTCCAGCGGGAGGCCCAGCAGTCCCGTCAGCGCCCAGTAGTCTGTGTCCACGGACTTGAGACGGTCCAGACAACGTCCCGCCCATTCCGCGGTGGTCTGGTCGTCAGAACGCCATTCCTTCCACCACGGCTCCAGGCTGTTGGAGAGCAGCCCCACCTCCTGCATCGCCCCGATGAGGTTGATGCGAGCATCCAACGAGGACTCATCCGCCATCAGCGCGGAAATGGCCGCAACCACCTGCCAATGGCCCTTTTCCACCGATTTCTTCTGGAGTGCTTTGAGTTTGCTGGAAGTTGAAGGCATGCCGCAAAATGGGTTTTTCCAATCTCACACCAAAGGATCGGGATTGGGAATCACAAAATGACCTTCCCAGCACGAGAGGGGACACCATTGCACCTCCCGCCTTCCGGCATCCCTTCAGGATGCACGGCAAGGGGGATTACCAGGGGTGTTCGGTCGCTCTCCTCCCTCGACCCCAGGCTACCATCTACGATGCCTTCGTCATCTATTGCCAATTGCGCCAGCACAAACAAGGTTCATGAGTCAACACGCAACAGATGACGCACTGACGCACTGACGCACTGACGCACTGACGCACTGACGCACTGACGCACTGACGCACTGACGCACTGACGCACTGACGCACTGACGCACTGACGCACTGACGCACTGGAATCACCCTTGCCCCTCCACATGCGCCTTGAACCGGTCGAGGATGCTCTGCCATCCAGCGCGTTGCATCTCGATCGGGAAGGTGTTCTCGGGTTTGAAGGTCTCGGTCACCACCGTACCGTCGCCGTCTTCCTTAAACTCCACCCGCACACCGCGGGCCTCTTCCCCTTCTCCCATACGGAAGGCCAGGAGGGCATTGGGCTCCACCTCGGTATAGGTGGCGGAGAAATCAAACCCCATGCTGCCATCGCGGGCTTCCATACGGCTGTTCAGCTCCCCGCCCACGCGAACATCATTCGAGGCCCGGGGGCAGCACCAGTCGTCCGATGCGGCATTCCACTGCACGATATGGTCGGGTTCGGTCCAGCACTCCCAAACTTTCGCCACAGGCGCTTCGACACGAGTTGCTACGGTGATGTATTCGACTTCGGAACTCATAGGTGCGCCATTGAAGCGGGTGAACTGCGACGTGGCAAGCTTGCACTGCCCTCGTGAAAATTACGTTTCGCCAAGAAGGGCGACTTGTACCGGGCTCGTAGCTGCATTTGTAAAAATGCGGATCATGCCGCCGACACCTTCAGCGTGGCTTGTCCCTCCACCACCTCCCCACCCCTTCCGCGTTCTCACGAACGCAGCCACTTTCCTGATGCCCATCCAGCAACTCGTGGCTGCATTGGCAAAAATGCGGATCGCGCCGCCGACACCTTCAGCGTGGCTTGTCCCTCCACCACCTCCCCCCCCCTTCCGCGTTCTCACGAACGCAGCCACTTTCCTGATGCCCATCCAGCAACTCGTGGCTGCATTTGTAAAAATGCGGATCATGCCGCCGACACCTTCAGCGTAGCTTGTCCCTCCAGCACTCCCCAACCCTTTCCGCGTTCTCACGAACGCAGCCACTTTCCTGATGCCCATCCAGCAGCTCGTGGCTGCATTTGTAAAAATGCGGATCATGCCGCCGACACCTTCAGCGTAGCTTGTCCCTCCAGCACTCCCCAACCCTTTCCGCGTTCTCACGAACGCAGCCACTTTCCTGATGCCCATCCTGGAGCTTGCAGCCTCCCATCAGATTATCCCCTAGAACCCATCACCCAATGGCTCCTTCACCCCCTTTGGAAAAATACTTCACCGCAAAATCAATAAATGCGCTCACCCGAACCGGCAGCAACCGATGCCCTGCGTAAATCACGTGCACAGGGAGGTCTCCGGGGTTCCAATCAGGAAGCACTTGCAGGAGGTTTCCCTCCCTGAGATCGCCCTCGATCATCCATCGCGGCAGCACCGTCAAACCCACTCCCGCCAGCGCAGCTTCCCGGCAGCTTGTCACTCCCTCTGAGGTGAAGACCGGATCAATCCGCAAGGTATGAGTCTTGCCCGATCGCCCCCGCAGGGCCAGCTCCCGTGCATTCCAGAACTGGGCACCCGCCAGCGCGATCCAGGGCCAAGATGTCAGATCGTCCGGCTTCTTGGCCGGCGGCTGCCGTTTCACCAGCGCGGGTGCTACAGCCAGGATCAACGAGAAGGCCCCCACCCGACGTGCGATGACGCTATCATCCGTCACTTTGCCGGGCAAGACGCCCACATCCGCGCCCTCCTGGATCATGTGCAGGGGCCGGTTGGTCAGAGCTAGGGAGGCACTCACCTTGGGATGAGCCAGGAGAAACTGACTGATCATCCGGGTCGCTCCAAACTGGCCGAAGTCGATCGTCGCAAAGAGCCTCAAGTGCCCGGACAGCGTCGTGTGACTTTCCCGCAACCGCTTGTCGGCCGCCTCCACCTGCGCCAGCAGGGCATGCCCGTCGGCCAGCACGCGATGTCCAGCCTCCGTCAGGCTCATCTGATGCGTGTCCCGCCTCAGCAAAGCCATGCCGCAGCGCTCTTCCAGGGTCTTGAGCTGCCGGCTCAAGGTGGGCTGGGTGATGCGAAGCCGTCGCGCCCCGGCAGAGATGCTCCCGCATTCCACAATGCTGATGAAGGCGCGAAGCAGCGAGAGGTCTTCGAAGGCGGTCATGCAAAACGTGTATAGCTGATAGCGACACGCCGTGGCTACCGATTTTCGGCGGTCATGACATGCTGGTGCCGTTATGAAAAACCAAACATCCAGCAGCAACGGCACCAGTGGAAAACTCAGAATCGTCGTCCTCGGCGGCACCGGCTTGATCGGCACCAAGGTGGTGAGCAACCTCCGCCTCCTGGGGCATGAAGTGATCCCCGCCTCCCCTTCCCTCGGCATCAACGCCGTGACGGGTAAAGGGCTCCAGGAAGCCCTGGTCGGCACCCAGGTCGTAGTGGACGTGTCGAACTCACCCTCCTTTGAGGACAAAGCGGTCATGGAGTTCTTCGAGAGCTCCAACCGCAATCTGGTCGCCGCAGAAGCGGCCGCCGGGGTGGAGCATCATGTGGCCCTCTCCGTGGTCGGTACCGAGCGGCTCCTCGCCAGCGGTTACTTCCGCGCGAAGCTGGTTCAGGAAACCATGATCAAGGCCTCCCCGATTCCCTACACCATCGTCCGCGCTACCCAGTTCTTTGAGTTCGTCGGCAGCATCGCCCAGGCCGCCACATCCGGCGAGACCGTGCGCCTTTCCACGGCACTGATGCAGCCCATCTTCTCCGGCGATGTCGCCCAGGCCGTGGCAGAGGCGGCCGTGGCAGAGCCGCTCAACGGCACCTTTGACCTTGCCGGACCAGAAGCCAAACCGATCACCGAAATCGTTCAAGCCTACCTGCAGGCGCATCAGGACTCCCGCACCGTCGTTGCCGACGATGCCGCCGGTTACTTCGGCACGCCCGTGAATGATCAGAGCCTGACTCCGGGTGCCCACCCACGCCTCGGCACCACCTCCTTTGCCGACTGGCTGAGCCGCACCGCGCCTGCGGCTTGATGACCGTCTGGTTGCGCAGGACGTCTTCCGACATTTGACCGCATGTCCCTTCGCCGACTGAGCCGGTTGGCACAACCGGACTAGGCCCCTGGCGATGCTGAAGAGTCGTCCGACGGTCCCCGTCGGCTCAGGCAGCGGAGGGGTCGCGCGAGTGAGTCCAAGCGGCGTGGTGGTTGCTCAGGGCGTTCTGCGGCAATTGACCGCATCCTTTGGCCCCTGGCGGCGTAATCACCATCCATCGCATGTTCTGCTCCCGGCCCTGCTTGTCTTCGACGAGCACAAATCCAAGCTTGCAGACAACTGGATTCTCAACGCCAAGGGCCCGTCTTCATTCAGGAGGCACCATCGCCGCTCTGACTGGATGAAGCTCACCGCCACCCACCGGGAAAATCTCCCGGCGCTCCATCATTCAACCAAAACATTGAATATTACCCTTGCGCTTTCGACAGCTTCCGGCGATATACAACCATATGGTTGAATATAGCTCAGAACTGCTCGACCGGACCTTCGGCGCCCTGGCCGACCCGACGCGACGGCAGATGCTGGCCCAACTCTCGGCCGGAGAGACTTGTGTCACCGATCTGGCGCGTCCCCACGCCATTTCGCTGGCGGCAGTATCGAAGCACTTGGGCGTTCTGGAAAAGGCCGGACTCGTGAAGCGTCAGCGCAACGGGCGGGTCCATTCCATGACGCTGGATCCCAAGCCCATGCAGGAAGCGCAGGCCTGGCTCGACCAGTACCGGAAGTTCTGGGACGCCAACCTGGACAGCTTTGCCACTTACCTGGAAAAACTACACAAACAGGAGCCTAAACATGATGACGCAGACCAATGAATTGCAGAAGCCGGACAATGCCTCCCTGATCCTCCGCCGGGTGCTGAACGCGCCACAGGAGCTGGCCTTCAGAGTTTGGACATCACCGGAGCACATCCAGCACTGGATGAGGCCCGAGCCCGGAATGAGCACCCGCTCGGCAAAGATGGATCTGCGCGTGGGTGGCCGATTCCGCATCCAGATGCAGGATGAAGACGGCGAGTACTTCACCGCCGCAGGGGAGTTCCAGGAAGTGACGCCGCCGGAAAAACTCGTTTACACCTGGGACTGGGAGAAAGACGGCAGTGGAGACGAGTTTGGCGAGCTGGAAGGCAACACGACCGAGATCACCGTGGAGTTCATCCCACGAGGTGCGCAGACGGAGATGTTCTTCACGCACACCCGCTTCGCCACCACAGAAAGCCGCGACAACCACGCACGTGGCTGGGGCCGCATCATCGATACCCTCGCCGCCTATCTGGAGAGTAAGTAGCTGGCGAAGCCACCTGCAACTTCCTGAAATTTTTCAGGCACGCTTGTCCGGGCGCTGACTGCCCGTTCGTCGTGCCTGTGAACCGAGCAAGATAACCAGAAAAGGGCAGGCCCTCTGGAAAGGGACCGCCATGCCCACAACCCAAGGAAACCATGAGCACCATTGCCACAGCACCCAGACCACAGATTCTGAAGGACAAACATCGTATCGTCTCCCAAGACGAATGGGTCACCGCCCGCAAGGAACTGCTGAAGAAAGAAAAGGAGACCACCCGCCTCCTTGATCAACTCAGCGAGCAACGCCGCAACCTGCCCTGGGTGAAGATCACGAAGAACTACGTGTTTGATGGCCCCAACGGCAAGGTCGCCCTGGCGGAACTTTTCGCCGGTCGCAACCAACTCGCCGTCTATCACTTCATGTTTGGCACCGACTGGCAGGAAGGCTGCCCGAGCTGCTCATACGTGTCAGACCACAATGACGCCGCACTACCCCATCTCGCCGCGCGGGATGTCACCCTCGTGGCCATTTCGCACGCGCCATTCGCCAAGCTCGACGCCTTCAAAAAACGCATGGGCTGGCATTTCAACTGGGTGTCGGCTTGTGAGAGCGACTTCAACACCGACTTCCATGTCTCCTTCACGCCGGAGGAACAGGCCAAAGGCAAGGTGTACTACAACTACACCGAGCAGGAGTTCCCCAGCGCAGAAGGCCCCGGTCTCAGCGTCTTTTACAAGGATGACGCCGGCGACATCTACCACACCTACTCCACCTACGGACGGGGGCTGGACCAGCTTCTCGGCACCTACCGCATCCTCGATATGATGCCAAAAGGTCGCGATGAAGACGACCTTCCCTTTGCGATGGACTGGGTTCGATACCATGACCGCTATGAGGCAAGCCAGCAGGAGTTCGCCGACTCCGACAAGCCCTACTGGCCGGAGATCGCCACCGGCTCCACCCGCGCCACTGGCTGTGGCTGCACCACCTCATCACCAGCATGAAAGCTTCCGCATGTTGCAGCAGGAATAAAGCCCCGGCCTCCAAGTGGGGACGCGGAGGCGAGATCGCCAGTTGGCTGTTGCCTACGGCCACTCTGGCCCTCATTCCCAAGTGCCCCGCCTGTGTGGCGGGGTACGTGGCCCTGGCCACCGGCATCGGCATCACCCTGCCCACCGCCACCTATCTGCGCGCCAGCCTCATCCTGCTTTGCGTGGCTTCCCTGGCCTTCCTTGTCGTCAGGAGACTCCGCCGGTTGAATGCGGCGCGAGCGGCAAGTCGCTGCGGCACTACCGGGAGGAAAACAGCACCAGCCCCTCCGGCCTGATGCCCTGAGCACGAGCCCATGCAGTGGAGCACAGAAAGCGACGTTGCATCTTGGTCCATATGGGAATGCACACCAGATGAATCACCACGAGTGCCGCGGCCCCGTAGGTGACCCACGGCTCCTGGCCCAGAAAGACGTAAGGGAGAGGCAATGCCAACGTTCCCGCACACCACACACCATAGAACGCAGCCCTCCATGCCGCCCCGGATTTTTCGGACTCCGTCATGTGAGCACGGATCTCCCGCGTTTGGGGTGACTGTAAGGGGGACCACGTCTTGGGGTCGGCTTGCATGGTGCAGGACTTTTCACCCCTAAGCATCAGCCGATCAACCCGGCCTTCATGATATTTTTTCGATCTTTCGCAGAAGGCGTGAATGCGCCTTGAGATCCCGAAACTCTTCCTCGAAGAGGATCTGGCCACAAGCCCGACGTTGAGGAGCTTCCGGCGAGTGTTGGTTGTGGGGATGAGTGAGCAACTACCCGATTGTATTAGAGTCCGTCATCGCTGCTCTTCCGAGGGAGGTGAAACATCTCTCAGCAAACTCAAACAATAGAACAACGGCACCGAACCGAGCACCCCGAACGAGCAATCAATCAGCCGCCAATACAAAGGAATACCGCGCACCGGGCCGCAGATCAGCGCGAGTGGGATCACCAGGAAACACGCCGCGATGCCCGTCCAGATTGCGGACCGCGCCTCCCTCGGCTTGATCAAGGGACCGATGAAGAACAGGGCGATCACAATGTGCGCAAAGGCCAGCCAGTCCGTGCCATAGGCAATCCAGGGATACTGGCCATACATGTCTTCGAGTCCGCACTTCACCGTGAGAATCCAAAACGTGAGGCCGTCGTGCCCCGCCGGGGAAACGGCATCCCCCACCCCCAGCCAACCGGCGAGCAGCTTCATTTCCGGGAGCAGCGGAAAAGCAGTGACGCCGCTCACGATCAACCCCACGATGAAAAGGCCAAGAACGATGCGAAAACGGCGGATGGCAGTGGTTGGAGTCATATGCAGGTCCGTTGGTTTGCTTCCGGGAACATGCGTCGGCAGTGTTTTGCCAGCAATGCACAAAGCATGAATTGCGTGTGAAGGTTTGATGAAGGCTGGGCGAGGCGTGCACACCGGCGACAGATGGATGGCGCGTACGGCTCGACACCGCTTTCGCCAGCCCAGCACACGCCCCACACCGTGAAGCGCTCCCGTCTGCCGGTAAAGGAGGCGGGATCTCCGGTCCCGCTGGCGAACGAAGCGACCGACCACGTCCTTCGAAACGCCGCCCCCACCGTCTGCAATATCAGGGCTTGCTCGACTGAGCGGGGCTGGGAACCCCCGCCTCCTTTACTCTTGCTGGCAGCATTCCGGCACGCCGAACCCCCAAGGTTCTAGGCACTACCAATCTCCAAAAGCACGCACGCATTCGCGCCAGCGTCTTGGAGTGCCGGTGGCTTGACACCGCTTTGTAACCGGGAACAACGCACACTCACGAAACGGTTGAGCGAAGGGATCGCATCGCCCTCCCCTATCTTCCGTCATCCCTCACGGCTTGCGTCGAACCACCCGCGTCGCTCCCCGCTCATCCCAATAGGTCATGGGCTCTTCAAAGCAGGAAGCCGCGAGATCCTCTGAAAATCGAATCAAGCTCTTCTGTGCATCCTCCACTCCCTGGTTGTAAGCAAAGGGGGCGATCTCTTTGAGAATGTAGTCGAGGAAAGCCCCCGCCTGCAAATCAGTCATTTCCTGGTCCAAGTGGCCGTCAGCAAATCGCTGAAGGGAATCGACAACCTTCGCCCGTTGTTCTTTGGTCAGAGAGAGAGGCATGTGGGAGAAATTTTTCCAACCATGCTCTTCCAACGCATCAGGCCGCGCAACGACAAGTTTAGGCAGACACTTCAGACATCATCTCGATCCATGAATTATCTGATCCTATCATACCCGGCCGCTTGACTGCCGCCATCGTCGTTTCGCAGAATCCAATCGCAGCAGCCGTAGTGACTCCCCCCTGCACATCAAGCCCTCCCCCCATGAACTCGCCCACCCGCCGCTCTTTCCTCAAAACCTCCACCACCGCCCTGGTGGCCACTATCAGCGCACGCACCGCCTTCGGCTCGCAGGCGAACAGCCGCATCAAGGTCGGCATGGTGGGCTGCGGCGGACGCGGCGGACTGATCGCCAAGATGTTTGTCGAGAACGGCTACTTTGAGATCGGCGGTGCCGCAGACTACTTCGCGGACAAGGCTCAGAAGCTGGGCAGCGCTTATCAACTCGGTGCCGACCGCGCCTTCTCCGGCCTTGAGTGCGCAGAGAAAATGATCGCCAAGGGCGGCCTCGACGCCATCGCCATCATCAGTCCGCCTTACTTTCACCCCGCCCAGGCCAAGGCCGCCGTGGACGCTGGCCTGCATGTGTACCTGGCCAAACCCGTCGCTGTGGATGTGCCAGGCATCCAGAGTGTCCGGACCAGTGGCGAACAGGCCCGTGCCAAAAAGCGCGTCTTCCTGATCGACTTTCAGTCCCGCACCGACTCCTTCTTTATAGAAGCGATGAAGCGCGTCCAAGCCGGGGCTCTGGGCGATCTCGCCTTCGGTGAGGCCCGCTACCATGCTGGCCGCCTCAAGCCCAAAGGCACCGGGACCACACCGGAAGATCGCCTCAACAACTGGGTTTTCGACAAGGCGCTCAGCGGAGACATCGTCGTGGAGCAGAACATCCACACCCTGGACATGATGTCCTGGGCCTTCGGCAACGCCGGCCCGCTCAAGGCCACCGCCACCTGCGCCCGCCGGGTCCGCATCGATGTGGGTGATGCCAACGACACCTTCAGCGGACTGCTGGAGTACCCCAACCAGGTCGGCGTGACCTTCAGTTCCCGCCAGTTTGATGCGCAGGGCGCCCCGGAGGGGATCAAGTTCGACCTCTACGGCAGCAAGGGTGCCCTCCTCAGCGAGTATGGTGGCAACGTCATCATCCGCGGCGGGGCGGATACCTTCTACCGGGGTGGAGAGAACCGGGAACTCTACCGCACCGGCATCAGCGAGAACATGACCACCTTCCACAAAGCCATCACGGAGGGCGACTTCACCAACCCCACGCTTGAACCCAGCCTCACCAGCAACCTTACCTCCCTCTTGGTGCGAAGCGCCGCGTACAAGGGTCATATGGTCACCTGGCAGGAACTGCTGGCGGACAAAGAGGTCCTCGCCCCAGATCTTAAAGGTTTGTTAAAGGATTGACGACTCCGCCCTGTTGTGGTGTAACTAGAGACCATCTCAAGGATGAGACGCCGTCACTTTGTCCAGAGCCTTGCCACGCTGCCCGTCTTGGGCGCTTGGAATGCCCACGGTGTCGCCGCTCCAGGCGGCAAATGCCAGCTCACCGGCATTGGTGCCTGCGACTGGACCCTGCGCCAGACGGCCAATCCCGCCTCGCTCGACGTGGCGAAGGAGATCGGTCTCGATGGCGTGCAGGTGGACTTTGGCCACACGCCCGCGGCCGATGGCTCCCTCCCTTTACATGATCCCAAGCTCCAGGAGGAATTTCTCGCCAAATCGCAAGCGACGGGAATTGCCATCCCCTCCCTCGCCCTTGGCGTGCTCAATTCCATCGCCTACAAGAGTGAGGCCAGCGCCGAGAAGTGGGTGCTGGACAGCGTGCCCGTGGCCGTGAAGCTCAAGACTCCGGTGGTGCTCCTCGCCTTTTTCGGAAAAGGGGATCTCCGCCAAGATGAGGCTGGCATCGCTGCCACGATTTCCCGCCTCAAGGCCCTGGCCCCCACGGCCGAGGCCGCCGGCATCACCTACGGGATCGAGTCCTGGCTCAAGGTCGCCGATCTGGAGCGCATCCTCGACGCCGTGAAGTCGCCCGCCATTAAGGTTTACTATGATGTGGGGAACATGCAGAAGGAGAGCGAGGACATCCACGCTGCCATCCTGCGCCTCGGCCGGGAGCGCATCTGCGAGGTCCACGCCAAGGACTACGACGATTTATATGGCAAAGGCAGCATGAATTTCACCCGGGTGAAAGAGGCGCTGGACGGAATTAACTACCGCGGCTGGATCCATATGGAAGGGATTAAAATCCCCCATGGAGTGGTCCAGGACATGCAGTCTGACCTTCGCCATCTGCGATCCATCTTTCAGCCTGAACGACTTTCAAAAACAGCCCCCAGTTAAGAACCCCGTTTAAACCTCCCAAAGAACCGGTATTATCCCCATTTAAACGCCATTAATACTTGCGGAATTCCGCAGGTCTGGTAAAAACACGGTTAATATCCGGTTTTTACCGGCCTTAACTCATGGCGCGGCCCGCAAACACGGTTGAAACGGTAAGCATGACCATCTCGGTCACGCCCCAGCTCAAGCACTATCTCGAAGTGCTTTCCGTGCAGGGTATTTTCGGTGGGGGAAGTCCGCAGGACGTTGCAAAACACCTGCTGAACAACTCCATTCAGGAGCTGGTCCTCAAAGGGCTCCTGAAACCGAAAGAGTGGGTCTCCACGGGTGAAGGCAAGGTGCAGATCGCGAGCGCTTAAATTTCCCCTATCACCACCACACTCATGAACAAGGAACTCTGCTCCCCCTTTCCTCCGGTGCTTCAGTTTACGCCGGAAGTTGAGTCAGGCATGCTGGCCGCTGCCGATCTCACCTTCGAGCCTCGTCTCCAGAGCGAGCCGAGCATGTTCGACCTCGAGATCCTTGCCCACGACATCCTGCGCTACACGCCGGAGCTCGCCGCGCAGTTGATGCAGCTCGGCATGGAAAAGCTTGCTCGCGCTTGATCCCCCCATTGGATCCGCCTGTTCTGTGATTCCCCGAGCGGAACGGGGTGCACAGTTCTGCTTGTCACCCGGGGAAGTCTGTCCATGATGACGGACCGCATGAAGCTTCGCCCCCTCTCTCCGCTCTCGTTGCTCAGCCTGCCGCTGGCACTCGCCCTTTCTGCCTGTGGCACCTTGGAGAAGCTTCCCAAGGTCTCCATGCCCAAGCTGCCCGACATGAAGGTCAAAGTGCCTTTTGTCGGCACCGACAGCACGGCTCCTTCCGATGACCCCTCCCTGCCCTTCCAGCTCAATCAACCGCTGAGTGCAGGACACACCCTCGAGATTGCCGCCTATGCTGGCCAAATCTCCCCCAGCAAAATGTTCGTGGGTCGCGTGATGGTGGACGAAAGCGGTCTGGTGGATCTGGGCAAGTACGGCACCGTCAAGCTGGGCGGCCTGCGCCTGCATGAGGCGGTGCTGCCGCTGGAGAGCGCCTTTCGCCGTCAACGTGGCCAGTCTCTCATCAACGTGCAGGTCATCCGGGTGGAAGACCTCCCTCTGTTAAGCATTCGCGGCGCTGTGAAGCAGCCCGGCATCATTCAATTTGTTGAGGGAGCCACCCCTGCCTCGGTGCTCCGCTACGCTGGCGGCCGCACCGGCGATCCGACTGCCACGGCCGTGTATGTCACACGCAATGGCCAGCGCGCCTTTCACGTGAACTATCTAAACTCGGAAATCCCGCTGGAGCCAGGCGATATTGTGACGTTCTCAGACTCGCTCTGATCCGTATCTCTGCGCAACCCCCACCCCCCCTTTCGGCATGCCTTACGAAACCGCCCCCGGCAGCCCAGAGCAGCCGTTGATCGACGTCATCCCTCTGCGCATCGGTGCAGGGCTCACCCTGCTCTACATGCACGCCTGGCAGCACGCCTTCCTGGCTTGGGGTGCCGTCTGGAACCAGGAACCCTGGGAAGTCATTGGCGTGGTGGAGCAGTCCGGCCTCCCCCTCCCGAAGGTCCTCGCCGCCTTCGCTGCCGGTGCAGCGATCTTCACCGCAGTGTGCTGGATCCTCGGGTTCTTCACCCGGTTCGCCTCCGTCGCCTTCATCCCTGTCACGCTCGGTGCCCTCTGGGTGTGCAATCGCGTGGGCCAGAGCTTCGGTGCCGAGTCGTGCATCCTTTTCCTGCTCATCGCCATCACGCTCATTATCAAGGGACCCGGCTGGCTCTCCGTGGACGCCCTCTTCTCTCGCGGCAAGAAACAGCGCAAGGCGATCTATCTCTGAGTGGAAACGGTCTTCGTCTTTTCCTAGAACTTGGACAGCCGATGTGGACCAACCCACATCGGCCCGCTGCATACCTGAATTAGCTCCTCTCAGATCAGTGGAATTCTGTTAATTCCGTCAATTCTGTCTAAGTTCTCCTCTTCGAGTTCCATTCCACATGTCCACCCCAGCCGCCCCCGTCCGCATTCTCGCGGTCGATCCTGCGCTTCGCAACACCGGCTGGGCTGTTCTCCAGCATGAGGGGCGCACCACCACGGCACTGGCCTATGGCGTGATTCAGAATCCCGCCAAACTCCTCACCTCCGGGTGCCTTGTCGCGATTCGAGAACAGCTAAGCGAGGTCATCAAGAAATTCGGCCCCACTTCCTGCGCGGTTGAATCCACCATCTACGTGCAGAGCTACAAGACCGCCATCACCCTCGGCAGCGTCCGTGGCGCGGTCTTGATCGCCGCTGCCGAACACGGCCTCCCCATCTACGACTACGCCCCGCGCGAAGTGAAACAGGCTGCCGTGGGCAAAGGGGCCGCCGCCAAGGAACAGGTCGCCTTCATGATGCGCTCCATGCTCCGCCTGCGTGAAACCCCGCCCTCTGATGCCGCCGATGCCCTGGCCGTGGGCCTGGCGCATATTCAAGCAACTGCGGGGGCCCTGAGCGTGGGACGGGAGAGGGAGCGGGCTTGAGTTCAGTGGGCAGTAGGCAGTTCTCAGTGGGCAAGGTGTTGGACGCCCATCTCAACCTAAGCATCCCCAGAGCTTGCTAACACCACAGGTGACACCGGCTTCCCGCCGGTGCGTGCTCCCAGCGTCCCGCCGGATGGAGTGGCGAGATGACATAGCAAGCTGATATCATCTCCATTTGGGTTGGATCGACCAACACCTTGCCCACTGCCCTCTGCCTACTGCCCACTGAATCCGCGTTTCCCCAGTTCCCCCAGCGTCCACGCATACTCCGCGCTCAACTGGTCCACCACATCCCCCGTGCGCAACTCCTCGGGCAGCACTTCCCAGGTATAGGTCTCCATTTCCAGATGCTGGCAGGCGGTGGGATGTTTCGCCAGCCAGTCCAGGGCACCGAGGATGTGGTCCTTGGTGTCGGAGAACCCGCCGCTCGGTTCGGCGTGGAGCGGCACGTGGAAGTGCACGCGCCATTCGTCGCCGATCTCATACGGCATGCTCGCGGCCAGTTCCATGGCATTGGGGATGTCGCGCAGACGGCGGAGGGGAGTGTCGCCTTCACGGATGACCACTTGGTGGAAATACACCGGCTCATCGAAGCTCTTCAGGCGGTCCAGATTCTCCGGCGTGGGCTTGAGCTTGAGTGCGGAGCTCAGGTGCAGCTTGCTCAGGCGGATGCCGGCATCGTGGATGCGGCTGAGCGCCTCATTTGCTTCCTCGAACTCGACTGCGAGGTGACAACAGTCGTAGTTCACCCCCACCCGTTTCAGGAAAGTACGATCCCCCGGGTACTGGTCCACATAGAGGCCAAAGAACTTGAGCAGCTCCCCGCTTGTCTCCACCAGCCCCAGGGGCTCTGGCTCCAGGCCCAGGTGCAGATCCTGACCCGTGCGGTCACAGATGCTCTGTATGTGCTCACTACAGGCCTTGAGGTTCGCGAAGATTGCTTCCAATTCCTCAATGCCAATGCCAAACTCCTTGTGTGAACCCGGCAGCGTGCTCACACTGCCACTCATGCCCTTGGGCAGGAGCTGGGAGAGAATGTCAAACAACCGGTTCGTGTATTCCAGCCGATCCTTGGAGGTCCAGTCCGGCTTGAAGACCTGTTCCTTCACCCGCGCGCCATGGAAATTACCATAGGGGAATCCATTGATGGTAAAGACATAACAGTTGTGCTTCTCCAGCCACTCCTGGAACTCCGCCAGCTGGCAGGGCTCAGCCAGCTCCCGGGAAGCCTGGTCCCCCAACCGCAATCCGATGCCATAAGGCTTGCCTCCCGCCACGCGATCCTTCACCCTCAGGGTATAGTCCTCCAGGGTGCGCCAGGTCTGTGCCCAAGTTTCGCCGCGGTGAATGTTCGTGCAGTAGCCCAGGTGGATGCCGTGTTGGAGGTGCATGGGGTCACTCTAGCCAGTCAGTTCCGCCGCTCAAGATCGGAAGAGACATCCATTTTCGGACTTGGCCCCGTTTTTGCTTTCCGTTAAATACATTTAACCCGCACCCCTCCTCCCATGCCCATGCTGCTGGACAGCTACGATAAGGAAAACTTTTTTGATGAAATGTTCGACGAGGAAGCCGCTGTGCGACCTCACTACCGCAAGGTGCTCGAGCGGATGCAGCGACTCGACGCGGGAGACTACCATCGAAGGCAGACGGCCGTGGACCTCGCCTTCATGCGCGGTGGCGTGACTTTCACGGTGTACAATGACAACCAGGGGACGGAGCGCATCTTCCCCTTCGACCTCATGCCCCGGGTCATACCCGCGGCAGAATGGGAGAGGGTGGAAAAAGGCCTCATTCAGCGCATCCAGGCGCTGAACATGTTTCTGCACGACATTTACCACGAGCAGAAGATCCTCCGCGACCGCGTCATCCCGCCCCACTACATCCTTGGGGCCAAGCATTTCCGGCGTGAGTTCATGAACTGCAATGTGGCCAAGGACATCTACGTCCACATCTGCGGCACCGACCTCATCCGCGGTCGCGATGGAGAATACCTCGTGCTGGAGGACAACCTCCGCTGCCCGTCGGGTGCCTCGTACATGCTGGAGAACCGCGCCGCCCTGAAGCGCGCCTTCCCCAACCTTTTCCAATCCGCTGGCGTTCGTGGGGTGGACAACTACGCCGCCGATCTCCGCAAGGTGCTCAACTACGTCACCCCGGACAATATCGGAAGCGACAAGCCCAACGTCGTGCTGCTCACCCCCGGCGTGTACAACAGCGCGTACTTCGAGCATGCCTTCCTGGCCCGCCAGATGGGCATCCCGATCGTGGAAGGCCGCGATCTCCTCGTCCGTGATCTAAAGGTGTATATGCGCACCACCGCGGGTCTCATGCCGGTGGACGTCATCTACCGCCGTATCGACGACGACTTCCTGGACCCCTCCGTCTTCCGTCCAGACTCCCTGCTCGGAGTACCCGGACTTGTCAACGCCTACCGCGCTGGCAACGTCAGCCTGGCCAACAGCATCGGCACCGGCATCGCGGATGACAAGGTCATCTACTACTTCGTCCCCCGCATCATCAAGTACTACCTGGGCGAGGATCCCATTCTACCGAATGTGGATACGTATCTGGCCAGCGAGCCCCAGGACCGGAAGTACATCCTCGAAAACCTGGAGAAGCTGGTGGTGAAGTCCGCCAACGAAGCAGGCGGCTACGGCATGCTCATGGGCCCCTGGGCCACGCAGGAGGAGATTGAAGACTTCCGCAAAAACATCATCGCCAATCCGCGCAACTTCATTGGGCAACCTCCCATCTCTCTCTCCCGCCACCCCACCTGGGTGGGGGATGACTTCGAGGGCCGGCATGTGGATCTGCGCCCCTACATCCTCTTTGGCGAGAAAATCAAGGTGACCCCTGGCGGCCTCACCCGGGTGGCCCTCCGCAAGGGTTCGCTAGTGGTGAACTCCTCCCAAGGGGGCGGCTCCAAGGATACCTGGGTCCTCCACGACAACGAATAAGATTGACCCCGACCTCCATTCCGCTACCGAAGACCTGTCTGCCCAGGTCTTGAATCTCCCGCCTTTCCCAGCGCTTCACCACCTCGCATGTCCCTTCCCCTTCCCCAGCTCCCCGTCACCACGCATCGCGGCAGCGAAATCATGCTGTCGCGGGTGGCAAACTCTCTCTACTGGATGAGCCGCTACATCGAGCGGGCCGAGAACATCTCGCGCCTGCTGGATGTGAACCTCCAGCTCATGCTGGACTTCTCCCATCTGGATGATGAGCAGCTCAAGGAGCACTGGCTCCCCATTCTCCGCTCCGCAGGAGATGAGGAGACGTTCTTCAAGCACTATACGGTGGCGAACAGCCGCACCGTCACCGAGTTCATGACCTTCCGGGAGGAGAATCCCAACTCGGTCATCTCCTGCCTCTTTGCCGCCCGCGAAAACGCCCGCCAGATCCGTGATCAGATCTCGCTGGAGATGTTCGAGGCGCTCAACGAGTGCTACCTCTTCCTGAAGTCGAAGAACGCCCGCGAGATCTGGGACAGCGGTGCCCACGAGTTCTACGACCAGATCAAGAAGTACTCCCACCTCTTCCAGGGGCTCACGAACTCCACCTTCTCCCGGAATGAGGGCTACGAGTTTATCCAATTCGGCAAGTTCCTGGAACGTGCTGACAAGACGACCCGCATCCTGGATATCAAGTACCACATCCTGCTCCCCAGCGTGTCGGATGTCGGTGGTGCCGTGGATGCCGCCCAGTGGCAGGCCGTGTTGCGCTCTGCCAGCGCCTTGGAGGCGTACCGGCGCTTCCACATGTCGGACATTCTGCCCAGGAAAGTGGCGGAGTTTCTCATCTTTTCCCCATCCTTCCCCCGCTCCATCCGCTACAGCCTGGAGCGGCTCTACCAGTACCTTCATCTCCTCACCGAGACGGAGAACGGCGTCTGCAACACCCCGGAGGAGGAGGCTTTTGAGAAACTCCTCGGCGACATGCGGACGCTCAGCATCGACGACGTTTTTAATCTCGGATTGCACGAGTTCCTCGGGAACATCCAAAGCACCATCGACCACCTGGATGACTTCATTTATCAGGAGTTCATGTACCATCCCCCCACTGACATGGAGGCGGAGATCCGGCTGCATCAGCAGGAGATGCAGCAGCAGCAACAGCCGGCGGCATGAGTGATCCCGCCGAAGGCAGCACCCAGGACGATGAATGGACGGACCCTCTCTTGTTGAGCGTCCGCCATTTGACGCGCTACGACTACCACGATGATGTCTGGGACAGCTTCAATGAAGCTCGCCTCCAGCCGGTCAGCGATACTGCCCAAGAATGTCGGGAATTCCATCTGAGAGTCGAGCCCACGGCCACCAGCCTGCGAGACTACCCGGATTTCTACGGCAACTGTGTGCACTACTTTGACGTGCCGCAGAAGCATGCGCGGCTCGAAGTGGAGGCCTTCTCCCGTGTCGCCACTTGTGCGGACACCCGCGGCCCTATTCCAGCGGTCAATCCCCCCTCTGCCCTGAAGGACCATGCCGAGGTGGAGGACTACTTCGACTTCCTCAATGACTCCCACTTTGTCTCCTTGGACAAAGAAGTCTGGCGAGAGTCCATCGACGCTCTCCCCAACGGGGTAAGCGACCTGTGGCACGATGCGCTCGCCGTGGGTCGTCACATCTACAAGAGCTTCACCTACACCCCCTTCACCACCACGGTGAACACCCGCCCCGCCGAGGTGGTGCTGAGCCGTCGCGGTGTCTGCCAGGACTTCGCCCATGTCATGCTCGGCATGTGCCGCAGCCACGGCATTCCCGCCCGGTACATCAGCGGCTATTTCTTCAATCCCAACCGACTTCCGGACGAGATCGAGGCCAGCCACGCCTGGGTGGAAGTGTACCTGCCCGGCTACGGCTGGAAGGGCTTCGACCCCACTCACAACCGCGTCCCCGACACCCGGTATGTGAAGCTCGCCGTCGGTCGGGACTACGGGGACATCAAGCCCGTGAGCGGCACCTTCCGTGGCAAGGGCACCCGGGAACTGTGCGTGGAGGTGCAGATTAGGCGGGTGGAGGACTGAGGGGCGGGGCGACGCTGTGAAAAGTGGTAAGTAAAAAGTGAAAAGTTGAGCTTCAAACAACCTCGCAAGATGCGTTTGGCATACTTCAGTGGTTCCTCACTTTTCACTTACTACTTTTTACTTTTCACTCCTCCGCCCATGCGCCTCACTCACTTTCTGCCCTTCCTGGCTGCTCTCTCCCTCCAAGCCCAAACGCCGGCCCCCAAGCAAGACGCTCCCAAGCCGCCGCCGCCCAAGGCTTATGCGGATCCGGACAAGACGGATGAAGACTTCCCGATCCAAGGCGAATATGCAGGAGAGCAGGATGGCAAGAAGTTTGGGGCTCAGATCATCGCCTTGGGCGAAGGCAAGTTTGAAGCAATCAGTTATCCCGGCGGCCTTCCTGGCGATGGCTGGGACGGGGACACCAGCAAGGTGACCCGCACTGCAGGTCAACGTGAAGCCGGCCAAAATACCGTGACCTTCGAAGCCGACACCGGTGATATCCAGGGCACTGTGGATGGCAGCTCCATCGCGGTGTACTCCAAGGACGGAGAGAAGGTTTTCGAACTCTCCCGCGTGCAACGCGCCTCTCCCACTCTGGAAGCCGCCCCACCCGCAGGTGCCGTGGTTCTCTTCAGCGGCAAGGACAAGAACGATTTCGCCGGTTCCCGCGTGACAGAAGACGGACTTCTCATGGAAGGAGCCACCAGCACAGAAAAGTTCCAGGATTTCACCCTCCACATTGAGTTCCGTCTGCCCTACACGCCCACGGGTCGCGGCCAGAAGCGTGGCAACAGCGGGCTCTACCTTCAGCATCGGTACGAAGTCCAAATGCTCGACAGCTTCGGTCTGAGCGGTGAGGACAACGAGTGCGGCGGCCTCTACAAGATCGCCAAACCCAAGGTGAACATGTGCTTCCCGCCTCTGACCTGGCAGACTTACGATATCGACTTCACCGCCGCCAAATTCGACGCCTCCGGCAACAAGACCGCCAACGCCAAGATGACCGTGAAGCACAACGGCGTGGTCATCCATCAAGATCAAGAACTGCCCAAAGTCACTGGCGGAGCCAAGCTCCCAGAGGACGCCAGCCCCGGTCCCCTCCACCTCCAGAACCACGGCGACCCGGTGCGCTATCGAAACATCTGGGTCGTGAAGAAGTAGGGCCCGCTGCGCGAGAAGACAGAAGACCTGAGGTCCTGGGTGCCCGGCAACTTCGCCGCCGTACTCAGGACTTTTCATTCCCCCGTCAGGACTCTGAAAACACCCTCATCTTCACCCCAATCCCAATCCTGTTAATCCTTCAAAATCTTGTCAATCCTGTCTCAAAAAAGCGTCTTCCACCCCTGACTCACCGGATCTTCGCCACCCGGGGAATCATGATCTCATCGCCCGCCTTCAGACGCGCCGAGGCGGGCAGGCGGTTGTACTCATAGAGCTGCTCCTTGGAGATCCCAAACGCCTCACAGATGGTGCCCTCGGATTCCCCATCGCTCACAATATAGGAGCGGATCACGCCATCGCTGCCCACCGTGTTGGTCTGTCGTTTGCCTGAGGCCAATTCATGAGTGCCGATAGAGGCAGGGACGGTCTTGATCGCAGCGGGCGGGAGTGGTGAAGAGGACGCATCACTTCCCTTGTTCGCCACCGGAGCGTGCTCGTCTGAGGTCTTTTCCTCGTGCTTGTCAGCCTTGGCCATCACAGGCGCGGAGGGCGGTGCGTCTACCGATCCCGATGCAGGTGGATTCACCGTCGGCTTGGTCTCTGACGGTGCTGGCGGCGGCACGTTTGGAGCCGCAATCACCACCGGCGAGGTATTGCCATTCGTCCCCTTCTTGTCACTCACGGGATTGACGATCTGTTTTTTCACCTGCTCAGAGGCCAGGGCGGTCACTTTCGGCTTGGGGATGGGCAATGTTTCTGGTCCAGGAATGGACGGCAGCGGCTTCGTGATCTTGGCCACCGTCGTCTGAGCGGCTGTGGGAGGTTTGGTAGTTGGCACTGGCTCCGTCACGCCGGGCTTGGAGCCCGCATGCCCCTCCTCTGCGGGAGCTGTCCCTGTGGGCGGCTTGACCGGCTTGTCCACTTTCTCAGGGATCACGATCTTGGTTCCGTTCTTCATCCGGCGGGGATCCACCTGAGGGTTGGCCGCCAGAATGGCCTCCATGGGCACTCCGAACTTTCGGCCCAAAGCGTAAAAGGTGTCCCCCTCTTCAATGACATACTCTTTGCCCGAGGCAGGGGAGGAGTTCGCCAGCGCCGTACTGGCAGGCTTGGTCATCGGCTTCACCTCACCAGGCTTCACAGGCGGCTTGTCAGCCGGACTCTGGCCATCGGGATCTTTCAGGGTCACGGCTGGCTTCAGCGGCACGCCTGGCTTGGCCGTTTTACTCCCGTCGGAAGGAGGGATGATGAGCTCCATGTCCGGGTGCAACCGGTTGGGGTTCACATTCGGGTTGGCGTTGGCCAGTGCCTCCGGGGAGATGTTGTATGCCCCGGCGATGCTCCAAAACGTCTCCTCATCATCCACTACGTGGACCTTGCGCCGCTCCGTACGGGGGTCCACCAACCCGCCGCGTGGCGGTATCTTGAGCTTCATGCCCTCCCGCACATACTCCTTGGGCAGCTTGTTGAGCTCCATCACCTCGCCCACGCTGGTGCTGTATTTCTGGGAGATGCTCCAGAGCGTCTCCCCCTTTTTCACGACATGTTCTTTCGCGTCGGAGTCCTTTCCAGACTTCGACTTCGCGGTATCGGCCTTCACCGTACTGCTCTTCGCCGGGGTTTTGGGTTTGGCAGAGGAGCTTTTGCTGGCGGCATGAATCGGGCTGGCCATGAACGCCAGAGCCACGATGCCGCAAAGGTGGAGACCAGGCGGACGCATGAGACCATTTTATAAAATTTAATCATCAAATCCACCGGAAATTTTGTAAGCTCCCATCGCGCTTAAGTCTTCCCCCCTTCATGTCACCCGGAGGTGCCATCCGCCTGTTCCTGTCGTCCAGCGCTCTGCTGGGGGCAGTTGTCTGCCTGTGGATGGTGGAAAAAAGCTGGGACGACGAGCAAGAACGGCTCGTAAAGCAGCTCAGCGAGGCGGCCGCAGCGGATCCGCTGCCATTTCTGGTCGTGGTGGACGCCGGCCACGGTGGGATCGACGGGGGTACTCAGGGCTTTGGCCAATTGGAAAAAGAAATCTCCCTGGATCTGGCGCTCCGCCTGGAGAAACGCCTGCAGGAGGCTGGCTGTCAGGTGCTCATGACCCGAAAAGACGACACCTACCTGACCCTGGAGGAGCGTTGCGAGGTGGCAAACCAGGCCAAGGCGGCAGTCTTCATCAGCCTCCATCTCAATGCGGATGCCAAGTCGGCTGAGACTCACGGGATCGAGACCTACTACAGCTCTCGCAAAAAACTGTTCAGCATGGCCCCTCTCAGAGAGCTACTGGGCTTGAGGCATGACATCCCGGTGCGAGACGTGCGCAGTGAATGGCTCGCAGGAATGGTTCACAGCCGGGTCTGCCGTACCACCGGCGCACCGGATCGGAATGTGCGGGATTGCCAGTTCATCGTGGTGATGCAGACTGAATGCCCCGCCATCCTTGTGGAGTGCGGCTACCTCACCCATCAGGCAGAGTCGCTCTGTTTCACGGACAACGGGTACAAAGACGGCGTAATCGGAGCCGTCGCCAACGGCGTCGTGCAGTACCTGCGCGCCATCCAGATGAATCCCCGGCGGGGGCTGCGGTTTGAGCCCCCACCTGTGTTGGTGGACGAACAGGACCCCGCCATGGAACCGGAGCCCAAACCTGATCCGGAAAACTCTGCTACGCCGGAAGCGCCGGTCACCCCGGCTGAAGGAACCCCTTCGCCAGGGGCCGCGCCCCCCGTGGCAGCGGATGCCTCTCCGGCACCAGAGCCCCCTCCCCCTTGAATCGCTTGACCATCCGCCGGGGCAACTTCACCGTGCCCCGCCTTCCTTCATGACCCCAGAATCCAAACCTCGAACCCTTCTCGCAGAGGTTGTCTGGAACCTCCTTCTGGGCTTGGGAATGCTTCTCGGAATCTGGTTCGTCTTCCACGCCATCAAGTACAACTGGCACTGGGAATCCCTGTGGAAGTGGCGGTGGCTCATTCTCCGTGGCTGGGGCGCTACCGTCGTAGTCTCCGCACTGGCCCTCATGGTCAGCGTCCCCTTGGGGCTGCTTCTCATGTTTGGCCAGCGCAGCCGGTGGATCCCCGTGCGTCTGGCCTGCCGGGGATGTGTGGAGCTCGTGCGGGGCACCCCGCTGCTCGTGCTGCTGCTCATCGGCTACTATGGCGTGGCCAATGCCCTCGGCATCGCCAAGCCCTGGCTGCCCGGGGTCTGCCTCCTGGCACTGTTCCACAGTTCCTACCTCTCCGAGATCTTCCGCGGTGCTTGGGAGTCCATCGGTGCCTCCCAGCTGGAGGCCGCTCGCGCGGTGGGCTTCAATCAGCAGCAGACCTGGCGTTTTGTCATCTTTCCCCAGGCCTTCCGCCGCGCCCTGCCGGGCACCGCCGGCCAGATGGTCTCGCTCATCAAGGACTCCTCCCTCCTCAGCGTGATTGGCGTCGAGGAGTTAACGCAGATGGTGCGTGCCGCCAATGCCCAGGCCTACACGGCGCTGGAGGGGTTCATCCCCCTGGCCGTGCTTTACATCCTGCTCACCATCCCCCTTTCCTGGTGGACCCGTCGGATCGAGGAACGCTACAAGTTTGAAACCTAGGTCACGCTGCCGCTTCCGCCCCACCACCTTTCGCTGCATGCATATTCAGGTCAGCCAGCTCGTCAAACGCTACGGCAGCCACGTCGCTCTCGACGGAGCCTCATTTGAGGTGCCCGCTGATGTGGACTGCCTCGTCCTGTTGGGGGCATCGGGCAGCGGCAAGTCCACCCTGCTTCGAGTTCTCGGCTCACTGCTCACTCCCGATTCAGGCAGCATCCACATCAACGGAACTGCCTTGGGTTGGACAGACGAGGCCATGCTCAAACAGCGACGCGGCAATGGGTTCGTCTTCCAGAGCTTCAACCTCTTTCCCCACCTCAGCGCCGAGGAAAATGTCGCCCTGCCGCTGCGGGAGGTTCACGATATCAACGCCCGGGTGGCCCTTCACCAGGCCCATGAGACGCTCGAAAAGTTTGGCCTGGCCGAGCATGTGAAGAAGCGGCCCGCAGAAATGTCCGGCGGTCAGCAGCAGCGCGTCGCCCTGGCCCGCGCCATCGCTCCCAAGCCCGGCCTGCTCCTGCTGGATGAGCCCACCTCAGCCCTCGATCCCGTCATGACACAGGAGGTGCTCGACCTCATCCTCCGTCTGGCGGAAGACGGCCAGCGCACCGTGCTCTCCACGCATGAGATCACCTTTGCCCGCAAGGTTGCAGACTGGGTGGTGTTTCTTGACCACGGTGTTGTCGTCGAGTCGGCACCTGCCAGCCAGTTCTTCGAGCAGCCCGGAACCGACCTGGCGCGTCATTTCCTGGAATCCCTCACTCGCTACCGGTAGGCACCCACAGCCTGTCGGCCCGCCAATCTCTTCCTGCCATGTCCACCTCATCCTCCGCCCCCCGCCCCTGGATCATTGCCGAGACCAACTGGAAGCAGGTCCAGTCCACCAAGTATGAGGTGGCCGTGCTCCCCATGGGCGCCACCGAGGCCCACAACTGGCACCTTCCCTACGGAACCGACAGCTTTCAGAACGTCGCCCTCTGCTCTGAAGCCGGTCGCCAGGCCTGGGAACAAGGGGCCAAGGTGGCCATCCTGCCCAACATCCCCTTCGGCGTGCAGACGGGTCAGCTCGACATCCCCTTCTGCATCAACATGAACCCCAGCACCCAGCTGGCGCTTTTGAATGATGTCATTGCCTCCCTGGTCGGCGTAGGCATCCCCAAGCTCGTGGTCTTTAACGGGCACGGAGGAAGTGACTTCAAGCAGATGCTCCGGGAGCTCCAGGCCAAGTGGCCCCAGATCTTTCTCAGCACCGTCTTCTGGCCCAATATCGACAGCGGTGCCGGCATCTTCGACGTGCTCGGGGATCACGCCGACGAACGCGAGACCAGCCTCATGCTCCACTTTCATCCCGAGCTGGTGCTGCCCAAAGAGACCTGGGGCGACGGCAAAGCCAACGCCTGGAAGCTCCAGGCCATGAAGGAGAAATGGGCCTGGGCACAACGTGCCTGGACCCAGGCCACCCAAGACACCGGCAGCGGCACGCCAGCGGCATCCACCGCGGAAAAAGGCGCCCAATACGCCGCCCTGCTCTCCAGCCGTCTTGCGAGTTATTTGGTCGAACTCGCTGCGGCAGATGCGACGGATTTGTATGAGCGGTAACGCGGGCTTTTCTGCAATTCATCCCTGAAGTGGACACCGATCACGAGGGCGAACTCGAAGCTCGTGGACGCATTCGTAAGAATGCGTAGGTGCGGGCGACCATGCGGGATGGCTTGCTGCCTTGAGGTGCAAGCGACGCCTCTGACCGCGTTTTGACAAACGCAGCCACGAGTCACGAACAGGGCCGCACCACGAGGCAACTCGATGCTCGTGGATGCATTCGTAAGAATGCGTGGGTGCGGGCGACGGTAACGGATGGCTTGCTTCCCTAAGGTCCAAGAAACGCCGCTGACCGCGTTTTAACAAACGCAGCCACGAGTCACGAACAGGGCCGCACCACGAGGCAACTCGATGCTCGTGGATGCATTCGTAAGAATGCGTGGGTGCGGGCGACGGTAACGGATGGCTTGCTTCCCTAAGGTCCAAGAAACGCCGCTGACCGCGTTTTAACAAACGCAGCCACGAGTCACGAACAGGGCCGCACCAGGAGGGAGCTTGAAGCTCGTGGACGCATTCGTAAGAATGCGTGGGTGCAGGCGACCGTAAAGGATGGCTTGCTGCCTTGAGGTGCAAGCAACGCCTCTGACCGCGTTTTGACAAACGCAGCCACGAGTCACGAGCAAGGCCGCACCAGGAGGGAGCTTGAAGCTCGTGCCCCCATTCCTAATTCATCATTCCTAATTCATCATTCCTAATTCATCATTCCTAATTTCTAATTTCTAATTTCTAATTCCTTCCCCCTCACCCCTGCAACAACGACTGCGCCCCATCAATATAAACCTCGGTCCCCGTAATGTGCGATGAAAGGTCAGAAGCCAGAAACCACACCAGCTCTGCCACCTGACCTGCAGCCCCCGCCCCGCCTCCCGTCAGGGGCACATTCCCCTGCGGAAACTCGACCGGGAGGTGAATCCCTTCCAGCTCCCGCTTCTCAGTTGACTCATCGATCCGGCTCTCAATCGCTCCAGGACAAATGACATTCACCCGAATGCGATGGCGCGCCAGTTCCAGCGCCAGCATCTTCACCAGCGCCACCTGCCCCGCCTTGGAGCACGCATAGGCCGTTGCTCCTGAGTTGCTGAAAATGCGAGTACCATTGATCGAAGCGGTCACCACCACGGAACCGCCCTCTTGCCTCATGAAAGGCAGGGCATGCTTGATCGTCAGGAAGGTCCCCTTGAGATTGATGGCCAGGGTCTCATCCCATTCTTTCTCCTCAATCAGCTCAATGGGTGCCCAGACGCCATTGATCCCGGCGTTGGCAAATACCACGTCAATTCGCCCCTCCGTCCCTACCGCCCGGGCCATGGCAGCCTTCACATCTGCATCCTTGGCCACATCTGCCTCGATAGCCATGGCCTCGCCGCCACCGTGATGGATCTCCTCTGCGGTGCACTGAATCTCCTCTGCGGTACGCCCCAACACCAGCACCCTGGCCCCGGCATGTGCCAGGACCTTTGCAGTGGCTTTGCCCAGTCCAGAACCGGCACCCGTCACCACAGCTACCTTTCCCTTCAAGCTGTCTGTAGGAATAACCATGATCTCAGTGGGTTGTGTTTTTGTTTGGGGAGGATCCCTTTCCCTTCAAAAAAACCCCCTCACCAATCACAAATAGGGATCAGCAAGGGGGCCGGGGATTTATTCTCGAAAGCCCACAGACGCTGCGGGACTTCGTTGGAGCCGTTAGTACTTGGCTTCCAATGCCTGCGCCTGCTCAAGGTGCGCCTTCAGAGTCGGCAGGGTTTTGTCCACCCAGGACTTGAGCTCGCTATCCTTCGATTCAGCTGAGACGTTCTCAAAATTATTGATGGACTTCTTGTGGCTTGAAATCAAGCCTTGCAGGAACTCTTTGTCGAAGTTCTTGCCACTCTGTTTCTCAAGGCCTTGGACCTTGTCAGCGGCTTCTGCCGGTGCGGAGGCCGAGAGTTGCACTCCTTTGGCCTCGGCCAGCTTGCCAAGTTCGGTGTTGGCCTCGGTGTGATGCTTGACCAGCATCTCAGCGAAGGACTTCACCTCGGAGTTTTCGGCCTTTTTCACTCCAAGCTCTGCGACCTTCACTTCGCTCATTCCGCTCTGGGAGGCAGTCTTCACGAACGTTTGGTCAGCAGCGCTCAAAGCGCTCTTTTCCTCAGCAGAGGCGGTAGCAAGCATGGCAAAACCGGCGAACAGGGCTGCGGCGATGGTGGGTAGGGTCAGTATTTTCATGGGTCAGTTTGTTTGGTGTTGTTGACGTCATCGACAACACTGGGGGATCGCTCTCTTGACTCCACACGGATGGATCTAATCCCAGAATTTTGGAATGCGGCCTGTTGGTTGCCAGCCACAATAGATGCCCAGTAAAACAGAACCTTCTATCAACTCATTTTCGTCAATTCCTTAAACCTGATGGCTGACTCAGGGTAATGCACGAAAAGGGGTGCCGGGGGAGCAGCCTGGGGAGCGCACGCATCTTGCGTGCTGTTTCCGGCATCCTGCCGGGAACGTCAGTCAGCGGGGGGCCTCGTGAGGCGCAACCAAACATTCGTGCAACATCGCATTCGAACGCCCTGGAGGCGGTTCCTTGGCGGGTCGGTCCTCCGTTGATAGTCTCCGGAGCGGGTTTGGTGCCTGAAAGGCCCTCAGAGCCCAGCCCAGGAGCAAAGGCCACGAAGTGGACGGAGACCCTGGGTATCTCCGGAGAAGGTGATCAGGTGGGGAGGGCGACAAGACTTGCGCCCAGCCCGGTGCCTTCTGCATCTCCATGGCCATCAGTCATTGATCGACGTCTCCCTCTTCCAAAGCCAAGAGCCGGGACGGCTCTTCTACCATTTCCAGCAGCGACGACACATTCCCATATGGACGTGCATTTCGCGACAACGCCCTGACTGACGTTCCCGGCAAGATGCCGAGAACAGCACGCAAGATGCGTGCGCTCCCCAAGCTTCCCAGAAGCCCACTCCATCACTCCATCACTCCATCACTCCATCACTCCATCACTCCATCACTCCATCACTCCATCACTCCATCACTCCATCACTCCCGCTCCCGCCCCCCCCACCTAAATCACCTTCTGCATATAGACCACATCCAGCCACTGGCCGAACTTGAACCCGACCTCACGAAAATGGCCACATTGCACAAAGCCAAACTTGGCATGCAGTCCCACGCTGGGAGCCTGGCTGGCATCAATGACCGCAATGACCACGTGGTGCCCCAGTTGCGCTGCCCGATCCATCAAGTCCGCCAGCAATACACTCCCCAACCCGCGCCCCTGCTGATCGTGATGCAGATAGACGGAATTTTCCACCGTGTGCCCATACGCTGCCCGGGGGTGAAACTTATTCAAGGCACCCCAGCCAATGACCCGGCCCTCTTCCTCCAACACCGTCACCGGATGACGAACGCCGTGCACCTCAAACCAGGCCTGCCGCTCTTCCAGCGTGGAGGGCTCGGTCTGATAGGTGCACGTTGAGTGCAGCACGTAGTGGTTGTAGATGTCGTTGATGGCACCGAGGTCGTCGCGCCGGGCAAGTCTCAGAGTGGGCATAGGAAAAGGTTGCTTGAGCCTGACGCAGATTCCCCCCTGTGACAAGGAGCAGCATGGCCTCCCTTGCGCGCCCCCTGCCATGGAGTGTACTGGTGCCGACGCACTCCCCGCTCATGTCCAGAAAACCCATCATCGCCATCACCATGGGCGACCCCGCCGGCGTCGGTCCGGAGGTCAGCCTGCAACTGCTCGCCAATGAGGAAGTCACCTCCCAGTGCTCCCCGGTCATCTTCGGCAGTGCTGCCATTTTGGAGAGAGTTTCCAAGGCCACAGGATTCCCCATCCCAGCCAGATTGATCCCAAGGGATGCGTGGTCACAGGCGCACACCACGTTGGATACTCCCGCGATCCTGGACCTCGGCGAAGTGAACCCATCCTCGGTGACACCTGGCATCATCGGTGCTCACACTGGAGCTGCCGCCTATGGGTATGTGAACCTAGCCATCGATGCCGCCCTGGCTGGTGAGGTCGCTGCCGTGGCCACGGGCCCGCTGAACAAGGAGGCCATGCACATGGCCGGCATCCATTTCCCCGGTCACACGGAAATCTTCGCCTCCCGCACATCCTCCGACCGGTGGTGCATGATGCAGTACTCTGAGGAAATTACCTGCACCTTTGTCACCGTGCATTGCGGGTACGCGGAGGTGCCCGCGCTGCTCACCCTCAAGCGTATTCTGGAGGTGATCGAACTCACGGCGGAAGCGCTTCAGAAGATCCGGGGTCGCGCCCCTAAGATCGTGGTCTGTGGCTTGAACCCTCACGCCGGGGAGCACGGCCTCTTTGGCAACCGTGAGGAAGAGCGCATCATCATCCCCGCCATCGAAGCCGCCCGCGCCCAGGGTCTGGATGTCGAGGGGCCGTTGCCTCCTGATACCGCCTTCCTCCCGTGGAAACGTCGCAGCACCGACGCCTTCGTCTGCATGTATCACGACCAGGGGCACATCCCCGTCAAGGCACTGGCCTTTGACAACGCCGTCAACACGACCCTCGGTCTGCCAGTCATCCGCACCAGCGTGGACCACGGCACCGCCCTGGACATCGCCTGGCAGGGTAAGGCCAACGCGGGCAGCATGAGCCACGCGGTCAAGCTGGCGGTAAGGCTTGCTGGCCAGAGAGAGACACACGGCTCGACACTACGCCAGGCAGAGTGATCGCGGGCCTCGGTCATCCTGACGAGCTAAAGCCCCAGATTGGGAAAAGAGGAACTTGGGACTACGATCCAAAGATCGGAGGTGCCAGATGCGCCCAAGGCTGCAACGAGCCATACCTGGCTATCTCCTTCCCGAATGCTGTGCTCATGAATTTCTCATTGGGGATGATACTCACCCGGCCCAGGTCCAGGCGATCCGCGTCCCAGCAGGTCGCGATCGTGGGATCCACATGATGCAATCCCGTCGTATGCCATTCACAGGCATACACCAGCTTCTCAAAAGCCTCGTCCGGAAGCTCAAACGCAGGCCCCCGCAGACTGCGGACATACACCGCCGCCCGGGGACCATGCTCCAGATCAAAGCCATCATTCAGCCGTTGGGAATCGTGGAACAAGGCGAACAGCCGCACGACATCAACGTCCGCCCCGGTCTGGGTGGTAAGAATCAGCGCGTTCCGCTCCACCCGCCGCCAGTGATCCGGCCCGTGGACTGACATCCACTTGGGCGCGCATTCCGCAATCACCCGCTTCCATAGGGCATCAAAGGGCACGAGGGAACTCATGCATCAACTTCTCCATTTCCGACAACTTTGCCGGAAAAAAAATCAGACCTCACGCCGGGGCGAACGACGACGCCCGGTCGGGCCGGTGCCACCGCTTTTGCCGCCACGGCCGCTGCTGTCACCGTCACGACCGCCCCTGGGACTGCTGCCACTTCTTGGGCCGCTTTCACTTTTGGGACCCCTGGAACCTTTGGAACCTCCATCACGTTCACGACCACGGATACTCCCACCACGAGGGCCACGCGCAGCGCCTTCGCCAGCACTTTGGCCACGATCACCACCGAAGCTGCTACCCGCACCCGCCCCAGAGGCCGGGCTCGTGCCGCCAGTCCGCTTCCGCGCACCAGTCTTTCGGCTGCTGCGCTTGGCTTCCTTCTGGCGGTGAATCTCCAGGCTTTTGCGGACGGAGGCCGTTTTCGGCTTGCTCATCTTCGGCCGGTCTTTGGCCAGCGGATTGAGGAGCATCTTGTCCACATCCTTGTCACTGAGCTCCTTCCAGTTGCCTTCGAGGATGCCTTTGATGGCCAGATTGCCGATGCGCACTCGCACGAGGCGCTTCACCTCGTAGCCGAGGAAATAGAGCATCATGCGAATCTGTCGCTTGAGCCCCTGCTTCAGCACCATGCCGATCTTGTAGTCGCCGATCATCCAGGCACGTTCCGCCTTGGCATAACCGTCTTCGGTGTGGAATCCCTTGGTGAGCCGGGTGAGGTTCTCAGGGTCGAAGCGAGTCTCAAGGATCACTTCGTACTCCTTCTCCACGCCCTGGCTGGGGTGCAGGAGCCGCTGGGAGACTTCCCCGCGGTTGGTCATGAGCAGGAGGCCTTCGCTCTCCTTGTCCAGACGCCCTACGTGATGCAGGGTATGAAACTTCTCTGGGAGAAGGCTGTAAATCGTGTCGCGGTCTCGTTCATCGCGGCGGCTGCACACCAGACCTCTCGGCTTGTGCAGCACAATCACGACCCCTTTGTGAGGGCGGACCTTGTTTCCATCCACCACGACGTCATCGGAGTCCGTGACCGTGGTGGACAAATTGGTGCAGATCTTCCCGTTCAGGATGACTCTGCCATCGCGAACCAACTGCTCGCAGCCTCGGCGAGAACCAAGACCGCAGGAACTGAGATAGCGATTAAGACGCACTCGGCGGGATTAAGCTTCCGGCTTGGTCTTGGGCAGGTTGTAAAGGCTGCGGCCTTCATTCCACTGGCCACGGGCTTTCATCAGCTTGATACGTTCGCCACGCTTGAGGACGCTGCGCTTGGTGCCGACGGAACCACCGGAAGACTTGAGACTACGATGCTGGGACATGGCTGAGTAAAAGGTTTGCCGTTAAAAAGAGGGTCGGGAGGTTAACCTGGTGCGGGGCAGGCGCAAGGCATTTGTGAGACGAATGCTGGTTTTCTTTCACGTATCCCGGGAACCCAAAAAAGAACTGCCCGGCTCCGTTTCCAGAGACCGGGCAGCTTAAAATACTTGGAGTCGTTCCAAAAATTACTTGGCCGGAGCACCCTTCCAGGCACCAAAATCAGCACCCTGGTCGATCCACTTCTTCAGCAGTTCTTTTTCTGCATCGGTGAGCGGGTCGCCCTTGCCCTCTGGGGGCATGGCCATCTCGTCGCTGACGGGCAGCGTCGTCACCTTGTAGAGCTCGCTCTCGGCGGCCTTGCCTGCCACAAGGGTCTTCTCCCCGGACTCCTTGCCACCCTTTTTCAAGCCTTCCACTGTGTCCATAATCAGACCACCCTTGGGCTTCTTCAGCTTGCCCGTGGCATCCGTGTGCTCAGTCTCATGGCACTTCAGGCACTTCGTCTTGAAGATCGGGTAGATCTCCTTTTCGAAGTCCACCTTCCCCCCGGCGGGTGCAGCGGGAGTTTGGGCAAGCAGGGCGAGCCCGCCAAAAGCACTGGCGGCGAACAAGATAATGGCTGGTTTCTTCATGAAAAATCAAGTGTTCCCCGAAATTCATCACGCAGTACCAACCCGGTCAAGCAAAAGAGGACCACTCAACCACAATCCCGGACAAATTCCCCTCGCGGGTGGCACCCGGTCAGGAACACAGGGATCAAGTGGGCAGCCTGCCCTGCATCATCAAGACTGCCGGAACAAAGCACCTTGCGCTGCTGGGTTTGGCTTCGCGGTTCCACTCTCCGATGGGCAATCCCACTCAGAGGGAGATCCACAACAACGTCGCCCGCGCACTGGTGCATTTGAATTGTCGTTGTTCGTCCCCGAGGCAGGCAGGCACCAGGAAGAAGTCCCCTGCCTTCATGGTATTCCCCTTGCGCCAGGAAATCTCCCCATCCACCACCGCCCCGATCTTGAAACGGGAACGGCCGATCACGGAGCGCCCTTCGAACTTGGTCATCTCCCAGCGGTCGATCTTAAAGTAGGGCCAGTCCAGCAGGCGGCCCCCTTGCGGTTTCTGAAGATCAGGCGGCTCAGCGTCAAAATGGAGCACCTTCATGGCCTCCTCTTGATGGAGGGCGCGGGGCTTGCCATCCAGCCCCAAGCGATTCCAGTCAAACACCCGGTAGGTCGTGTCGCTGTTCTGCTGAATCTCAAAAATAACGACCCCAGCTCCAATGGCGTGCAGCGTGCCGCCCGGGACCGCCAGGCAATCCCCAGGGGCGACCTTCAGCGAGAGCGCATGCTCAGCAACCGAACCCTCCACCATGGCCTGCCTAAATATCTCTGAGGTGGTGCCGGGACGCATGCCCGCATACAGGGTGGCACCCGGCTGGGTGTGAGTCACGTACCATGCCTCGCTCTTGGCCTCCCCACCCACCCCGGCCGCGGAAGCATCATCTGGGTGCACCTGCATGGAGAGATCCTCCTGGGCATCCAGAATCTTGATCAGCAGCGGAAACCGCGGCGAGGAATGCCCGGCATAGGCAAAGCCGAAGACTTCATTCCGGGCTTGCGTCCAGAGATCATGCAGGCTCCACCCTTGCAGAGGACCTGCGGTCACCACACTCTGAGCCTCTTCCCGATCACAAATTTCCCAGCTTTCTCCGTAGGGAGGGCCCGCCTCAGGAAGGTGGCGGCCATAGAGGCGCTCAAGATTCCGCCCCCCCCACACCCGTTCCTGATAAATCGGCGCGAACTGCAAAACGGAAAGTTCATGGGACGCGATCATTCAATACGGTTACCGGGTCTTTGGGAGGGGTCAACCCCCTTCCCGGCCGTCGTTCGGATTTGTCGGTGGCCAGCTAGTTTCGACTCGTTTTAGCTCCCCCCTTGAATAACTCCGGAAATTCTACTAAGATTGATCGTTTAGAATTCACCGCTAATTTTCACCGGAACCGCTGCTTTCCTGGTCCCCTGCCCCGCCCATGTCCGCCCGCACCCCTCAGCGCCAGACCCGCAGCCGCTCCACCGAGCCGCCCGCTGAGAGCCCCACGTGGCATGTGTCGGTCGGGTTTCTGTTCATCGTTGCGGCCCTTTTTTACTTTCTGGCGCTGGTTTCTTATGACCCAGCGGATCTTCCCACTTGGTGTCACCTGGCCCTGAGTGATACGGCCACCCCCATGGCGCACAACCTCATCGGTCGCCTGGGGGCCGTGATGGCGGGCTACACTTTCTGGATGTTCGGGGGTGCGAACTACATCATCCCCGCCTGCCTCACCTGGTTCGGCGTCTGCAAGCTGGCCTCCCATACCAAGATCACTCTCCGCTCCTGGGTGGGCTTCTGCCTCATGATCGTTTGTGGAGCAGGCATCCTGTACCTCCAGAACTTCTGGGAGTGGGACAATCACCGTGTCACCCCCTATGGCGCGGGCGGCGGCCTCGGCCACGTGGTGGCGGGCATTCTGTTGCTCGGCATTTTGGGCGAAGTGGGCTCCCTTCTCGTAATGGGGGTGATTTACCTTGTTGGGATGATCTTTGTCACCGGTATGCACCCCGTGCAGGTCCTGGTGCAGGGCAAGGACATGGCGGGCCGCGCGTTTGTGAACTGGTGGACCGAGCGCCAGCGCCGTCGTCTGGAAGCGGAAGAAGAAGCCATCCTGCCCCTTAGCGCCCCTCCGCCTGCCAAGACCAGAGGGCGGAAGAAAGCTGCTGCCGCCGCGATGCTGGACGATGAGGAAGAGAAGGAGTTCCCCTCTGGCCCCGCCACACAGCTGGAATTGCCGGAGGTGCATCCTCTGCCGAAGATCATCGATTCCTCTTTCCCGAAAGAGCCCAAGGCCAAGCCACAGCTCGCTGAGGTGTGGCAGAAGCGGCAGGCTCAGAAGGATGAACGGGCGCTCTTTGCCAAGCCTGCCAGCCTCACCGCCCGCTACAAGGGCTACTCGGTGCCGCCGCTGGACCTGCTGCAGTGGCCGGAAGTGAAGGCTCGCACCCCTGCGGACGAGGCCATCCTGCGCGAGACCCAGAGCAACATCATCAAGACCCTTTCCACCTTTGGGATCAATGTCACCCCGGGTGACATCACCAAGGGGCCTGCGATCACGCGCTATGAGGTCTATCCCAGCGAAGGTCTCCGCGTCAGCCGCATCGCCAACCTGGAGGCCGACATCGCCCGCGCCACGAAAGCGGAGCGGCTCAACATCCTGGCCCCCATCCCAGGCAAAGACACCGTGGGCATCGAACTCCCCAACCGCGACAAGATCGTGGTGCCCATCCGGGAACTCCTGGAGGACGACGAGTTTCAGAAGGGCAAGGCCAAACTGCCGCTCGCACTGGGCAAAGACGTGTACGGCAAGGCCATCATCGCCGATCTGGCGACCATGCCGCACCTCCTCGTCGCTGGGGCCACCGGTTCAGGGAAGTCCGTCTGCATCAACAGCATCATCACCAGCCTCCTCTGCCGGTTCGCGCCGGATGAGCTCCGGTTCATCATGATCGACCCGAAGGTCGTGGAAATGCAGGGCTACAAAGACCTGCCCCACCTCGCCCTGCCCGTAGTGACCGATCCCAAGCAGGCCCTCCTGGCCCTGCGCTGGGTGGTGAATGAGATGGAAAAGCGGTACCAGATCTTCGCCCAGGAAGGGTGCCGCAACTTCGAGACCTTCAACAATCGCAAGTCCTCGCCCCGCACCACGTCACGGGTGGGTGCTGGCAACAAGGCCAAAGCAGTGCCCGTTCCCGCTGCCGCGCCCGTCCTGCCGGACGACTACGATCCCATGGAGGAGGAGCCAGATTTCCGCACTGACACCACGGACGCCTCCGTCTGGGCAGGCAGCTCGGAGCCGCCCAAGCGCAAGGAGCCCGAGCTCGAGATCCCAGACTCCATGCCCTACATCGTGGTGATTGTGGACGAGCTGGCAGACCTCATGCAGACGGCCCCCGCCGATATTGAGGTGGCCATCGCCCGTATCGCCCAGAAGGCCCGTGCGGCCGGCATTCACCTCATTCTCGCCACCCAGACGCCCCGCGCTGACGTGGTCACCGGCATCATCAAGGCCAACGTCCCCTCCCGAATTGCCTTCCAGGTGGCTTCGGCGCTCGACAGCCGCGTCATTCTGGACCGCAAAGGGGCCGACCGCCTCGTGGGCAAAGGGGATATGCTCTACCTCCCTCCCGGGACCAGCCAGCTCATCCGTGCCCAGGGCACCATGGTGACCGACGACGAGCTGCACGACCTTGTAGATCACGCCTGCGCCCAAGGCAAACCAGTCTTCGAGGCCACCTTGGCGGACAGCTTTGACGAAATGGACGGCGAAGGCGGGGAGGAAGTCACCCCTGAGGATGAAGCCATTCTGGAGAAAGTACTGGATGTCATCAGCACTGAAAAGAAGGCCTCCACCAGCCTCATTCAGCGGCGTCTGCGCCTCGGCTACACCCGGGCCGCCCGCATGATGGATATCTTGGAGGAGCGTGGGATCATCGGGCCAGGAGAAGGGGCCAAGCCCCGCGAAATTCTTGTGGAACTCTGACCGCCAAGTACGCCTTGTCGCGCGTAACCCAAGGGAACCTCCCCTCCCATGTCCCCAACTCTCGGTCAGCAGCTTCGCAGGGCTCGGGAACTCCAGTACCTCACGTTGGCCGATCTGGCCCATGAGACCCGTATCCCGGTGTCCCGTCTCAGGGATCTGGAAAACGACGAGTACACGACCTTTGGCGGCATCGCTTACGTCCGGATGTCCCTCAAGGCCTACGCGGCCCGGCTGGAGGTCGATGCTGGCGAGGCATTGGCCCGGCTGGCCGCTCCACACCCTCCAGACTCCAAGTCGGACCTGCCTGGGTTGCGACGGACTCCGGAGTGGGTGTTGCCCTCCGCGTTTGCTCGCCGCCGAACCTCCACCCCAGGTCGCCCCCTCAACAAGGCCATTGGGGCCAGAGACCCCCTCGGGCGCGAACTCAAGGCCATGGCCATCGCCTGCGCCATCACACTTCTTTTAGGTGCTTCCTATTTGGTAGCCCAAGCCTTCCAGCAGAACCGGGAAGCGCCCCCTCCTGCCCCAGCGACGACTGATCACCTCGAGCCGTCCGATTCCGTCGCCGCCAGGTCGGGTGAAATCCGCCAGACGGCGACGCAGACCTTCCAAGTGCCCCCGCCATCAGTGAGCCCCCCAAAGGCAATCCCTGTCGCCCCTGACCCACCGGTGGTAAAAGCCGAACTGGTCAAGTAGCCCAAGAGGCTTATATATTAGTGGATGCGGGGCAGACGGGCTCCGCCGCACCACCATGTCATCCCCCACCTCAATGCGACATCTCTGGCCCTGGATCTGGACGTTCCTGAGCGTGGCAGGGTTCACTGCCCTCCTGATCTACAGCCCCTCCGCGCGCGAAGTCACTCGCGATGCGGTGGCCATGCTGTTTTCGATCTTCGCCACGCCCTTCATCCTGGAGACCACCGTGGCAATCATCGGTCTCGTCGTCGTCCTGACCTACAACCAGTGGCGGCTGAACAAAGAGGGCGACGGCTGGGTTTACATGGTCACCACCGAGGACGAAGCAGGCAGCACCACCACGGTTCAGAACGGGCAGCTCCCCAAGGCCATCACCCAGCGACTTCAAGGCGTGATCCTCAAGGACAAGCCTGAGCCCCTCGACGAAAGCCTGGCCATCGCCGGTGTCATCGAAGGTTACCTCGAACTCGGAATGCCCTCCCAGGCCCTGGATGAACTGCACCGCAGCCCCGAACTGCCCGACACCGCAGCATCTGCCATGCTGCGCTTTCGAGTTCTGGGAGCCAACCTCGCCACCGAGCCCGCCCTCTCCCTCCTGAGAGACGCCTCCGAGAGATTTCCACAGTCACGTCCTGAACTCGTTATGGCCGCCCAGGACATCGCCCACTGGATTGAAAAACACATGCAGAGCCAGATGAATGCCTACACTGCCTGGCGCAATGAGGCAGATGTGATTGCCCGCCTGACGGTACCACGGGGTACGGCCTGAGTGAATCCCGGACAGTAGAAGAACCGTCCCGGTTCTTGGCCCCGCACGGCCCAGCGCCATCAAGAGCCGAGACGGCTCTTCCACTTTCCCCCCTCGCGGACATCAGCCAGGGTAGAAGAACCGTCCCGGTTCTTGCCCCCGCACGGCTCAGCGCCATCAAGAGCCGAGACGGCTCTTCCACTTTCCCCCTCGCGGACATCAGCCAGGGTAGAAGAACCGTCCCGGTTCTTGCCCCCGCACGGCTCAGCACTCCCAAGAGTCGGTTGCGCCCAACCAAACCATGGCGCAACATGGGCAGGCTTTTACCGCACACCTGCCACTTCGTTTTCGCATGGATTCCCCGGATAAACCCGTTCCCAATCCAGATGAGAGCCGGGTCTACTACTCAGAGCTCGTTCCGACAGAAGTGCTTTCGGGGAATCTTCCACATTGGAGGCAGGCCTCGACGACCTATTTCATCACCTTTCGACTGGCTGATGCTTTGCCTCAAGACAAGCTACATCAATGGCATCTGGATCGAGAAGACTGGCTCAAGCGCCATCCCGAACCTCATGACAAGCTAACCCGTCAGGAGTACTATGATCGATTTCCCAGGCGTCTCCAGCGCTGGTTGGATGCAAACAGTGGTTCATGCCTTTTAAGCCATCAACCCGCAAAGGACTCCGCATCCCAAACCATCCGTCATTTTGCTGGAGCTCGCTACGAGTTGGACGAGTACGTCGTAGCGTCAAACCATGTCCACGCCATCTTGACGCCAAATCCCGAACATGATCTCTCCAAGATTCTGCATTCTTGGAAGTCCTACTCAGCGCATCGACTCAACAAAATCATCGATGATCATCTGCCTGGGCTGCGATCTCATTTTCCGAATCGCAGGGTATGGCAACGCGAGTCTTTCGACCACATCGTGCGCAGCCGCGCCAGTCTGGAGCGAATCCGGAACTACATTCGCGAACATCCAGAATATGTGGGGAGCAATAGGCAGTTGAGCGAAGGAACCAACACTTGAATATCCTCACAGCTCTAAGCTACGTGCGGAAATCCGCCATAGTAGAAGAACCGTCCCGGTTCTTGTCCACGCGTCACCCAGCGCACCCAAGAGCCGGGACGGCTCTTCTACATTCTCTCTCTCGGGCAACCGCCACGGTAGAAGAACCGTCCCGGTTCTTGTCCACGCGTCACCCAGCGCACCCAAGAGCCGGGACGGCTCTTCTACATTCTCTCTCGCAGGCAACCGCCACGGTAGAAGAACCGTCTCGGTTCTTGTCCCCGCACCATCCAGCGCACCCAAGAGCCGGGACGGCTCCTCTACCTTCTCTCTCGCAGGCAACCGCCACGGTAGAAGAACCGTCCCGGTTCTTGTCCACGCACCATCCAGCGCACCCAAGAGCCGGGACGGCTCTTCTACCTTCTCTCTCGCGGGCAACCGCCACGGTAGAAGAACCGTCCCGGTTCTTGTCCACGCGTCACCCAGCGCACCCAAGAGCCGGGACGGCTCTTCCACATTCCCTCTCGCGGACATCAGCCAGGGTAGAAGAACCGTCCCGGTTCTTGTCCCCGCACCATCCAGCGCACCCAAGAGCCGGGACGGCTCCTCTACCTTCTCTCTCGCGGGCAACCGCCATGGTAGAAGAACCGTCTCGGTTCTTGTCCACGCACCACCCAGCTCCCCCAAGAGCCGGGACGGCTCTTCCCCACAACCCTGCTCCGCAACTCTCACAAGATCCGGCAATCACGCCACCCACTCCGGAATCACCCTGCCCCCCACATCGGTCAGCCGGAAGTCCCGGCCCTGGAACCGATGCGTGAGTTTCAGGTGATCCAGACCAAAGAGGTGCAACAGCGTGGCGTGGAAGTCATTGATATGCACGGGATCCTTGGTGATGCTCCAGCCGATTTCATCCGTCTCACCATAGGTCTGCCCGCCCTTGATGCCGCCGCCGGCCATGAGCATGGTGAAGGCAAAGGGATGATGATCCCGCCCTGTAACATTGGGATTGCCACCCCGGTTCTCACCGAGCGGAGTCCTGCCAAACTCGCTGCACCAGATGACCATGGTGGAGTCCAGCAGGCCGCGGTCTTTCAGATCTTTGATGAGCGCGGCAATCGGCTGGTCCGCCATGCCGGAGTTAAAGGCCAGCTCCGGGTTCAGGTTGGAGTGATGATCCCAGGACGCATGCATGATGCTGACGAAGCGCACCCCGCGCTCCACAAGGCGTCGGGCCACCAGACAGTTCGAGGCAAAACTCTTGTACTGGCCGGGACCGCCGGCCCGGGAGGCCTTCACGTCCATGTCTTTGCGGTTCACCCCGTACATCTCCAACGTCTGCGCCGTCTCCCCTTTTAGATCGATAAGCTCCGGCGCGGCACTCTGCATGCGGAAGGCCAGTTCGTAAGCTGAGATGCGGCTGCGAATCTCGGGATCCTTGAACTGGTCAAATCGGGCCTGGTTCAGCTCCATCAGCGCGTCCAACCCGCGGCGTTGCAACTCTGGTGGAAGCCCTTCCGGATTTTGCAAATTGAGCACCGGCTCACCCTGATTGCGGAACAGCACTCCGGCATAGTGGCTGGGCAGGAATCCGCTCTGCCAGAGGGAAGCCCCCCCGCTGGTCCCCCGCCCGGCGGTCAGCACGACATAGCCCGGCAAATTTTGGGACTCGCTGCCCAGGCCGTAGTTTAACCACGAACCCATCGTTGGCAGGCCAAACGTGGCCCGTCCACTGTGCAAAAGAAGCTGGCCTGGGTGGTGATTAAACTGGTCCGTGTGCATCGACCGCACCATGAGCAGATCGTCGGCACAGGTCGCCAGATGCGGCAGCAGGTCGCTAAAATCCATGCCGCACTCGCCGTGTTTGCTGAAAGTGCGCGGACTCCCCAACAGGCGGGCGGTCTCCTTCTTGATGAAGGCGAACCGGACGTTCTTCGTCATGCTCTCCGGCAACGGCTGGCCATGCAGTTCATTGAGCTTGGGTTTGGGATCGAAGAGATCCATCTGGCTGGGAGCCCCCTCCATGAAAATGCAGATGCAATTCTTGGCCCGGGCCGGGAAGTGCGGAAGGCGTGGCGCCAGCGGATCCAACACCACGCCTCCCTGCCCATCGGCCGCGGCGCTGGCAGGCACCAAGAGCCCCTCCTGCGTGAGCATGGATCCCAGCGCCATCATGCCCAGACCGCTGGCGGTGGTGGTCAGAAATTCCCGGCGGGTCTGGGCTGCAAGGGGGTGCATGGCGGTCATCGGGATGGGGTGAGGTGGCGGGTTATTCTCGCGTGATGAATTCGTCCAGATTCAGCACCATGCGCGCCGTGGCCGCCCAGGCGGCGAGCTCGGCGGGAGCCACGGATGACACCTCGAACCCCTTCACGAACTTTGCCGCCTCCTCCGGGTGCGCGAGATACCAGCGGCGAGAATCGTTCAGCAACCCCTGGAGTGAAGCCAGTTCACCAGCCGCGCCATGGCGGGAGAGACAAATGACCAGCAACCGGTCCAACCCCTGGGCATCGGCGGTCGGCCCTTCCTTTAGCACGCGCGTAGCCAGCCCCTTCGCCGCATCCGCAAAGGTGCCGGCATTGAGTGTTGTGAGTGCCTGCAACGGGGTGTTGCTCACCGTGCGTTTCACGTTGGTCGTGTTGGCGTCTGGACAGTCAAAGGTCGTCAGGTCGGGATGGGGCGCAGTCCGTTTGAAAAACGTGTACATCCCGCGCCGATAGCGATCTTCCCCGCTGCTGGTGGCCCACTTGAAGTTGTTGGCATAGCTCAACTCCGCGATGTTCGGCGGCAGGGGCGGATAGACGCTGGGGCCGCCCACCCTGGGGCACAGCAGCCCGCTGGCGGACAGATGAAGATCCCGCACAATCTCCGCCTCCACGCGCAGGCGGTTCTGGCGATGCAGCAGGCGGTTCAAGGGATCAACATCGGCCAGCTCCGGCCGATGGCCGCTGGACTGCCGGTAGGTGGCGGACATCAGGATGGTCTTGATGAAGCGCTTGCGGCTCCAGCCTTTTCGAGACACAAAATCCCCAGCCAGCCAGTCGAGCAGTTCAGGATGAGACGGGCGCTCGCCCCGCACCCCGAAGTCATTCACCGTGCGAACCAATCCTTCACCAAAGAGACGAGCCCAGATGTGGTTCACGGCGACACGGGGAGTCAGCGGGTTCTCCTGACTTACCAACCACTGCGCCAGATCCAGGCGGTCTGCCGCCCTGCCATTCCCGCTCCGCCCGGCCAGCGCTGGCAGGACCGCGAGCCCACCCGGAGAAACGGTCTCCGCGGGGCTCAGGAAATCACCACGGTGCAGACGATGCGTGACCCTGGTGTCCTGAGTTCGCTGGGCGATGACCCGGACATCCATGAGCGGGGCCTTCGGCAGTCGTCCACGGGCTGCCTCCAGGGCGTCGGTCGCAGCCTTGGTCTGCGGGTCGCGCTTCTCCACCCAGTCCAGCAGCGGTTTGATCACGACCTCGTTGCGGCGGAGCGGCTCCTCATTCAACACCCGCAGCACTTCTGCCGGCACCACCGACTCCTCCGTGAGCACCGCACTCCCCAGCAGTCTGAACCGTCCGATGTTGTGGTTCCCGCTTTTGTAGGCCTGGTGCAGGTTGACGAAGAGCTTCATTCCCGGACTTGGTTTGGCGGGCTCCTCGAACTGAACCGTAAGCTGGTGAGCCTTGCCAAACTGGGGTTGCACGGCCCATCCCGTCTCGCGATCCCCGTCCACCGCAGCTTTGCCGGTGAAGCTTTTTTGTTCAAAATCCGCCGCTGGAGAGTGCAATGCCACCGGCACGGCGGAGGCCGCATCCCGCCCCAGGGAAACCTTGAGCTCGCTCAGCACAAAGTTTCCCTTCCCGGCCCGTCCGGGTCCACCGCCGGGTAGGGAAGAGTCAGGCAACACTTCCAATTGCAGGGCCACCAGCGGCTCGCGCCAGGAGTCCACCGTGATTTCATAGATCTCTTGTTTCGATTGCTCACTGCCGGCCAGCCAGGAGCCATCCTCCTGGCGGGTGAAGGTGGTCTGCCTGCCTGACGAGTGCACGCCTGAAACCACCAGCGGTTCATAAATGGCCTTGGCCGGATTTCGACGGGCGGCCGCCAGCCGCTCCTGCAAAACTCTCTCCCATTCGGCCAGACGGCCGCGAAGATCGGCCCGTGCCTCATCCAGCCGCTTCTGCAGGACACCGAGCTTGGCGGCGTCAGCGCCGTGTTGTTTCTCATACTCCTGCCAGGCACGCTGGGAGGTGGCGACCTGCCGGGTCGCCTCATCGCTATTGTTGAAGAAGGCGTATAGCTGGAAGTACTCCTGGTGGGAGATCTGGTCGTACTTGTGCGAATGGCAGCGGGCGCATCCAACGCTCAGCCCCAGCCAAACGGAGCCTGTCGTCTCAGTCCGATCAAACACGGCTTCGACTCGGAACTGCTCCTGATCAGCCCCTCCTTCGGTGTTCGTCAGCGTCTGCCGATGAAAGGCGGTGGCCAGCACCTGCTCAGGTCCTGCCGCTGGAAGCAGGTCCCCCGCCAGCTGCTCAATGGTGAAGCGGTCGAACGGCAGATCGTCATTGAAGGCCTGGATCACCCAGTCGCGATAACGCCAAGCATCAGGTCGTGGCCGGTCTTTCTCATACCCGTCACTGTCCGCATAGCGGGCCATGTCCAGCCAGTGTCGGCCCCAACGTTCGCCAAAGTGCTGGGAGGCCAGAGCGGCATCCACGATCCTCTCATAGGCATCAGAAGAAGAATCTCCTACGAAGTCCTCCACCTGTCTGGGAGTGGGAGGCAGGCCTAGAAGATCCAAATAGACCCGGCGAATGAGCGTGGCACGGCTCGCCTCCTGGGAGGGCTGAATGCCAGCGGCCTCCAGTTTGGCCAGGACGAATCGGTCGATCTCTCCCCGAGGCCACTGAGTGTTTCGCACCTCAGGCAGGATGGGCTGGGCCAGAGGACGATAGGCCCAGTGCGCCGGCCAGTCGGCACCCGCCGCCACCCAAGCCCGCAGGGTGGCCACTTGGCTGGGTGTGAGAGGCTTGCGGTCCTCGGGAGGCATGCGTTCGTCGATCTGATGCGTTTCCACCCGGGCAATCACCGCACTGGCCCCGGCATCGCCCGGGACAATGCCAGCATGCCCGCTCTTGAGCACCTTCATGGCACCGCCCTTTGTGGTAAGGGCCAGCCCGCCCTTGGCCTTGTCCAGACTGTGGCACTCCAGGCAATGCTCTGCGAGGATCGGGCGCACATCGCGGTCGAAATCAGGCGTTCGCTCCGCGCCCGCCCCCATCAATGGAAGCGAAATCACCCCAATCCCAAGCAGGGTGAGGTGGGTCAGGGGCAAACTGGGTCTGGACATGACACCGTTTTGGAAAAGGATCGCGTGGAGCAATCACGCGTACAACGGCCTGAGACGCGGCGTTTTGCATCCGAATGACAATCTCACCGTTTCCCGGCACATTCCGCAGACGGGGAAATAAACTTGACCCAGGTGGTAAGATGTGTACAGTCGCTTCCCTTTCCGCGCCAACGCGCGGCCCCGAATGCCCCATAACATTCGATCCCTGCCATGAAAAAGGAAATTCATCCCGAAACTCACGAAACCACGATCACCTGTACTTGTGGAGCGGTCTATCATACGCTCTCCACGGTGAAAAACCTCCGTATCGGTATTTGCGCCCAGTGCCACCCGTTCTTCACCGGTGAGCAGCGCTTCGTGGACACCGCTGGTCGCGTTGACAAGTTCGCCCAGCGTTACGGTTCGACCTCCGCCACCCGCCGCACCAAGCCCAAGGCTGCTGCCCCCACGGCCTAGCGACGGCATCTTTGCTTTTCAGAAAAACGGTGATCGCGCCCTTGGTGGCGCGTCACCGTTTTTTGTTTCTCGTCTGCCTGTCCCATTGTTTTCGCTGCTTCGGCTGCCGTAAGTTCTTTTGTCAACTTGTTGGGTTGCATCCCGGCTACCAGATTCGGATACGGATTCGGTTCCCCCCCGACTCTGCCCTCGGATCCCCAATCTCAGCTCTCTCCTTTCCCCGCCATGGACTATTCCTCGATCATCGAAAAGAAGAAGGACCGCTTCTCTGAGTTGGAAGAGATGATGGGCCACCCAAACTTCTACGACGACAACCGCAAAGCTGGCGACCTGCTTCGGGAGCACCGCTCGCTTGAAGCTCTCGTCAAAGCTTGGAGCGAATATCAGCGCACGGAGCAGCAGATTGCCGACAACCAGGAACTGGCGAAGTCTGGCGATGCCGAACTGGCAGCCCTGGCCGAAGAAGAACTGCCGACGCTACAGGCACGTCTGTTGGAACTGGAAGGCGAAGTCCAACGGCACATCCTGCCCCCTGACCCGCTGGAAGGTCGCGATGTCATCATGGAAATCCGCGCTGGTACCGGCGGCGACGAAGCCGCCATTTTCGCCGGCGATCTCTACCGCATGTACAACCGCTATGCGGAGGAGCGCGGCTGGAAGATCGAGTCCATGGAAGCCAGCCCTTCAGACGCAGGTGGGTACAAGGAAGTGGTGTTCAAGGTCAGTGGCGAGGACGTCTTTCGCACCTTGAAGTATGAGAGCGGCGTGCACCGCGTGCAGCGGGTGCCAGCCACCGAGGCTCAGGGTCGCATTCACACCTCTGCCGCCACGGTGGCCGTGCTGCCCGAGGCCGAGGAGGTGGACCTGCAACTCAAGCCGGACGAGCTTCGCATTGAAGTATGCCGCGCCAGCGGTCACGGCGGCCAGGGGGTGAACACGACCGACTCCGCTGTGCAGGTGATGCACCTTCCCACGGGCATGATTGTGCGCTGCCAGGACGGCCGCAGCCAGCTCAAGAACAAGGAAAAGGCGATCACGATCATGCGGTCCCGCCTGCTGGAAAAAAAGCAGCAGGAAGAGGCCGCCAAATACTCCGCCCACCGCAAGGCACTCATCGGTGGAGGTGGTCGCGAAGAGAAGATCCGCACCTACAACTACCCGCAGAACCGCATCACCGATCACCGGATCGATGTGACGCTCTACAACCTGGATATGTTCGTGGACGGTCGCATTGGGGATTTGGTGGACAAGCTGCAGGCCAGTGAGATCCACGACCGACTTGCCGAGGCAGGGTTGGCGTAAGCCAGGAGATCTGGGCTCAACGCCCCTCGGTGCTTGAGTGCATCACCCAGGCTTCAGTTGACGCCTCCACCCGCGTCTGAGGGATGGGTGATCACGCGCTTTTGCAGATCACGCAGGCTGCACAGCCCCATGAAATCCGCTCCTCGCATGGGGCGGGCTCCTTCGATCCGTGTCGCCCCAAAACGACCGCGGGCAGAATCAAACACGGCATTCACAAACTCCCGACTGCCCACCGCCGCTCCTGCCGTGAAGTAGCGCACCCGACAGCGCAGCATCTCCTGTAGCGTGAGTTTTCCACCTTGGGCGTGCACCTTGGTCACTTCGTCGTTGTGGAGGCCCGCTTTCTGTGTCCCGGCTTCCCTGCGAAGCTGAATGCTGAGATCATCACCTGCATTTCCCGCGACATAAAGCATCTGCCTGTAGAGAGCCAAAACCTCTGCGGGTCGCAATTCGCGCTGGGCCAGGCAGTTCGCCACGATCGCCAGCCCCCTCCCTGCTCGGCTCGCCCCTGCCACTGCGGCACCGTACCCACTCCATGGGTAGTCCTTCGGGTCCTTCACCAAACCAGCACGCACCGGATTCAGGTCTATGTAAGCGGCCATGATGCCCAGTGCTGCTGGCCCTCCCTCCACCATCGTGCTCTTGTACCGGTCCTCCCACAGCGTCCCCCGGCGCTCATGGTGCTTGTTGAACCACTGCGTGAAGCGCTGCTTCAGCGTCTTCATGAACTGGCTCACATCCCACATGCGGGAAAACCAGCCCTGGATCACCTCTGCCGCCGCTCCGTCTGCCCCGACCTGACGAAACTGACGGATCTGCTCCGCGACCACCCCCGCCATCGCCTCACCAAAGCACCCCTTGATGTGCCCGATCAGCCACTCCTCCGACGGCATTACCTGCGGGCGCTGCGGCACCTCCAGCAAGAGATGAAAGTGGTTCGACATGACGCAGAACGTGACCACCTGCACCTGACAGAACCGCTCATAAAACCGCATCAACTCCACGAACCGGCGCTTCTCCTCCTTCTCAAACACGAATCGGCGATCCACCACCCGCGACACACAGTGGTAGTAAGCCACCGGCCATTCCTTCGGAGCCTTCAAACGAGATTGCCGCATACCTTATAAAGGGACAGACACTTTATTGATGCAAATGCAATTTTAAATGTTCTTGTGAACAGTATTATTTAGAATGGGACCGGACCTTATTCTTGATCTGGATAGCTTCTTTGCCTCGGTGGAGCAGCAGCTCGATCCACGCCTGAGGGGAAGGCCGGTGGGAGTGGTGCCGGTGAAGTCGGAGTCCACGTCTTGCATTGCCGCGAGCAAGGAGGCCCGCCGGTTTGGGGTGAAGACGGGCACTCGCGTGCGGGATGCCCGGCAGTTGTGCCCGGAGATCGTCTTTGTAGAATCCCGGCCGCGTCTGTACACGGAGTTTCATCAGCGCTTCGTCACCGCTCTGGAGTCTCGCATCCAGGTGGCGGAGGTCATGTCCATTGATGAAGCTTGGTGCCTACTGCCGAAATCCGTGACGAATCGCACGCAGGCGGAGGCGTTTGCACGCTCGCTCAAGGCCACGCTCACCAGCCAGGTGGGCGACTGGCTCACCTACTCGATCGGCATCGCTCCGAATCGCTTCCTCGCCAAGCTCGCCTCGGATATGGGCAAGCCCGATGGCCTCTTCATGATCGAGCAGGCGGATCTCCCCCACTGCCTGCACCAGTTGAAGCTCAGGGACTTCTGCGGGATCGGCCAGAAAATGGAAACCCGCCTGGTCGCCCACGGCATACGCACCGTGGCGCAGCTCACCTCCGCGACTCGCGAAACCCTCCATCACGTCTGGGGTGGTATTGGCGGCGTCCACCTCTGGCACTGGCTTCGGGGCGAGGTGACCGAACCGCCGCCCACCCAACGCCGCGTCATCGGCCATTCCCACGTGCTTCCCACCCGGCTGCGGAACGATCTTGGCACTCACGCCGTGAGCTGCCGCCTTCTTCAGAAAGCGGCGATGCGCCTGAGGAAAATGGACCACTTCACCTGCCGCCTTGAATTGTTCATCAAGTACACCAACAGCCCCTCCTGGTCCTCCGACATCTCCTTCTGTGATACGCAGGACACCTTCCGCCTGTTGGAAGCCTTCGAAGTGCTCTGGGATCGACGTCCCCGTCGAGCGGGCCTGGAGCCCAAGGCCACCGGCGTCAACCTCTCCGGCCTTGCCCCTGCCACCAAGGTCACGCCGAGCCTGCTGGAATTTGACAAACGACAACAGCAACTCTGCGGACTGATGGATGCCATCAACAAACGTTACGGCCAGAACGCCGTGTGCTTTGGCGGCGCTCTGGGGGCTTTGGAGTACACCCCCATGCGAATCGCCTTCACGCGCATCCCTGATCCTGAAACCGAAAGCTGACGCCGCATCGGGCTTGCGCTTTGCTGGGGCTGCCGTTACAAAATCGCCATGCACGACCCACGCATAGATCAACTCGCCACTCAACTCGTCCGCTATTCGACCAGTGTGAAAAAAGGCGACCGCGTCCTACTCGACATTTACGACGCGCCGAACTCCATCTGCCTGGCCCTGATCCGTGCCGTCGTCGCTGCCAAAGCCATTCCTGTTGTCAAACTCCACGACGCCACCATCACCCGCGAGCTCATGAAGCACGCGGACCCGAATGGCTATGATCTCCTCGCCAAGAACAACCTCGATCTCATGAAGGAGATCGAGGTGTACATCGCCATCCGCGGCAGCCATAACATCACCGAGATGGCGGACGTTCCCGCGGACAAGATGAAGCTGGTCATGGAGAAGATGCGCCCCGTCATCAACGAGCGCGTCAACAACACCCGGTGGTGCGTCCTGCGCTGGCCCACTTCCGCCATGGCCCAACAGGCGAGCATGAGCACCGAGGCCTTCGAGGACTTCTACTTCCGCGTCTGCCTGCTGGACTACAAGGCCCTCCTCCCCGCCATGAACTCCCTGAAGAAGCTCATGGACAAAGCCAACCAGGTCCACATCAAGGGGCCCGGCACCGATCTGAAATTCAGCCTCAAGGGTCTCAAGGCCATCGCCTGTGGCGGCACCCACAACATCCCCGACGGCGAAGTCTTCTCTGCTCCGGTCCGCGACAGCGTGGAGGGCGTCATCTCCTATAATGCCCCGACCGTTTACCAGGGCATCGCTTTCGACAACGTCCGCCTCGAGTTTAGCAAGGGCAAGATCGTCAATGCCACGGCCAACAACACGAAGGCCATCAACAAGATCCTCGACAGCGACGAAGGCGCCCGCTACATCGGCGAGTTCGCCATTGGCTTCAATCGCGAGATTCGCGAGCCCATGCGCGACATTTTGTTCGACGAGAAGATCGCCGGCTCCTTCCACTTCACGCCCGGCCAGGCTTATGAAGGTGTGGCAGACAATGGCAACCGCAGTCAGGTGCATTGGGACCTCGTCAATATCCAGCGCCCCGACTACGGCGGGGGTGAGATCTGGTTCGACAACGTGCTGATCCGCAAGAACGGCAAATTCCTGCCCAAAGAGCTGGCCAAGTTGAACTAGACCTCCCTGCCCCCACGTCGAGCTCCCGGCTGATGGCCATCCCACCAGCCAGGGACCGTGGGTGTTGCGATTCTTGCGACCGCAATACGAACTCCCCCAGTTCAAGCCTCTTCCCCGGCGATTCAAATCGCCTGCTGGCGCAATTCCTTCTCCGTGCTAGCATCCTTCCCGACATGTCTGCCTTCGCCTCTAGGATGAATCTCCGCACCCTCGCCCTCATCGCCCTGGCTGCGCTGCCCATGCTCGGACTGAGCTCGTGCTCCTCCACGTCCAAGATCAAAGGCATTCCTGACAAACTCCCGCCGATCACGTTGACAGGAACCGTTCGGACCCCTCCCCACTCGATGCCCAGCCATGCCTATCCGTTCGACTCCGATGGTCGCTACGTCAGTGATTGGGCAGCCGAAGGCGAGCGTCGTTCCGGTCGTGCCGCCGCTGCCACCTCTGCCGACCAGGAAAAATGGTCCGGTTCACACGAAGGTGCCGCCACGGGACGACGCATTGTCATCAAGACCACCCCCAAGTCCAAGAGCTCCAGCTCCAAGACCGCCTCTTCCAAATCCAAGTCAGGGAACTCCAAGTCCGGCAGCAGCGGAGGCGGCGGTGGCAGCTATGTGGTGAAGAAAGGCGACACCCTCTCAGCCATCGCCCGGCGCAATGGCACCACAGTCGCAAAACTCAAGGCCGCCAACGGTATGAGCTCCGACTTCTTGAGCATCGGAAAATCCCTAAAGGTTCCCCGTTAGCAATTCCAACTGAGGCCGGGAGACCACCGGAGCACGCGAGCATCGAGAAAGCACCCTTCACCTCGACAGCTTTATGTCCCTCCCAGGCAAGCTCGTCTCTCCCCGCCCCCAGCGGCCCCCTCTCACTCTCGCTGCCATTCTCGTTTGGGGATTTTTGACGCTCTTCGCCAGCACGCCCCCTGCCCGAGCCTTTCAACTGGTCGTTGTTGACCCTGGGCATGGAGGTGCCGATGGAGGCACTTCTTGGCACGGATTGCTGGAGAAGACGCTCACGCTGGACGTCGCGAAGCGCCTCGAAACAATTCTCCGGGACCAAGGCGTCACCACCGTCATGACCCGGCGCTATGATAAAACCGTCTCGCTGGACGATCGGGCCATCATGGCCAACCGGTTCCCCAACTCCCTGCTGGTCAGCATTCACTTCAATGCGATCCGCGTCTCCGGCATCTCCGGGTATGAGACGTTCTATCGGGGAGCTATGAGCAAGGAGATTGCCCAAAGCATCCAGACCTCCCTCAAGGAAAACGTGCCCGGCGTAGATCGGGGTATCACGTACCAGGACTTTGCCGTCCTCACCCGTACCAAAGGCCCCGCCGTTCTGGTGGAGTGCGGCTTCTTGAGCAATCCCGCCGAGGCGATCCTCTGCAACACCCCCTCCCACCGTCAAAAGCTGGCGGAAGCGATCGCCAAGGGCATCCTGAATATCCGCCCTGCCGTGAGCGGCTGAGCCGCCCGCTCTCTCACCGTGCCTACGATGCCAGGCTGGCGCGCTGCACCTTGCCGAATTCGGTATGCAGGAACCGCTTCGCCAACTCCTCAGAGTGCTCTGACAAGTCCGTCAGATACACCTCCAGCTTGGGCTTGCCCTTGGCGGTGCGTTCCAGCCCCTGCTCCGCCAGCATGCGTTTGACGTGCTCGGCACAGGTCAGAGCAGAGTCCACCATCCGCACCTTGTTGTTCAAGATCCGCTTTAACAAGGGCTTCAGCAGGGGGTAGTGAGTGCACCCTAGGACCAGAGTGTCCATGCCCTTGTCCAGCATGGGCTTGAGATACTCCCGCAGCACCATCTTGGTCGCCGGATGGTCGATCCAGTCCTCCTCCACCAGCGGCACCAGCAGAGGCGTCGCCTCGGCATAGATCTGCAGGTCTGGACGACGCATGGCCAGCTCATGCTGATAGGCATGACTCTTGATGGTTCCCGCTGTGCCGATGATCCCCACCCGCTGACAGGCAGGATCGGCCAGCGTAGCCTCCACACCAGGTTCCAACACGCCCACCACCGGCACACGAAACATCTGCCGCAACTGCGGCAACGCGTGGGCCGTCGCGGTGTTGCAGGCCACCACCACCGCCTTCACCCCTTTGCTCAGCAGGAACTGGGTGTCCTCCACCGAGAACTTGCGGATTGTGTCGGGCGACTTGGATCCATAGGGCACCCGGGCGGTATCGCCGAGATAAATGATCGATTCGTTCGGCAGAAGATCCAGCAGGGCGCGCACCACCGTCAGGCCGCCCACTCCGGAATCAAAGACGCCCAATGGCGCATTGGAAATGCTTTCGCTCACACCCGATAAAGACAACGAACGCCCGCAACTTCAAGCATGAATCACAAGGACTTGCGCAGGGTCCGCCCGGGGTGTCACCGGTTCCATTTGACAAAAAAGGTCCATGGAATAACATCCCACTGTCAGCCGAAGTCATTACTGCTTCCTCAGTAGTGGCGCGGGGGAACCGAACTCCTGGTTTTCGCAAGAGAATCAGGACGGGGCGAACGAAGCGGGCAACCGCTTGCAGGGACCACTTCCAAGGTCCAGCCCGTCAGCTAACCTCGCAGGCAATTTTGGGAGGGACGATCTCTCTGGGGTCTGCTTCGCAGGCTTCATGGTCTCCCCAACAGCAACATGCTGCACGTGGCGGGTGACCGTCTCGTTCGGCAAGGTCAACGAGAACATGAAATACCCAGCCAGCGCCAACTGCTCAACGCACCGGCGCCACGCCATTCACCGACGGCTGCACGGCAGTCCGTCATCCCACCAGCCCTTCCTGCGCCCCATCGCGCCCTAGGGTTCAGGTTCTGAATCTTCCCGTGCCACCGCGACACGGTTCGCGGTAATACGCCCCCAATTCCATCTGGTGTCTCCGCCGGAGGTCCGCCTCCGGGTCAACGGCACAGGGAATACGTGCGCCCAAGGCCCACGCCTCGCTCTCTCGTCTGCAAACGGGACACCAGGAAACTACCACTCATATCGTCATCCAAGATTCCCCTCGCACCTCATTACCCTGCATTTTATGATCACGAACATCTTAGAGTTCATTTGGAACAGCTGGTGGCTGAAAATCCCCCTCAGCCTCATCGCCCTCTGGTACTTCCTTGGTGTTGTTTACATCGGGGAGCAGAAGGTCGGCATTGTCATCAAGCGCTTCGCCATGCGCAACCTCCCCCCGGGGCAGATCATCGCGCTGAAAGGCGAGGCCGGCTACCAGGCGGATGTGCTCCCGCCCGGCCTGCACTTCTTCTACTGGAAGTGGCAGTACCGAATCCTTCACTTGCCGCTCACCTATGTGCCCTCCGGTGAGATTGCCCTCGTCGTGGCCGCCGCCGGCGCCCCCATCCCTCCGGGTCGAATCCTCGGTCGCACCGTGCCCTGCAACCACTTTGAGAACGCCCGGGCGTTCCTGGCGGCAGGCGGGGAGAAAGGCCGCCAGCTCGCCATCCTTACCGCCGGCACCTACCGGATTAACTCCGCCCTCTTCACCGTGATCACCTCCTGGAACGCCACGGATCACGGCCTGAACCCCGAGATGCTGCGACTCTACAAGGTAGAGCCTGATCGCGTGGGCATTGTCACCACCCTGGACGGTGCCCCCATCGCAGAAGGTGAGATCGCGGGCACGAGCATCCCCGGGCACGACAACTTCCAGAACGCGCAATCCTTCCTCGACAGTGAAGGCCACCGCGGCCTGCAGGAGCAGGTTCTGCTGAGCGGCGTGTGGAACCTCAACCCCTGGTTTGCCCAGGTCGAGCAGGTGCCCATGGTGGAGATCCCCATCGGCCACGTTGGCGTTGTTATTTCCTACGTTGGACAAGCCCATGAGGACGTGAGCGGCGTGGACTTCAAGCACGGCGACCTCGTCCTGCCCGGGCACAAGGGCGTCTGGATCTCCCCTCTCTACCCGGGCAAACACCCGCTCAACACCCGCATCATGCGCGTGGAGCTGGTTCCCACCACCAACATCGTCCTGAACTGGGCCACCCGCACGGAGTCGCACCAGTTTGATGCCAAGCTCAGCTCCATCACCGTGCGCTCGCGTGACGGTTTCGCTTTCAATCTCGACGTGTCCCAGATCATTCACATTGGCGCCCTCGAAGCTCCCAAAGTGATCAGCCGCGCCGGCTCGCTCCAAAACCTCATCGACCACGTGCTGCAGCCCATCGTGGGCAACTACTTCCGAAACTCCGCCCAGGACTACACCGTGCTCGACTTCCTCAGTGCCCGCAGTCACCGCCAGTCGGAGGCCGCGGAACACATTGCCGCCGCCCTGCGCGAGTACGATGTGGAGGCCATCGACACTTTGATCGGCGACATCACCCCGCCCGAGCAACTCATGAAGACGCAGACGGATCGCAAGATTGCGGAGGAGCAGCGCAAGACCTATGAGATGCAGGAGGCGGCGGAGACCCAACGCCAGCAGTTGGTACGCCAGACCTCACTCGCAGACATTCAGCATCAGGTGGTGGGCGCAGAGCAGGGCGTGCAGATCGCCGAACTTCAAGCCCGTGCCAGCGTGCGCAAGAGCGAGGGTGAGGCCGAAAGCATCCGCCTGCGGGCCAATGGTGAAGCCGACGCCATTCGAGCCACCGGTACCGCCAAGGCCGAAGCCTATACGGCAGGTGTTGAGTCACTGGGCCACCAGAACTACGCCATGCTCCAGCTCATGCAGATCATCGGCGAGCGCAACGTCCGCGTCGTGCCCGATGTCGCCGTCACAGGTGCCCAGGGTGGCAGCGGCCTCCTGGATGCCCTCATGGCCATGATGGTGAAGCGCGACACCTTGCCACAGCGCCCGGCAAGTGAGTTAAACTAAGTTGGCCGACAGGATTTCCCACCCCAAAACCAAACCGAAAACAAAAACCAAACAGAGCGGGCGGAGGAGAATCCGCCCGCTTTTGATATGCCAGAGTGTTCCTGAAGATTAACCAAAGAGGCACAGAGAACACAGAGGGCTCACTAGAATCAGAAGGATTGGGCTGAGGAAGAAGGTGATTCATGAAAACAATCTCCTCCCCCTTTCACGATAGCTCAGGCAACTCACCTCGCGACCGCTCCATCGCCCCCTGACATGGCTTGCGAGGCTCTGTTCGTAGTTCAAACTTTAGTTTGCCTCAGGGGATATTCCGCAAACTGAGCAAACTAAAGTTTGAACTACGAACAACCTCCCACCCTGACCAAGTCGTCACCACCTAGAACCTTCCATCATACGCCGAACCCGGAGGGTTCACCATGAGTAGCCACGGGTGGACCGAACGAAGCGATGGCTACCCGTGGACAGCAACATGGAGATTTCTACCGCGGAGCGGTAGGCCCATGGCGACCAAAGTCTGAGTGGGTGGTGTGGCGGGATCTCGTGTGGGGTTCGCAACGCGATCGGCCTACCCCTGCGCGGTAGAAACCTTCGTCCAGACTTCCATGGGTAGGCCTCGCTACGCTCCGCCGACCCATGGCTACTCATGGCGAACCCTCCGGGTTCATGAGATAACACGCAAATCAACGCACCAACGCACCAACGCACCAACGCACCAACGCACCAACGCACCAACGCACCAACGCACCAACGCACCAACGCACCAACGCACCAACGCACCAACGCACCAACGCACCAACGCACCAACGCACCGACTAAGCCCCAACCAACTGCTTGCAGGCCTTGATCGTGTTCGCCATGAGCATGGCAATGGTCATCGGGCCCACACCGCCGGGCACCGGGGTGATGGCGCGGCACTTGGGGGCCACTTCGTCGAAGGCCACATCACCCACGATCTTGTAGCCTTTTTCTGAACCCGGGTCTTCCACGCGGTTGATGCCCACGTCGATGATCACCGCACCTTCCTTGACATGCTCGGCGCGGACAAAGTTCGGCCGACCGATGGCGGCGATGATGATGTCGGCCTCGCGGGTGACTTCAGCCAGATTCTTCGTACGGGAATGAGCCACCGTCACGGTCGCGTCCCCCCCTTTGCCTTTGGCCATGAGGAGCAACGCCATGGGCTTGCCCACGATCATGCTGCGTCCCAGCACCACCACCTTGGCCCCGCTGGTTTCCACACCGGCATCCAGCAGCAACCGCTGGCAGCCCGCCGGCGTGCAGGGCACAAATCCGGAGGAATCCTCCAGCGCCAGCTTCGCCACGTTCACCGGGTGAAATCCATCCACATCCTTGCGGGGATCAATGGCCAGCACGACGGCGCTCTCATCGATATGCTTGGGAGGCGGGCTCTGCACGAGAATGCCGTGAATGGCAGGATCGGCGTTGAGGGAGGCGATGTGCGCCAGCAGTTCCTCCTGGGTCGTCTCGGCCGGCAGTTCCAGCTTCACCGAGTGCAGCCCCAGATCGCGGCACTTCTTGTCCTTGCTGCGCACATAGGCGCGGGACGCGGGATCATCCCCCACCAGCACGACGGCCAGCCCGGGCTTGTGCCCCTGGGCAGCCAGGGCGGCGATGTCCTGCTGGCACTCCGCCAGCACCTTGGCGGCCACTTCAGATCCTTTGATCAACTGCATGAATGTCCCTAACACGCGCCAGGCTGGGCGGCAAGTCCCGGGGTGGGAAATGGGGACGACCGTCGATTTCAGCACAATGCCCCCGCACCACTCAGAATTCCCTGAGCCGCCTAAAGGCGATACTCCAAAACTGAGTTCTTTCTGCAATGCAACGCACTGGGTATTTGTACCCTGACCGTCCCGCATGCGAGACGGAACTCCAACCCTGCTGGCGGAACGGAGAGGGTTGGAGTTCCGCGTTTACCCGGTCACCCCACTCCGGCCCACGACTTACCATTCAATAAAGGTTACCTCGAACCCCAACTGACGCACTGACGCACTGACGCACTGACGCACTGACGCACTGACGCACTGACGCACTGACCTACCGATCCACCGGAAATTCCCTCGTTCCCTCCCGCAGGATCCGCTCCAGTTCCGCACGTTGCGCCTCGCATTCCTCCTCGGTCATCCTCCGGGGAACCGAGAACGGCTCAGCGAACTCAATCTCCACGCCAGAGAACGGCAGGGGCAGCTGGAATCCGTCCCAGGTCTTAAAGGTGAACGCCTTGTCGTAGCGGATGTGCACCGGCATGAGCTTGCCACCGGTGAGCTGGGCCAGCTTGATCACGCCCATGTTCATGTGGTACTTCGGCCCGCGGGGTCCGTCTGGGGTGATGCCGATGTCATGGCCGGTCTTCACATAATGCGCCAGCTCCACCATGGCCTGCGCACCCCGCTTGGAACTGGAGCCGCGCACCGGCTTGAGCCCGAAGTCCGAGCAGGCCTCGGCAATAATCTGCCCATCCCCGCTGGGGCTGGTGAGGAAGGCCCCCTCCTGACCGGGAATCAAGTTCTGCCGCAGCCAGGGAATGAGGAACATGCGGTTGTGCCAGAACACCCAGATGTGCCGCTCATCCGTCGGGTAAGCCATGCCAGCCCGGTTGATGATGCGGTACTTCAGGGTGTTGCCGATGGCACGGATCAACCATGCCACCGGACGTCCGGGATTCTTGAGCCTTATCTTTGCCACGCAATTCTCTACGAGTGAAACCGGGCCAAGGCTAGAGGTATTCCACCTCGTGCAGGCGCCGTGTCAGCCCGGTGAACTTTTCCAGTTGCGCATCGTAGAAAGCCACCGCCTCCGGCTCCGGCTTGCAGCGGGTGCTTTCGTCCAGCGCGACGAGGCGGTCCGTTAGTTCCTCATACTTGCTCACCTTGCCCTGCTGCTTGAGCAGTGCGAATGCCGCCTGGATGGCGGAGCCCAGCGCCGCACCCTCGGCCGTGGCCAGAGTGACCACTTCCGCATTGAAGACGTTGGCCGCAATTTGACGCCACACGGCGCTCTGGCTGCCCCCGCCAGTGAGACGGATCTCACTGGGAGACAGGCCGAGTTCGCGGAAACGCTTCAAGCCATAGGCGAGGCCCAGCGTGGCCCCTTCCACCGCGGCGCGGGCCAGATGGGCCGGGCTCATGTTCGTGGTGCGCAGTCCGTGGAGCACGCCCGTTCCGTTGGGCAGGTTCGGCGTGCGCTCGCCATTCAGATACGGCAGGAAGGTGACGCCGCCCGCTCCCACCGGAGCGCTGGCCACCGCGGCTTCCAGTTGCGGAATCGTCCAGCCGAACATCTCGCGGATCTGCTCCGTCACCACGGTGACGTTCATGGTGCACACCAGCGGCAGCCATTGGTCGGTGCTGTCGCAGAAAGCCGCCACTTCGCCCTGACCATCCACCACGGGCGAATCCGCCACGCCGTAAAGCGTGCCACTGGTGCCAAAGCTGGCAGTGATCACACCGGGCTTCACGTTGCCGGTGCCGATTGCGCCCATCATGTTGTCACCGCCACCGGCGCTGATGATGACGCTCTCGCTCAATCCCCACTGCTTGGCCAGATCCGGGCGGAGGGTCCCGTGCACCTCATTGGAGGAGCCCACTGGAGGAAGCATGTCGATCAAGCGCGGATCGATGAAGTCGGCCAGTTCCTTGGACCACTCCCGCGTCCGCACATCCAGCAGGGCCGTGCCGCTGGCATCACCGTATTCCATGCGCTTCACCCCGCTGAGCCAGAAGTTGATGTAGTCATGCGGCAGCAGGATGGTCTTCACCTTGTCAAAATTCTGCGGCTCGTTCTGCTTCAGCCAGAGGATTTTCGGCAGGGTGTAGCCCGGCAGCATGGCATTCCCGGCCAGGGAAATGCAGCCCGGCTGCCCACCGAACTCGTGGGCAATCTCCGCGCACTGCTCCTGGGTGGAGGTGTCACACCACAGTTTCGCAGGGCGCACCACCTGATCCTCCCCATCCAGCACCACCAGACCGTGCTGCTGGCCGCTCACGCCAATGCCCGCCACCTGGGATCGCCCGGTGCCCAGTTGATCCAGACAGTCCGTGATGCAGCCGTTGATGGCATCGATCCAGTCCTGCGGATGTTGCTCCAGATGGCCCGACGGCAGGCCGGGGATCAGGTCATACTCCCGCTTCGCGTGGGCAACAATCCGACCGGTTTCAAATTCCAGCACGATCGCTTTGGAGCTCTGGGTGCCGCTGTCGATGCCGAGGTAATAGGTGGACATGGAAGTGAGGTGAGGAGATGAAGAAGAGAGACGAATCGTGCCTATAGCGGGGTCTTTTACCGCCCGCCATGAAATCTTATCTAATACGATTGTTTCATCTCGTCCAGTCCACCAAACGGTCCTTGCCCGTATTCCAGTTCTACCCTATCGCTCCCAATCATGGTCACCAAACTCCTTCACACCCGCTATCGCGTCGCCGATCTGGACAAGACGATCTCCTTCTACAAAGACGTTCTGGGGCTGGAAGAGGTGAGACGTCACAAGTCTCCGCGGGGCTCCGAGCTCGTCTTCCTGAAAACACCCGGCAGCGAGGAACTGCTGGAGATCTGCTGCTATCCTGCCAGCGGCCCTGTGGTCGTGGGCCCAGACCTCACTCACCTGGCCTTCCAGGTGGATGATCTGGAGGCGTTTGCCAAGCATGCCGCTGAGAAGGGCTACCCGCTTTCCGATGGCCCCACCCAGAGCTCCAGCGGCAAATTTGCGTTCATCGATGCCCCTGAAGGTTACGAGATCGAGCTGATCCAGCACGGTTCTTAAACCGAAGCGGGTTTCCCCCGCCAGACGGTTGTTGAAAAACTGCCAGACCACCGTCTGAAATGTCACATTTGTATAAGAAAGACCCGGTGGGGCGCATTGCCGCCACCGGGTTGTTCAGAGGGGACATCTGCCGCCCGACCTGCATAGACCGCAGGTTCTTAGCGCAAGGTCGTGGTCTCCGTGGTCGTCACTGAACGCCGTGCCGGACTATGATAGGTCGTCACGTTGCCTGTCGTGGTCGTGACCGGGCTTAAGGTTGTACGAACAGTTTCCGTCGTCGTCTGGGTCGTCACCGTCGGCGGAGGAGGCGGAGATTCGCAACTGCTCAGTGCGAGGGCGGTTCCCAGGGTCAGTGCCGAAAGAATGAGTTTCATGGGTACAGGGGTTGGAATCCGGCGGCCCGGTGGGGCAACCATTCTCACCCCTTTCCAGCGGTGAATATGCCACGCCTCCAGAAGCGATGTAATTCACTCATTCTGAGCACTTCACAGAGCATCCCCCAGCTTATTGGGGCGTCCTCCTCTTGCCGAATGCAACGATGTGCTCACCCTTCTGAGCAAGTTGCACGACAGGGTTTCAGTTTTGGGACCGTTGTAAATCTCCCGCCCGCCCGGAAGCGCCCTCACCGCTGCCAGCGGGCGATGCCTTGCTTTTCAGCTCCCAGACCTGCCCATGCCCTACTGCAACACCCTCTCACGAATCGCCCTCTTAGGGGCGTCCTGCCTGACGGTCGCGATGGCCCTGCCCGTTTTCGCGACGGGAGACTTCCCGGTACCACCAGACAACCAGCCTCTTACCATACCCTTCCCGACCGCAGAAGAGTCGCTCAAGAAGCTGAACCTTCCTCAGGGCTTCAAAGCCACGCTCTTCGCCGCAGAGCCAGACGTCAACAATCCCATCGCCTGCTGCTGGGACGAGAAAGGCCGCCTCTGGGTCGCGGAGAACTTCACCTACTCCGACACCAAAGAGCGCTACGACATGAAGCTTCGTGACCGGATCCTCATCTTCGAGGACACGGACAACGACGGCAAATACGACAAACGCACCGTGTTCTCAGATGAGGTGCAGATGCTCACCAGCATCGAGCGTGGCCTGGGTGGCGTCTGGGCCGTGTGCCCGCCTCATTTGCTCTTCATCCCGGACAAGGACGGCGACGACAAGCCTGACGGTCCTCCGCAGGTCATGCTGGACGGCTTCAGCACCCAGGCCGCCAGTCGGCACACCTTTGCCAACGGCCTGAAGTGGGGTCCAGATGGCTGGCTCTACGGACGTTGCGGCATCAGCAGCACGTCCTACGTGGGCACGCCGGAAACCCCGGTGGAGAAACGCCAGGGAATTGCTGGAGGCCTGTGGCGCTACCAGCCCGGGCAGAAAAAGTTTGAGATCGTGTGCTACGGCACCACGAACCCCTGGGGCCATGACTGGACCGCCACAGGCGACCTCATTTTCATCAACACCGTCATCGGCCACCTCTGGCACGGCATTGACGGAGCCCACCTCAAGCGCATGCACGGGCAGGATCTCAATCCCCGGGCCTACCAGCTCATGGACCAGATCGCCGACCACTACCACTGGGATACCGGCAAGAGCTGGACGGACTCCCGTGGCGGAGTGGGTGTGAACGACCAGTTGGGCGGCGGCCACGCCCACGTCGGCATGATCCTCTACCAGGGCACGAACTGGCCCAAAGAATACCGGGACAAGGTGATGACCCTGAACCTGCACGGACGCCGCATCAATGTGGAACGTCTGGAGCGCCAGGGCAGCACCTTCGTCGGCAAGCATGAGCCCGACATCCTGAAGAGCGACGACACGTGGTTCCGCGGCGTGGAGCTCACCTACGGGCCGGACGGCGGCGTGTATATCCTGGACTGGAGCGACATCGGCGAGTGCCATGAGAATGACGGCGTGCATCGCAACTCCGGCCGCATCTTCAAAGTGACCTACGGCGATGCGGTGAAGCCCAAGGAGACAGACGTCACCAAGCTCAGCGATGAAGAGCTGGTGAAACTCCAGCTCAGCGACAACGAGTGGCTCGTGCGCATGGCCCGCTGGGAGCTGCGCGAGCGCGCCCACCGCGGCAAAGTACCCGCAGTGGCCAAGCAGGTGCTCGACACCTTCAAGACCGCCCCCACCCCCGCCAAGAAGCTCAACGCCTGGTGGACCATGGGATACGCCGGGCTGCTGGGAGCAGACTCCCCCGCCGCCCAGGATGCCATCGCCGCCATGGTGGCGGAGATGATCAAGTCCGATAGCGAATTCCTGCGCCGCTGGGTGCTGCAATCCATCACGGCTGAGGGCCCCACGCCCCGCACCGCGCGCATCTTGGCGAGCCTCGCCAAGGAGGAGGACAGCGCATTCGTCCGCCTGCATCTGGCCTCCGCTCTTGGCCGACTGGCCGATGCAGAAAAGCCCGCCCTGGCCAACCAGCTCCTAAGTCATGCTGACGATGCCAAGGACGCCTACCTGCCGCTGATGTACTGGTATGGCATCATGGACATGCCCCCGGCAGAGCTCGCCAAGCTGGAGCCCGGGTGCCAGATCCCGCTGGTCCGCCAGTTCATCGCCCGCCGCTGCACGGAGGACATCGAGACTAACCCGGCTCCGCTCAACACCCTGCTGGGCAACGTTGCCCCCTCGAACTCCGCCGACATCCTGCAAGGGATGACTGACGGCCTCAAGGGCTGGGCCAAGGCGAAGAAGCCCGCCGCCTGGGATGCTTTTGCCGCAAAGGTGTCAGAGGCCACCCAGCAGGAACAGCTCCGCGCCCTGAGCGCCCTCTTTGGCGACGGCCGCGCGCTCGACGACATCAAGAAACTGGTGCTGGATGACAAGGCAGACTTCGCCGCCCGGCGCAACGCTTTGCAGTCCCTCATTGCTGCCAAGGCCGACGGCCTGCGCGAGGTGTGCGAGAAGCTGCTCAAGACGCGCGATCTGAACATGACCGCCGTGCGCGGGCTGGCGCTGTATGACGACCTGAAGATCGGCGAGTCCCTGGCCAAGAGCTACCGCAGCTTCTACCCCAACGAGCAACCGGCGGTGATGGACACCCTCACCTCCCGGGCAAACTTCGCCAAGGCGATGCTCAAGCAGGTGGGCACGGCTCCCAACCAGATCCCCCGGAAGGACATCACCCCCTACCAGGCCCGGCAGATGCGCAGCTTCAAGGACGCCGAGCTGGACAAGCAACTCACCGAAGTGTGGGGCGACATCCGCGAATCCAGTGCCGACAAGCAGCAACTCATCGCCGCCCTCAAAGGCAAGCTGACCAAGGAACTCGTGTCCAAGGCAGACGCCAGCGCCGGGCGGGTGATCTTCAACCAGGTGTGCGCCGCCTGCCACAAGCTCTACGGTGAGGGCAACCTCATCGGCCCCGACCTCACCGGCAGCGGCCGCAAGGACGTGAACTACCTCATCGAGAACATCGCGGATCCCAGCGCCACGCTGGCCGCCGACTACAAGATGTCCGTGGTGAACCTCAAGGATGGCCGCATCCTCAGTGGCAACATCGCTGCGAAGACCGACCGCACCCTCACCATCAAGATGGTGGGCCAGGAGCAGGTCGTGGAGCGCGGAGACATCACCAGCATCCAGGAGCTGCCCGTGTCCTTGATGCCCGAGGGACTGCTGCTGGCGCTGACCGACGAGCAGGTGCGCAACCTCATGGCCTATTTGACGAGCGACTCCCAAGTGGCGCTGCCAGGGCAGTAGGAGGAAATAAAACTTCAAAATTCAAACGTCAAAATTCAAAGGACCCCGGAAGGCAGCTTCCGGGGTTTTTTGTTGGTTGAGAGGAGGCGCGGGCACACCGTTCCGGTCAGAGTCTCCCGGCCTACAACACGCCGACCGCCTGCGCGTTGGTGCGATAGGAAGCGGGCCATCCAGTCAGCACCCCCGGGACCTCGCCCTCTGCGACACCATCGACACCCTTTTTGGAGGTTCACAGAAAAAGAGAGGGGTGTTTTTTTGGTGTAAGTTGTAAAAAGGGTGTCGATGGTGTCGCAGAATACCTGTTCACAGACGCCGCTGTGGTTGACGACCTAAGGGAAACCGCCCAAGCCCCACGCTCGGGGTGGCCACCAAGACACCAACCGTCCATGCGCTCAGTCGAAGTTCTTCCTCAAAGAGGATGGGGCCACAAGCCCACCGTTGACGAGCTTCCAGCGAGTCTACGTTGGGCACGGGCGTTGGAGGTTTTTACTCCGAAGGAGTTGTAGCGGTCTGGCATTTCCTCAAAATGACCTGTGCATGGGAAGCTCGGGGAGCGCACGCAGCACATGACATCGCATCCGTCTGACGTGGAGGCGTTGATGGCGGTGGCAAGAAGCGAATGCTGTCGGCCGTCCCACCTGATCATCCTCTGCGGAGATACCCAGGGTTGACTCGCTTAAGGCTCGTCCAACCACTGGGCTGTGCTAGATATCCCCTTCGGGGATAAACTGCGAACTGAACCGGAGTCGGTTTCTTGGCAGGCAGCCGGTGCGCTCGCGCAATAGGAAGCAGGCCATCCAGTCAGCACACCCAGAACCTCGCTCTCTGCGACACCATCGACACCCTTTTTGGAGGTTCACAAAAAAAGAGAGGGGGTATTTTTTGGGGTAAGTTGTAAAAAGGGTGTCGATGGTGTCGCAAAACACCTGTTCACAGACACCCCTGTGGTTGACTACCTAAGAAAAACTGCCCAAGCCCCACGCTCGGGGTGGCCACCAAGACACCAACCGTCCACGCCCTCAGTCGAAGTTCTTCCTCGAAGAGGATGGGGCTACAAGCCCAACGTTGACGAGCTTCCAGCGAGTCTACGTTGGGTACGGGTGTTGGAGGTTTTTACTCCGAAGGAGTTGTAGCGGTCTGGCAGTTCCTCAACATGACCTGTGCATGGGAAGCTCGGGGAGCGCACGCATCCCTGCGTGCTGTTCACGGCATCTTGCCGCGAACGTCAGACAGCACATGACATCGCATCCGTCTGACGTGGAGGCGTTGAAAGCGGTGGCAAGAAAGCGAATGCTGTCAGCCTTCCCACCTGATCATCCTCTGCGGAGGGTACCCAGGGTTGACTCGCTTAAGGCTCGTCCAACCACTGGGCTGTGCTAGATATCCCCTTCAGGGATAAACTGCGAACTGAACCGGAGTCGGTTTCTTGGCAGGCAGCCTGTGCGCTCGCGCAATAGGGAGCAGGCCATCCAGTCAGCACCCCCAAAACCTCGCTCTCTGCGACACCATCGACACCCTTTTTACAACTTACCCCAAAAAACACCTCCTCTCTTTCTCAGTGAACCTCCAAAAAGGGTGTCGATGGTGTCGCAGCGCACTGGTTCAGGCGTCTAGTCCTCACCTCCTCAAACAAAAAGGCCGGAGGTTCGCACCCCCGGCCTCTAAATTCACTCGCTAATCAGCGCGCAACCCAATCTCACTCAAATCCCTGAGACTTCATGTACTTCAGGCTCTGGGGCACCTGCTCCATGACGGAGGGGGATTCGTCTTCGATGAAATAATGTTTCACGCCCACCTTCTTGGCCGTTTCCAGCACGGAGGGATAGTTGGTCTGGCCGGAGCCCAGCACCACATCATTTTCCAGGTCTGTCTTGCCGGACAGGGAGCCCGTGGCCACGCCCTTCTTCAGGTCCTTCAAGTGCATCAGCTTCCAGCGGTTGCTGTATTTCTCCAGCAGCTTCACCGGATCCTGGCCGGGGAAGATGATCCAGAGCACGTCCATCTGGTAGCTCACAAACTCCGGCTTCGTCTCGGCAAAGAGCACGTCGAACAGCGTGCCCTCACCATGAGGCACGAACTCATACCCGTGCGGGTGGTAGAAGAAGGTGATGCCTTCCTTCGCCAGCGCTTCGCCAGCTTTGTTGAAGACGGAGGCGGCTTCGCGACATTCTGCTTCATCGAACCCATCCTTGTGGTCGATCCAGGCACACCCTGCGTATTTGAGCCCAAGCGCCTTGGCGTCCTTCACCACACCGGCGATGTCGCCTTTCAGACGGCCAAAGGGGAAGTGGGAGCTCACCGCCTTGAGACCGCGCTTTTCCAGCTCGCCTTTGAACTGTTCCGGCGTCTGGTCATAGGTGCCCGCCAGCTCCACCTCGGTGATGCCAAAGCTCTTGACCTGGTCCAGCGTCCAGGCCACCCCGCGCAGCTTGAACTGGCTCCGCAGACTGTAGAGCTGCAGGCCAGTGGTCGGCTTTTCAGAGGCGGCGGCAGCGGCAGGCGCATCCGCGGCTTGGGAGGTCAGCAAGACAGCTCCGGCCAGGAGCCCAATTGCAGAGGCAGTGAGGAGAGGCAGACTTTTCATCATGGAGAGGGATCGTAGTAAAGACCCCGGATACGCGCAAGGTTGGACTGGATTGCAGGAGAATTGCCCACGCCCAGCGCCATTGAAGCTGTGTTTCGGCAAAAAACACGTTCGGAGATCGGTGGCATCGTACGTTTTAGTCTGACCCTTTCGATAGCCTCCCCATTCCCTCCCCTGCTGTGAACGCTTCCATGAAACCTGCCCTGCCTCTCTTTGCCGCCCTGCTGCTTTCACTCACCTCCTCTCTCCATGCGGCAGACGCCTCCTCTGCGGACGCCCTCTGGGAGAAAGTCAGCGCCGCACGTCAGGCTCTCACCAGCCCCACCAAGCAGTTCCAGAACAAGGAGGAAGCCAAGGAGTACTACAAGACCAGCATCGCAGCCTATGACGCCGCCTACAGCGAGCTCGTGGAGAAGTTCCCCACCGACCCACGCCGCTGGAGCGCGCTGCTCTTTGAAAGCCAGACCAACAGTTCCCGCGAGGAGCTGGGCGTGCCCGTACGCGAGGGCTCCAAGGACGCCATCGCCCAGATTCTGAACGCCCCCGATGCCGACAACCGCACGAAGTCTGAAGCCAGTGCCCTGCGCGTGATGCAGGACGAGACCAATGACGGCAGCACTGCCAGCGCTGCCGCCTGGGAAAAGCTGGCCGCCGAGCACCTGGAGAAATACCCGCTCTCCCCACGCAACGCGATAATCAAGCGTCTGCTCGCCAGCAGTCAGCTCACCACCCCGTATCGCACCAAGCCTCTGGATCTGAAATTCACGGCCCTGGACGGCCGTGAAGTGAATCTCGAAACCCTGCGGGGCAAGGTGGTGCTCATCGACTTCTGGGCCACCTGGTGTGGCCCATGTGTCGAGGAACTCCCGCATGTCACGAAAGCCTATGAAAAGTACCGCGACAAAGGCTTCGAAGTCGTCGCCATCTCCCTCGACCAGGATCGCGGCGCATTGGAGACCTTCGTCCGCCAGAACAACCTAAAGTGGCCCCAGCATTTCGATGGCAAAGGGGGCGACGGGGAACTCTGCAAGCGCTTCGGCATCGAGATGATCCCCGTGATGTGGCTCATCAACAAGCAGGGCCTGCTCGCCCAGACCAATGCCCGGGGCAAGGTCGAGAGCGAGGTCGAGCGCCTCCTTGCTGAGTAACCCTCCGAGCCCTACTTCACTACCGCAGGCGGCACGCTGGCAGCTTCCGCTGGCGCTGCCGCCTTCTTCGTTTTGGCAGCAAAGACCTTCCGGTCCAGGTTCGTGTTCAGCGAGGTCGCGTCCCACTTCACCGTGACACCATCGGCAGGCACCTCCAGCCCGGCACTCCAGAGCAGGGAGTTCAACAGGAACCGACGCTGGCTCTCCCACCCCCAACCGATGTGCAGGTCGCAACCGGTGAAGCCCACACTGCGTCCGCCGTTGGGGCGTTCATAAGCCCACGCGATCACTTCCGCCCGCCCGGTGTGGCTTTTGGCATCCGCCGTGGATCGCCCTGAGTCCGGCACTGCCCCCACCAAGAGAGGCGTCACACCTTTCTCGGCAAAGTGCAGATTAAACAACCACCCATCCTTGGGCGCAGCAAAGACCTGCACCCCACGTGTGGTCGAATGGGAGGGGATGCTCTTGAAAGCCATGTCCCAGTGCCCGCGGGAGCCGATGTCCTTCTGCCACACCGCCCCCAGCCAGGATTGGAACTCCTGGGCCTGGGCCGCTGGCACCTCCACAGCCTGATGCAGCATCACCAGCCCCGCCTTCTGATTCATGAGCCCTTTGATCTTCGCCCACCGGGCGGGCTCCAGCAGGGCCAGCTTGTCCCCGCCATCCATGTAGCAGAGCACGGCCTTGGCCCCGTCCAGCACTTTTTCATTCCTGGGCCATCCTTCCGCCACCAGCACGGGCCACACGCCCGGCACCTCTTTCAGCCACTGGCGCATGAGCGCACATCCGGCGAAGTACTCGTGCTGCAGCGGTTTGTTGCTCGGCGTCCCGGCGATGAGGACGATCTTGGTCAGCTTGGGGTCAGGGCTCTCCTCCTCCAGTGGCACCTGGTGCTGCTCAGCCGTGAGCTCTGCCCGTCCGGGGGTGGCCATGACGAGGGCGAGTCCGGTGCAACCTGCAAGGACAAAAAAGCGGGGTAAAAGTGGGCTCATGAGAGAAACGGGTGCGGTGGTGGGAACATCCCTTCAACCAGCGAGAGATTGCCATTCTGTCAGCGTTTTGTTTTTCTTGTTCGCCCACACCTTTATCCCTGCCTTTGAACCATGCCTGTGAACGCCCTCCTTTCCTCCCGTCTCGCCGCCCTTCTGCTCGCCGTAGGTGTCAGCAGCAGCCACGCGGCCACTCCGGCGGTGACACCGCTGTTCTGGCCAGACCGGCAGGGTCCCACGAAGGATTGCCTGATCCCGGAATCCGAGGCCGCCAAACTGCCGCTGGAGTGGGACGAGGCCTCTGGCAAGGGCATTGCCTGGTCCACCCCGATCGAAGATGAAGGCCACTCCACACCCGTGATCGGTGGCGATCTGATCTGGTTCACCTCCGCCACCAAGGACGGTCACAAGATGTTCCTCTACGCCATCAACCGGCATGATGGGAAGATCGTGCACCACAAGCTCCTCTTCCAAAACGAGGCCCCCGAGGAACTGGGCAACCCCATCAACAACTACGCGGCCCCCTCCTGCGTCTTGGAGGAGGACGCCCTGTACGCCCACTTCGGCACCTATGGCACAGCCCGGCTCGACCCCAAAACAGGCGCGGTCGTGTGGCAGCGGCGGGACATCAATGTGCGCCACTTCCGCGGCCCAGGTTCCTCCCCCATCATCTATGACAGTCTGCTGATCCTGACCTTCGACGGGATCGACAAACAGTTCGTCACCGCGCTGGACAAGGCCACCGGCAAGACGCTCTGGACCACGAACCGGACCACCGACTACGGCGACCTCGACAAAGAAGGCAAGCCCACCCGTGACGGTGACCTGCGCAAGGCCTATGGCACGCCCTCCGTCATGAAAGTGGGCAACACGCTCCAACTGCTCTCCGTTGGCTCCCGTGCCGCCTTTGGCTATGACCTGAACACCGGCAAGGAACTCTGGACCATCCGACACAAGGAGTTCAACGCCTCCGCCCGCCCCCTCTCCTTGGGCAACATCGCCTACATCAACACCGGCTCGGAGCGCGCCCACCTCATGGCGGTGAAGCTGGATGATACGGCCAAGGGTGACATTACAGAGAGTCACGTGCTCTGGGATCGTGAGAAGCGCAACGCCACCCTCTCCACACCCGTGCTCGTGAATGGCCATATCTTCCAGGCCACCGGCGCAGGCGTGGGCGTCTGCGTGAACCTGCAGGATGGTGCCGATGTCTGGAGTGAGCGCATCTCTCCCGGCAAATTCGTCGCCGCGCCCATCGCCACCAAGGAGCGCATCTACTTCGTGAGTGATACGGGTGACGCCACGGTCATCGCGCCGAGCCCCGAGTTCAAGGTATTGGCCCGCAACAAGTTCAATGAACCCGTCACCGCCTCGCCCGCCGTGGCCGATGGCGCCCTCTTCTTCCGCACCAAGACCCATCTGGTGAAAGTCGTGAAACCGTGAGGCAATGGATGCCTGCGGGAGTCCCGTCTGGAACGTAGCGTAATCAACCGCCCGCCGTCGGCGGGGCCCCTATCGATCCCCCCATGAACCCCTTCTCTACCTCCCTCTGTCTCGCCACCGCCCTCTGCGCCCAGGCTGCTCTTGCTGCCGACTGGCCGCAATGGCGTGGCCCGAATCGCAATGGCATCTCCGCCGAGAGCGGTTGGAACGCCCGGTGGAGCACCGCTCCCAAGGTCCTCTGGAAAGCCAACGTCGGCACCGGTTTCGCCTCCTTCACGGTGGCCCATGGCAAAGTTTACACCACGGGAAATGCCGACAACAAAGACACCGTCTTCTGCTTCGACGCGACGACAGGCAAGGAGATCTGGAAGCACGCCTACGACGCCGATCTGGGTGACAAGTATTTCGAAGGCGGGACCACCGGCACGCCTGCCGTCGATGGCGACAAGCTCTATCAACTGAGCCGCTGGGGGGACGTCTTCTGTTTCGAAGCCGCCACCGGCAAGATCGTCTGGTCCAAGAATGTGCAAAAGGAGACCGACGCCCGCATCCCTGACTGGGGTTTTGGCGGCTCGCCTCTCGTGTGGAAGAATCTGCTCATCCTCAATGTTGGCCAGGGCGGGCTGGCTCTGGAGAAAACCTCCGGCAAGATCGTGTGGGAATCGGATGACCGGAACGCGGGCTACTCCACCCCTTATCCCATTGAGCGCAACGGCAAGACTGAGGTCATCCTTGGCTCTGGACGTTCCTACGTGGCCGTGGACCCGGCGAATGGGCAGAAGCTCTGGGAGCACCCGTGGAACACCAGCTATGGCGTGAATGCCGCCGACCCGGTCGCGCAGGGGGATCTGGTGTTTATTTCCTCGGGCTACAACAAGGGGGCTGCCCTCCTCGAGACCGCCGGCAGCAATGCCGACGTCGTCTGGCAGAGCCGCGTGATGCGCAATCAGATGAACCCCTCCGTACTGATCGACGGGCATCTCTACGGCATCGATGGCAATGAAGGCAAGGACGCCTCGCTGAAGTGCATCGAGTTCAGCACCGGCACGGAGAAGTGGTCAGAGAAGAGCGCGGGAGCCGGGTCCGTCACCGTGGCGGACGGGAAGCTCATCGTGCTCAGCGAAAAAGGCGAGCTCATCATCGCCGAGGCTTCCAAGGACGCCTTCAAGCCCCTCTCCCGCGCCCAGGTGCTGAGCGGACGCTGCTGGACCGTGCCTGTGCTGGCCAACGGCCGCATCTACTGCCGCAACGCCGCCGGCGACGTGGTCTGCCTGGACGTGAAAGGCTGACCCCCATCCCCCCTTTATTTCCCGCATCCTTTCTTCAAATGAGTATCCGCCTTTTCATCAAACCCGGCTGCCCTTGGTGTGACGAAGCCATCGACTGGCTCGAAGACCACAACGTGAAATACGAAGTGCTCGACGTCACCAGTGATCGCGAAGCCCGTGCCGAGATGCATGAACTCACCGGTCAAAGCAAAGCCCCCAGCATCGATGTCGATGGCCATATCCTGGCCGACTTCGGTGCCGATGAGCTGGAAGCCTGGTGGAAGAAGATGAAGTTCCCCGGTTAATCCCCTCGTTTCTCGCATTCGCCTTCCTCCTCTGGTTTGTCCCTCATGCAACGCCGTCATTTCCTCCAATCCGCCGCCGCAGCCTCGGCCGCCTTCGGTGCCATTCCCCTGCTGGGGCAGAAGTCGGACAAGAGATACCGCACCGCGCTCATCGGCTCGGGCTGGTGGGGCATGAATATCCTGCGGGAGGCCATGGCCTCCAAGCGCATTGATGTGGTCGCGCTTTGCGATGTGGATGAGAACGTCCTCACCAACGCCGCAGGGGATGTGGCCATCGATTCCGGCAAGGAACCCAAGACCTACAAGGACTACCGCGAACTGCTGGACAAGGAGAAGCCAGAGGTGGTCATCATCGCCACCCCGGACCACTGGCACGCCCTGCAGAGCATTGCCGCCGCAATGGCGGGCGCGCACATCTATGTGGAGAAGCCCACTGGCCACACAGTGAAGGAAAGCTCCGCCATGGTGCGGGCCGCCCGGGACGCCGGGGTGAAGGTGCAGGTGGGCCTGCACCGCCGCATCGGCCCCCATCATGTGGAGGCCATAAAGTTCCTCAAGAGCGGAGCCCTGGGCAAGATCGGCGAAGTGCGATGCCTCGTCGCAGGCAAGGGGGGGCCAGAGGTGCCCAAGCCCAACAGCGAGCCACCCGACGGCATGGACTGGGACATGTACTGCGGCCCTGCCCCGCTGCGGCCCTTCAACACCAAGATCCACCCCGGCGGCTGGCGTAATTTCCTCGACTTTGCCAACGGCACCATGGCCGACTGGGGCGTGCACTGGCTGGATCAAGTGCTCCTCTGGACCGATGAGAAGGCACCCAAGAGCGTCTATTGCACCGGCGGCCGCCCTGTGGCCGGCCCCATCGTGCTGACAGACAAACAGCAGACCAGCGACGCCCCTGACCACCAGGTCGCCGTCTTCCAGTTCGAGCAGTTCACCGCCACCTGGGAGCACCGCAAATTCGCCGGCAGCGGCGACGAGAAGCACCCCATCGGCACCCGCTTCTTCGGCGAGAAAGGCGTGCTCCACATCGGCTGGCGGGATGGCTGGACCTTCTACCCGGCCAACAGCAAGGACGCCGGTGCCCACGGCGATCACCAGCTCCAGGAGCCCGACGGTCACAACATCGCCCTCCTCTGGGCCGACTTCCTCGATTCCATCGAGCAGAAGCGCGAGCCCGTCGCCGGCATCGAAAGCGCCCACCGCTCCTCCTGCCTGCCCCTCCTGGGCATGCTCTCCTACAAGCTCGGCCGCAGCATTGCCTGGGACGGTGAAAAAGAAGTGATCCCCGGCGACGCCGAGGCCAACAAGCTCCTCAGCCGCGCCTATCGCGGGCCGTGGGAGTATCCGGTGTGAGCGGCCACTAGCACCCGCTGGACAATCTCACTCTCTCCCTGAGCCGCCTAAAGGCGGAACTCCAACCCTCTCCGTTCCCGCCAGTAGGGTTGGAGTTCCGCGTTTACGCGGTCAGGCTCCTGGCCCCGAGCACAAGCATCTCGCCCCCGACTGACTCACCACCCACCTCGCTATGGCAGACCCTATTTTCGAAAGCCCCGAGGCCCGCGTCCGCGCCTACATTTCCGACTTGTATCTCCAATGGCTTGCAGCCAGGGACTCCATGGGCAGCGGACCCTTTGACTACGACCCGGTGGCGTTCCAGAAATGGAACGAGGCCTGCAAAGAGGTGCACCAACGTCACTTCACCCCTGATGCCCCAAAAGATGAATTCGGCTTCGGCTTCTCCTGGAGCCAGCCTCCCCACCATTCAGCGCACGAATGCATCATCAATGTCAGCGCAGAAATCGATTCCGCGGTCATAGAAACGGAGAACGCCGAACATTTTCCTGCCTTCTATGAGTATGAGTTGAAACACGTGGGCAACGACTGGCGGATCACCAAGGTATCACCCTTCTATGCGCCGGAAGGCGAGCGATTGTTCTCGGACTCGCTCAAGAACCAAGTCCTGGCGATGGTGAAACCCGATGCTCCCCTGCCAGATTTGCCGCCCGGCATCAGCCCAAATTGCGGTCGGCTTTTTGAAGACAACCGGGTGATCAGAGTCATGGGTCTCGAAACCCCATTGAAGGTGGCATCCGCTGGCCTTCTTCATCTGCCCTCCGGTATCATTGGAGTTTGTGACCTAGGGAGAGACAATGATGACTTCCTTCCCTTGAGCCGCTCAGTTGTGCCAGGTGATTATCCCGTAGAGCTCGCCATCGCCCATGGGTACGGAGCTGCCGCGCGTGTCGTTTTCCAACCCGACCGCGAAGTCGCCACATGGGTGCCAGCCCCAACTGTGAACGGAGGCGCTCACCACACGCAGATAGCCTATATGAATCTCGCCTTTGTGGATGCCGGGGCCATGATGTCACTGGAGAAAAGAGAGAAAGAACGTCTTTTCAATCTCTCGTACCTCGAACCGATAAGAAAGAACATCACTGAGACGCACCGGACCATGCATTTGAGGTCAACACCGCCGGAGAATCCAGACGCAATCTGTGTAAATGCTGGCGATACTTCCGGCGAGTCACCTTGCTATTGGGGCCTCGCTGCTGACGGCAGCATTGTTAGCTTGGTCGCAGATTTTCAGTTCGTCGCTGAACCTCAGCACGAAACCATCCAGGTCCCCTGGAGCTCTGGCCAATGGAACACGCCCATCGACCATCCCGTGCTCACGCAGTGGAATGTGATGATCTTCCTCGGCGGCGATATCAAGGGTACTGGATTCCATGTCATTGGTGCAAACTTTGACTCTGCCCGGCTGCTGGATCCCTCTGGCAATGTCATCGCCAACTCCGAAGAAGGCCCCAAAGTTGACACCCACTTGGGAAGCGTCCACTTGATCAACGAAGTACTGACCGATGTTAAGAACGCCACCCTGGAAATCACGATCTCCACGGGGTACGGGAATTGATGAAAAGTCTCCGCCACAGGAGCGGCGACCTACAGCCCCACTGAGCCGACTAAAGTCGGTACTCCAACCCTCTCCGCTCCCGCCAGCAGGGTTGGAGTTCCGCGTTTACGCGGTCAGGATACCTCCACCCAGCGCCCCCCTCCATGTCTACAACTTACCTCGAACCCAAAAACTGACGCACTGACGCACTGACGCACTGACGCACTGACGCACTGACGCACTGACGCACTGACGCACTGACGCACTGACGCACTGACGCACTGACGCACTGACGCACTGACACCCAAAAATCCCCTTTCCACACCCCGCCCCCCCACCTACCCTGTCCCCGTGGAAACGGTCGCCCTGCGCTGCAATCACTGTGGAGCCCCTCTCGAAGTCGGCCCCGCCACCCGGTTTGTCACCTGCCAGTTCTGCCACAGCCAGCTCGCGGTGAAACAGACCGGCTCGGCCGCCTACACGGAGGTCATTGAGCAGATCGCGGCCACCACGAGCCAGATGGCGGGAAACCTGAAGGTGATCGAACTCCAAAACGAGTTGGAGCGCCTCGATCGCGAATGGACAGACCACCGGGAGACCTTTTACGTCTCAGGGAAAAACGGCCACCGGAGCCCACCCAGCCCCGCGGGAGCGGTGATCGGGGCGGTGATCGGCATCCCGTTCCTGATTTTTTGGATCAGCACCGCCACCTCCATGGGGGCTCCGGCAGTGTTCCCCATCTTCGGGCTGGTGGTGGCAGGTTTCATTGCCTATCAGCTCTTCTCCAACTTCCAGAAAGCCCAAGGAATGGAGTCCGCGAAAGCGGAATACCAGGCCCAGCGTGACCGCCTGCTCCGCCAGATTGCTGACGCCCGGCAAGGTCAGGCATAAGAATGCCCCCGGCCGGAACGTTGAATTCTGCTGCCCTGGCGAGTTTCCGGGGTTACTTCCAAACCGTCTCCTGCAAGGGGAAATTTCCCTGTCCACCCTGCGCGAAACTTGCTACATCTTCTTTATCATGCGCCCGTTGCTTTTCACTGCGCTGTGGCTGGCCCTCGGCAGCGGCCTGGTTTTGGCCAAACCCAAGCCCAAGGCCGACTCGGCCGCAGGCACGCACGCCCACTCCGTGGAGGAGCTCACCGTGGCGGCTCGCCCCTCGTTGGTCACAGTCACCCAGATCGGCCGCGGAGGCAGTCAGGAGGCGCTGGGCACCGGGTTCATCATCAGTACGGATGGCCTCATCGCCACGAATCTGCACGTCATCGGGAACGCCCGCCGCATCAAGGTACAGCTCTCCGATGGCTCCATGCACGAGGTCACGGAGGTGCATGCCACCGACCCCACCCTAGACCTCGCCATCATCCGCATCGGCAAGAAAGACCTCACCGCGCTGCCCTTGGGCGACTCCGACTCGATCAAACAGGGCCAACCTGTGGTCGCTCTGGGCAATCCCCAAGGACTGGAATTCAGCGTGGTGGAGGGCGTGATCTCTGCCCTCCGGGAGGTGGAAGGGTCCAACATGATCCAGATCGCCATCCCGATCGAAGAGGGCAACAGCGGCGGGCCCCTGCTCAACCTCAAGGGCGAAGTACAGGGCGTGATCACGCTCAAGAGCGCCGTCACGAACAATCTGGGCTTTGCCCACTCGGTGAATGACCTGCGGCTCCTTCTGGAAAAGCCCAACCCCATCCCCATGCAGCGCTGGCTCACCATCGGCCGCCTGGACGACCGGCTCTGGGAACCACTGCAAGGAGCCAGCTGGACCCAGCACGCAGGAGTCATCCAGGTGGACGGATCCGGTGAAGGTTTTGGGGGCCGCTCACTGTGCCTCAGCAAAGAAAATCCGCCTGCCACGCCGTTTGAAGCCAGCGTCACCGTAAAGCTGGATGAAGAGAGCGGAGCAGCAGGACTGAGTTTCTGCGCAGACGGCAAAGATGTGCACTACGGCTTCTACCCCAGCGCTGGAAAACTGCGCCTCACCAGGTTCAATGGACCCGATGTCTTCTCGTGGTCCATCCTCAGCGATGCCGCCAGCCCTGCCTACCGTTCCGGGGACTGGAACACGCTCCGGGTGCGGGTGGATGAGAACAAGATCCAGTGCTTCGTGAATGACACCCTGGTGACGGAGCAGCAGGACACCGGACTGCGTGGCGGCCGGGTGGGCCTCTGCAAGTTCCGCCAGACGAAGGCCTGCTTCAAACATTTCCAGGTCGGGGAAAAGGTCTCACACAACCAGATCTCTGACCAGCTCGCCTTGCAGCTCAACGCTGAACTCACCGACTACCTCGCGCACAAGGGGCCCAAGGACAAGACGATGGAAAAGCTCCTGGCCGAGCCTGCCGCTTCCCGCAGTCTGCTGGAGCAGCGCGCCAAGACCTTGGAGGAGCAGGCCGCCACGCTGCGCAAGCTCGGGCGGGAGGTGCATCGCCGCAACACCGCGGAGGAACTGGTGAAAGTGCTGCAACGCCCCGCTGACCAGACCGAGCTGATGCGAGCCGCCCTGCTGGTCGCGCGACATGACAACGCCGAGCTGGACACCGATGCCTACTTGCGTGCCGTGGAGCGCATGGCCAATGAGCTGAAGAAGGATCCCGAGATCACCTCCGGCTCCACCTCCAAGGCCGCGGCCCGGCTCGCGCAATACCTCTTCAAGGAAAACGGTTTTCACGGGTCCCGCAGCGATGCCATCGACGACCTCTCCAACAGCTACCTCAACCAGGTGCTGGATGACCGCGAAGGAATCCCCATCACACTGTCCATTGTATTCCTCGAACTTTCCCGTCAGCTTGGCCTCACGGATGTCTATGGCGTCTCCCTCCCGGGACGTTTCATGGTCGCCTACCGCGAGCAGTTTGGCGGCGAGAAGGTGGTGACCTACATCGACGTGTTTGACGGGGGTAAATTCCTCCAACCTTCCGAAGCCGAGCGGTTCATCATCCAGACCACAGGGCAGGTGGTCAGCGAAGCCCAGCGGGAGCCTGCCACGCCGAGGGCCATGATTTTGCGACTGCTCTACAACCTGACCAGTTTCGCCAAGAAACCGGAGCTGTCCCTGCCCTATCTGGATCTGATCCTCGCCCTGGAGCCCGATTCACCCGGCGAACGTTTGAACCGCGCCTTCACCCGCATGAAGACCGGCGACAGCCCCGGAGCCAAAGAGGACCTGAAACGACTGCTCGAAACCGCACCCGCAGGACTGGATCTGCAGCGCATTGATGCGTTGTATCAGTCGTTGTAGTCCGACGGTCCCCGTCGGTTGGGGAGCGAAGGGATGGCATAGGCCAACACCATAAGGTCCACTGCCGTCCTTCGGCATTTGATTGTACATCCCCGCAGCGACTGAGCCGATGGGGACCATCGGACTACACCTATCGCGACGCTCCAGAGGATCGTTCGCTGGCATTTGTCATTGTTCCTCGAAGAGGATGCGGCTACAAGCCCAACGTTGACGAGCTTCCACCGAGTCTACGTTGGGTGCATGAAACGATGACTCCTACTCCGAAGGAGTTGCGGCGGTCGGGCGACGCACCACATCCGCCACGCACCTGAACAGGCTGAAGCCTGTGACTACTTTGGGTCACTTCGCCCCCTCAGCCGGCAGCTCCATGTACGTTGGCCGCTTCAGCATCTTCGTCAGCGTCATGCCATCCGAGAACTCCACCTCGGCAATCCTCCAAGCTCCGTTCTCCTGAGCCATGACCACCACTTCCTGGCCCTGGTCATAACTCTTGCCATCCGCCCTGGACGTAAACTTCACCTCAAAGCGCGCCCGACTCCTGTCCTCCCCCTTGCTGGCCACCTCCGCCTCCGTCACCGCCGCGCTCATCTCACCCTCCATCGTGGCACTGATGAAATAACCTGAATCGGCAAACGGTGGCTTCTCCACATGGGCGGGGTCACCCTTGGCGGCGGCGAAGCCTTCGCCATAGGCCTTGCCGCGGGCTTCCTCAACCTCCAGCAGATGGGCCAGCTCCACGGTACACCAGGCCTTGATGACTGACAGATCGGCACCGGGGCCTTTGGAGAGACGTTCCAGCTCCTCCTTCATGAACGTCTCCAGCCGGGCCTTCGCCTCTGCTGTCGGCACCGTGTTGCTGACATTGTCATTCACCTCAAACCGGCTGTTGCAGCCCACCATGCCCAGCGAGGCCACGGCAACAAGACCGGCGAAAACCAAAGGGGAAAAAGAACGCTTCATGGAGATCGCAGCCTACAGGCATGCGTGGTAAAACACAATTCCTTGCGATCGACACTTCAAGACACGGCTTCGGGCGCCTGCTTGTCTGCCCGCTTGAACCATCCCACTCCCCACCCCGTCCGCGTCTGCCAGGCCTCCAGCAGCAGGACCAGCACGAGAGCCACTGCCAGCCATCTCTGGAAATCCTTCCATGCCGGGGGGCGCGGCGCATTCCACACATCGCTCAGGTCCACCCGCTCCGCCCCACCACTGCGGGCGCTCACGGACTTCAGTTCATCAAGCCGCTTGCGATCAAAGCTCCATTCGGGATTCGTGACGGCATTCACGGGACCGAAGGCGAACGCTGCATCGCCGATCTTCACCGCCCCACGCAGATAGGTTCCAGGCACCAACTCCACCGTCGCCCGGTAGTGTCCCGGGGCCAGACGCTCCCACTCTGCCGGGGCCGCCTGGATGTCATCCCCTTGAACCAGGACCAGCTCCGGCGCATGCGCGGCGATGCGCTGATTCCAGCTCTCATCATAGAACAGATCGGCCCTCAGCTTGCTGCCTTCCAGAGCCGTGCGCAGCCCCACCCCAGGCGGCACGGTCTCCCCCATCAGCCAACGGGCCAGGCTCTGGGCAAACCCACCGTAACCCGGCCAGCTCCGCGTCGTGGCCGAGAAATCGCCCCCCAGGGGAAACGATACCGTAGCCACCCGCCCCGCCCCCCGCTGCCAGAAGGCCACCAGCGGCGCGGCGTACTCATCCCCACTCACGGCGGCTTGGGTCGCCCCCGGCCGCAGATAGCTCAGGTTGTAGCCGTCCACCTTGGACAGCCATTCCAGATTGCCCGAGGCCATCTCCATCCAACCCGGGGTACCCTTCAGATCAATGGGCTCCTCGATGAAGGCTGAACGCGCCACGGCCACCGTCTCCTGCGCAAAGAGGGCGGGCAGTTCCTTCGGGTCGGAGTTAAAGAAGATGCGCCCATTGCCGCGCAGCGCCACATCCTTCAGGAAATCCGCGTCACTGTCTTTCTCCGTGCCCAGACCAATGACGCTTACCGTCCCCTTCTCCTTGCTCATCTTCTCCAGCAGGGCCTTGTATTCGCCGGGCTCCTCAGCATCTGCCGCATCCGCGAACAGGATGATGTGGCGCTGTCCCACCTTTGCCTTTTCCAGCTCAGCCCAGGCCCGCTTCAGTCCCTGGTAAACATAGATGCCCCCGCCCGTGCTCTCCACGCGACGCACGGCATTCTGGAGTGTGCCACGATTGCTCCCCACCGCCACCAACGGACTCACTTCATGCGGCTCACTGTCCACGGCATAGACACAGGCCATGTCACTGTCCCCCAGCAGTTCGATGCCGCGTGCCGCGCCTTCGTTGGCCAGTTGCATCTTCACCAGGGAGGTGCCGGGGGCCGTCATCGACATGCTGCCAGAACGATCCATGACAATGGCCATGGCCACCGCCAGCTTCCGGTGCTCCTGTTTCAACTCCATGCTCACCGGCAGCAGCGGCTCCACCGGGGATCCAAAATAGCCACCCGCGGCGAAGCTGTGCTTGCCGCCGACCATCGCCAGACCGCCGCCCTGATGGTTGACAAAGAAATCCAGGGCCTTGGTGAACCGAGGATCCAGGCGGTAGGCGGGCACGTTGTTGAGCACCACCACCTTGGTCCCGGTGAGCGTGCCCACATTGAGCAGGCCCAGATCGGTGATGGCTTCAACCTCGAACCCCTGGGCCCGGAGCGCCTGGGCCAGGGGGTCATTCTCATACGCAGTCGCCAGCACCACGCGCGGGCCGCCCTGCACCTCCACCCACTGGGAGGCCGCATTGTTTCCTGCCACCGCATCATCCGCCGCCATGAGCCGGGCCTCATAGTGAAAGGCCCCTGCCACGCCGAGACGATCAGTGAAGCGGAGACGTCCCACGCCATTGATGACCTCCACTTCCCGCCGGCCAATGCTCTGGTTGTTCCGGGTCAGTTCCACCGGGATCTTGCCATCGCGATCCCCCAGCACCACCACCTCAGCCAGGAAGGCCTCACGCAACTGGACGCGACGCGGCAGGGCCAGCGCGGCAATGCGCCAGTCCCCCACGGTGCTCTGGGCCGCGAGGCGGTAGTCAAGCGGCACCCTCTGCTCACGCAGGCGCTCGGCCAGGCCGTCCAGAGGCTCCGTACTGAAACCGTCAGTCAGCACCAGCAGGCGACTGGCCCGGCTCTCTGGGATCTGCGCCAGGGTATAGGAAGCTGCCGACTTCAGCCGCGTGGCCCCACGAGGGCCCGCATACTGGGTGCCGGAGCCCGCGCGAATCTGCGCTCCACGAGTCACCGCCTCCCCTGCAAAGTCCACAAAGTGGAGCCGGTCAGACGGGCGACGGGACTTCTCCAGAATGGTCTCCCACTCCGAGATTCTGGGGCCCAACAGATCGCCCGCCGACTCCGACTGGTCCACCAGCACCCAGAGGTCCAGCGCATCACTTTGCTTGCGCACCTGCGGCTGCACCAGCAGAGCGGTCACGACCAGGAGACAAAGCACACGCAACGGCCGCGCCAGCTTCAGTCCACGCCAGAACCACCCCGCCACCGCCAGCACGGGGATGAGAAGCAACCATTCAGGGGAAAGGAGACGCATGAGAAATTCAGAGTTTCAGGAAACAGACACGCCGCTCAGCTTCGGGCGGCGACGATGGAGCCGGCAGACGCACGCGCCGGGCCGGACCGCCAGCCCCAGGCCCCCAGCAGACAGCCGAGCACCAGCAGCACCCACAGGCCCGTCAGCGGATCGGCCTCCGTTTGTTTGAGGGCGGCCTCCCAGCGCCGCGCATCCACTGTATCCAGCGGAGCGGCCTCACGGAAATCTGCTTCACGAGTGTCGGCAAAATGAATGGCCCCACGGATCATGGTTTTACCACCTTCCTTCAGGTCAAAGAAGCCGACTCCATCCGGAACGCGCCCCGTGAACTCTGCGCGAGTGCCATCATCGCGACGCAGCGTGAGCGCAGCCGGGGCTGCCCCAGAAGCGGCCAGCGGCGGAGGCACATCCAGATTCTGACCCGCTTCGAAGTTGCCTGCCCACGGCTCGCGCTTCGCCCGGCGCAACTGCTCCACATAACGATGCAGCATCACGAGCAACGCCGGGTGCCGGGCGGCATTCGACTGGGAGAGGTCCCAGGCCAGGAGCAGGCGACGCACTGGCGTGCCGGTGGCGGTGAGGTCATGCCGGAGCAGGGCCAGCGGGCGCCCGCCCTTCCAGAGCAACGGTTCGTCCCGGTCTGTCAGGCCCAGCTCCATGGGACGAGGAGTCAACAGGCTCATCCAGTTGAGGTCCCGGGTGAGCGGATGGTCCTCCGCCACGGTGTAGCTGCCGTCCAGCGGCAGATTCTCGCCTCCGCCCCCCAGAATCTGCACCGCATCCGTGTTCACCGGGTTGCCCAGTTCCGCCACCGTGAGGTCAGGTGCTTGGGTGACGGGCGTCACGGCCACGCCATCCAACGCCTGCATCATCTTCTTGAGCACCGCCCCAGGGGCCGAACCCGCCTCAAACGCAAGATTCACCACCCGTTCCACGGGGCGTTGCAAGGGCATGCGATCATCCCAGGTGAACTGGTCTCCGCTCAGCACCAGCGTGGCCCGATCCACGCCCGGCGGCAGCTCGCCGCCCAGTTCTCCGGTCTGTCCTGGGGCCAAGGTCAGACTGGAGCGCTTCGGCTCCGTGCCCCCCTCCTGCTCCACCCACCACTGGCGGGTCTGCGGTGCTTTGCCATAGTTGCGTACCAGCACCGACCACTTCACGCCTGAGTCGGCAACCCCCGGCTTGACCAGAGTCGTCTCCACCCCGGCCCAGCCAACGTTCTCAATCTCCTCTCCCGCAGAGAGCACCGCCACTCCGGCAGCCACGTCCACTTTGCGATCCGTCACAAAGATGACGATGCCATGTTCTTTCACCAAACCCGAGCCCACTTGCAGGGCTTCATCCGGCCGGTGAGTGCCCAGCACAGGCTTCCAGCCATCATACGCCCGCAGCACTCCGGCCAGCTCCGCCCCGGTGTAGAGAGTGGGCTTGCGCACATCCGTCTCCAGCAGGTGCCATTCCGTCCGCGCTGCCGCCCGGCTCCAGCCCCGCAGTTTTTCTGCCAGCAGCTCACGCGTTGGCTCCTTGAACGCCTCCATGGAGACGGAGCTGTCCAGCACCACCACCACCGTCTGGCGGGAGTCTTCCTTGATCCAGCGGGGCTCCACCAGCAGCCAGGTCAAGATGAGCGCCGCCAGGAGCTGGAGCCAGAGAGGCACCGAGTTCCGCAGCCGCTCAAACTTGGCCCCGCCCGTGCTCTCCGGCCTCACTCTTTCCAGGAGGAAGAGCGTGCTCACGCGCAGCCGCCGGGAGCGCTCCTGAAGGAAGTGGATGACCAACACAGCCGGGATGGCCAGGAGGGCCCAGAGGCCGGCAGGATTGGCGAGGAGCAGTCGCATGGGGGCGGATCAACGGTCGGTCACCAGGGTCACATCAGGGCTTCACAGTCGGGGTCTTGTCCAGGATCTTGTCCAGGGCAGCCCGGGTGGCGTCATCATTGCCCTTGGTTTTCACCTCGAACTCCACCTCCTTGCTTTCACCCGGGACAGGACCGGAGCTGTCTTCGGTTCCGGTGCTGCCCAGCTTGGCAGGCGCATTGGGGGCCGCTTCTTTCAGGCGGCTGCCGCCCTCCGCAGGCTTCTCCTTCTCGCTCCCCGCTTCCTTGGTGTCTTCACCAGTGATCATGCGGCTGCGGGCCGCGCCAGCGCCAGTCGTGCAACTGGGGCCGTCCTCAGCAGGCACAACAGCGCCGGTGCTGTCGCCTTGGGTTCCCGTTTTCTTGTTGCAGGAGGACAGTGCAACGGTCAGGAGGACGGCTGCGGTGAAGTGGATCAGTTTCATGTGGATGAGAAAAGTGGGATTAGTAGGATTCAGAGAAGGTTACGATGGAGCCGATTCGGGCGGCACCCGAGGCGGAGACGATCAAGTTTCATTCAACATCAACTCCGCGTCCGGGTCAGCCCATTTCCACCACACCCGCGCTCAGTGCCTCCGCCCGGAGGGCAACCAGGAAGGGAGGCTCTGCCGCCACCCTGGCCAGGCCCGCCCCACGGCGCACGGCCTGCTCACGCCAGAGGGAGAAGTGCATCTGGTACGCCCGGAGGTAGCGGACGAGGATGTCCTTGTCCACGCGCCGCTTGTCGCGAAGGGCCGACTCGCACTCTTCGAACTCGATGTTGCCGTCCCAGGCCGGATGAGCCTCCTCAATGCAGAAAGGGGCAAACACCAGCGCCCGCCCCTTCCCATGCAGTAGGGCGTTCATCATCCGCTCCGGCGGGGTCTCGCTCAGCAGATCGCTCACCAGCACCCGCAGAGATCCTGCGCGGAGCGGGCACCGCTCCAACATCCCTGCGACATCGGCTTTGACATTGGGGTTCGTTGAAACTTCGCCACCGGGCCAGTCATGCGCCAGCGCCCGCTCGAGCGGCACGTCCACCGCATCCCGGCCCAGTGCGTGAATCCGCACCGCCGCACCCAGCCGCAGGGCGCTTTCCAGGCAGAAGTACACCAGTTCCCAGGTACGCATCGCCTTGGCAGGCGTGAGGAACATGGAGGCGCTCAAGTCCAGCAGCAGGTCCACCTTGGGCGTCACCTCCTGACGGTAGAGCTTCATGGTGTAGTTCCCCGTGCGCGCATAGGCCTGCCAGTTGATGTGGCGCGGGTCATCCCCAGGGATGTAGGGACGCTGGTCCTGAAAGTCGATGGAGCTCCCCGTACCCTGCCCCAGCACGCTGCCCGCCACCCCGCTCCAGTGACCACTGCGCAAAGGGAGCCGGGCCACAGCCGCCGCGCCCTTCATCCGCTGGTGCACAGACGCGAGTGCTGGGGACCGAAAGTCCGCCGCCATCAGATCCATCTGGGGTGATGCCGTGCTCATGAGGATGACTGTGAGGCTGGGGTGACGCGGTCCTCGCCATCAGGCCGTGATTGATCTTCCAGGCCTGAGATGGCGCGAAACTCCTTGATCATGCGGAAGCCCAGATAACCCACCAACACGACCACCACCGCCAGCGTCACCTTGAAATAGAAGTCCAGCGGTGTGCCATCTGTGCCCCCCTCCATGAACGCGAACAGAGCACTGGGGGGGAACGGGGCCAGCCAACGGTAGGCCGCTTCCTTGGTCACCCCAGGAGTGCCCGCCACAATGGAGGCAATGGCAAACAGCAGGCCAAAGAGCGCCTGAATCAGCACATACAACCAGATCGGCTGGCGCACGCGCGGGAACAGGAGCAACACCGGCAACGGGGCGATGGCCGAGGCATAGATCAGCACAAAGGTGACGATCAGCTCCATCTGCTTCAGATCGGTCAGGCCGGACCCGGCCTGCTGCGAGATCTGATACACCGCATTGAACTGGGCGATGTACAGGATGCCCGTGAAGAGCAGGGCTGTCGCCCAACCCGGATAAAGCACCCGGCCCGCAATCCGGCCCATAAGCCCCCGCCGTGCCCACGACGAATACAGGCTGGGCAGGCGCACCGTGTGCTCACACAGCGCCTCCAGGATAATCCATCCCCAGATGGGGGTGCACAGCAGAAACCACAAGCCAGACACATCTTCATCCGCCGTGTAGGCCAGCACATTGGCCACCACCGCCATGCCCAGGGCCGTCAGACGCTTCCGCGCCGAATGGTTCTCGGAAACTGGGGCAATCCGGGTGGCCGCAATCTCCAGCAGCAGGTACACATAGAGCCCCACCACCGTGACGATCAACCAGACCGAAGGCGCACTGCCTGACATGCCCATGAATCCAAGGCGGTTGGCAAACAGGCTGCTGATGCCGACGGAAAACATAAAGGGCAGAAACACCACCAGGGCGATGATGCGAAACACCATGGGCGCACTGGAGAGCGCCACGGCGAAGGCCGTGAACACAAAAGAAACCGCCACCATGACGGCGATGACCGTCAGATCATCCACCACGTTCACCTGGCCGAAGAAGTAACGCAGCACCGCATAGGGCAGCACCGCCGCCACCAGCAACAACGACTGCGCCACCAGCGCCACCCACTTCCCCAGCACAATGCGGAAGGCACTCATCCGGGTGAGCTGCACAAGGTCCAGCGTGTTCGCCTTCACCTCATCACTCACCGCCAACAGCCCCCGCGCCGGCATCAGCACCAGCAGAGGAATCCAGACAAAGGCCCAGAAGAATCCGTCGAAGCCCACCATCGCGCCTCGCGAAGCCCCGTTGGCCAGCGCCAGCAGCTGCATGCCCACCAGCAACGTCATGACCACCTGCACCAGAATGAAGATGGCAATAAACGCCTTCGTCTTCAACCCCTGCCGGAGTTCTTTGACCAAGATAGGACTGAGCCAATCGGAAAAGTCTGGAGGCGGGAGGGTATTCAGAGGGGCTGTTGTGGCAGGTGAGGACATGGGGAGTCAGGGGGGAGGAGTTCAGTGGGCAGTGGGCAGTTGCCAGTGCGTCAGTGTTCCGACGTCGGGGGCATGATGCAGAATCTGCGATGGTTGGTTATCATGGAACCAAGGATGCGCCCCAATTCAGAAGCCTGGTTGACGAGGGTTTCACACGTTTCTTTGGAAAGGTATTTGCAGGAGTAGGCGGTGCGCAGCCAGTGGAGGGTCTCTTGCAACTCGCCATCGGCATCTGTGAGCTTGCTCAAAAAGTGGGCTTCATACCGCCTCTTGGACCAGGCTTCAGCAATGTTGGCTCCAACGGCCCGTGAGCTTCTTCTTACCTGATCCGTCAGTGAATACCGCTCCTCCTTGGGGAACGATTGGGTCACCTTGAACACTGCCTGCTGAAACAAGAATGCCTGACGATAGAGCTCCAAATCCCGATAGGACCGAGCCACTTTCAATATCTTCTTTGAACTATTGACTTCGTCTGCACTCATCATCTTCAACGGTAAAACTGCCCACTGCCCACTGCCCACTGCCCACTGCCCACTGCCCACTGCCCACTGCCCACTGACTTACTGTTTTTTCAGCATATCCACAAACGCATCCTCCAACCGTCGGACCTCGCGGTGGAACTCCACGACGGGGATCCCTTCGTTGACCATTTTTTTCAGGCCCGCAGAGAGGAGGTTGAGGTCATCACTGGCGAGGGCGAGGCGGGCGCCGTCGCGGCGTTGTTCCACCAGACTCCAGCCGGGGTTCATGCCGGCCCAGAGGTGGAGTTCCTCCACCTTGCCGAGCACGGTGATGTCCACCACCAGTTGGGAGTCGCCGTTGCTGGCTCGGCCGGCACCGCGTCGGAGGGTTTCCGCAGCCCCGTGATAGACGAGCTTGCCCCCGTCGATGAACAGCAGCGTGTCGCACATCTCCCCCAGCTCACTGAGGATGTGGCTGCTGATGAAGAGAGTCTTGCCGCGCTGGGCGAGGAGGCGGACGAGGTTTTTGAACTCCAGGCGCGCTTTGGGATCCAGACCCGCCGCCGGTTCATCCAGGATCATGAAGTCCGGATCAGGCAGCAGCATGCGGCCGAAACAAAGACGCTGCCCCATGCCCTTGCTGAGCTTGTTCATGGGACGGTCCGCCAGCACCAGCAGGTCGGCAAAATCCATGACCTCCTCCACGCGGGCGCGGCGCTCGGCCCGCTTGAAACCATAGGCGCGGGCGAAGAAGTCAAGGTACTCATACACCGTCATGCAGGAGTAGGTGCCGTAGTGGTCCGGCATCCAGCCGATGAGACGACGCACCTTCTCCGGACGGTCCATCACATTCACACCAGCCACCCGCACCATGCCGCTGGTGGGCGAGTCCAGGGTGGCCATGATGCGCATGGTCGTCGTCTTGCCCGCCCCGTTGGCACCGATGAACCCCACCACCTGCCCACGATGGATGTCAAAGTTGAGATCCTTCACCGCATGCACGTTGTCAAACACCCGGTGCAGATGCCGCACCTCCACCAGGGTCTCCGGCAGGGGTGGCGGTGGCGGGGCCGAACTAACGTCCGCCGGGGCAGACTGCGGCGGTTCGACAGCGGGGGCGGCAGCAGCGGGAGTTTCCATGATGGCGAAGACAGGAAAGGGTTGAATCGAGTCGGCGTGGCGGCGGTTCCATGAGGCAACAACATCCGCTCTGCCGGTGGGTGAGTTAGAGCTTCTTCACGTAGTTGCCCAGGATGATCAGGCGGTCGTCTTTCCAGCGGATGGAGCTGAGCGTGGGCACGGCCAGCTTTTCAGCGTCGGCCGCCTCAGCGTAGATGCGGCCTGGCAGTCCCTTGACGGGCCCCAACACCTGTTGAGCGATCGGTCCACCATCAGACTCCACCTTCTCCCGAATCCAGCCTCTGAAGTCCTGCTCCGTCGCGGCACGCAGCGGCTTCTTTTCGCCGGTGCCGAGATCATCCGCCACCCAGAAACGCGGCCCCTCCTCCACAATGAAGATCTTCTTCAAAGGCACCTCCAGGCTGGACAACACCACCGGTGTGGCGTCTCCCACCGCAGGCTGGAACTCCACCGCCGCCCGCGTCGGCCGCACCGTCTGAATGAGCTGCCCCTGCACAGACCGGCTGGCGTACCAGTCCCCCCAACGGGATTCTCCATTATCGCCAAAAGTACCCACGCGGTTCGAGGTGCCAAAATTGGGCACATGCTCGTCATCAATGTCCAGGGGCATCATCCATACCGGCTCCGTGACCGGGAAGGTGCTGCCCATGAGCACGCCCGTACGGGACACCTGCTCCTGCAAGATCGTCATCCGCTTCTGGTCCGGCATGAGCGTGGCCAGAATCAGTCGCGATCCCGATCCACCCGTACCATCCTGCAGGACCATCAGCGCGACCAGCAGCGCACTGCCCGCCAGAGCTATGGCCGGCGTCGTCCAGAAGAGCCTGTGCCGTCGTGCCCCACCCGCCAGCCAGAACAAGTTCACCGGACCAATGAGAACCCCGAAGGTCAGGATGAAGGTGAAGATCAATCCCGATTTCAGCGTGAGCTTGCCCACCCTCTCCTTGAGGAGCCATCTCTGGTCATAGTCGTCCAGCCGATTCCAGCTCCCGAGGTCGCCCCCGCTCTTCACACGCTTTGTCACTTCATCCAGTGGGAAAGTGTTCCCGTCCCACGTCAGCACCTCCAGCCGACCTGCACCGTGCCGCATCTTGCCCGGGCGCTCCTCGGGCCCGTTCACCATGGGGAACAGCTCTTTTACCGAGTTGCCTCCAGAACCTGCGTTCAAAACATAGAGCCGGCCTCCGAGCGAGACCCAGTCGAGGATCGCTCCCTTGGTCTTGGCGTCAATCCCCTGCCACTCCCCAGCGTCCAGCCACAGATGCGCCAGCCCCGTGTACCCGCGCCAGTCATCCGGCGCGTCCTTCATATCCACTTCACTCCCGATGAGTTCGTTGTTCGAGCTGGAACTGCCGGTACCGCCATTGATCTTGCCGCGCAGTCCGCTCCATCCTTTGGTGGAGAGCTTCCTTCCCATCGCGATGAACTCCGTGCTGCTACTGCGGTAGGCCGAACCCTGGCTGTGCAAGTTCCCCGCCTGGGGGCGGTTGATGCCCGGGCCCTCCACCGTGATGCCGAGGTTGCCGTAGTAGTAGGAGTTGTCCGTCGGCGGTGTGACTGGGGCATACACCATGACGCGCCCGGAGGATTCCGCCTCCACTGTGAGCTTCGCCTCGGTCGAGAGGCCGCCACCGTAAAGGTTGCCCGCCCGCAGGGTCCAGGTGTGGGGCCGGGAGTCGCCGTTGCGAATGCGCAACTCCAGCGGAACCAGCCCGTACTGAGGACACGTCTCCAGCCAGGACTTCACCTCCACATGGAAGTTGGCCCCGGTCTCCACTCCGGGCGAGTAGGATGTCCCGCCGTACAGTGGCAAAAACAGGCCTCCTGCCAGCAGGGAACACAGAAAGATGCGGATCATAGGAAACAATGCAGCGGGGTAAAACGGAGTGCGCGGATCATGCGCCCTCATGACCAACACGATGATGAAAAAAACAGCACACAAACCCACCGCCGGGGCATGGCGGCGGGCGAGGTCAGATCTTGGCAGCCTTCAGACTGGTAGGCAGCGGCTTGTCCTGCGCGGGCACCTGCTCCAGCAGACGTGCCACGATGAGGTCCGGCGTGAGCCCTTCCAGCTTGGCCCCATAGTCGAGCAGCAAACGGTGACGCAGCACGGCCGGAGCCACTGCACGGACATCTTCGTAGCTGGCATTCAGACGTTGATCCATCAACGCCCGTGCCTTGGAGGCAGCGGCCAGGGCCAGGGCAGCACGGGGGCTCGCTCCGTACTTCACCCCGCCAGCGTGAGGCTCGCCAGGATGCGTGGCCTTGACCAGGCGGGCAATAAAATTGGCGACTGGCTGCGGCATGAACACGCGGCGGGTCATGTCCAGCAGATGGTTCAATGAATCAGCGGTCATCACCGTCTCCACCGTGGGCTCCACGCCGATCTCGCGATGCAGCACAATCTTCTCCAGCGTTTCGGCATCGTTGCTCTTCACATCCAGCTTGAAAAGAAACCGGTCGAGCTGCGCCTCAGGCAGAGGATAGGTGCCCTCCAGCTCGATGGGGTTCTGCGTGGCCAGCACAAAAAACGGCTGTGGCAGCGGGTGGGATTCTCCCATCACCGTCACACGACGCTCCTGCATGGCCTCCAGCAGAGCCGACTGCGTCTTAGGTGAGGCGCGGTTGATCTCATCCGCCAGCACCAGGTTCGCGAAAAGGGGCCCCGGCTGGAACACAAAGCGCCGGCCTTCCGGCGTATCCTGGAGCATGGGGTTGCCCGTGATGTCGCCCGGCAACAGGTCCGGGGTGAACTGCACACGCTTGGCCTCCAGCGCCAGGGCCTTGGACAGGCCCTTTACAAGCTCCGTCTTGCCCAGGCCCGGCAGACCTTCCAGCAACAGGTGCCCCCGCGCCAGCAGGCCGGTGATCACATGATCAATGAGGGCCTCCTGGCCAAAAAGCACCTGCTGTAGCGCAGTGCGCAGGCGATTGATGGAGGCGGCACCCTGGGCGGCTTCTTCTTCAGTAAGTGGCTGGATGGGGGTCATGAGGAGATGGCTGAAGTTTGTGCAAAAATCTGTAGATGTGACCGCCGCAGCGGTGGGTAGTGAGAGGGTGACAAGCGGCCGACCTCGCACCTGGGCCGGCCGACAGCCCCTTCCAAGACGGGACCAGAAGTCATTTGAAATAACGCTTAAGCGCCTCCCGTTCACCGGGCAGCAGGGAGTTCTGCCACACCGCTGCGCCGCCATCACCCGCATTCTGGATGGTACCGCCCTGCTTCGAGCCCGTGTAGGCGTTCTCGTCCACATCGTGCTTGCCATCCTGCACCCCCATGACGTCCCCGGGGGCGATGCGATTGAGGTCGAGTTGGGAGTTCAGGGTCTCAAGCTTCTTGGTATCCAGATTGGTCTCATCCTTTTTGAAGGAGAGCGGCGCAGTGCCCGGCCCGCGCTTGATCCCCCCTTTACCTGGACCATCCCCCTCACCTTCGCCATTCCCGCCAGCGCACTGGCTCAGCTTCAGTTCCGGGGAGTTCGCCAGGGCCTCAGCCAGCGCCTTGGCGTTGTCCCGTAGCATTTGGGCCAGCTGCTCTAGCTGCTCCTTGGACAGATTGCCCATGCCATTCTGCCCCTGCCCGTTGGAAGCTTGTTGAAGCTGTTTCAAGAGTTGCTCGCCAGGTTTGATGCCCCCGGTACGCAAACCTTGGGCGGCATTGGCCAGCTCACCACCGATCGCCTCCTTGGCCTCTTGGGGGAAGGCATCGCCCGCGGCCCGCAACGCAGAGGCCGCTCGCTCCGCGTCGGCCAGGTTCTCAGAGAGTTCCCGCAGCATTTCTGAGGTCTGCTCTTTCAAATTGCCAGCCGCTTCCAGACTGCCGTGCTCATACCAGTTCTCCGCAGGGCGCTCCAGGAGCTCGGCGATCTTCTTCTCCAGTTCCTTGAGCGACTCGTCCTCCGCAGCGTCCTTGTGACGCATCTCTTCGATCCACTGCTCCACGTCTTTCACCGCGGACGGCTTTTCGATGGTCCGCTTCTTTGAGGCCGCCCGGGCCTCAATGGGCACCCACGCCGCCAGCGCCAGCAGCGCGGCCACCAGCCCTACGGTGATGACGGGAGGCTGCCACCTCCAGCGCACCGGCCAGGTGATCTTTTCGGCGGGCTCCGGCCATGGACCCACGCCTTGAGCCGCAGCGGTCAGTCGGGTCTTCAGCCCCATCGCGTCCTCAAGACGGATGCGCGAAGCCTCCTCAGACTCAAACTTCCTTCGCACCGTCCCCCAGGCCACAAGGGCACCCGTCACGAGCACGCCTCCCAGGGCGGCCCACACCCAGCGCAGTTCCACCCCCTCCATCCACCGCACCAGCAGAATCGCCACCGCGCCCGCGAGCCCGGCCGAGACCACCCAGGTGAGCCAGCTTTCCAACCACCAGCCCAGATTTACAAATTGAGCCAGTCGCCTGGCTGCCGATTGCCAGTAGCGGGCAGAGTTTTCCATTGGCATGGGAGAAAACTAACGACCCCATGCCCGCTTTGGCAACGGCTAAGTGGGGCTTCACACCCTTTTCACCCGATCTTCACCCGGCCTTCACGCACCTGCTCAGGAACCCGCGTCGGAAATGCCTTTTTTGTGGTTGATGCCGTTGACCTTCCTCGCACGCGCCTCGCGGAAGAAGCTCTTCAGCACCTCCACGCACTCCTCCCCCAGCACCCCGGCGGTGATCTCAGAGCGGTGGTTCAGGTTCGGTGACTGGAGCAGGTTCCAGTACCCGCCAGCCGCCCCGCCCTTGAGGTCCGGACAGCCGAAGATGACGCGCCGGACGCGGCAGTGCATGATGGCCCCGGCGCACATGGGGCAGGGCTCCTTGGTCACGTAGAGATCACACTCGTTGAGCCGCCAGTCCCCCAGCGCCCCCTGGGCCTGGGTGAGAGCGATCATCTCCGCATGGGCGGTGGCGTCTTTCAGCGTCTCCACCTGATTCCACGCGCGGGCAATGATCTGGCTGCCGTGGACAATGACGGCCCCAATCGGCACCTCATCCTGCCGTGCAGCCTTGCGCGCCTGGCGCAGAGCCTCCCTCATATAGTGCTCATCACCCAGGGGGTCTTCGAAGTTGATCTCAAAATCCACCGGCCAACATGCGCAATCCCAGGCCAGTGCGCAATCGGTTGTGACCAGTTCTGACCTCGCGCCCGCACCTCACCGTTTGAAAAGCCGCCAGGGCCGCGCATACTGCCTGGTAATGGACTGTTTTACGCCTCTCATCCTCCCCTCCCTGCTCGCTGCCGATTTTTCCAACGTCGCTGCGGAAGTAAAACGTGCCGAGGACGCCGGTGCCCAATGGCTGCACCTGGATGTGATGGATGGAAACTTCGTGGACAACATCTCCTTCGGCCCCGCCATGATCGAGGCCGTGAAGCGCCACACGGACATGTTCCTGGACGTGCATCTCATGATCCAGCGCGCCGACCACTTCCTGGACCGCTTCATCAAGGCCGGTGCAGGCAATATCAGCGTGCACGTCGAGGCCCGCTACGACACCTCCCTGCTCTCCACCCTGCAGCGGATCAAGTCCGCCGGGCTCAGCGCGGGTCTCGTGCTCAATCCCAGCACGCCTTTTGAAGCGGCCATCCCCTATCTGCACCTGATCGACCTCCTTCTCATCATGACCGTGGTGCCTGGTTTTGGCGGGCAACCCTTCATGGAAAAAGAGACCATGCCCAAGCTCGCCGCCGCCCGCGACTACCGGGAGGCTCACGGGCTGAAATACCATCTCCAGGTGGACGGCGGCATCTATGTGACCACTGCCCCCATCGCCCGCCAGCACGGGGCCAATCTCTTCGTCGCGGGCACCTCCTCCTTTGGACCTCCCGACATGAAGGCCTCCATGGCCGCCCTGGCGGAATCGGTGAAATAACCTTCCCAGGAATCGCATCTGCCGCGCCCGCCTACTTTGAGGCAGCGCGGCTTTTTTGCGCCAGTGTCAGAAAATGGGTCCAGGAGACTCCCGATGCGGCAGCCGAAGCGAGGCAATGCTTGCTGTCACTCACGCAATTCTCGCTCTGATTCGGCCACCCACTCAGTCGAACCCGGAGGGTTCACCATGAATAGCCATGTGGTGCAACGAGCGGAGCGAGTGAAACCCATGGAAAACGTGGCGCGGAAACTCTACCGCGGAGCGGTAGGCCATCATCGCAGTCAAACACCCCGAGCAGACACTACCCGCCCAAGGCCTACCGCTCCGCGGTAGCACGGTGTTGACACTTTCCACGGGTATGGCTCGCTAAACTCGCCTAACCCGTGGCTATTCATGGTGAACCCTCCGGGTTCGAAATCCACCAACCACAGGGTGCTTGGTGGGCTGTTCTCCTACGCAAACAACTGCGTCACCGCCTTCGCCTTCACCAGCTCGCGCGGTTGGTTCAGATGGTTGTACACAATCGTCTCCGGATCGATGCCGAATGCATGGTAGATGGTCGCCAGCAACTCTGCCGGGTGGACCGGGCTCTCGGCCGGAGAAGAGGCCGTGGCATCCGACTTGCCGTGCACATAACCGCGCTTGATGCCCGCACCCGCCACAATGCTGGTGTAGCAGTAGGGCCAGTGGTCGCGCCCGTCGGCACTGTTGCCATTGCCGCTCGTGCTCACGCCCTTCTCTGGGCTGCGGCCAAACTCCCCAATCGCCACCACAAGCGTTTCATCCAGCAGACCGCGGCTGTCCATGTCGTCAAAGAACGCAGACAGACCGGCATCCAGCATCGGGCCGCTCTGGTCCTTCATGCGCTTCGTCAGGCCCACATGATGGTCCCACGAGTGATTGTCTGAGTTCGCCACCTTGGGCCAGATCACCTCCACCACGCGGGTGCCAGCCTCAATGAGACGACGGGCCAGCAGCAGGCTCTGGCCAAAGGTGTTTTTCCCATAACTCTCGCGCATCTTCTCGGGTTCGCGGTCCAACGCGAACGCATCACGCGCCCGGCCGCTGGCAATGAGGTTGAGCGCACGGCTGTAGTAGTCGTCCAGGCTCATGTCCTTCACCGCATTCTCGATGGCCGGCATCTGGTCGCTCAACGCCTCACGCAGGCGGGCCCGGCGCTGCAGACGCACGCTGAAGAGATCCGGCCGCAGTTGCAGGTCATCGATCTTGATGCGGCTCATCTTCAGCATGTCCATGTCATCGCCGTCCGGATACAGCGTATAGGGATCATAGCTCTTGCCCAGAAAGCCGGCCGTGCCGCCCTTGCCGATCACGTTGGACTCCTGGAGCGGACGCGGCAGCATCACGAACGGCAGCATCGGCTCATCCAGCGGACGCAGGCGGATGATGTTGGAGCCGAAGTTTGGGTAGTCTTTCGCATTCGGCGGCTCGAGCTGGCCGGAGGGGCTCACCTTGTCCGTGGTGTAGCCCGTCATGATCTGGTAGATGGCCGCCGTATGGTTGAAGAGCCCATTTGGCGTGTAGCTCATGCTGTTGATCATGGTGAACTTGTCGTTCACCTTGGCCAGACGGGGCAGGATCTCCGTGAAGTGATGCCCGGGAATCTTCGTGGGGATGGTGTTGAAAGCGCTGCGCACTTTGTCCGGCACGTTCTGCTTCGGATCCCACAAGTCAATATGGCTCGGCCCACCCTGGAGGTAGATCATGACCATATTCTTGGCTTTGCCCCAGCCCGGTGAGCCCGCCGCGCCAGCCCCACTGGCCGCCGCAGCAGCTTGGGCGCGGAAGATATTGTTGAGCGTCATGCCCACCATACCGGCCCCGCCGATGCGCAATACATCGCGCCGGGTCAGCCCCAGGTGGGAATCACACAGGTCTTTGGCTAGCTGGCCGGGGATGCGGAACATGGCAGTCGGGGTGGGTTGATGACACGATGATGCCGGAAAGAACGCCAGCCGTCACCCCAGCATTGCACCCCACCTGCCCGCAGCACTGCACTATCCTGCTCCTGCAATTGAGGATCTTGCTCAGAGCAACTGCGGACCAAAACCTCACAGAAAACACGAAACTCCATCAGGCAACAGCCTACCTTAACAAGATTGAGACTTAGTAGCAACAAGCATTGCTAATGAGACCGATTTGCATAAATGACAGCTACCTATGCGGCCCCCCTCCCTCTCTCTTGGCCTTATTCCCCTCATTGCCATCACCTTGGCGACGGTCCCAGCTCATGGTGCCACCATCACCAAGCTCATCGATTTCAACAACACCGGTACGCGGGAGAGTGTTCAGAACCCCATGAGCACCCCGTTGGTGATCGGGTCGGAACTCTGGTTTACCTCCGAAGGTGGTGGCGAGGTGGGGTTCGGAACTTTGGCGAGCTTCAACCTGGCGACCAATACCCTGACAAAACGACTGGATCTAGGGGTGCCCGGCGAGGATTCCCCTTACGATCAGGGAAACACCCCCACTACCAGCTTCACGCGGGATGGGAACCTCCTGTACTACACCACAACCCGGGGAGGCACCGGTGACCGGGGTACGTTAAACGTGTACGACACCACCACAGGTACCAACACCACTCTGTGGAACTCCCCCGCCAACTCTCCCGCCACGAATCCGAACAGCCCGTCTGGAAACGTGGCGATCGTGGACCGCGGGGCCGCCGGAAAGGATGTCTATTTCATGACCGGCAATGGCGGTGCCAGCGGCTCCGGGTTCGGCACCATTCAGCGATACAATACGGCGACCGGCCTTACGACCACGGTGCACGAGTTTACAGGTGGCGCGACACAGGGCCGCCAGCCCTTTGAGGGCTTCACCCAGGTGGGCAACCAGCTCTACTTCAATACCTTCACTGGAGGAAATGCCACCACCACGGGCCAAACCCCCGCCTCAGGAAACGGTGCCGGCACGCTTTCCGTTCTGGATGTAACGACAAGCGGGAGTGAAGCGCTCAGCACGCTGGCTCTTCTGCCACTGGGCGATGGTTCCACACGACTCCCTGCGCACAACCCCTTCTACAGCGCTGCGCAGAACGCTCTCTTCTTCACCACCGTGGGAACGGCTGCCCAGCCAGGCAGCCTGCAGAAGTTTGATATCGCCACCGGCACCCTCATCACTCTCTACGAAGTGACCGGAGCCCCCACCTCCTCTGGCCCCTTCCCCGATGGCCGCTTTATCTACGGTTCGGCCTTTGAGTGGGGAGGCTCTCTCTACTACGCCACCCGCCAGGGCGGCCTCTATAACGGTGGCACCATCAACCAGTTTGACCTGGCCACTTCCACCAACACCGTCCTCTACGACCTCAGCTCAGATACAGGAAACAACTTGGGCGGAGACGTTCAGAGCGGCTTCGCGTTTTCCGATTGGGACGGCATTCCCGCTCTCTACCTGCTCACCCGACAGGGCGGTCTGTATGACCACGGCACGCTCCTGCGCCTGGATCTGGTGCCCGAGCCCTCCCGCGCGCTTCTCCTCATGGCCGGGCTCGCCACCGCCTTCCTGCGCCGCCGTCGCCCAGCATCCTCTGTCAATTTTTCTATTTCATGAAACCTACATCACCCAAAGCATTCACGCTGATGGAACTGCTGGTCACCATCGTGATCCTCGCGATTCTGGCAACCATCGGCTTCAGTGGCTACAATGCCATCAAATTGAAGGCCCTCTGTGTCAAGGACATCTCCCAGATGCGGAAGATCGGCAACGGCGTCATGGCGCGCGCGGCAGAGAACAACGGCTACTTCTACACACGTGAGGAGATTGGAAACTCCTCATTCCGCGCTTATGAAGACCGCCTCAGCCTCTGCCAGGTCATTGACCCCTGGCTCGAGGATGAGCAAGTCTGGATGAGCCCCCGCCCAAATCCCAAGCTCGTCCGGTATGGCAACACCTACGCCTGGTCCCGTGCCCCGGATGTCACCCAAAAGGCTCTCGGAATGCAGAAAAACCTCGGAAAACTCCTCCTGCTCTGGAACGCCCATACCTTCACCATCCCGAGCGTGAGAAATGTGGCTGAGTCATCAAGCAACGGCGGCCCTCGCAATGCTTCCAAACAGTATTACTTCTACCCGTGGAAGAACGGGACAGCGATCAACTGGCTCTATGCCGACGGCCATGTGGAGACCCGCTAGACCGCTCCGTCTGTCATTCATCTGGAGCATGCTGGCCATCCTGGGTGGCAGCATGCTCCTGCACGCGCAGGATCCTGGCACAGAGGAGGGTGAGAATGCGGAAGCCGCAGTTCCACCGGAGCGCGATCCCGCCTTGCTCGCCGCCCTCACTGCCGATCTACGTCAACGCTACAGCCACCCCTCCAGCGAGTGGCCGACTCCGGAGATCGATCCCGGCGTGATGTACGCGGAACTCAGCACCCCCACGATCCCAGCAGGCCCGGCCGACAATCCCACCTCGCCCGCCAAAGCCACGCTGGGCTTGAGCCTCTTTTTTGATCCTCGCCTCTCTGGCAGCCAGCAGATCTCCTGCGCCAGCTGCCATAGTCCGGAGCTGGGCTGGGCTGACGGTCGTTCCTTTGCTGCCGGGAATTTCCGTCGCACTCTGAAACGTCACACTCCTTCCCTGCTCGGGATTGGGCACGCTGCCTCGTACTTTTGGGATGGCCGTCAAAGCTCCCTGGAAGATCAGGCGACAGAAGTGATCACCAACCCAGATGAGATGGCCGGCGATCCCACAGAGGTCGTGGCGCGCCTGCAGATGGAGGCTGGATTCTACGCGCCGCTTTTCACCAAGGCCTTTGGCGATGCCAACATCAATTTTCAGCGTGTGGTCCAGGCGTTGGCGGCCTTTCAACGCAGCCTCAAGGTGGGGCGCTCCCCTTTTGACAAGTTCATTGCGGGCAAGCCTGAGTCTCTGAGTGATGCCGCCGTCCGGGGGCTGCATCTCTTCCGCACCAAAGGACGCTGCCTGAACTGCCACCAGGGGCCCATGCTGCAGAGCGATACCTTCCACAACCTCGGCCTCACCTACTACGGCCGGAAGTATGAGGACCTGGGGCGCTACAAGGTGACCGGCAAACCCGAGGATGTTGGGAGGTTCAAGACCCCAACGCTCCGGAATGTCGCCCGCACCGGGCCATGGATGCACAACGGCCTTTTCCCGTCCCTCGACGGGGTCCTGCGGCTCTACAATGCCGGCATGCCCCGCCCCCGGCCCAAACCCGGACAAGAGAACGACCCGCTCTTCCCAAAAACCGATCCTCTCCTGAAGCCTTTGAAAATGGACGCCGGGGAGCTGGCGGACTTGAAGGCGTTCCTGGAAGCGTTGAATGAACCGCCAGTGCGTATTCTCTCCCAGCCATTTCCGCCCATTGCCTCCTTGCAGGGAAACTGACACGCAGGATCCCGCTTCGACCTTCAGGGCAGGCGCGTACCCCCTTGTCGAATGACGGGGGAGTTGCACCTGCCCACCGTCGTATTGCAAAAAAAGGTTCTGAGCCTAGCTTGATAACATCGCCCCCCCAACCTCAATCCTGTCCCGGCACTGCGTTGTCGCCCCTTTTCATCCCTCCGCTGGCGAAGGCGAGTGGCTGAAGCCCATTCGTGCCCATTGTCTGGGGTTCGCAGCATGGCTCCAGAGCCAGAACCAACCAGTGACCATCCTCTATGCAGCGGGCGGTGTGGTCTCCAGTGATGGAACTCCGCCCCCTCTGCTTCCAGGAGTGGAGGAGTGCTTCTTGCAAGCCCCAGTGGGAGATCACCCTCACTTCCCACCTTGTGCAGACCTAGCGCTCTCTGTGCAGGTGGCAGATTTTCTCAGCACCCGGGAGTTTCACTTCATCCATTTTCAAGACTGGAAAGGCAACGGCTTCGTCGCATTGCAACGATGCCGCACGCTGGGTCTGCCAGGCAATCCCGTGGTCACGACGACGGTGCATGGCGGCACCGAACGCGAGATGGAATGTCGTGGCAGTTTTCCGGCTGGCACCTTGGACCATCTTATCACCTGTCATGCGGAGCGCTGGTCCGTCCAGCATGCGCATCTCGCCATCCTGCCCGCCTCTGACGTGAAAGCCTGGGACCAGGAGCAGGGCTGGGAGTTTCCTGATACCCGGGTGACACTTCCCCTCTTTGGGTCCGAAAATGAGGCCAACACTGCGTGGGCCCGGTGGCTTCAGGAATTACAGGACCTAAGGTCGATGCATGTCACCCGCCCCACGTCAAAGGGAGCACCACCTGCGGTCACCGTCTGCATGGCCCATCACAATCACGGTGCGTATCTGGCGGAGGCGCTCGCCTCACTGGCCGCCCAGACGTTTGCGGACTTCACCGTCATCATTGTGGACGACGGCTCCACGGACGCAGACTCGCTCGCCACCTTCCATACGCTGGAAAGTCAGTACCGGCATCGGGGGTGGCAGTTCATAAGGTCCACCAACCGGGGGGCGTCAGGAGCGCGGAACCATGCCGCAGGGCTGGCTGAAACCACCCACCTGGTGTTCATGGATTCCGACAATGTCGCCCGGCCCGAAATGCTGGAAGTTTTGAGCAACGCCATACACCGGGCGGGAGCCGACGCGCTTTCCTGCCACTTTTTGTTATTCGAAGGAGACGCTCTTCCCGCCAATCCCTCCTGGTTCGCGGAGTATCACGCGGTGGGCCCCTGTCTCGAAGCGGGTTTTCTGACCAATGTGTTCGGCGACACCAATTTCATCATCCGCGCCGAGGTGTTTCAGAAGCTCGGAGGATTCCGCGAGATCCCCGGCTTCAGCCTTGAAGACTGGGAGTTCCTCGGCAGGCTCGTCCACTCTGGGCACGACCTTGACGTCGTGCCTCAGTCGCTCTTTTACTATCGGCATCTGCCGCATAGCTTCAGCCGTAGGGGGGCCTTCCATACGAACCATCTTCGGGTGATCCGGCCCATGTTGAAAACCTCGCCACCCTGGGTCAGGCGGGCACTCCTGGGCTGGTTTGGCATTGAAGGCCCGGGCGGAGAGAGCAAACTACTCCAGGAGAAAATCGCCCAGTTGTCCGACCGTGTGAAACGGCTCGAGCAAGAACGCGTCGACGACAGAGCCAGGTTGCAAGCCGCCAAGGAGAAAGCATTCCGACTGGGCGAAAAACTCCGGACCCAGCAGGTCAAGGCCAGCAATTTCGGACAGAAATTGCGGCGGCTGTTTTTCCCGGGGGAGTGAGGGTAGCAGGCTTTGGCTCCCCGCCCCTCAATGCCCAAGAGCCGGGACGGCTCTTCTGCCTTCCCGTCCAGCACCTCAGGTCTTTCGTCTCCTATTTTCCAGTCTTCTGTCTGCTGCGAAGCAGCCCTCAATGATTGAACAAGAAAGCAGGCGAGTTGATCAACGCCCACGCCAGATCCTGCGCCGCCGTAAGCCGTTGATTCGCCATCTGCTCCTTGCTCAACTCCGCATCACGACGCAACTGCAACAGCTTGGGGTCTAGCTGAATCGGGCTCTTCGCATCCGCGAGCATTCCATCCAGTTCTTTGAGCTTCGCGTCCTCCGGCAGCGGCTTGCGCGCCGCCACCAACTGCTGCTGGGCCTTCTGATACCCCAGATCTGTGAGCAGGTATCCCTCCTTCAGAGCCGCCTGCTGTTCTTTGCTACGCTTGTCAGGTGCCCGGCGCACGGCGTCCGCCACCAACTGGGAGGCTCCATAACGCAAGGGCGCTTGCGCAGTCGTCACGGAAATTTTGAACCGCCCCAGTTGATACCGTTGCCGCTGGTAGCCCTGCTGCATGACGATGGTGAACTGCGTACCTTCCTCGTACCCGGTGGTGGCGGGATCCGTCTCAAACACGGCCTGCAGGTACCGTCCGGTGTTGGGGGAGACTGCCCACCCCCGGTCCGCCACATCGCGACTGCCGTTGATGGAGGCGGCGGCGGAAAAGTCCTTCTGCTCAAAGGTGGCCTTGGGGGACAGGAGCTTCACCGCCCCCTTCAGATCCGCATTGCGCTTGGGGGCGCCCGGAGCCTTCTGCCCGGCGGGCGTCTGGCTCACCATGAACTCAGTGAGGACAAAGTTGCCATCCGGAGCGAGGCCCGGCCCGTTGTTGGGCAGGCGGACATCCGGCAGGGCCTCGATCTTGATGCCCGTGATGCCCTTTAGGTTCGTGCTGCCACGCAGCGTGTAGATGGCGTCCACATTGGGCCCCTCGGGCGTGCCGGTGACGAAGAGTGAGCCGTCCGGTTGCTTCTCGATCTTCTGCACCCCCTTGGCATCCACCACGGTGAGATCCAGCGGCACCCACACGGTGGAGAGGTCCACGTACGGCTCCCAGGCTTCCTGTTTGGGCACCGCAGCCTGCACCAGCGCGGCGGAGGCCTCCTCCGCCTTCTTGATCGCGGCGGCCCGGTCGGCCTCTTTCTTGGCCACGATCGGAGCTTGTTCTTTCTTATAACCTTCCAGCCTGCTCTCCGCCGTGGCGATCTTGTCCCGGCGTTCCTGCTCCATGCGGGCGATTTCCGGTGCCTGCTTCACCTCCTGCGCACTCCACTCGGCCAGGAGCCCTTTGTTCTCCGCATCCATGCCCGCCATGGCCGCCAGGGCGGCATTGATCTCCTGCGGGGTGGGTGGACGATTCAGGATGCGCATGAAGAGCTCCTCCACGAGCTTCGCGTCATCGGGGATCTCTTTGGCCAGCTTGGCAATGGCGTTGCCAGGATCGCTGATGGCATCTCCCACCGTGGGTCCGCTGATCAGCGCCATCACCGGGCCAAGCTGCACATCGTTGCTGCGCTCGCATTCACAGGCGCTCTCCCGCACCGGGCGGCCAAAGTTCCCCAGGAACCCATCAGGGATCTTGGTCTGCGAATCCGCCAGCTGGGCAGCCCGGGTACCAGGAGCCACGCCGGGGATCTTGCTGGTGGCACCGGTCACCGTGTAGATGGCGTCAAACAGCGCCTCCGCCGGCAGGCGACGTGCCTTGGCATGGCTGTAGTTGATCTTGTCATCCTCATTCCATTTGTTCGTCGAAATGCCCAACTGGTAGGTGCGGGACTTGCAGATCATCTGCATGAGGTGCCGGACATTGAACCCACTGTTGGTGAACTCCTGGGTCAGATAGCTCAGCAGTTCCGGATTGCTCGGCGGATTGCCCGCGCGGATGTCATCCAGCGGCTCGATCACCCCGGTGCCGGTGAGGTAGCCCCAGATGCGGTTGGCATAGCTCATGGCAAAGTACTGGTTGTCCGCACTGGTCATCCACGCGGCAAGTCGTTCGCGTCGCGGTGATTCTTTGGGCGTTGCGAACTTGGCCGGGTACGGGAACTCCGGTGCCGCAGGCTTGTTCGTGCGCAGGTGGATCATCTCACCTTTGCCCGTGTCCTTCACGATCTCGAACAACGGCTTGGCCCCTTCCACGGCCGTGCCGCCGACGTTCCGCTCCCCACTCGCCGGATCACGGTCAAAACCGATCTGGGAGAAGAAGGCCGCCGTCTGGTAGTACTGGTCCTGGTTCCACTTCTCAAACGGGTGATCGTGGCACTTGTTGCAGTTGAACCGGATGGCCAGAAAGAGGTGTGTGGTGTTCTCCATCGTCTCCTCCGGCGTACGCAGGATCTTGTAGTAGCTCGCCGCGGGATGCTCCTTGTTGGACCCTGAAGCCGTGAGGATCGAGTAAACAAACTTGTCGTACGGCAGGTTCGATTCCACCTGCGCGCGGATCCATTCGCGGAACATCCTGGCACCTTCATCCCCCAGGAACTTGCTGTTCACCTGCAGCATGTCCGCCCATTTGTTGGCCCACTGGTCCACAAAGGCAGGGCTGCCGATCAGCTTGTCCACCAGTTGATCCCGCTTCGCGCGGGACTCGCCGGGATCGGCCAGGAAGGCGCGCACCTCTGCAGCCGAAGGCGGCAGGCCCGTGAGATCCAGATAGACGCGGCGGATGAAGTCGGTGTCGCTGCACAGCTCGGAGGGCAGGATCTTCATGCGCTGCCACTTGGAAGCCACGTATTCATCAATCTTGTTGTGCTTGGGCGGCTCCACCCAGGCGAAGCCGGAGCGGTCCCCCATCACAGTGATGGTGGTGGCGGCATACGCTCCCTCAAAGCGGGCCAGCATGGGGGCTTCGCCACGGCGGAGGGTGGTCACCAGGCCCTGCTTGTCGGATTCCGCCACCTCGATGTTGCCGCTCTCGATGAAAGCCTCGGCCGTGACGTCCTTGGTCACCCCATCCGCATAGGTGGCCAGCACCCGCATCTGCTGGCGGGAGCCGATCACCTCCACCACGGGATTGCGCGGGAGCACCTCGATCCGTGTCACGCGGGGCGAGTCCATCTTCAGCCGGGTGCCATTGGCGATCCAGGCTTTGATCGTCTCATAGTAGAGCTCACCCGGCACGGTGATCTGGCCGCCTTCGTGGGGCACACTCCCACTGGCCTTCAGCAGCATCAGGCTGTGGCCCGGCGCAGCGATGTTGGCCCGGCGGCTCCAGAGTTCCTCGGAGAAGGCAGACACGTCATAAATGGGGTCATAACCACGAAGGGAGAGCTTGAAGCCGTTCTTCCCATCCTTCGATCCATGACAAGTGCCCATGTTGCACCCCGCCTTGGAAAGCACCGGCATGACGTCCCTCACGTAGTCGGGCTCGAACCTGGCCTTCACCCCTGACACCTCCACGGGGACCTCCACCTGATGAGTGCCCAGGGAGACCACAAGCGTGCCCTTGCCATCCTCCTCCGGACGCACCAGACCGCGTGCAGACACCGCCACCGGCAGGCCTTTGGCTTTCATCTTCACCTGGCGCGTCACGTCCGCCCGGGTGCCATCGGTAAAGTTCGCCGTCACCAGCACCTGGGCGTACTCCGTCCGCTTGCCAATCTGGATGTTGCGGGGGCTGACTTCCAGCGAGCCAATGACCGCGCCCTGGGGCAGGGTTTCAGGAGTCAAGGACTTCTCCACACTGCTCCGCACCGTCTCATCCGGGGTGGCCGCATCCAGCGCCGCCAGAGTATTCTCATCCGCCAGCGGCACGCTCATCACCTCCTTCACCACCGTACCGGCAGCCACGTCCACCAGGCGCAGCCGGCCATCCTCCCCGCCCACCGCCACCGTTTTGCCATCAGGGCTGAAAGTCAGGGCAAACACCCCACGCTCCATCGGCACGGACTTGAGCTGCTTCACATCCTTCGTCACCCAGGCCTCTAGCTGCTTTTTCTCATCCGCGCTCTGACTGCTCACCACCTTCTGTACAATCGCCTGGATCTCCTTCGGCATGGCGGGATCAAACTCCGCGCTGTACAGGGTGACACCGCCGCGCCCCTCATAGCTGCTGCCACAGGCGATGACCTTGCCATCAGGGCTGTAGTCCACGGTGAAGATGCGCCCCTCCACCGCAGGGAACCGGCGGATGAGGTTGGCGTTGTCTCCAATAACCCGCTTCGTCTCACGGAACACGCGGTAGATCTGCGGCACACCATCGGCCCCGCCGATGAGGATCTCATCCCTCTGCGGGTGCCTCGTCACCGCATGCATGCCGCCCTTGAGCGCACCGGGGGTGATGGAGGTGATGTTGTCCACGAACCGCTTCGTCGCCACCTCGGTCAGCTTTGCGGACATGTCCCGGCCCGCACCCATGACGTGGCTGCCGTCCTTGCTCCACACCGTGTCCAGCACCCAGTCATTGGCCGATCCGGTGAAAAGCACTTCCTTGCCCGTGGCGGCCTCGATCGCCCGCAGGGAGTTGTCCGCCCCGCCAAAGGCGATGAGCTTGCCGTCTGGAGACCAGCTCGCCCCGTACAGCGTGTCAAAGGTGATGCTTGCGCTCACCTCCAGTTTCCGCTTCGCCACATCCCACACCTGGATCTCGCCCATGCGTCCCGGGCTGCCTCCGGCCACAGCCAGACGGCTGCCATCCGGGGAAAACGCCACCTTTTGGATGCGCTCCGACAGCCCCACCAGCCGGGCCTCAATGCCGCTGCCATCCGCCCGATGCAGCAGCACCTCATGGTACCCTGCCACCGCGATGAGCTTGCCATCCGGTGCATAGTCCAGGGAGGTGATCAGCGGGGCAGTTGCGTACACGGGCGGGTGCTCCATGTCATATTGCTGCCGCGCCGAGGCCGGCGTATCGTCCTTGGCCCCCTCAGTGATCCAGCGTTTGATCAACGCGATCTGGGTGGCGTGCAAAGGGTCCGCCTTCTGAGGCATCTCCGCCTTGCCCGAGGCATCGGGGGTGATCTCCTTGAGCAGATGGCTGACATCCGGCTGCCCGGCCACCACCGCATGTCCCTCCTCCCCGCCCTTCATCAGGCGGGTGAATTCCGTCATGATGTAGTCGCCCTTGGCCTTGGAGGGCTGGTGGCATCCGTAGCACTGCCCCTGAAAGATGGGGCGGATCTGCTTGTAGAAGCTGACCGGCGCATTGGGGTCCACCACCTCCTCTTTCTTCGGGGCGGCATTTCCCTGCGAAGGCCAGGAAAGGGTGGCAAGAGCCAGCAGCGACGCGAACCGGACGGAAGCAGATGGGAAGGATGATATCATGGAAGACGGGCGGGGTCGTGTTCTGTCTGAAAATGGAAAAAGGCGACAGGGGCGATCCAGATGGCACGGACGGCGGCGGCATACGCCCTCCCACAGCGGCATCAGATCATGTCACCAAACGTAAATCGTCAGGGCGATGTGAAATCCCACACCGCTACCAGATTTCCCATGATGGATGCGCAGATCATGCATGGGTGGATTCCCGCCAAATGTGGGCCCGCCAGCCTCATCACGGCCTCCGTCGCGAAGCGTCTTCGGAGTGCGTACGGCTCGACGCCGCTTTGGCCAGCCGGAAATCCGTCGGCGTCCCCCAAGCGCCTGCCTGCAAGAGCGCATCCAAACTGCCGCGCCTGGAAAATCGAACCCAGCCCACTTGGCAACTTGCACTCTCCCGAATCAGCCTGCTGAATAATGCCCATGCGCATCGCCTGGCTTTCCCCGCTCTCCCTCGCCTCACTCCTTGCCCTTAGCTCGACCCTGCATGCCGAACCAGCGGCCCCAGTCGCCCCCGCAAGCCCGCCCGCTGCCGCACCGACAGGGAACACGGCCATCATCCCCGTGGGGAAACTGGAGAAGGACATGTACGACTGGGACCAGCGCCATGCCGCGATCCTCGCAGTGAAAGACCAGGTGAAGCCCCAGGTCGTTTTGATTGGCGACTCCATCACCCACTTCTGGGCCGGTCCGCCGAATGAGCCCAGGGGCAATCGGGGCAAGGAAGCCTGGGCCGCCACCTTTGGCGATCTGCCGGTCCTGAACCTCGGCTTTGGCTGGGATCGCACCCAAAACGTGCTGTACCGTATTCAGCAAGGTGAACTGGACGGCCTCATCCCCAGGCTCGTGGTGATCCACATCGGCACCAACAACCTGGCCGGCACCAAGAACGCCCGCGCCAACACCCCGGCAGAGATCGCCGAAGGCGTGGGGGCCATCGTGGACCGCGTGCATGAGAAGTGCCCGGACGCCGCCATCGTGATCATGTCCGTGTTCCCCCGTGGGGAGAAACCGGACAACACTTATCGTGTAAAGATCAAGGAGATCAACGAACACCTCGTCCCGCTGGGCAAGCGCAATGGCGTGACTCTGCTGGATCTCACCAGCAAGCTCACCAACCCCGACGGCACAATCTCACGGGATGTGATGCCAGATTTCCTGCATCCCGGGGAGAAGGGCTATGCCATCTGGGGCGAGGCACTGAAGCCCCATCTTCCCAAACATTGAGCTTTGGTTTTACCCTTTCCTCCACGAAGATGGGATACGGCGAGACTCCGCCTGCCCTCCCCATCCCAGCCAATGAGCAAAGGCCCAGATATCGAGCAATTCCGCGTCACCCGAGGCGAAGCCTTCAAGCTGGAGGACTACCCCACCAAGATCCCCAGTCTCTACCTGGATGAAACGGACTACCTGGAGAAGCTGGGAAAGTATCGCGATGACCTGCATGAGATGCAGCTCCAGATGTACGCGCATGACCGCTACGCCATGCTGGCCATCTTCCAGGCCATGGATGCGGCGGGCAAGGACAGCACCATCGAGCACGTCTTCAGCGGGGTGAATCCCCAGGGCGTGGATGTTTACTCCTTCAAGAAACCCAGCGAGGAAGAACTGGATCACGACTTCCTCTGGAGGGCCAACACCCTGATGCCGGGCCGCGGCAAGATTGCTGTGTTTAATCGCAGCTACTATGAAGAAGTCCTCGTCTGCAAGGTGCACCCCGAGATTGTCACCAAGATCCAGCGGCTCCCCGAGCGCGCGGTGAGAAACATGAACAAGCTCTACGAGCAGCGCTACGACAGCATCCGAGATCTGGAGAAGCACCTGACGCGCAACGGCACCCATGTCGTGAAGTTCTTTCTCAACGTCTCCAAACGCGAACAGGCCAAGCGCTTTCTCTCCCGCCTGGATGACCCGGAGAAGAACTGGAAATTCAACGAAGGCGACCTCGCAGAACGGCAGTACTGGGACGACTACCAGAAGTGCTATCAGAAGGCCATCCGCGAAACAGCCACCCCGGAATCGCCCTGGTACATCGTCCCAGCCGACAGCAAGAAGAACATGCGCCTGCTCGTGGCCACCATCATCCGCGCCGAGATGAAGAAGTTCCACCTTGCCTGGCCCGAATTCCCCCAGGAGCATCGCGACGCCCTCACCCGCAGCCGCGAAGTGCTCATGAAGGAACTGGACAAGAAGCCCAAGGGTTGATGCCACCTACTCACTTCCTTGGATAGACCTCAAATGGCCTGTGCCAGAGAAGCTTGGGGAGCGCACGCATCCTGCGTGCTGTTCGCGACATCTTGCCGCGAACGTCAGTCAGCACACGACATCGCCTCCGCCCGACCTGAAGGCGTTAATGGCGGTGGGCGAATAGAGGCACCTGCTCCGAAAGAGTTGCGGCGCTCTGGCTTATCGGCCCACCCCACCGCCACCGCCGAACCAACAACCCTCCTGTCACGTTATTTCCCAGACCTCAGCCCCGCCGTATTCACGGCAATCACCCGGTAGCCATCCCCTTTCGCCCCCTCCGCCACAGCGAAGCTCATCTTCACCAGCGGCATCGCTGGCGTGTCGCTGTACTGCAGCCCCTGAAACACCGGCCTGCCAAAAGGATTCTTCGGTTGTGCAGGCACCGTCGAAATCTCCTGACCGTCACGCTCAATAATGAAGTGGCCGATGCCACTTTCCAGATCCGCCACCGCGTCCCATTTCAACTCCCCAGCCTCGACCCGCACATTCGTCGGCGCAGGCGGCGGGGTGGCGTCCATAATCGCCGTGTCTTTGACGTACTGCATCCAGGCCTTTGCGGTCGCCTCATCCGGCAACCAAACGGACGTCGCCGCCTCACCCGCGAACTTTGCCGCGGGAACCGCCTCCGTCCCCAGCAACGGTGCCAGCCACGCCCCTTGCTTCGACATCGACTTCATATCCCCGCCACTCTGTTCTGGCAAACGCGCCGCCATGCACGCATCCAGCCACCGAATCGCCAGATAGCGCTGGTTGCCGCACTCATGACTCGTCAGCGGGTCCACCGCCACGCCCACCAGGCCTCCTCTGGCCCGCAGCTCGCTGAAAAACGTCTCATTCGAAGGCCAGACTCCCGCGAAGCGCCCCTCTTTGACCGTGACGCCCTCTTTGGTACCCAGGTTGCACATGACCGGCACCTGCACCACCGCCTGGGAGAGGGTGTGCGCCTTGATCGCCGACCGTTCAGGATTGGCCTTCAGCAGCGGGGCCCCGCTGCGCAGCCACGCCGCCGCGACCCGCTCCGGATGCAGCAGCGTCATGCCCCCCGCCCAATGTCCACCCCCGCTATGTCCCCAAAGCGCCCAAGGCACCGTCGCCAACTCCGGATGTCCACTCGCCTTCCCCAAGGCTCCCAACGCTTTTTCAAACGCCGCACCGGAACCATTGCGGGGGTCGCACCACATCTGGCAGTCAGCCTTCTCAGGCTGTTCATACGCTGGGGAGAGCAACGCGCAGTCGTGCTTCTTCGCCAGTGCCTGCCAGTGCAGGTCAAACGCCCCCGTCAGCCCAGATTTGCATGAGCCTTCACCGCAACCATGCTGGTGCACGATCACCCCACGCAAGGTCTTCACCCCCGGCGGAATCCAGACCGTGTAGTTCACCGGAAAGATCAATCCGCCCGGCTCCTTGGAAGCCTCATACCTCACCCGGTAGTACGGCACCTCCGCCGCGGGAAAGACATCATACGGCGCGCTCTGCGCGTGGAGCATCGGGAGCGGTGCAGTAGCGAGGACAAGGGAAAGACAGAGAAGATGTCGCATGCGTGGATGCATACGCAGGAAGATCACGAAGCTTTGCAGCAGGTTCTGAAGCTCGCTTGCGCAGCGCGCCCGCCCATTGCTTTGCCGTTGTGGTCCGTACAATTCATCGTTTATTCGACACAGACATTTCTTCACCGTCCAGTTTCCATGCCTCCGCCCTCTGATCCCTGCCCCAAGTGCGGCAGCCACGACCTGCTCCATGCCGAGCCTTTCAAGCGACACTTCAGCATCTGGGCCTGGTTGTTGGGTGGTTTTCTCCTCTCCCTGCTATGGAGCGCCAGCAGCAGCAAAGCGATGCGCTGCCAGAGCTGCGATCATGTCTTTCGCCTGACCTCCGACGTTACCCAGATAGCAAGAATACTGCTGGTGGGTCTGATCATCCTGATGCTGCTGAACGTCCTGGCCCAGTACTATGGCTGGGCAGAGTGAGAGGGGAACAAAGCACGAGCCCGTCCCCCTCCTCAACTCGCGGCTAATTCAAATCCAAATCCACCGCCCGCGCCTTCTTCACCTTTGCAGGCGGATAGTCGGGATGCAGCCCTGCCATGCGTGGCGTGATCGGACGGACGGGACCAACATTGATCGCGTAGGGGGTGGTATTGATCAGCTTGTCGATGGCAGCCCAGTTGTCTCTCACCTGCTTCGCCACGGACTCGTCCTTCTTTTTCCAATAGCGCCCCATCAGCGTTACGTTCTCCATGATCAGCCGTGTGTAATCCAGCCCCACCTGGACAAACGCCACCCGACGCTGATACACCGACCCCGCAGGCACCGCCGCAGCCGCACGGTCCAGCCTCCCTTGCGATTCGCGTAGAAGCTCCGGAGTGTAGAGTTCAGGAAACAAGAACACCCCTCCGTCGAGATTCTTGGCCGTGAATGCCATGCGCGCTTTCTCAAGGGCCTCATAGTACTCCCTCACCGGCCCAGCCGCCGGCCCGAAGCCACGTTGATAGTAGTCCGCAAGAATCGCTTGCGCATCCTTGTTCGGATCCCACACCAGTTGAGCCATCACGTAGTATTGGGGGCCCAATGTCGCCCAGTGTTCCCAGACTCCATCAATGAAGATGCCCACACAACCCGCCGCCGCGACATCTTTCAAATCACGGATCGTCTGCTGGGTGGACAGATCGGGCAGGCCCTGTTGCCAACCCGCAGGGCTCCCGGTGTTCGGCCGCCAGAGAAACGACGAAGAAACCTTGGTCCACGCATCGAACTGCTCACGATACGTGTCACCTCTTGTGGACCCGATATCCACCAGCCCGGTCCTGCCATAGAAGTTCGCCACCAAGGTCATGAGCACATTGTCCGCGGGCCGGGCCGCTACCGGCGCAGGTCGGGAGTGGCCATAGCTCAGCATGAGCACACGGTAGTCCTTTCCGGGGTACCTGGCTTTCAACAATTCGCCTGCCTTGTTGGCAAAGGTCACGTCCCGGTCAGAAAGAGCCGGGTGCACCTCAGCAAGTTTGTACCAGTTGAAGCGCCTTGGCTCACCATCAGGGTGATCCCACGCCCGGCAATTGACGCACACGCAGTGACCGCTGGCCCATCCATCGTTGGGAGACGCATTGAAGACCGTCTTGCCGGGATTCGCTTTCAAGTCAGCCTCCACGTCCTCCAGCCAAAGCTTCAAGACCAGCGGGTTCGAGACACAAAGCTTTGCAGTACGGGGATTCGGGAACCCGCTGCGCGTGCCATCCGGCTGCAGGGCGAAGATCTCCGGGTGCTTGTCATGGTAACGTTCCCACCAGTCTCCAAAACCATGCCCGCCCTCCATGGCCAAAGAGCCCAACTGGAGCCGCTGCCGGAGCGTCCACTCATGAGATTTGCCATACCCTTTGTTGTCCAGGCTGGAATAGTGAAAGACCCCTTCCCGGGAACGGATCTGGGGATGATACCGTTGCTCAAACGGTGCGATCACAATGCGCTCCTTGGGAATCACATCCTCCCCCAGCTCCCCTGGCCACAGCCAGCGCACGCCCAACTGGTCCTGCATAAAAGAGTACACAGCGTTCACCGTGCCGTATTCGGTCTGTGCATTGGGAGCCACCCAGCGATCCCGGCCCGCAATCACCACATGCTTGTCGTTCGCTGCCAGAAGCGTCTCTTCAGGATGTTGAAACTCGAAGTTCGTTCCAGGAAACAGTTTCGCGACACCCGGCTGCACCCCCACCCAGATCGCCTGTGGCGGCACGACCGCCGGCTCACCTTCGATGATCTGCGGACGCGCCCCAGTGACCTTTTCAATGGAAACTGCCAGTTCCTTCACCGCCTCCCGCGTGAAAGCTGAAGACTCTTTCGCCAAGACAATGGGAAGAGCCCCTTTCCCCTTCTCAGCGAGAACCAGATCGGCCGCACGAAGCCAGGATACGGAACTCAACGCAACCACTACCAAACCAAAGAATTTCATCTTCATAGGAAAGCAATGCTGATTTCGCGCGCTAGAACGAAGCGGTTGGGGCAAAATTTCGCGCAAAAGCATGATCACATCACTCCTGCGCACTTTGCAGAAGCTGCCCCCTCACCCTGGCACCGCCCCCCTGCACGCCTGTGTCTTGGAGCGCTGGCGGCTTGACGCCGCTTTCGCCTGCGACAGAAGCACGCAAGCCCAACTCGACCGTTGCCAGCTGGCGAAGCCTACTCGCTAGGCCACAAGCACCCCCCCTCGCGCCGCTCACCCGCGAAAGCCTCTATCTCTTTTAGACAACGCACCGCCCCTGCTCCCAAACCAAGGTTCTATCCCATCACCACAGCCGCCAAAGCGGTGTCGAGCCACACGCACTCCAAGACGCTTCGCGAGGCTGCAAGCGCTGGAGCTCGTTACACCCTACAAACATTTCCCGCTTCTCAAAGCCCCCGTCCCGGAGGGGCGGCCTGGAGGTTGTCCCTTGAGCACGGAGTTCGAAGCAATATGCAGTCGTCCCGGAGGGACGTCGGAAATTAGCCGGTGGTGGAGGCCTGTCATCAGGCCGGGAACCACCGGACTACGAACACAATAATCTCCCGTCCCGGAGGGACGTCGGATCGCGGCTCTCATCCGCAACCATCTAGCATCAAGCGTCATTCTCTTGCTCCACCATTTTCTGAATCGCAGCCTGATAGTCCGCCTCAAGCCAACCAGGCAATTCAGTCCGTTCGGCACGCCAGACAGGAAAGGCGATATCCCCGGCAAAAATCGTAAATCCGGATTCAGTGCGCTCAATCGTCCTCGTCCAACTCTCCCCTTTGGACGACAACCGAAATCTCAACGTAACCGGATCATCCACCCTAACCCAAAGTCGCATGATCGACTGCCCCTTGCGTCGGTCCTTCGTCGTAAGGAACTGTACCGCATGCCCTTTCTCATCGAAAATGAGAACACCTGGTGAACCCTCGAAACCATGCCCCACCCACCAATAGCCAAGCAAGTCATCAGGGAGGGTAAAACCGAGAGATCTCATAGGCGCGCGTCTTTGTTCACTCGATGAATCTCAATGTTCCGATCGCTCGAACGTACTTCGTCGGTTCCAGTTCTTGTTCACCGCAAGCACACACATACGGGAGCTTGGTAACTTGCACGTTCGCTCACAAGATGGTTGGTTCAGATCGAGAGTCATGCATCACGCGAATAAACCACCACTGCAGGCTCATCTGGCAAGGGAAATCCAACCGCGGAGAAAGCTCCATCCGTGCCCTCCAGGACACGGGGCACGGCTTCCAATACGCTTTCCCAACCAACGTCGGAGTCGTTGACCTCAACCGTGTGTCCATAGGAAGTCTCAAAACTCAAGTAACGCACCATAGCGCCATCCGGAAGACTCTCTGTAAACGAGAGAACCTTCCGAATATCGTCGAGAGGCAACCCTGCTTCGGCATTTGTTTCGAAAACTACCCGGAGGGCCGCTCGTGTTAGCTCTACTGAAGACATAGTTGATCGAGAAAGCCACGGTGGCATCAGCACCTCAAGGAAGGTTTACGCGCTTTTGCCCCCGCCCTTGCAACTTCAACAAAGGATCCGGTTGCCCAAAGTAACCATAAAACTCCTCCTCCCAGAAGTATCCCTCCTGCCTCCAGACGACGAGTTTGTTGAGCATTTCTGCAAACGACAGAGCGATGACACGACTACCCTCGGTGGCATGATCGCCTGAAAAGCTGTCAAAACAGCGCCCCAATCGAGAGGGATGAGTGTCGATACTGATGTAGTCCGGACCATCACCTCGCACCGCAATGACATACAGCCCTTCTGAGGCAGTGCCGTCGTAATCTTCCGGCCGTTCTTTGTAGCCACAAAGGGACAGACACTTTGTACCCACGAGGGCCGCACCTGGAAGAGTGAACAGCCAAGGCTGCTTGCTGCTCGGCGTAGGCGACCACCTCGTCCACCGTCGGCCAGGAGTCGCCCCCCTCGCGCGGAGTGTGTGTTCTAATACTGGTGGGTGGTGGGTGGTGGGCATTCTTGTGGGATTGCCTCGGCTATGCCATGGCATTCATTTTCGGATGCCGTGGCATGATTCCGGCATGCTTCCAGGGACACTAGATGAGGCGGCAGAGGTTCGCCGGGATGCCACCGCTTCCTTGCAGAAACGGTTTGCTTGAATCGATTGGCAAGCATGCGCTCGACCTGATCACCACGAATGGTTTCAAGTAACGGATTCCGACGATGGCCATCCTGACCAACAGGAAACTTGCCAACGATCCGCTCGGAGACCTTTCCTCGAGACAGGGCCGAGAGGTCTTTGACACTGCCCGGCAAATATCCCCGCATCCATTGGTAGCCGAGTTCACACATCCGACAAAGGGACAGACACTTTATTTCGACACCTTATTCCTGTTCCGGACCGCGTCATCTTCCCCTCAATCGGTTGAGCCAACCAGCGAAGCTAGCTAGGGTGTCCTCAGGTGGGAATTCAAGGTGTGGACCCTGACGACACCAGCTTCTCCTTCGCCGCAACCAGCATCTCCACGCCCCGCCTGCCCGCCCAACCAGTGTCCAGCCCAAGAGCCGGGACGGCACTTCTACATTCCCGGCAAGCTTTCCCCCTCCCCCGCGCCCCCCGAAAGATCCCCGCCCGCCCCTCCGTTCGTCTCAGCCTGCCGCCTTCTTTCACGCCGGCATCCTGCCATGACCTTCCGCACCCTCTCCTCCTCTTTCGCCCGGACCCGCCTCTACCTTGCGCTCCCCTTGCTCGCTGCCACCGCAACTCTCCCACTCTCCCTATCCCTCTCCGCCGCACCGCAGGATGACCAATATGTCCTGGGTCCGGACTCCCTCGCCCAGGACGGCGTGCCGCGCGGCAAGGTGATCCCGATGCCACCCTGGAAGTCCAAGATCTTTGAAGGCACGACACGCGACTGGTGGATCTATGTGCCTGCCCAGTACGACGGCTCCACGCCAGCCAGTGTGCTCGTGCTGCAAGACGGTGGCGCCTCCAAAGGCGATCCCAAGCAGACGGGCCCCAACAATGCCACCTACGTACTGGACAACCTGATCCACAAAAAGCATTTGCCCGTCACCATCGGCATCTTCATCAGTCCCGGCAGCTTCCCCGCAGCCAGCCCGACCGAGAAGCCCCGCAGCAACCGGAGCTTTGAGTACGACACGCCTTCTGATCAATACGCCCGGTTCCTCCTCGAAGAGATCCTTCCGGAAGTGAGCAAGCAATACAAACTGACGGACGATCCCGAGCAGCGCGCCATCGCTGGCGGCAGCAGCGGCGGCATCTGCGCCTTCACCGTGGCCTGGGAGCGGCCCGATGCCTTCCGCAAAGTGATCAGCCACATCGGCAGCTTCACGAACATCCGCGGCGGTTACATCTACCCGGCCCTCATCCGCAAGACCAATCTGGAGGTGGCCAAGAACACCTACAACACGCCCGAACTCCAGAAGCTCCTGGAATCCCGCCGCAAGATTCGCGTGTTCCTCCAGGACGGCAAGAATGACCTGGACAACCAGTTTGGCAACTGGCCTCTGGCCAATCAGGATATGGCCGCCGCGCTCAAGTTCGCGGACTGGAACTATCAGTTCGTCCTGGGAGAAGGCACCCACAACGGCAAGCACGGCGCCTCTTTGTTTCCTGATACCCTACGCTGGCTCTGGCAGGCGGGCCATGCAGGCACCGCCAGTCCAGCTGAGCCCGCGGCCAAGACGACCGCAGCACCCGTTCCGGCCAAATAGGCCCGCCGTCTTTCACCTTTGACTCCTTCAGCAAGACCGGGCCGTCCTCCAGGGCAGCCCGGTTTTCTTTGGCCTGCACTCAGATTTGCTTACTTCTTCCCTTCCTCCAGCACATAGCCCGCAGGCACCACGAAGTCGGTGTCTGGCAGTGGATCGATCTTGGCCTCCTCCAGAGTCGTCGTGGCGGTGGCACCGCCGAGATCGATGTGGTTCTTCACCACCATGCCATTGATATCGGTCAGCACATTCGCGCCCCCCAGGGCGCTCATGGTGGCCAGGTCCGCCTTGATCGCCTCATAGTTGGGATAGTTCTTCGCGACCCAGAGCTTGCTCTTGATCCCGCCGCCAAAATCCCATTCGTGAATATCACAGTCGTATGCCCCCACCTTCTCCGTCTTGCCCGTACTAAGAGGCCGGTGCAACTTGGCGGACGCCAGGTTTCTGGCAATCTCCACAGCCATGGGCCCAGTCTTGTAGTTGGACTTGGTCATCTTCTTGGTCAGATGATTGAGCACGATCATCTCCCCGGTCGCCGTGTCCACCATGTTGGTCTGGTCACTGCCGAAGTCGATCCGGATCTTGCCGCCCTTCACCTTCATCACCAGGGGATTCTTTGCCCCTGGGGCGTTGGACTTTTGCACCAGAGTCAGATCCGCACGCCCCGTGGCAGGCACAAGCGTAAGAAGGAGGGCGGCGAGGAAGGAAAGCGGTTTCATGGGAGGGGTGGCAAGCAAGTCTGCATTGCCCGGCAGGTCAAGGACCATCCCGGAGCGCCCGGGCAGAATTGACAGCCCCCTGATCGAGCCTTAGGGACTTAAAGCCCGGCTCCTTCCGCGATTCCACCTCATTCATGACCCCTGACGACTGGCAGACCCTCTGGCTCACCCTCTGGACGGCGGCAGCGGCGGTGGCGCTCATCCTCCCCCCTGGGGCTGCACTGGCCTGGCTGCTGGCACGGAAGCGCTGGCCGGGGAAGACGCTCGTGGAGACCCTGGTGGCCCTGCCTCTGGTCGTGCCCCCTGTGGCCACCGGGCTGGTCCTGCTCAAGCTGCTCGGCCGACGCGGCCCCGTCGGCGGCTGGCTGTACAACACCTTTGGCTGGGAGATTGTCTTCACCTGGAAGGCCGTGGTGGTCGCCCTCGCCGTCATGTCCTTCCCCCTGCTCGTCCGCAGCCTCCGCACCGCCTTTGAAGGGGTGCCCGTGCGGCTGGAAGGCATCGCCCGCACCTTGGGGCGCGGCCCGTGGAATGTCTTCTGGACCGTTACCCTCCCGCTGGCCCGGCGCGGTCTGGCTGCGGGAGTCGTCCTGTCCTTCGCCCGGGCGCTGGGCGAGTTCGGTGCCACCATCATGGTGGCTGGCTACATCTCGGGCAAGACCTCCACGCTCTCCCTCTCGATCTACCAACTCGTGCAGACCGGCCAGGACGCCCACGCGATGAAGCTCCTGGGCATCTCCGTGGTGCTGGCCTTCGCCGCCCTTTGGATCAGTGAACTCCTCACCCGCCGGAAACAGCCCTCATGAGCCTGGTCCTGGCAAACCTGCGCCTTCCCCTGGCCGACTTCGCCCTTGAGGTGAATGTGGAGCTCGCTGCCCCAGTCACTGGCCTCTTCGGCCCTTCCGGCGCGGGCAAAACCTCCCTGCTTGAGGTCGTCGCGGGTCTGCGCCGCCCTTCCGCAGGTCGCGTTCAACTGCATGGTCGCGTCCTCGATGACGCCGCGACCCGTCGGCACCTGGCCCCAGAGAAGCGTCATGTGGGCTACGTCCCCCAGGATCTCGCCCTGTTCCCGCACCTCAATGCGCGGGCCAATCTGGAGTTCGGCCACGCTCCAGGCGGCCCCATTTCCAGCCTCAAGGTGGTGGAAATCCTCGAACTCGCCCCGCTCCTGGACCGTCGGGTGCATCACCTCAGCGGTGGGGAGAAACAACGCGTTGCCCTGGGCCGCGCCCTCCTCGCCTCCCCGGCCATCCTGCTCATGGATGAGCCTCTCTCCAGCCTCGATCAAAGGCTGCGTCAGCGCGTGCTCCCTTATCTCCAGGCCGTCCGCCGCGAGTTCTCCATCCCGATGATCTACGTCAGCCATGCCCGGGATGAGATCGAGATGTTGTGCGACGAAGTGCTCGAGATCGCCGGGGGCCAGTGCACGAGGCGATCGTAGGAAACATTTTCCGCCCGCCGGGCGTTGATAGCAGCCACCATGCGCATGCGCCTTCCCGTCCTCCTCTCCGTCCTGCTCCTCGCCTCGCAGGCCTCTGCCATTGATGACTACAAGATCGGCGACCTGGCGCTGGAGAAGCCGGGCGTGCCCAAAGGCACCCTGACTCAGATGCCCACGTGGAACTCCAAGGTGTACGCTGGCACCACACGGGACTGGTGGGTCTATGCACCCGCCCAGTACACCCCGGAGAAGCCCGCCGCGCTCATGGTCTTTCAGGACGGGCACGACTATGTGAACGCCAAGGGCAACTGGCGCGTGCCCACCGTCTTCGACAACCTCATCGCCTCTGGTGCCATGCCGCCCACCATCGGGATTTTCATCAACCCTGGCCATCTGGGCCCTGAGAAGCCCCAGAGCGCGTGGAAGTCCAACAACCGTGGCAAGGAATACAACACCCTGGGCAACACGTATTCAAAGTTCCTGCTCGATGAAATCATCCCCGAAGTGCAGAAGCAGTACAAGCTGGTGGATGATCCAGAGCAGTGGGCCATCGGCGGGGCCAGTAGCGGGGCCATCTGCGCCTTCACCGTCGCGTGGGAACGGCCGGACAAGTTCCGCAAGGTCTTCTCCACCATTGGCAGCTATGTGGACCTGGCCGGTGGCCATGCCTACCCGTACCTGATCCGCGTCACCGAGCGCAAACCCCTGCGCATCTTCCTCCAGGACGGGGCCAATGATCTGGACAATCCCTATGGCAACTGGCCCCTGGCCAACCAGATGATGTTGGCCTCCCTCACCTTCATGAAGTACGACGTGAAGTTCGAGTACGGCGACGGGCAGCACAACAGCAAGCACGGCGGCTCCATCTTCCCGGAGGCCATGCAGTGGCTCTGGCGCAAGCAATAGCCGTTTTGCCCCCCCTTCCCTGCTCACGTCCTCATTTTACCAAGGCTTTATGAAACAATTTCTCGTCGCCGCCCTGCTGCTTGCCCCATTCGCTGGACTCGCCGCCCAGGACACCTCCCTTCATGACAATCTCCTGCCCGGCGAAGGCTGGCAGGAGGCCGTCACGGGCTATGCCTTCACAGATGGCCTGGCCTCCGATACCGCGGGCAATCTCCTCTTCACGGATGTGAAGGCCGGCAAGGGCATCTATCAGCTGGGCCAGGATGGCAAAGTCAGCCTCCTTATCGACAACCAGCCTGGCATCAGCGGCCTGGCCACGGGCCCGGAAGGCCGCCTCTACGCCTGCCAGAACAAGGCTGGCAAGGTCGTGGTCTTTGAGAAGGACGGCACCGTGAAGGAGCTGGTCAAGGACGTGAAGCCCAATGATCTTATCGTCACTGCCAGAGGGTACGTTTACTTCACAGAAACTCCGACGAAGCGCATTCACTGCATCACACCCGACGGCAAAGCCTTCGTGGCGGATGAAGGCCACGTGCTCCGGCCCAACGGCATCACCCTCTCCGCCGATCAGAACACGCTGGCCGTGTCTGAGCATGGTGGCAGCAAGGTCTGGGCCTGGCAGATTCAGCCTGATGGCACGCTCAAGGGCGGGGCTCCCTACATGACGATGCTCGTCTCGCCCAACAATGCCAAGGGTGAGGCCCTGGGTGACGGGGCCACCACCGACGAAAAAGGCCGCTACTATGTCACCACCGAGCTCGGCATCCAGGTCTTCGATGCCATGGGCCGTCTCTCCGGCACCATCGCTCCGCCCTACGCGGGGGCCAAGATCGTCAGCGTGGAGTTCGCCGGCCCCGGCCGGGACTGGCTCTTCGTCTGTGCCGGGGACAAAATCTACAAACGCAAGACCAACACCCGCGCCGCATGGATCACCGCCCCCGTCGGCAGCAAGCCCTAGCAGGGACCTCACCGGGGGCATTGTTTCATCGACTTTCAGCAGCAGCCCTGACAATCCGCACTTGCGTTTTGTCCTTGCTTGCGTTGTTCTTGGAGCATGACGTCATTCTGGCAGCGATTTCCGCCGCCGCTCCGCATCAGCATCCCACTGCTGATGCTGGTCTTCAGTCTCGGGTTTGTTACGCTCAACACGTGGTTGCTTCTCCGGAGTGATCTGCGCCTTGCGGAGGACCGGGTCATCGATCAAGCGGAGCGGACCGCAGCGCGTCTGGCGGAGATGGTCTCCTCCCGGCAGGGCACCAGTGAGGCCGACCTCAAGCGGGAGCTGGCCTTCCTGGGGCGGGATCCCCGCGTGCACTGGGCCGTCATCTGCAATCAAGACCAAACCATCGTCTTCACCACCCAGACCCAGGAAGGCTGGCTGGGTCAACCCGCCGCCTCTAGCCTGCCTCCACAGGCGATGGCGTTGGCCCTCCGCGCGGCCCGGGACCGCGCCCCCGCCTTCAGCACCGATCACAAACAGGCCGCCTACGCCGTGCGCCCGCTGCCCAGTGAGTCGGATGACCCCCTCCAGTGGCTCGTGATCGTGGAGCATGATCTCACCAAAGCAGTGGCCATTGCCTACCGCAGCGCCCGCAGCCAGGGCCTTGTCTCCGCCGGTGTGCATGCCGCGGCCTGCCTGCTCCTGTGGCTGGGGCTGCACCAGTTCTTCACCCGGCGCACCCGCCAGTTGCTCGAAAATGCGCGCATCACTGAGGCCGGCACCGCCCTGCCCGAGCCCCTCTCAGGCGGCGATGAGTTCGCCGAGCTGAGCCGCGCCTTGCGCGAGAACCAGGACCGCTTTCACCAGCTTGCCGACAACGTCGGGGACCTTTTCTTCATCTTCACCCGGGACCGGAAAGTCATCTACGTGAACCCCGCCTATGAGACCATGTGGGGCCGCAGCATCCACCGGCTCATGGAGGACCCGGAAAGCTGGAGGGACTACGTGCTTGAGGAGTATGTAGAGATGCTGGACCACTCCATGGACCCGCTCATGCATGGGGCCACCATGACCCAGTGCGAGTACCGCATCCGCCATCCCGACGGCTCCATCCGCTGGATTGAGGGCCGCCTCTTCCCCGTCAAGAACGCCGCGGGCGAGGTGCACCGCGTGGCTGCGCTGTGCCGGGATGTCACCGACCGCAAGGCCTCAGAGCAACAAATGCTCAATGTGAGCGAGCGCGAGCGGCGCAACATCGGCCACGATCTGCATGATGATCTCTGCCAGCGGCTGGCCGCCATCAAGCTCAAGTGTGAGCTCTTCACCGACCGCCTCCGCCGCCAGTTGCCCCCCAATCTGGCCCAGGCGTCAGAAATCAGCAGCCAGATCGCAGAGGCCACCTCCGTGTGCCGGAATATCGCCCGCGGCCTGGCCCCGGTGGACCTGGAGGGCGACGGCCTCATGGGTGCCCTCGCCAAGCTCACGAAGAATGTCGAGTCCATGTATGAAATCCCGTGCTTCTTTTATTGTCCGCATTCTGTGATGGTGGACAACCCCAACGCTGCGGTAAACTTATACCGCATATCCCAGGAACTTGTTAACAACGCCGCCCGCCATGGCAATGCCACCCGAATCGACATCCGCCTCGAAATGAACACCGAATCCGTGAAAATCGAGGTTTTGAATGACGGAGTGGAATTTCGCGACACTCCGGAGAATAGAACGGGCATGGGTTTAAAAATTATCCATTATCGCGTCAATGCGATCGGGGCAAACGTACGCATTTCTCCGCGCAAAGACGGAATCCGGGGCACCGCCGCTGTGGTCATCGCCTCCCATTCCACCTGCAATCCCAACTAATGACCGCCATGAGCAAGCCATACACCGACCCTGACGATCCCCACTCCGACAAGAAAAAGATCGCCTTTGTGGACGATCACACCATGCTGCGAGACGGGCTGCAGAAGCTGGTGGAGAGCCAGCCAGACCTCTGCTGCTACTGGACAGCAAGCAATACGCAGGACGCACTACAGCAGCTGGAGCAGGGCAAGCCGGACATGCTGGCGGTGGACATCTCCCTGCCCGGACGCAACGGCCTGGAGCTTATCAAGGACGCCCTCGCCCTCCATCCCGACCTGCCCATCCTCGTCATCTCCATGCATGATGAGAGCTTCTACGCCCAGCGGGTGCTGAAGGCGGGAGCCCGTGGCTATGTCATGAAGGACGCAGAGAGCACCACCCTCCTCCAGGCCATCCGCAATGTCCTGGAAGGCGGCCGCTACGTCAGCCCGGCCATGAGCGCCCAGATCATGGAAGCCTTCTCCGGTCGCGGTGCCGCCCGCCCCGTGGATGGCGTACAGCGCCTGAGCGATCGCGAGTTCGAGGTCTTCCAGCTCATCAGTGAGGGCAAAAGCACCCAGCAGATTGGCGATGCCCTGAACATCAGCGTCAAGACAGTGGAAGTGCACCGCGCCCACATCCGCGAAAAGCTCAAGCTGGAAGACGGTGCCTCCGTCCTCCGCTATGCCGTGCGCTGGGCTGAGCGTCAAAAACTCGGCACTGATTAGCAACCCCGTGGCTCTGTCTGGATAGTTGGCTGGACAGAGCCGCTTTTTACTTGATCCACGCCCAGCTGCTTCAAATCCCCCCGATCATCTCTGTCGCTCCTGCGTGTGACGTTTCACCCAGTTCGTGGCATCCTCCAGCACCTCCTGACGCTGGGCGTCATGCAGGAGCAGGTGGTAGGACTGGCGGTACCAGCGGATCGTTTTGTCCGCACTGCCGATCTGGTCGTAGAAGATCTGGATCTGCTCTTCACTGGCGATCACGTCGTTCGGACTCGCCAGCACCAGCACCGGCACTTGCAGTTGAGTGGCTGCCTGGGGAGCAGTCCGCATCATGCCATCCACCTCTCCCAGCAGCCGGAGGGTGAAGTGGGACACGTAGTGGGAGGTGATGGCCATCTGGGCCCCATGGGTGGTGTCATGCGTCACCCGGATCTGCCGGTCATCCACCCCGCCCAGCCGTTCCAGGTTCACCTTGATCCAAGGGGTCATGGCAATGGCGGAGTACAGCAGGGTGGCCCGCGCCCCTTTGGGCCGCAGGCGCAGTCCCGCCGCGGGTGAGGATAGCACCAGTCCCGCAGGGAGCTCTGCGGGGTCACGCATCTGGTCCGTCACCGTGTGCAGAGCGATCAGCGTGCCCAGACTTTCCGCATACCAGATGATGGGCACCCCGGGATGCCGCTCCCGCACCAGACGGTGAAAAGTGAGCAGATCCTTCTGCCAGACCTCGGCGGAGGAGATGTCTCCCCGGCGGCGACGGTCCGGGTCGTTCCCCTGTCCCCGCATTTCCATCCCGTACACGGCCATGCCCAGCTCCGGCCAGGCATCCCGCAGCATCCAGAAATCCAGCGCGGCCCCGCTCAGCCCGTGCACGGTGATGACCACCGCCTTGGGCTTGCCGCCCTTGACCGGCTTGCCATCCCGCCAGGGCATGACCTTCCCGTCGTAGCTCCGCCAGGTCTGGGCTCCCAGTTCAGGCTTCATCTGACGGGCCGCCCCGGGGCTCCCGCAACTGGCCAGCAGCAGGCAGAACATGCCGCACCAGAAGGAGCAAAACGCCTGCAGTTTGGATTCATGGGCACTGGCAGCTGGCAGGTCAGCCACGGCGGAGGCCGTGCTCCAGGGCGGACCGGATGAAGGTCTTTTGCGCTTCGATACGGTCATGCAGGGAAAACTCCGAGGGGGATTCGAAGGTAAGTGTGAGCGGTGTACCCATCAAATGCAACACAATGGCTTCGGGATGGCCAGGCATTTCCGGCAACATCCGACGCACGATCAGGCCGCCCTTGGCAGCACGCCCATCGATCCGCTTTCGCTGATCGATGGGCAGGACGAGTGAGCAGTCGTTCAAGATCGCATGCCCCACCACCGGGCCGCGCGGGTTCAGTTCATACAGGTAGCAGCCCTGCCCGTCATAGTCCTCATGCAGACAGAGAGCCAGCGAAAACTCGCGCCCCTCCACGAGTTGCCGCCAGACAGTGATCAGGGGGTGCTCCGGCACATTGAAGCTCCGGTTCAGATCCGCCCCGTCCTGGTCGGCCCGGGTATTGAGGATCAGACCATGCGGATTCAGCACCGGAAAGATGAGAAACCGGCCCTCCCTGAGCAGGGCTACATTCTCCCTCGCCCAGTCCAGCAGCCCCCAGGGGGCAGCGGCCTCATCGCCATGAATGCCAGCCGAGAGGTAGATGGTCGGACGCCGATCATTGGCCGCATCCTTGGTTCGGAGGACATACACGGGCAACTGCCCCCCGACCCGGGCGAACGCCTGCATCTTCAAACCCGCCTCCTTCGCCAGCACCCGCCACTCCCTCACCAGAGCCCGGTAGTCATGGGCTCGGTGGTTGGCCAGAGGGTGGACGGGCATCGTGGGGGTCGTGGCAGTTTTCAAGGCTGCATTTCACTACGTCTGCGGAGGGCCGCCGACCTGCAAAACGCGCCTCTCAGAGCCGATCCATCAGTTTGCCATGGATGCCCTCAAACCCGCCATTGCTGAAGACGATCACCACATCGCCCTCCTTGGCCAGAGGCTTCAGGCGCTCAATGATGGCGTCCACATTCCGCTCGTGGTAGCTCGGTCGCCCGGAGGCGCTGACGGCCGCGGCCACGGCATCCACGTCCAGGAGCTGCCCGGCGGGCACTTTTTCCGGCATGTTCACCGCCGCGATGATGCTCCCATCCGCCTCCTTGAGCGCGTCTATCAGCTCACCCTGCAAGGTGTTGCGGCGGCTGGTGTTGGACCGCGGCTCAAACAACGCCCAAAGGCGGCTGTGGGGATACTTCTGACGCAAGCCCCGCAGCGTCTCCCGGATGGCGGTGGGATGGTGGCCAAAGTCGTCAATGATCGTGATGCCATGCACCTGACCGCGCTCCGTCTGGCGGCGTTTCACCCCGCGGAACTCCAGCAGGGCCGCGCGGATCTCATGGTCAGTTAGACCGGCAAAACGGGCCACACAGATGGCCATCGCGGCGTTGCGGGCGTTGAATTCCCCCACCATCGGCAGGCGGAAGGCCACGCCATTGAGCTCAAAGTCCGTGTGCTCCGGTGCCGCAGAGGTCACGCGCAGGCGCACTTCGCAATCCTCCCCGGTGCCCACTGTCACGGCCGGGGCCGGGCAGGCCTCCAGCAGTTTGCGACAGTTCCCCTCATCCCCGTTCAGAAACACCTTGCCGTTGCGCGGCACCACCCGCAGAAGCCGGCTGAAGGTCAGCAAAATGTCATCCAGCGTGTTAAAAATGTCCGCGTGATCGAACTCGATGTTGTTCACGATCACCGCTTCCGGCAGGTAATGCAGAAACTTGGACCGCTTGTCGAAGAAGGCGGTGTCGTACTCATCCCCTTCAATGACAAAATATTCTGATTCCGTGTATCGGGCCCCCACGTCGAAATTGTCCGGCACCCCACCAATGAGATAACCGGGATTCCTTCCCGCGTGCTCCAGCAACCACGTGAGGATGGAGGTCGTCGTGGTTTTTCCGTGGGTGCCAGACACGACAAAGTTCCTCTTCCCCTGCATGACCTCCCATTTCAGCAGCTCCGGGAGGGAGGTATAGGGCAGCTTGCACTCCAGGAGGGCCTCCACCTCGGGATTGCCGCGGGAGACCGCATTTCCCACCACATACATGTCCGCCTCATCAGGCAGATTTTCCGCCTTGTACCCACTGGCGATCTCAATGCCATGGCTCTCCAGCATCGTTGACATGGGCGGATACACCGCATTGTCAGAACCCGTGATCTTGTGTCCCAGCTGGCGGAAAGCGGCCGCGGCTGATCCCATGGCGGTACCGCAAATACCGATGAAGTGAAAGTGCTTGGTCTGACTCATGAATCGATGACTGGGGAAATCCGGAAAATGCGCAAAGCTGAGCCGCGCTTCTTAGAGTGGAGCAGGCGTCCGTGCAAGCGAGTGTTTGCCTGCCTGCATCTTCCTCTGGTGATGACATCGTTCACACGAAGTAAACCCACGCTTGCATCCCCAGTGGGAAACCGGGATAAAGGCCCCAACCATGGAAAAAAACTCCGTCCCTTCGCCCCCCTCGCCAGCTCTGGAGCTTGTCCAGAAGCTGTACGCCGCGTTTGAGCACCGTGATGTCGCCACGGTGGCCAGTCTCCTGGGCTCGCACGCCATCATCACCCAGTGCGCCCAACTCCCCTGGGGTGGCACCTTTGAGGGACTGGAGGGTTTCAGCCGCTTCTTTGGCATTCTCCTCCAGCACATCGACTCCCAGGTGACCGTAGAGCGCTACATCGACGCCGGGGAGTGCATCGTCGCCATCGGCACCACCCGCGGCACCGTGAACGCCAACGGTGCCAGCTTCGAGGTCCCCGTCGTGCACGTCTGGCAGGTGGAGGAGGGCAAGATCACCAAGTTCTCGCCCTACATCGACGTTCCTCTCATGAACGCCGCCCTCAACCAGCCCACTGGAACCTAATTTATCATTCCTAATTTGTAATTCAGAATTGGCTAGAATCCCGGAGCACTCACCGTGGAGCTCTCGATCTCAAACCGCTTCCGCCGGAGCATGCCATCCGCTATTTCCAAAACCATCTCCTCCAGCAGCAGGCGGAGGTGGCTGCCAGCGCGGTAGTCGCTGGGCGCGATGTACTTCACCCGGTCGGCATGGGCCGTGAGCTGGTAACACTTGCGGAAGCTGCTGCGGGTGGTGTCCGCCGGGTTGTACACCGCCACCGCGTTGCCGCCATACTTGCGCATGAGGGTGAAGCACGGCACATCTGTGGGGCCGTCACCAATGTAGATCATGTGCTGGAACGGTATGGGGCGCATGTCCGACGGCATATGGTCGTTCACATCATCGCCCGGTTCCAGCATGCCTTTATTGATGCGGAAGAGGTACTGCGTCTTCGTGGTGTGACCGATGACCCGCTTGGGGAAGTTGATGCGGCCCTCGCGGTCTTCAGAGAATTCACACCCAAACACGGCATTCACATGCGGTCGCAGCGCGCTGCCTTCGATCAACTCCTTGAGACCTGAGGAGATGATGTAGTGCTCCAGCTTGATGCCCATGGTCTTGTGTTCCGGGCGCAGCACGCCGTTCATCTCCTGGAACATGTCCGGCAGCCCGGGGTAGAAATGCAGCTTGGACCCCAGAGCACGCAGTTCCGCATTGGAAGGCCTGACGGGAGTCAGGCAGTCCAGCATGACTTTAAGGTAGGCCAGCTCATTGTCGAAGCCATCCTCCCTCACCAGGGCATGGGCCTTCTTCCAGAACTGCTCCACATGGATGCCGAAGTGCGGGAACACGACCTCATCCGTCATGTAGTACGGGCTGAGGGTCTGATCATAGTCGTAAACAAGGCCAATAGTGGTCTGTGCGGCTGCCATGAGGAAGGAGTGAGGGGGAGGAAAACGGAACGCGGGTCAAAGGAGTCAAACGAGCGAAGCCACAGCCTCGCGGAACTGCGAGTGCTTGAAGACGTAGCCACTGTCAAGCGCCGCCTGGGGCACCGCCCGCTGGCTCTCCAGCACCACAGAGGCCAGCTCCCCCATGAGCAGTTTCATGCCGAAGGCAGGGGTGGGGATGAACGTGGTCTTCCCGAGCACGCTGGCGATCTGCTGCGTCATCTCTGCATTGGTCACGGGATTCGGGGCGGAGAGATTGAAAGGCCCTTCGCACTCCGGGTGCTCCAGCAGGTGCAGGATGAGGCCCACCTCGTCGTCCAGATGGATCCAGGGCACCCATTGCTTTCCATCCCCCAGGCGGCTGCCCAGACGCAGGCTGAAGATCTTTTTTAGCATGGGCCAGGCTGCCCCGCCCTGCCCCAGCACCATGCCGGTGCGTAGCAGAGCCACCCGGGCTCCGGGGATCTGGTTCGCTTCTCTGGCTGCCTTCTCCCAGTCCCGGCAGACCTCTGCCAGAAAGCCTGCCCCCATGGGCGACTCCTCTGTGAGCACCTCGTCTCCGCGGTTCCCATAGGCTCCGGTTCCGGAGGCGCAGAGGAGCACCTTGGGACCGTCAGGGCAGGACTTCATGGCCTCTACCACAGCTTTTGTCACCGGGATGCGGCTCTCGCGAATCCGCTGTTTTTTAGAGTCGGTCCAGTAGCCCATCACGCTCTCCCCAGCCAGATGGACCACAGCATCCAGACCGCTGAGGTTCAGAACCGGCTTCTCGGCCATGTCCAGCACCCTGCGCTCCACCGCCCAGTCAGGCGGGGCCTGAGGCTTGCGCGAATAGACCACCACCTGATGACCACGCTGCCGGGCTTCACGCCCTACAGCGGTGCCGATGAATCCCAACCCACCCGTGATGCCAATTCTCATAACGGGAACTCAAGACCCAGACCAGGAACTTGCAAGGCCAAGCGGGTGATTCTTGGCCCTCATGGTCAGCAGCAGAGCCAGGATCAGGGAGGCGTCGCCCAACGACTGCTCGCTGGGAAGGGATTCGCATCGCGTCGGCGCTGCACATCGCCCGTTCTCCAGAGACCAGGTGAAGGTTCCACAACCACCGCACGAGGATGATCTTCCGTGAACACCGCCACGCCGATCACCCCCACGTTTTTCGTGTTCCCGTGTTTCAGCGCCGCATAGGAGTTCCGCACATTGGCAAACCGGAAGGCCGCCACTTGGTTCATGGAGGTACGCCAGCCTTCGATGCGGACGGAGCCTTGTGCCGGGATCACATAGCCACGCTTCTGCACGGATGCGGGCCGGCCATCCAGGACGTCCAGCCCATCCACCGACACCACCACCTCGATCCGGCGGTGGGACTCGTTTCTCAGCAGGATGTCATAGCGGTCCCCGGGCTCACCCATCACATACACCTCTCCACCGCTCTCCACCCCACGTAGCCACCCACCCTCACTTTTCAAACCAAAGGAAACCAAGCCGCCGGCCACCTGCTTGTAGTCATTGAACTTGTCACCGCCATACCCCGCCGCCGCCTGCACTCCCTGCCGGTCGTTGTAGAAAACCTTCGTGGTCGCATCAGGGGTGGAGCTGGATCGGCGAAAAGTCGTGCTGTCCACCTCAGACCAGCGCGCCTCTCCAAAGCCGGTACCCAGCCCGGGACGCCGCATTTCTGCCGGGGTGGAGGCTGTACGCGCGCTCCCTCCCAAGGTACCATCGGATGAGGAAGATACCGGTGAAGCACACTGGCTCCCCGCGGCCGCGAGCACCAGGGCCAGGAGCCCCCGCCACAGGGACTTGCTTCGGTTCGAGAACATCAGGGACAACAGCGATAAGGGTTTCATGGGATAACGGGTGGATGGAGGGTTCTCTCCTGCGAACGCAGGTCACCACGCTCTGCATGTGGAGAAAAAAACTCTTGTGACAGCGGGAGTTTTTCTTTCACCCTCGCCCTGCACCCGGCCCTCTTCCTGCTTTTTGCACCACCATTGGGTGAAGCATCATCCGGTATCACATTGACCAAAACGCCATTCTCATAATTATTCCACCCTCGAAACAACGAGCCGCCCTTTTGATGAACCCCTCCTCCACCTCCCCGGACAACACCTCCAAACGCGGCTATCGACGAGCCTTCGAACGCCATCCCGATCTGCCCGGGAAAGTGGCGGAATTTGATCGCTGGCTGAAGGCGGTGGAAGAATGGCTCACCTGGATCGAAAGCAGCATCCCCGACAACACCCACATCTCCAAGGCCGAGGCAATGGATGACTTCCACATCACCGGGCAGGGCCTGGAAATTCTGGAGAAAATCGGGGTGGACATCTACCCGACCGGCCGCGAGGTGCAGCGCACGGAGTACGATGTGAAGAAGCTTCTTCGAGCCGTCGTGGCGCTCCCTTCCATTGCGCGGCTTAAGGGAAAACGCCTCTCCCGCAAGCATGACGACATTCACGTGGTGTTCCGCGAAGTGATCGATGACACCCTCAACGGACGGCTCCCGCTGGATGAGATTCACAAAGGGGACGACGACCTCACTGAAGACTGATTCCCACCCTGTCAGCCCCCGCCTGGAGGGGCTGAAATGGACAAAAACATCGCGCGTGACAGAAATGTGATTTTCTGTTCGCGCTTGTCTGCATGACGGCTACTAGATCGGCTCTCTCACGTGATACTTATCCTTACGGCAGGCTTCGGCGACGGACACAACACAGCGGCACGCAACGTGGCGGGCGGTTTGCGCCGTCTTGCGCCCCATGAAGAGGCCCTGGTGGTGGATTTGTTCGACATCGCGCATCCAGTTCTCTCTCCCGTGATGAAGGAGAACTACCAGATGCTCATCACCCGTGCCCCCTCTGTGTGGGCCTGGATCTACGGTCGCTCTGCAAAAGTGAGCTTTGACGGGAGCCCCGACATTCTCGCCGGCCTCCGCAAAGCGCTGGCGGGTCTGCTGAAAAAGCACCGCCCCCGCGCGATCGTTTGCACCTACCCGATCTATCCAAAACTGCTCAAGCAGATTCAGGCCACCGGGATCTCCACTCCGCCGATCTACACGGTCATCACGGACTCAATCAGCATCCACCCCATCTGGTTCATCGCCCCCAGTGACGCCTATTTCGTCGCGGATGAAGACTCCCGGCAGAGCGCCCTCCGGCTTTGCCGGGCGGCGGATGAGATTCATGTGGCAGGCTTTCCCGTGAGCCTCGACTTCCTGGACCAGCCCACGCCTGAAGAGTGCGCCTCTCCCCATGGGAAGATCCTCTACCTGCCCTCCACGGGGCTGAAGCACGTGCAGCGCACGCTGACCTCCCTGCGCCCGCTGCTGCTCGCCGGCACCAAGCTGACCCTGCCGGTCGGCAAACACGCCTCCCGGCTCTATCACGTGGTGACCCAGTTTGTGGACTCCGTCCCAGATGGCTCCGTGGAGATCATTGGCTGGACCAACCGCATCCCCCGGCTCCTGCAGACTCATGACTTCGTCATCTGCAAGGCAGGCGGGGCCATCCTGCACGAGTCCCTCGCCGCCACCTGCCCGGCCATCATCGACTACGTCGTACCCGGCCAGGAGGAAGGCAACGCCGAGCTGCTGACCAAACACGAGTGTGGCGTGACCACCACCACCCCGGAACAGACTGGCAAAGAAGCCGCCCGGCTCCTGGCCAACAATCGCTCGGAAGCACGGCGGATGAAGGCCAACATGAAGGCGCTCAGCGAGCCGGATGCCGCCTTGAAAATCGCCTCTTGGGTGATCGCCCACGCTCCGTGACCCAAGCCATGCCCGACTCCGCCCTGCTCTTCGACATCGGCAATGTGCTGGTCCATTTTGATTTCACCCCTGCCGCACGCCGATTCGCAGAACTGAGCGATGCCACTGAAGCCGAAGTGCTCGCCCGGCTCCGGCCGTTCAAGGATGATCTGGAGTCAGGCCGAATCAGCGATGACGACTTCATCCGCGAGAGCACCCGCCTTATCGGCTTTCATGGCACTCGGGAGGAATTTGTCACGGCCTGGGGAGACATCTTTACGGAAAACGCCCCCATGATCGCTCTCGTGGAGGAACTGTCCGGGCAGGTACCTCTGTACCTCCTCTCCAACACCAGCGGTCTGCACAAGGAGTGGCTCTTTGCCAAATTCCCTGTATTCCGGCACTTCGCAGGGGGGATCTACTCCCATGAAGCGCGGTGCATGAAGCCCCACGACGCGATCTTCCAGCAGGCGGTGGCTGCGTACGGACTCGATCCCGCCCGCACGTTCTATATCGATGATCTGGAGGACAATATCGCGACGGGACAGCGCCTCGGATTCGTCAGCCATCACTACCACCACGACCGGCATGCCGCTCTGGAGGCGGAACTGCGGGCCTGGCCGGGCACCCCGGCGTGACAGGCCCGTCACGCAAAAGAGGCCTTTTTCGTTTCCCCGCCCGCTGGGGGTGGTGTAGGCTCTTCGCCTATGGAGTTACTCAAGCAGTTCCTGCACTTCGTCATGCACCTGGATGAAAGCCTCCCGGATTTCATCAGCCAGCACGGCATTTGGATCTACGGCCTTCTGTTCCTCATCATCTTCTGCGAGACCGGTCTGGTGGTGACCCCGTTCCTGCCGGGTGACTCCCTCCTCTTCGCCGTGGGAGCCGTGGCAGCCAATGATGCCTTCACGAACAGCCTGCGGCTTGAGTACGTGATCCCGCTCATGATTGTGGCTGGTGTCTTGGGAGACGCCGTGAACTACGCCATCGGGCGAAGACTCGGCCCCGCCGTCTTCAGCCGGGAGAGCGGCCGTCTGCTCCGCAAGGACTACCTCATCAAGGCCCAGCAATTCTATGACAAACACGGCGGCAAGGCCATCATCCTGGCACGCTTTGTCCCCATCGTTCGCACCTTCGCCCCCTTCGTCGCTGGCATCGGCCGCATGAAGTACAGCTCCTTTGCCTACTTTAACATTCTGGGCGCGATCATCTGGGTGGTTAGCCTCACCCTCGCGGGTTACTTCCTGGGCACGATCCCGATCATCAAGAAGAACTTCGAGGCCACCATCATTCTGATCATCGTCGTCTCCCTGCTGCCCATCGCCTTTGAGTGGTGGAAGGCCCGCAAAGAAGCAGCCACCACTGCGGCGGCTGCCAATGATGCCGAACCGGCTGCCTGATTTGCCGGTTCGTTGAGCCCTTCAAGAGCCCGTAACCCCGCATTGGGGTTACGGGCCTTTTTGTGCCCCCTTTACTCAATGGGCCGCTCCTTGAGCGCCCACTCCATAAACCGGTACGCAAGAGCGTTGGATTCCTCCGTGGGTCCATGCAGAGGCCGGTTGTGCATGCCTGCCAGCACCGGCACCTTCAGCACCGTGTAAGCTTCACGAACCCGGTTCAGATCCAGCCATCGTGCAGCAAAGTCCTCTGAGCCACCGGAAACCAAAAAGGGCCGGGGGGCCATCAGCATCTGAAACTCGCTCAAGCTGCGGCCCTGCTCCATGATCTGCTTGTAAGGCCCCGTCCGGGGACTTTGCGCGGTGATCAGGCCCCGCTCGCGCGTATAGCCTGGCTCATAGCCCAGGTACCAGGGCTCCCAGTAGTTGATGCTCGGGCGGGCCTCATCAAACACGATCCCGGGATCCGACCACACGGCACAGGCAAACTTCTCCCACAGGCAGGAGCCAAACATGGCCCACTTGCCGCCGTAGGAGTGCCCCATCACGCCAATGCGCTTGCGATCCACCTCCGGGCGGTCCGCCAGGGCCTGCCAGGCATTGGCAGACAGATAGCCGAGATAGGAGAGCGGCTGGCATTTCGCGCCGTCGGACAACACCGGCTTGCGGGCGTCGCCCCCGGGCGCCCCCATGCTCAGGCTCACAAATCCCCGCTTCGTGAGCTGATACGCAAAGTCCCGCAGGGGCATCTTCCCCAGACCGATGCTGGTTTCCGGATCATAAAATGGGACGTACACGGCGGGGAAAGGCCCCTTGCCATCAGGGATGAGGAGATAACCCTCCCCCGTCTGGCCAGGAGCAATCTCCAGGCGGATGCGGTGCTGGGTGAAGTCCTCGCGCCGGGTCGTCTCCAGGATCTCCAGCTTCGGGTCCTCCAGCACCGGCGGCCACTCCCCCATGAAGCCCTGCCAGGTCTTAAGGATCTCACTGCGGCGGATGGCCCAGTCTTCCTTGGATTGCGGGGTCTTGCCAGAACCCAGATCCACCAGGTGGGGGCCCGGCGTCACTTTGTCGGCGTACTCAGCCGGTGGGGTGAAGTACGGGGCCAGCTCTTTGGGAAGATCGTCTGCCGCCTTTGCTGAAGTCCGGCCCAGCAGTACTCCGACTGCCGCGACCATCACACCTGTCTTGATTGCTAGATGGGGAACTCGTTTCACCATTCAATTACGCGATGCCCGACAGGTTTTTGCAGCATGACCCGTTACGTCAGCTTCCACGCTCTTAGGCAACCCTTGCCCGGCCTCCTCATGAACGCACTTTCCACGCTCGCCCTCCTCCTCGGCACCTCCTGTCTTTCCACCTTTGCACAGGACAAGACTCCGGTGTTCAAAGCCCAGGAGATCGACAACCAGATCCAGATCGGCTACGGCCTCGCCATTGCGGATGTGCAGGGCGATGGCAAGCCTGACATCCTGCTGGCAGACAAAACCGCCTTCGTCTGGTACGAAAATCCCTCCTGGAAAAAGCATGTCATTGCCGAGAACCTGACCGCCAAAGACAACGTCTGCATCGCCGCCCGGGACATCGATGGCGATGGCAAATGCGAGATCGCCGTGGGCGCAGAGTGGAACCCTTCCGACACCGTCAACAGCGGGGCCGTGTTTTACCTCATTCCTCCGGCCGACCGCACCCAGAAGTGGGAGCCGGTAAAATTGACTCATGAACCCACCACCCATCGCATGAAGTGGGTGAAACGCAGCCCTGATCGCTATGACCTGCTGGTGGTGCCGCTTCACGGACGCGGCAACAAGAATGGTGAAGGCGAGGGCGTGAAGGTCCTGGCCTATCAGAAGCCCGCCGATCCCAAAGCCGAATGGAAGACCGAGCTTGTGTCCGGAGACCTGCACATGACCCACAACTTCGATGTGGTGCAGTATCCCGGTGAGCCTTTCGAGCGCCTGCGACTGGGCGGCAAGGAGGGGATTGAATGGCTCACCCCCTCCGACACTGACTGGAAGAAGGTGCACCGGGTGAAGCACGAGGCTGGCGGGCCGCTCAAAGGAGCCGGCGAAGTGCGGGAAGGCAAGCTGGGGACGTCCACCTTTGTGGCATCGATTGAACCTATGCACGGCACAGACCTAGCCGTTTACAGCGTCCCCGCTACTGGCGATGCCGCACCCGTGCGCACCGCCCTCACCACCACCCTCGACGACGGCCATGCCCTCGCCTGTGCCGACCTCCTCGGTCTGGGCCGCAACCAGATCGTCGCCGGCTGGCGCGCCAATGCCAACAAACTGGCCCGCGTGGGCATCAAGATGTGGGTACCAGACGCAACTGGGTCAGCGTGGAAGGACTACAGCATCGACGACAACCAGATGGCTTGCGAAGACCTCGCCGTGGCCGATCTCGATGGCGACAAAAAGCCCGACATCATCGCCGCTGGACGTCGGACCAAGAACGTCAAGATCTATTGGAACGAGACGCCGTAGTGGCAACTGCTCAACAAAGGAGGCGGGGGTTCGAAGGCCCGCTTAGTCGCCCGTCTCCTGACGCCGCAGACAGCCAAATTCTCAATCACCTCAACCCACCTACGCCCTCCGCTCCCCCCGCGGGACCGGAGATCCCGCCTCCTTTACCTGGGGTCGAACGTGCTGGGGCAAGACCGCACGCACCCAGCCCACGAACTCACCCCTGACGACCGCCCCCTCCACAAAGGAGGCGGCGGTTCCCAGCCCCGCTCAGTCGCCCGTCTCCTGACGCAGCAGACAGCCAAATTCTCAATCACCTCAGCCCACCTACCCCCTCCGCTCCCCCGCGGGACCGGAGATCCCGCCTCCTTTACCTGGGGACGAACATGCTGGGGCAAGACCGCACGCACCCAGCCCACGAACTCACCCCTGACGACCGCCCCCTCCACAAAGGAGGCGGCGGTTCCCAGCCCCGCTCAGTCGCCCGTCTCCTGACGCAGCAGACAGCCAAATTCTCAATCAACTCAGCCCACCTACCCCCTCCGCTCCCCCGCGGGACCGGAGATCCCGCCTCCTTTACCTGGGGTCGAACATGCTGGGGCAAGACCGCACGCACCCAGCCCACGAACTCACCCCTGACGACCTCCCATCAGTAAAGGAGGCGGGGGTTCCCAGCCCCGCTCAGTCGCCCGTCTCCGGACGCCGCAGACGGTTGGATCCCCAGTCACCTCCGACCATCACCCCTTCAGGCCCCGCTCTTGACGCCGGGCGACCACTGGCCATGCTTGGTCCTCGTTCAGGTTTTCTTCCTGGGCACCATCCGACGACCCCCATGCAGCCAGCCACCGTATCCCCGCTTCACCCTCTGCTGGCTGACCTGGGGGTGCATCTCATGGGAGACTATGCCGGACAGACAGCCCTCTGCGAGTGTGGAAGGGAGATGGTCGAAGCCGTCCGCCACATGCAGATCCCTTATGAGGTGCTGGACCTGCCTCTCTCTCCCGGCAGGATGCCGCTGTCGAAGAGATTTGCTTTGCCCGAAGGCCATTCCGCCCCGCCACGCGCCCCTCTCAGCATCATTTCATGGAACGGAGATGCCTACAACATCATTGGGGAGAGCCTCCCCGGCAGTTGGCTCCAAAACCGCCGCATCGTCGGTGTGTGGTACTGGGAGACAGAGCAGGAGCCCCCCAAGGCTCATCTCGATGGATACCAGTGGGTCGATGAAGTCTGGGTCACCAGCCAGTTCATCGCCGACAACCTGTCCCGTACCGCTCCGGTGCCGGTGCGCAAGTTCCCCCATCTGATGAAGCCGCTCGCAGTTCCAGATTCCCTGGAACTACCAGCGCCCCTCCAGAATGACCGGTTTGTCTTTCTCTTCAGCTTTGACTTCCGCAGCGTCACGCGGCGCAAGAACCCCCATGCGGTCTGCGAGTCTTTCATTCGTGCGTTTCCCTCCCCCTCCCCCGACGGCCCCCTCTGTGTGATCAAGAGCATCGCGGGCCAATCGCACCATGAGCTGGAATGGCTGGAACTAACCACCCGATATCGCCATCGGCCGGACATACTTTTTCTGGACGGCTGGATGACTCCAGTCCAGCGCAATTCCCTCATGGCGCGGGCCAACTGCTATGTCTCCCTCCATCGTTCCGAGGGCCTGGGGCTCACCTTGATGGAGTGCATGTCCCTGGGCAAGCCCTGCATCGCCACCGGATATTCCGGCAATCTGGAGTTCATGACCCCTGAGAACTCGTGGCTGATCCCTTATCAAATCGTCGCAGTGGGGGCCGGTGCTCTCCCGTATCCCCCCAATCATATCTGGGCGGAAGCCGACATCCCGACCGCGGCCGCAGCCATGAAGGAGGTGTATGCCAATCCGGATCTGGCTCTCAAAAAGGGGCTCCTCGGCCAGGCGACCATCCGCAACCGCCATGGCATCGATGCGGTCGCCGCCCGCCTGCTTGAACTGATGACCCAGGTCATTTCATCTCCGGTTCGAGCAAAAAAGCCCCACCCTCTTGAAGCCCCCTCAAGTCCTGATCCGTCAGGCGCTGAGGGCACGCATGCGTCTGACTCCGCCTCGGCGTCCAGAAAGAGCGGGCGGGAAAAAGCCTACCAGTTCATCAAGGAGGCCAAAGGCCTGGAAAAAGCGGCCCGCCAGCAAAGAAAAGCCCTGTCTCCCAGCAAGGTGCCTCCCCAGGTGGAAGCCTATCTACAAACCCTTGAGCGACTCGTCCAAATCCAGAGCAAAATCCACTCCGCCACGCTTCACGACCTCGGGGAGGTCAAGGCACGTGTCAGCAACTACCACGGCGAAATCCTGGACACACTGGTTCGTGATCGGGAACTCATGAAGAACATCCTCCTGCATCTTGCCCCAAAAAGTCGTCAGGACAACGACGCCGCCAATCCCCCCGACTGACGGTCGCCCAGCTTCGAGGAAAGCGGCACGCTGCCCCCCTGCCAACGTCAGCGTCCCGATGCGAAAGAGGGGCAATGGGTTAGATGCAAATACGAAAAGACAGACTATACGCCAAAATCCAGAAAGAGAAACTCACAATCCAAATCATCATTCGAGGCATGCCTCCAACCTCTGTCGCATTTCACGCCATTCGGCGTACTTACTCACTGCGTTCCGGGCAGCAAATCAGCGCTCTTCATGGATACGAGTCCACAGATTCACCAAGGGCTCAATGCTCATTTGTCCCTATTCCCGTTTATACCGGTCACCCTTCTTTGCGGCACCACTTATTGCCGTCACACCACCCCGACTCTCGGCGCTCGAAAGGCGAACATTCCGGCAAAACTCCCGCCCTTCATGGGGCGGGCACCTCGTTGGCGGCGGGCATCAAACTGTTCTCGCCGTGCCTCAAAGAACTCATCCACAAACCCCCGGCTTCCCAAGGCCACACCTAGCGTGAAGTACGTCACCCGATGACGCAGCGTCTCCGCGAGCGTCATCTTGCCGTCTTCAGTGCGCACCTGCTCCACCACCTCACGCTTGATCCCCTTGCGCAGCACCCGGCTGTCCGAACCGTGACCGTCTCGAACCTCCTCCCCCTGGCCAAAGAGCCATACCCGGTAGCCGGAAAGGATCTTGGCCGCACTGGGGATCCGTTGCGAGCCCCCTGGCTGGTTCCGCTCATGCGCCCGGTGCTCATTCGTGATCGTGTACAGGGCTGACAACGCCTTGCGTCCACCCGCTACCGCCTCCGCATAGCTGCACCACCGGTAGTCCTTGGGATCCTCCACCAGTCCCGCTCGCACCGGATTGAGATCAATGTAGGCACTCATCACCGAGAGCGTGGCCAGCTCACCTTCCAGCAGCACACTGGTGAAGCGCTCCTCCCAGAGGGTGCCCTTGCGATTCTCCCTCTTGTTGAACCACAAGCTGAAGCGCTGTTTGAGTTCCTTCATGAACTGGCTCACATCCCACATCCGGCCCAGGTATCTTTCCTTGAGCTCCTCGGCCGCCGCGTCATGCCCCTGGCTGCGAAAGGTTTCCAGCGTCTCCTTGAGCATCCGCACCGCCGGTTGGGAATAGATCAACGCCGCCTGCTTGAGCAGCCATTCATCCGAATACACCTCCCCTTCAGGCCGCTTCCTGACTTCCACCATGATGTGGAAGTGGTTGGACATCACACAATAGGACAACACCCGCACCTGACAGAACCCCTCATAGGCCCGCATCAAACGCACAAACTGCTCCTTCTCCTCCGGCCCAAACGCCAGCCGCCGCTCCACCACCCGAGAAATGCAGTGGTAGTACGCAACCGGAACCATCTGATCGGCAAAGTATCGAGGCGAAGCCATGAGGTCCCCATCGCCTTAAAAGACTGCGCAGTCAACTTCCTTCCTTCGTAATAGCCTGTCTTTTCGTACTTCTTCCGTCGGGATCGTCAGCGTGCCTCGCAGTCTGGCCCCAGCGTCGAGGCGGTAGGGAAGCGAGCACAACATCGCTGCTGAACCCGCCTGAAAGGAACTCAAGGCAGGTGCCTGGGAACTGAGCACGCTGGTCAACCCTCCCAGATGGGGGCCTTCCACGCCCGACCAGCGTTCCAACGTCAACCCGCCCTGGCTCCAGGCCAGGGTGGGTGCGATCCATAGTGAAAGCAGTGCAGCAGCAAAATGCTTTAGCGCAAACGGAGGGAGTTTCATGATGAGAGCGTTCAGTGCCAGGGCCGCAGAAGCTCATGCACGCGCATGAACCCAAGTCCCCAACACCATCCTGATGTCCCGCACATCAGGCCGGTTGCTCTACACACTATTTATTCGTAAAAAAAATTAACAAGAGTCCCGACGGTTGTGAATTTCACCCCCTGTCGTGAAACCTTCTCCGGGGGCGAAGCGTCCAAGACATGGGACCCAAGCCCATCTGCGAGAGCATAGAGCCCTCAATCTCTTCACACCGATCTCGCCCCGCCTGGGCCGCACACATGGCATCCTACCACACCCGTGCCCACAGGGTCTTAAGGTAGCGGCTCTCCGGGCAGTTGGACATGACCGGATGATCCGGGCCTGCGCCGGTGCGGTCGAGAATCTGCAACTTGCGCCCATTGCGGTGGGCGATGCCGATCACAAGTTCCTCGAACTGCTCCACCGGCATGAGCCCGGAGCAGGAGCAGGTCACGAAGAGCCCGCCCCTGGCCACCAGGGAAAGGGCCAGCTTGTTGAGGTCATGGTATCTGGCCTTGCCTTCCTCGAACCCCTCGCGGGAGTGCACCAGCTTGGGCGGATCCAGCACCACCGCATCCCACGTGGCCCCATTCCTCTGCATCTGCCGCATGTAGGTAAAGGCATCGGCATGCACAAAATCGATGCGCTGCTGGTTCAGGTTGGCATTTTTCCTGGCCTGTTCCACCGCCTTCTCATCCAGATCCACGCCGATGACCTCTGCCGCACCGCCCAGCTTGGCCGCCACGGAGAAGCCGCCGGAGTAGCAGCAGACATCCAGCACACGGCAGTCCTTCACCCACCGGCCCAGTTGAGCCCGGTTGTTCCGCTGATCACAGAAGAAACCCGTCTTGTGGCCTTCGGCAAAGTTCACATGGAACCGCATGCCGTTCTCTATGATTTTCGTGCCCGCCTCCGGAGCGCTGAGTTGACTGACCTGTTCCAGAACTTGGTGCGGCACCAGCCCTTCGGCACGGATTGGGGCATCGTCGAAATGCACCACCGCCCGGGTCGTGCCCAGCAGTTCATGCAGAAGGGGAATCCACTCCCCTGCGCGCTGGAGGGCCGAGGCATTGCTCAACTCGACCGCCAGCACTTCACCGAACTTGTCCACCATCAGTCCTGGGATGCCATCGGCATCCGCATGCACCACGCGGAAGGCATCCGTCTGCTGAGGCAGGCCCAAGGTCTTCAGACGCAGGTCCACCGCCTGGCGCAACGCCTTGGTAAAATGATCGGGATCAAGAGGCTCCGCGCCGTGCCGGAACACGCGCAGCGGCACCCGGGCTCCGGGACTGAAGAAGCCGTGCCCAAAAGGCTTGCCCTCTTTGTCATACACCGTGACCGTATCGCCGCGCTTCGCATCGGGCGAAGCCGCCATGATCATGTTCGGGAAGAAATTCGGGTGAAAATTGTAGTACTTGATCTGCACCCAGGGCATGGACCAGCCTTCGCTTCCGGTGGGAACTTGACGGGGACGGATGGGGCGGCGGTGGCTGGGAGCGGGCATGGATTTGAAACTGAGGTTGATACCCAGATCCTGGTCACTCGCAACCCTGAAAGAGGAGCATGGACTTAAGGTGCCCCCCTATTTTGGATGGGACCCAATTTTACATACAGGGGCCGTGACCGTGGCTAAAAGGGGAGGCCATTACCCCTCCTTTACCCCTTGGACATGACGACCAACAACATCACGCCCCTGACCCAGATCCTCCCGGCCACCGAAAAGTCTTTCGCCTCCCTGCTCAGCGCCTCCGGCATCACCTCGCCCACAGATCTGGCAAAGAACCAGCCAGAGAAGCTGTTGCGCTGGATGGAGGAGGTAAACTCCGAACAGCGTCTGGTGCGGAAGCTGCCCACACTGGACACGGTACGCGAATGGATTCGCCAGGCGCAGTCCTGGGACACCGCCGCCTGACGAAAAGGGTCAACCAGAGGAAGGCCGCTACTCTGCGGCCTTCAGCGCCTCCCGCAATACCGGCTCAAAGGCATCCGCCTGGCGGAAGAATCCCAGATCGCTCGGGTGCGAGCCATCCGTCGAGCCGTCCGCATCCTCTCCCAGCAGATTGTCCCCCGGGATGTAGAAGAGTGCCGTCACGTTTTCGGCCTTGAGCTTGTCGAAGGCCTCCTTGAGCGCCGCGTGGTTGTCCGTGTGGTATTTGGCACGCTCGGGATGGATCCATGAGTTCGTGTTGCGGCGGTCTTCCACCAGCACAATCGGGGTCTTGGGCCGGGCAGCGCGCAGTTGCTTGACGAGCGGGACACAACGCTCGCGGATCAGTTCTGCTCCCATGTTCGGGTTGCAGTCGATGACATACACCGCGGGATCGAGCTTCACCAATTGATCCCCCACGGCCGCATCCATTTTGCCGTTGCCGGAGAAGCCGAGGTTCATGACGTGCCGGTCCAACCGACGCCCGAGAATGGCAGTGTGCACCATGCCGGGCCGTGAGGCACAGGCCCCGTGCGTGATGGAGGTGCCGTAGAACACCACCGGCTTTGGCCGCGCCGTCTGCCCCTCAAAGGTGGCCCCTTCACTCACGCCGATCTCCAGCTTCTCCACGCCGTTGAAGAGCGGCAGATACAGCATCCACTCCCGGGCGTCCCCTTTGATGGTGCCTGTGAGATCCGCCTGAAGCTCCTGTTTGTCCGGCTTGCTTACCCCCACCCAGCGCCACTTGCCATCTTCAGCCTTGGCATAGAGATCCACGCCGCTCACTCCGGTGGCCGGCATGTGCGGCAAGGCCAGGTTGGCCTTGAGCAATTTGTACCGCACCTGGATGTTCGTGGCGTTGCTTTTGAAGCGCACCAGCATGCCCGCGCTGTCGCGGCTCAGATTCCACACCGTGTCCGTCACCTTGCCTTCCGCTACAGAAGGGAAGCGATCATAGTACCGCTTGCGGGCCTCATCCGGCCAGCCCCGCCCTTCCAGATACGGAGCGGCATCGTGCCAGGTCAAAGGCTTGGCCGCGGGCTTGGCAGGCTGCGCCGGGCTGGTGCTGGGCACCGGCTCTGAGGTGATTGTCGCGGACTTCGCTCCCTCAGGTGAAATCACCGTCGCCCCTTTTTGGGCCATGAGTGGGACAGTGGAGAGGGAGAGAGTGGTCGTGATGAAAGATCGGCGATTCATGGGGAGGTGGAAAACAGAAGCAGCTCCTGTACTGAGCTTCAACCAAAACGCCATCAGTTGACCACCATCTTGCAGGAGAAGCGCACAAGACCCACTGACCCGCCTAAAGGCGGAACTCCAACCCTCTCCGCTCCCATTTCATGGTTGGAGTTCCGCCTTTAGGCGGTCACCGCTCTACCAGCCATGACCCACTCTTCCACATTGGATTACCTCGAACCCGCACCGGCTACCGGCTCACCGTCCCAAGTGTCGCTCCAGAAACTCAAACGTCCCCACCCCATGAATGGTGTGCGGACCATTAAAATACTCGATCCGAGACTTCTCCCCCAGTCCCAGCTTGTTGTAATACCGGAAGACCTTGGCGTACTCATAGGCCACCCATTCATCCAGGCCCACGCCATCGTCGTGGCCGCGCTCCACCATGAAGGGGCGGGGTGCGATCAGCGCCGCCATCTCGGCATAGTTGAAGGTGTTGCCAAGATTCCATTCCCAGATCTCATACTCGCCGCTGTAAACATAGCTCAAAGGCAGGTCCACCGTGGCGCACTTTCGCACCCACTCATTGAAGTCACCCGAGCAGATGGAGAGGGCATAATCCGGCAGCACCGCGGGGATGCGCATGGCCGACTTGCCGCCGTAGCTGAGGCCGTAGAAGGCGATTCGCCCCCCATCCACAAAGGGCTGCGTCTTCAGCCACTCGAGCGTCTGTTGATGCTGCCCGATGATGACGGAAAACAGGCTCAGCCCCACGAGATTGAGCTTCCGCTGAATGACCCGAAAGTGATCCTTGCCGCGGTAGAAGTTATGCGGAGCAAACACGACATAGCCCTTGCGGGCCAGAGTGGCGGCAAAGCCTTTGTAGGCCCCGTAGGCTCTGGCTGAAGGGGCCTCATTCACCACATCTTCCGGCAGGCCTTCCAATCCGTGCTGACAGACCACCACCGGGCGCCGCCCGCCTTCCTTGATGCCCTTCGGTACAAGCAAATAACCCCAGGCCGGCACGCCGGGCCAGACCTCCAGCATCACCTCATGAGTCACGAACTCGGAGTTCTGATCCAGAACGCGGCTCCGGGCGGCGGGTGGCCCCGCAGGATCAGGCAGACGCCCAATCGACTCCTCCCAAAAACTCTCCCGCAGCTTCGCCGTGGCAACCGACCGCTCTACGTCGGTCTTGGCGGCAGCCAGCGGCTTCCACACCAGAGTGTTCCGCTGGCGCTCGCAGACCTGAAGCGCCCGCCGGGCGTGATCCACCAGCTCGCTCACCAGACGCTGTTGCCGCGCTCTATCATCTGGCAGAGACCCGCGCCGAATGCGCAGTTCAGAAGGGGCGTCCAGCTTGCCCAGGCGCAACGCTTTGCGGAGCCAGCCTACAGCCTCCACGGGAAAGATCGCCAGCTCCCCTTCGTCGGCGATCACGAGCCGGAGATGCTCGGTCAACTTGTCCCCCACCAGTTGGCGGGCCCGCTTGATCCCTTTTCTCACGGATTCCTCATCAGGTGGGGTCAGAGTGCCAGGGGCGGCGTTTTTCCTCACACCCACAGCTGGCTCCACCGGGGCAGGGAGGGCGGCATATTGGCCGTGGGCGATGATGAGGGGACGAGGCATCACCAGACCGGCGATTTCGGCCTCGCCAAACTCCTTCACCAGCCCAAAGCCGTTCCGCTCCAGCGGGCGTTGCCAGGTCTCTTCCAACTCCTCCCAAGCCCCGCTCACCAGCGTCGCATCGATCCGCTTGTCGAGTGCAGCCGCCATCAGCGCCAGCCGTCCGCCTTCGCCATAGCCAGCGACGCCCACTGGCACCTTCCGTGCGCTCATCCACTCCACCAGCGCCAGGACTTTGTGGAGCTCGTAGCCCCCCACATTCCGCCCCAGCTCGAATGTCTGCCGGTAGATCCACTCCCGGTGCGACTGGTCGGTACGCAGGCCCAGCTCGGGATTGCCGGAAAAATCCGACTGCCGGTTGATCAGCGCCGGGATGACCACATCACACCCTGCCAGGCCCAGTTCATGGGCCGCCTGGCCAAGAGCCTCTTTGCCCTGCACCAGCCCGGCCAGCTCCTCGGGAGTCTGATCAGCATCCGGCAGGAGGACGATGCACGCGGTCGTCTCGCCCCGTTGTTTGAGGTAGATGCCCTCCCCATTTACGCCGTTCAGCACTGGCCAACGCACGGCGTGCACCCCATACTTTGCCGCGTCCGCCAGACGCAGTTCATGCACCGATGAGCTCAGGTACTCCAGCCCCACCATCGGCACGCGGACGTCCAGTTTGTTTACTCCCAGGATCGTCGCCAAACGGGCCCGCTGGGGCTCTACCGAGGCCTCGTAAGCCTTGGCAGAACTCAGGTCCCGCTTCCAGAGATCTGCTCGCTTTCCCTCTGCCTCCTGAATGAGGCGCATGGCAAACCCATCAATGTCCGCCACCATCGAAGCTGATCGGGCCTCCCCGGTTGCCTCCTCCAGGGGGGACGTGCCAGCCAACGGTTCCTGCCCAAAAATCGGGCCCGCCAGGGTGACGCACACCGGAATCCAGCCAAAATGGAAGTGCATGGATCAAAGCGAACCAAATCGCCAGCCATTGGTCAATATTTGCCGCTCCCCGCCCGCGACTCCCCTCTTGCATTCTCCGCCCGCTGCCGTTTGAATCTCCGCCATGAAGCGCCTTGTCCCTTTCCTGCTTGCTCTGCTCCTCGCCCCCTTCCTCATGGGGATGAGCAAGAAGATCCCGTACTCGATCACCTTCCATGCCCAGGCTTCGGAGCAGGACCCCCCCAAGACCTACTTCCCGCTCGACATGGGCGGTCAGCGGATGCTGTTCAAGCTCATTCCAGAGATCTCCCAGGAGAACGTGGTGGCCTTCCATCCCTTTCCTGCAGATGACGGTACCCAGGGATGCGCACTCCAGCTCGATTTCCGGGGCAAGGGATCGCTGGAAATCATCACCCGTGGTCGCAAGGGGGAATACCTGATCGCCATGGTAAATGGCAAGCCGGTGGACTTTGTGGTCATGGATGATCCGGTCACGGATGGAATGATCACCATCTGGAAGGGATTCACCCCTGAGATCATCGCACAGATGGACAAGAAGACCCCTCGCATCAAACCCGGCGGCCCGCCCAGCATGAACAAGAACATGGAAATGGCTCCTGTGGGCAAACGCGAGCGCAAAGACGCCTACGAAGCCCATAAGGCCGAGGAAAAAGCGAAGGAAAAAGCCCGCAAGGAAGGCCGTTCCACGGAACCTGAAGTCCCCAGCCTGCCGGTAGCTCCGACGACGAGCCGCATCCCTGTGGAAGGAGCCGCCCCCACCATGGCTCCCACGCCCGTGCGCCCCGGTGCCCCTGAGCCGTACATCCCTCCGTCAAATCCCATCCCCACCGTCCCCACCGAGCCGCTGTTGCCCCAGCGCTAGTTTCAGCCATAAAAAAGCCCGCACACCCGTCTTCGCAGCATGATCCGGATCGTCCCCGCCGTTGCCTGCCTGCTGGCCGCCACTGCCAGCTTGACCGCTCAAGCCCCATCGACGTTGGGGACGCCGCCCCCCCCTCCAGCAGCCTCGTTCCCGCTCGGCCTGCCCACGGACAACGATGCGCTGCTGCGCGGGGACAACGCCTCCTTCTACATGTATGTGGACCGGATTTTTGAGAATCAGGTCTCCACTCCTTGGGAAGGCGGCCAGTACGGCTACGTCCGGGGACCGGTCAGACATGGTGGGGAGATGGTGTTGATGGCCTTCCATGAGGGCATTGACATTGCTCCGACAAAACGGGATGCCGCAGGCGATCCCACCGATGAAGTCCGCGCCATCTCCCCTGGTAAAGTGGTGCACTGCTCCCTGCTCGCCGGGGCCAGCAACTACGGTCGCTACGTGGTGGTGCAGCACGACACTCCAGACGGTTCCTTCTTCTCCCTCTATGCCCATCTCAGCAAGATAGGCGTGCAGGCAGGTCAGGAAGTCCACCTCGGCACGCCCTTGGGCGTCATGGGCTACACAGGCAGCGGGCTGAACCAGAAGCGGGCCCACGTCCACCTGGAGCTCAACCTCATGCTGAGCAGCCGTTTCGATGACTGGCACGCCCAGAACTTCCGCCCCAGCCCCAACAAGCACGGCATCTACAACGGAATCAACCTGACGGGGATCAACATCGCTGGCTTCTATCTGGCACATCAGAAAGACCCGGGCCTTACCATTGCCACCTTTGTCCGCAACACAGAGCCCACCTGGAAAGCTGTGATACCACGCAAAGGGGACCTGGAACTGCTGAGCCACTACCCTTGGCTTGCCGACTCGCCCGCCTCCCCCTCCGCCTCCTGGGAGATCACCTTCGGCGACTCTGGTCTGCCCATCCGCGTCCAGCCCAGCTCGCTTGCTGTGGTCAGGGCTCAGATCACGTGGGTGAAGGATCGCGGCATGCCCCACGGTTACTACACCCGCGGTTACATCGCAGGCAGCGGAGAAAAAGGCACCCTCACCGCCGCAGGCAAACGCTTACTGGACCTGGTCTCCGGAGATTTTGTGGCCCCTGCGCCGGCGAAGGAAGAGGAGAGCCGGAAGGTCTCCACGAAGAAGAAGGGCTAAGGAGGGAGGCCAGTCGCTCCGCTGGCGTACTTCGACTGGCAGCGAAGCCTTGGTAAAGAAAAAGAGCCGTCTCGGCCCTTTATGCACAAACTGGATCTCGCGGAAGCAAGAACCGAGACGGTTCTTCCACCTTGCTGACGCTGGCACCCCACTCAGGGAACTCCGGCCGATCCGTCAAAGAGCTCTCGCCAGAAACCCCAGACCCGCCATTGCGGGTCCGGCAACACTCCTCCCCAACTCACGAGACAGGCGCGAGAACGATCTTCTGCACATCCATGATGGCCCCGCCATTTTTGCTCTGGGGCTTCACCGCCAGGCGATAGGTGCCGGGTTCTTTGATCTCAAGTTCACCCACATTCACGGGAGCCCACTTCTGGAAGCCGCCAGTGTCCTGCACTTTGAAGGTGAGCGCCTGTTCGCCAAGCTGGATGGCCACCTCGCTGCCGCCCCCAGCTCCGCAGCCCTGGTGCACGGTCACATTGTATTTGCCGGCCTTGTCCACCGTGAACTCCCACTCGGCAAAGTCTTCCTTCTCGGTCCAGAAGCCGAGGCAATTCTTCTCAGGCTTGGGTTCATAGCGCATGTTTTCGCTCCAAGTCGTGGCATCTTTGGCCAGCAACTGGAGAGAGCCGTCTTCGGTCGGTTTCACCTCTTCACCCTCCTGGGTGGGGACCAGCGCAACTTCTTCCAAGACGAACGTGGACCACGCCACGCCATTGGGAGTGTAGAACGCCATGAACTGGTCACCGCCCTGCGGGATGTAGATGTCGCCGATATAGAGTCGCTTCGTCGCGCCACTGGTGCTCACCAGGGTCTTCTTAAGGCGGAGATCGCCGAATTTGAACTGTACGCCCAGCGTGGAAGACTTGAGCGAATACGAGATCCGGACGCTGTAGCGTCCCCAGCGCTTTGACTGGAACGGGAAGTTGTATTGCTCCCAGTGCTCCATAGGAGCAAAGGTGCTCTGATCTTTGGACACTTTGAAGGACATCACCCCGCGCTCAGGAAGATCCTGCCGCTCAATGGGCTCCCCACTGCCAAAATCTCCAAGACCGGAGAGCGAATCAGTCACCGCGTAGGGCGAGGCAGGCTGAGGAGCGGGGGCAGGAGCCATCGCCAGGGACGGATCCGTCTTCAGAGCCTCTTCCGGCTTCACGGTCTCTGTGGGAGCAGCGGCAACAGCCTCCTTTGACTCCTGCTGCACCACCTCCGGAGTCGCTTTGCCGACAGTGGCTTCGCTCTTGCCGCACGCGGAAAGAGCAAGTGGGATTCCAACGATTAGGAGGGAAGCAAGGGGGCGGTTCATGCGGGCAATAGCTCTAGACAAATGAGGAGTACGACCGCCTTCAACGCCCGGTACGCCCAACTTATTAGGCCGAATTCTCCTATTCCGCCGCCCCCCAGTCCTCACCCCCCACACACTTCCCCGATAGCCAGTCGCACAGCCTTCACCATCGTCTTCAGTTCAGACTCCACCACGCAAAGCGGAGGCATGAGCACGATGGTGTTGGCAATGGGGCGTGTCAGCAGCCCATGTTTGCGGGCAGCCAGGCACACACGGGTGCCCACCTGCTCCACTGCATCGTAATCCAATCGTGGAGAACGCTGTTTTACCAGCTCGATACCCGCGATCAAACCGCAGCGGCGGATCTCCGCGACATGGGGCAGGCCAGTCAGTCCTTGGAGGAGGCGCTCGAACACTTTCATCTTGGCAGGCAGCTGCTCAAGCACCTTCTCCTCCCGGAAGATGCCCAGACTGGCGAGCGCCGCAGCGCACCCCAATTGATTGCCGGTGAAGCTGTGCCCGTAGAAAAAGGTCCGCCCCTCTGAGGGAGCACCCAGGAAGCCTTCATACACGCGTTGATTCACCAGAGTGGCCGCCAGCGGCAGATACCCACCGGAGAGCCCCTTGGCCATACAGAGGAAGTCCGGCACCACTTTCTCCTGCTGGCACGCGAACATCGTGCCAGTGCGGCCGAACCCCGTCATCACTTCGTCCAGAATGAGGAAGATCCCCTGCCCCCGGCACCAGGTTTCCAGGGCCTTCAGCATGCCCTTGGGCCAGAGACGCATGGTGTTCACCCCCTGAACCAGCGGCTCAATGATGACCGCCGCGATGTGCTGAACATCATCAGCCGGGAGAGCTGCCAGGTCCTCAAACGTTCGTACCCGCTGTACCACATAACCAAACTGGTTGGCACTCCCCTTGAAAAGTGGGATCCCGCCCAAACTCGCCGCGCCCAGGGTATCGCCATGATAGGCTGAATCGAAAGCCAAAATGACGTCCCGACCAGGCTGACCGTTCTGCCTCCAGAACTGGAGCGACATCCGCACGGCGGCCTCGATAGCTGTGGAACCGTTGTCCGAGAAAAAGACCTTCTCCAGCCCGCCATCGGGGAAGAACCCCACGAGTTCACTGGCAAGCTGCGCCGCCGGCGGATTGCCAAAACCAAGGTAGGAAGTGTGCGCCACGCGATCAAGCTGCGCCTTGATGGCCTCGTTGATGCGCGGGTGGCAGTGCCCGTGGATGTTGGTCCAGATGGAGGCGTTCCCATCCAGATAGCGGTTGCCATGCTGATCCACCAGGTAGCACCCCTCTCCGCTACAGAGCATGAGGGGCTCATGCTCCGCCGCGCACCAGTCGCGCATGGGGGTGAAAGGATGCCAGGTGTAAGCCTTGTCGAGTTCCGCGTAGTTCAAGCGTGTTTAGAGGGGGGAGTTTGCAGATGCCGCCCCTCCCATGAACCCAAAAGGCGGAGCCATCAACCCCCGGATAGAGCGGTCACATGGGCGGTCACCGCTTTTCCCAAACCATCAAGATTGTAGCCCCCCTCCAGTACGGAAACCAGCCTTCCGGAGCAGTGCTCATCCGCGAACCTCATGAGGGTCTTGGTGAGCGCGGCAAAATTCGCATCGGTGAGCTGAAACTGCCCCAGAGGATCATCCACCCGGGAGTCAAACCCTGCTGAGATCATCACGAGATCCGGCTTGAGCCGGGCGGCTTCCTGCAAAATGTGGTGCTCCAGCGCTCCACCGATCTCGCCATAGCCCGCTCCCGCCGGGAATGGGAAATTCAGGATCATTCCCTTGCCTTTCCCCTCGCCTTTCTCCTCCGCCCACCCTGTGTAGGGATACCAGGGAGCCTGGTGGGTGCTGGCAAAGATCACACTCCCATCTGCATAGAAGATATCCTGCGTACCGTTGCCGTGGTGCACATCCCAGTCCACGATCAAGACCCGGCCGGCCCCGTGCTTCTTCTGGGCCACCCGGGCTCCAACGGCGATGTTGTTGAACAAGCAGAATCCCATCCCCTGCGCAGGGCGGGCATGATGCCCAGGAGGTCGCACGGCGCAAAATGCGTTCTTGAGCTTCCCGGTCATGACGGCATCCACCGCCTCCACCACGCTACCGGTGGCGTGGCGCGCCACCTCCAGGGAGCGCGGGCAGATCGCGGTGTCGCCAGTGCTGAGATCACTCCTGCCCCCTGCGACGTCGCGCTTGGCAGTTTCCAGGTACTCACGGGTATGGCAGAGCAGGATTTCGTCGTCAGTGGCCGGCCGGGAAGTGATGGCCGTCATCGTTTTGGTCAGGCCCGCAGTGGTGAGTGCCCGGGCCACCGCCTGGTAGCGCTGGGGCGACTCCGGGTGCCCACCTCCGGTGTCATGCTCTGCGCTGATGGCATCAAGTACGAGTCCGGAGGTAAGGGCAGCCATGCCTCATGGGAGCAGGCAGGCGTTCCGGTGTCAATGCAGGATGCCCGGTCCGCTGCTTGCATTCCCGCCCGGCCAGAGCCATGACAACACCCTCCAGTCCCCCAATGAGTTCCGCCGCCAGCGTCATCAGCATCGAGACCCCGCTTGATCAGGTGGAGGGACTGCGTCCCGCAGCCGTGCGCATGCTCGCCAAGGAGGGACTCACCACCGTGGGAAGCCTGGTCCTGCATTTCCCGGCCCGCCACGAAGACCGGCGGCGCATGGACTTCAAAGGGTTCGGCCCCAGCGAGACGCCCGTGTGCCACCATGTGAGGGTGCTAAAGACGCGTGTGTTGCGTTTTGGCCAGCGCGGCGGCGTATTTGAAACGGTGGTGGAGGCGGCAGAGTCCAATCCCCTGCACCAGCAGCTCACGTTGCGGTGGTTCGGCATGGTGTACCTGCAAAAGGTCCTGGCGGTGGACATGGAGCTCATGGTGTACGGCAAGATCAAGGAAATAAAGGACCGACTCCTCATGGACCACCCGGAGTATGAGATCCTCCGTGGCGATGATGACGATGACGAGGCCGGCATCCACGCCTCCCGCATCGTTCCCGTGTACCGCCTGCGCGGCGGACTGAAGCAGAAGCCCCTGCGCCGCACCACCTGGCAGGTGATGGAGCATCTCCCCGCCGTCGCCCTGCCGGACATCCTCCCCCGGCCCAAGGCGGGTGGAGACTTCGCCGGGATGACCCGCGCCACCGCCCTGCGCACCCTGCACCACCCGGAGGGGTTCGATGAACTCACCAAGTCCCAGCGCTATCTGGCGCTGGAGGAGTTTTACCTCATGCAGCTCCGGGCCGTGCGGAGGAAGTTGCAGTTCAAGCATCATGGTGGCACCGCCCAGCGGGCAGAAGGACGGCTGCTGACCGCGTTCCTGGAAACTCTGCCGTTCCAGATGACGGGAGCCCAGAGCCGCTCGCTTGAGGAAATCCTGGCAGACATGGCCCTGCCCCAGCCCATGAACCGGCTCCTGCATGGCGATGTGGGCAGCGGCAAGACTGTGGTCGCCCTGGCCGCCATGCTCATGGCCGTGGAGGCCGGTCGGCAGGGGGCACTCATGGCCCCCACCCAGATCCTCGCGGAGCAGCACTATGAAAACGCCCGCCGCTGGCTGGAGCCCCTCGGCATCCGCGTGGCGCTGCGCACAGCGGACAAGGTGCTGGATTCCCAGCCTGAAACGTCAAAAGCCGACGTATTGGGGAGCGCACGCTTCCAGCGTGCCGTAGTCGGCATCCTGCCGACTACACACGCCAGCGGGACAAGCGAACCCATTTACCACAAGCGTCGCATGCCCCATATCGAACGTCCCTGGGGCAAGTACATGCTCACATGGAGTACCCGTGACCATCGCCAGCTGTCTCCACAGGCGCGCGATTGCGTCGCGAGCGCCTTTCGATACTTCAACAGAATCCGATACAATCTCTTCGCGGTCGTCGTCATGCCTGATCACGTGCATGCCCTGCTCGAACCGCTTCCAGAGTCTTGGGATGATGAAGGAAACGCCACCTTCCACTCACTGGGCGGAATCACTCACTCCATCAAGTCCTTCACGGCAAACGAGATCAACAAGCTGGAAAAATCGACCGATCCAGTTTGGGAAAAGGAATCCTACGACCGCCTCATCCGCTCCGAATCCGACCTCCAGGAAAAATTCACCTACATCGTCACCAACCCCACTCGCTCGGGCGCGGTGGCAGATAACGAACCCTACCCGTGGCTGTGGACACCGGACGACATTCCGCAGGATGCGGAATGCAGCACGCTGGAAGCGTGCGCTCCCCAGATCCCTGCAGCCGATCGCGGACCCGACATCGTCATCGGCACCCATGCGCTGCTCTATGAGCGCAGCGCGGGCAACCTGCCCCGCCTGGGCCTCGTGGTCATCGATGAGCAGCACAAGTTTGGCGTGGCCCAACGGGCCCGCCTCATCGCCCAGGGGGAGGCACCGGACGTGCTGGTGATGACCGCGACTCCCATTCCTCGAACCCTGACGCTTACCCTCTACGGAGACCTGGATGTCTCGACCATCGACCAACGGCCCAAAGAGCGCGGCAAAATCATCACCGCCGTGCGGGAAGTCACCAAGGTGGAAGAGGTCACGAAATTTGTTCTGACCCGTCTCGAAGAAGGACGGCAGTGCTACATTGTCTATCCCTTGATCGAAGAGTCAGAAAAACTCGATGCCGGGGCCGCGACCACCGGGCTGGAAGAGTGGACCAAACGACTGGCCCCGCATGCCACTGGCCTGCTGCATGGCCGCATGGACACCGAGGCCAAGGAGGCGGTGATGCGGCAGTTCCGGGAAGGCAGCGTCAAGGTGCTGGTCAGCACCACGGTCATCGAGGTGGGCGTGGATGTCCCCAATGCCACGGTCATGATCATCCACGACTCCGGCCGGTTTGGTCTGGCCCAGCTGCACCAGCTTCGCGGTCGCATTGGTCGTGGCGCACACACGTCATATGCCATTCTCTTCGTTCCCAAAGGGGACAAAGAGGCCATGGCGCGGCTCAAGCTGCTTGAGGAAACCACGGATGGCTTCAAGATTGCAGAAGAAGACCTGGCCAGACGAGGCCCGGGGGATGTGCTCGGCAGCGCCCAGAGCGGCCAGTCCCCGTTGCGCTTCGGCTCGCTGCTCGCCGACACCCGCCTGGTCACAACGGCTCGCCGTCTGGCTGAGCGCACCCTCAAGGGAGACCCCGAACTCCTCCACCCGGAGCATGCCCACCTGCGCGCGATGGTCGGCGAGGAGGTCTTTGGCGAGGGCACCATGCAGTAACCCTCCATTTCACCACCGTTCCCAAGTTCCCGAACTGCGAAAAAAATCTAACATCCCCGGTCCATCCCCTTCCAAGGGAAGAACATCCCGGGGCCATCCCTCCCAACCTGGCTGCCGTACCTCTCTGAGACATGCTCGAACAATTCCGCCGCATCCTTCTTGTCATCATCATCTTTTTCGCCGCCACCTGGCTGTATCGGCAGTGGCAGGCACGTCAGGGTGGTGAGAGCGTGTTCGACTACATTCAGACCAACACCACCACTCCCGAGAAGTTTACCAGCCCCCCCGCTGCACGACTGACGGCTGCAGATGTCCCGGGTCTGGCCAGGCTCAGTGAAGAGTCGGCCAAACTCGCCGGGTCGGTCCTGCCCTCCGTGGTGAGCATCGACACCGCCACCATCAGCCGGGTGGCTGTCAGAGACATCTTTGGCTACTTGCGCGGCTACCGCAACGATGTGTCGCCCGGCCTGGGCTCCGGCGTCATCGTCAGCAAAGAAGGTCACGTCATCACCAACTACCATGTGATCAAAGGGGCCACACAGATCAAGATCACCACCAACGACCGCAAGTCCTACAAGACGGAGATCATCGGCGCTGACAGCCAGCGGGACATTGCAGTGCTCAAGATCCTGGGTGGCGGAAACAACTTTCCTGCGCTGAACTTTGCCAATTCGGACGAGGCACGCGCCGGACAAATCGTCTTTGCCGTGGGCAACCCCTTCGGCCTCACCGGCACCGTGACCCAGGGCATCATCAGCGCCACACAGCGTCGCTTCAGCGACACGTCCAACGCCCTGCTCCAGACCGACACGGTCATCAACCCCGGGAACTCTGGCGGGCCCCTCGTCAACATCTATGGTGACATCATCGGCATCAACGTGGCCATCTTCACCCGCGGAGCCGTGACCAACCAGGCCTGGCAGGGGGTGGGGCTCGCCGTCCCGGCCAATGATGTGAAGGAATCGTTTCAAGCCATCATGAACCGGGGGGCTCCGGTGCTGGGCTTCCTCGGCATCGAGGTAAGTCCTGAACCCGTGGCGGTGGATTCCGCCCTGGGCACCACGCTGGGTGCGATGGTGGAGACGGTGAACCCGGAGTCCCCCGCTGCCAAGGCTGGCATCCAGGTGGGGGATGTCATCATGCAGTTCGGTCCACGCACCTTCAACTCTGTGGATGAACTGATGCTGATGATTGCCAAGGCGCGCCCCGGGCAGGAGATTCCCATGATTGTGGTCCGCGACGGACGCATCCTGAACATCAAAGCCGAAATCGCCCCGCGACCTGCAACCAACTGAGGAACAGTCCTGGCTCGACAAACGCGCCTCCGGCTGTTGCAATGGGCGAAAGGTTGGAACATTACATGCTTATGTCCAACGCCCGTTACTCCATCCGTTCTCGCGCCCATGGTGGCGCGTTCGGGCCGCTCTTGATTATCATCGTGGCACTGGCAATGAGTGCCGCCGTGTTTTTTCTATTCACTAAAAAGTGGGTCGAAAAAGAGAAGCCCGCTCCTGACCCGCAATCCAGCACCCAACCGGCCGCAGAAGCTCCTCCATCGCCCGCCCCCAAGACCACTTCAGGGCCCGGTGCGGAGGTACCCCCATCAAAGAAAGCCGCCCCTCCCAAGACCCTCGGCTTTGCCCGGCCTCAGGACCTCGCTCAACAGCTCACTCAAAATTTGGCGGAAGGCGATTTGAAGTCAGCCGCCGGACTGGTGGCGGCGGGAGACCCCTCCCAAGCCGCAGCGAGCCTGGCCGTGATGGAAAAGATCAAGGAGCTGGGCTACAAAGGTGGTGCCTTGAGCCTGGTGCAAACCCTGGGCCAGAGCGAAGGCGTGGTCCGCCTCTCCATACCGCTCACCGGCACCCAGGGGGCTCCGGATCTCAATCTTCAGATCGACGTCGTTAAGGACCCGAACATGGGCTGGCGCGTGCACAAGCTGCGTCTGCCCAAGGAACTCGAACTCGCCGTGGCCGCCGTCATCCCTCCCGGTGCTCCCATGATCAACCCCGCCGGCGGCCCTCCCCTTCCTGGCGGCACCGGCCAGTCCCTCTTCGTGGTGGACACCGAGCCAGACGCCATCACCCATGCCAGCAATTTTGTCCGCGCCCTGCTTAGGCTCGACTACGAGACGGCACGCTCATATGTGGATGAGAGCAAGATCCCCCCGGTGAAACTGGCCGGCCTTTGCATCGCCTTCGAAGATGGCAAATACTCCCTGCAGGATCACAAGCCTATGGTCGCCACCGTATCAACGGAGACCTCTAGCTGGGTCATCGCCAAGGTGCGTTCCGAAATTTACAAAGAAGAGACCGAGTTTGGCCTGGAGATGGAGAAACTCGCCAGCGGTTGGCGCATCATCGGGCTGAACCTGTCACGCCTGCTGGCCGACAATGCCCGATCCTCTGCCATGGTCGGCATACCCTACACTCCCCTGGTGCAGAACCCGAAAGGCGGCGAGAGCATCGCCCTCTACTTCGAGTACGATCAGGCGGTGCTGCATCCGCGAGCCCAGGCGCAGCTCAACATTGTGGCCTCCATCTTGAAGGCCAGCCCCAGCAAGAATCTCAAGATCGGCGGCCACACAGATGCCAAGGGCAGCGACCAGTACAATGTGGCCCTTTCCCAGCGTCGGGCAGCAGCCGTGAAACAGTATTTCCTGGATCAGGGCGTGCCCCCTCTCCAGGTGGAAACGGTGGGTTTTGGCAAGGCATTGCCCCTCAGCCCCAACGCCAACCCGGACGGCTCCGACAATCCTGAAGGACGCTCCCGCAACCGGCGCGCGGAGATCCTGCTCGACTTCTGACAGGCAAGGTCAGGCTTCTTTTCGCTGAGCCCACTTTTTCCCGGCGGAAAGTGCGCTCAGCGTCTCCGCCAGGCGCTTTTCCAGCGTCTCTTGCCGTTTGGCCGTGCTGATCCAGACCATGTACTCCCGCTGGTACGTAGGCTTCAGGCTCTCAAAGAATGCGGCAGCTTTCCCGTGCTTCTTGAGCGCCGCATCAAGCACCGCTGGCATGGGCCAGGGCTCACGCTTCACCTTCGGAGGAGGCAGAACCACTGGGCTCCGATCCACGGCCACTGCCGCATGCAGCATGGCCCTCAAGGCGGGCTTGGGCACCTCAGACAGCTCCTTCAGCTTGATGCCCCGGATGGAGAGACTCTCCAGCCCGTGATTGAACAGGCCAGCGGGATCGGCCACTTCTCCACCGCGAAAAAAAGCGATCTCCACGTGATCGTTGAAGGCTCCCAGCGCACAGACCCGCTTTCGACCTGAGAAGCAGAGCATGTTGGAGTTGATGCCCTCCTTCAAATCCGGTTCCCAGCGGAAAATCAGATCACGCAGCTCTTCGCAAATCTCGCGGGTGAATCCTGGACAGGTGGCGATCCAGTCATCGGGATCCTGGGTGCGTGAGGCGCGGCAGTCCATGGCGATTTTTGGGGGCGTGAGAAGTGAACCAAACATCTGCTCAGCTCGTCTCACTGACAAGGTCCGAGTGGACTCGGCCATCATCACGATGTCGTTTGGCAGGCACAAAATGATCCCAGCATTTTCCGATCACCATGGTTTGGCCCACCCCTTCAGCCACTGCTGTTTGCACCCTCCTTCTGGCCTGCCTTCTCGCCTCCTGCGGACAGGAAGAGCCGGCACCTCCGGTCAAGGTGACGCCCGCTCCCATCGAGACGGCTCCTCCCGCCCCGCCCCCACCCGTGACTCCGGCCCCCACGCCCATGCCTGCGCCCGCGCCTCCCACCCCGGCACCTCCTATGCCCGTACCGACGCCCACCCCGCCTGCTCCACAGCCTACGCCACCGCTGACGCCCAGCGTGCCGGACTCCGTGCCACCAGAGGAGCGGTTGGGGGAGGTGCGTAAGCTTCGCACCCCTGGCCTGACAGAAGAGTTGCGCCGTCAGGGGTTTGCCCTGGGTGATCCTATCTTCATCCGAGTGTTCAAGGAGACGTTGGAACTCGAACTCTGGATCAAGGCGAAGTCAGCCCCTGCCTTCCGCAAGTGGAAGACCTGGCCCATCGCAGCCATGTCCGGCGAGCTGGGCCCCAAGACCAAGGAAGGCGATCGTCAGGCACCGGAGGGATTCTACCAGGTCACGACCAAGTCCCTGAATCCCCGCAGCAGCTACCACCTCTCCTTCAATATCGGGTACCCCAATGCCTTTGACCAGGCTCACCAGCGCACAGGCAGCTTCATCATGGTGCATGGCAAGGCCGTTTCGATCGGCTGCTTCGCCATGACCGATCCCGTCATTGAGGAGATTTACCTCATGGCTGAGGCCGCTTTAAAAAGAGGGCAATCCTCCTTTGGCGTGCATGTGTTCCCCTTCCGCATGACCTCCGAGCGGCTCCTCCAAGCAGGGGAGGAGCATCCGTCACTGCTGAAGTTCTGGCTCGATCTCCGCCCGGGCTACACCGCCTTTGAATCCACCCAGCAGCCCCCAATCATCAAGGTGGAAGAAAAACGCTACCGGGTCACCCCGGTGGGCACCTCTCAACCGTCTTGACCAAAATCCCCGAATTTGATTGAATGGATGCATGAAAACCACCCTCCTGGTCCTCCTATCTGGAGTGCTCGCCGCCTCTGCACCCGCAGGCGACCTGGCGGACTTCACCGGCCAGCCCTTCAAACTGACCACTAATTTCGGTGACACCTACTACGGCTGCCGGGTGGTGAAAGTCACGCCAGAGACAGTGACCGTCATGCACGAACAGGGGGTGACAAAAATCGGCCTGGACCTCCTTTCGCCCGATCTACAGAAGAAGTTCAACTACGACCCGATGAAGGCGCGCGAGTTCGCCCGGGCGGAACAGGAAAAAAGAGACCAGGAAGTGGCCCGGGTTCGCAGCCTCAAAGAAAAGCGCGAACGGGAAGAGCGCACCATGATGGCCGGGCTGATGGCGGAGGAGAAGAAACGGCTTCAGGATCAGGCAGATCGTGATCAAGCCCGTCGCGACTCCGCCCGTTCCGCAGGCCAGCCAACCCAACCACTGGCGGCCATGCCGGGAGACCCCACTCCTAAGCTGGGCTCTCCAGCACCCGCCTCGGCGGTGATGCAGGGGGAATCCGCAGTCCCCACAGTCGCCCCCATCACGGAGGTGTATTCGCCTGAATCCAACCGGAACCGGCGCTATCTCAGCCGGGACAACGGCTACGCCTATCCGTGGTACCCTGGTTATGGCTATGGTGCCGGGTACAACTACGACTACGGGTATGCCTACCCATACTACGGCAGCGGATACTACTACTCCCGTCCGCAAGCACCTTGCCCCCCCTTCATTCAGCTCCCTCGCCGCCCCACCATCTCAGGCACCATCAAGGTCGGCAATGGTGTGATCAAGATCAACCGGTAGGCCTCCCTCGCCTGCCTGTGTGAATGATGGTGCCAGGCACCCGCGATCAACGGGTTCCTGGCCCTCAAGGTGTCTCTGTCAGGATGCCGCAGTCTTGGGCTCGGGTGCAGTGAACAGCTCTTCACGCACCCGGTCGCGTTCGCGGTCGATCATTTCGTCCGTGGCCCCCATCTCTTCCAGCAGGTAGTCCGTCATGGCCAGGGCGATTTCCCCTTCACTGGTGAACACGGCATTCGCTCCACACTGGCGCAAAGCCTCTGCTTGGTTGAGATAGGAGGTGCGGGTCAGGATGCGGATTTTGGGATTGAGATCGCGGGCGGCCTCGACAATCTCTTTGGCCGGAACGCCAGAGGCGGCGATGATCAGACCTTCCGCCTTCTCGATGCCGGCGTGGTGCAGGATCTCCCGCTGCGCGGCATCGCCGTACACAGCCGGTTTGCCCTCGGCCAGCAACTTGCGCACCGTCTCGATATTCATCTCCACGATCACGGGGCGGAAGCCATTGTCTTCCAGGATGCGGCTGAGCGTGCGCCCCACCGGGCCGAAGCCCACCACCACCACACGGTGGACGGTATCATCCAGTTCCAGAGCGTTCTGCATATCCGCCGGACGGGCCGGACGTGCCCACCCCTTGCTTTCCAGCCACTTCACCAAGGGAGCGATCCCCTTGTACATGAGCGGGTTCAAGGTAATGGAAATCACGGAGGTGAGCACCAGGGCGTTGGTCGCTTCCGGTGGGAGAATCTTCATTGAGGTGCCCAATGCCGCCAGGATGAAAGAGAACTCCCCAATCTGAGCCAGCGCCACTGAGATGGAGAGAGCAGAGGAGAGGGGCTTCTTGAAGAACAGGACCACCGCCAATGCCGCAAGGGGCTTCCCGATGATGACAATGCCCAAGGTGGCCAGCATCAGCGGCCAGCCTGTCTTCAGCGCCCCAGGGTCAAATAACATGCCCACAGACACAAAGAAGAGCACCGCAAACGCATCCCGCATGGGAAGCGCTTCCGAAGCCGCCCGACCACTGAACTCCGACTGCCCCACCACCATACCAGCCAGGAACGCCCCAAGGGCCATGGAAGCCCCGAAGAACTTGGCGGAACCCACAGCAATGCCGAGCGCCAGCACCAGCACAGTCAGCGTGAAGAGATCCCGCGCACCCGTCTTGGCCACATACCCCAGGAACCACGGAATGATCTTCTGCCCGGCCACCAGGGTGAACACACACAACAGCCCCAGCTTGAACATGGCCACGCCCATGGTCAGCCACACATTGCCTCCCTCTGCACCGTGCCCTGCACCCTGCGCGTCTCCCGGGTTGCCGAAGATCGCTGGCAGGAGCACCAGCACGAGAATGGTGAACAGATCCTCCACAATGAGCCAGCCAATGGCGATGTGCCCGCTGGGGGTATGCAAAGCCCGGTTGTCCGAGAGCACGCGGGTCAGCACTACCGTGCTCGCCACAGAAATGGCCATCCCAAAGACAATGCCCGCCTCAATCGACCAGCCAAAGAAGTGGGTGACGATCGCGCCAAGCGCGGTGGCAGCGGCAATTTGCGCCACGGCCCCAGGGATGGCCACCTTCCGCACTGCCAGCAAATCCTTGAGATGAAAGTGCAGACCCACGCCAAACATGAGCAGAATGACACCGAGCTCCGCGAACTGCGTCGCGATGTCATTGTCCGCAACAAAGCCTGGAGTAAAAGGGCCTACCAGAATGCCAGCTAACAGGTAGCCGACAATCGGAGACAATCTGAGCTTTTGGGTGATGAAACCCAGGGCCAACGCAGCGGTCAACCCTCCCGTCAGTGTCAGGATGAGATCAAGGTTGTGGGGCATCGTCTTCCATACCCAGTTGAGCTGGCGAGGCAACCCGTGAGGGCGACTTGGGAAAATTTCCACCTATCGCATAGCCAAATTTCTCCATTCTTTTCCGAAAGAACATAATCTCTTTGCCTCGTGGAGTTTTTCTTGCTTCCATTTGCGTTTTTGCCTGTAATTGCGCCTCAAATTCCCTGGGCTGCTCCTCTGGGACATCTGCAACTCCATGAAATCGATCCCATTCAATCTTGCCTGCTTGCTCAGCCTTGCTCTCGCCGCCCCGGCCTTCGCGGACATCTCCACCACCATGAAGGAGGCCATGAAAGGCGAAACCAGCCTTTACAAGAAGGTAGCCACCGGCAAGGGCTCTGATGAAGATGCCCAAAAGCTGCTGAAGTATGTGAAATCCCTCCCTGCCGAGTCTCCTGAGAAGGGTGATGCGGCCAGTTGGAAGGAAAAGACCGACAAGCTGGTCAAAGCCACCGAAGACGTCGCGGCCAAAAAGCCCGGTGCTCTGCAGGAATTGCAAACCGCCGGCAACTGCAAGGCCTGCCACAGCGTCCACAAGGGCTAAGCTACCAGTCAGAAATTTGCCAGTCACTCCCAACCGCCCCCACTCTCAGGGGGCGGTTTTTTTGTGCCTGACCACGAGGGGCTCCGCCATGTCACAAGATCTTTGCTTTGCCCTCATGGACGGAGCAAGGGTTTCAGGTCGAGAGGCGACGGTACGCACCCATGACCGCTGATCCGCAGACTGCCTCTCCTTCCGCCTCCCCCTGCCTTCCTCAGAAGCGCCCCCTTCCCGCGTGGCTTCTGCTGCTCCTTCTGACGGCCCTTCTCTATCTGCCCGGCACAGGAGACATTCCGCTGATGGACCGCGATGAGCCCAGATTCGCCCACGCGACCATGGAGATGATGCAGCGAGACACCTGGCTGATCCCCTATTTCAATGGTGAGTACCGTTTCGACAAGCCGCCGCTCACTTACTGGTGGATGCGTCTGCACTACCTTCTGCTTGGCTTCAATGAGCTGGCCGCCCGGCTGCATTCCGTAGTGGCCGTCTGGCTGGTGGCCATGGTGGTGTTTCGCACAGGAAAGCGGCTTTTCAGCCTCACTGCGGGCTGGTGGGCGTCAGTGGGCTGGCTCACGTGCCTGCAGGCCCTCATTCACGGGCGGCTCTGTGTGGCAGACATGCCCATGGTTCTATGTGTCACGCTGGCCATGGCCGCCCTGGTGGAGCTCCTCACCGGGCGGGAGGTGTCAGGCCGCAGCTTCCCGGCAGCCTGGTGGCAGCTCTGGCTCTCGCTCGGCGCTGGCTTCCTGGCCAAGGGCCCCATTGCTCTGCTCGTACCCGTGCTGGCGGTGTTGCTATGGCGGTTCGCTTTCTGGCGCAAACCGGCACCATGGCGGCGGCTGGGCATGGGCTGGGGCTTGCTCATGACATTGGTCATCGTCTCCGCCTGGGGCATCCCCGCACTCATGCAGACTCATGGACTTTTCTGGAAGGTGGGTATGGGAGAACACGTCGTGAAGCGCGGCACCCAGGCCTTCAATGGGCGGGTCATCCTGCCCTTCTACTACTTCGCCACGGCTTTCCTCAGCCTCCTGCCTTGGATTGCGTTTCTGCCCTTGGTGTGGAAGCACCTGCGCGCATCCTGGAATGCCCAGACCGCCTTGCTGCTGGGCTGGTTCACCGCGCCGTATTTGATCTTTCTGGCCTATGCCACGCAACTCCCCCACTACGTGATGCCTGGATTCCCGGGCTTCTTCCTGCTATTGGGTGCCACACTCGCTGCGGCTCCCTCGAAGCAAGGGATCGCCTGGGGAAGGTTCGGCTGGGTTTACGCCGCGTTGATGTCGCTGGTGGCCATGGCTGCCCTCAGCTTGGCCTGGTCCGGTTCCTGGGTGACGGTGAATGCGCTGCGCTGGGCAATCACGGCGGGCGCCGGTCTGCTGCTGGCTCTCGTGGCCCTGGGAATCGCCGCAGAGCGCGGGCACCGTATCGCCATGGGATTGGCTGTCGTCCTTGCGACAGCCTGCCTGGTGTGCTTCGGCAAGGCGCTACGGACCGAGCATCCCGTCATCCGGCTTGCTCCGGAACTGGCACAAGTTTCAGGAGACAAGGATCTCCTCGCCTGGGGGTTCACAGAACCGAGCCTGGTGTTCTACTCCGACCGCCAGTGGACCATGCTCTCCAAGATGGAACGCGTGAAGGAACGCCTGGCCAAAGGCCGTGCCGGAGCCGTCGTGATGCTAAGGAGGGAATGGACCCTGAGCGACCGAATCAAACAATGGCGCACAGGCAGCCCCATCACCACCAGCAAGGACAATCAGAAGGAAGTGGATGCCGTTTCCGCCAGTCTGCCTGATGCCCGGCTGGTCGATGTGGAGGGATACAACCTCGCCCGAAGCAGTTGGGTGGAGTTGAGGCTGATCGTGCCGAAGTAAGAAGATCTTGGGCCGGAGAACCCGGCGGCTCATCCCTAATTTCTAATTTCCAATTCATCATTTATCATTTCTGAAGCCGCGGCATCTTCGGGATCCCCGACCGCTTTCTTGAACCGGGTGCGGCGCACCGCCAGCCCCAGGGGAACGCCAAACAACGTGGCAATCCAGATGGCCACGGCCACGTCCGAGGGATGGTGCTGATTCCCGTACATGCGGGCCCAGCAGACGCTGGTGGCGCAGAGCAGGGCGGGCACGCCCACCACAGGCATGGCCACGGCCAGCGGGATCGAGGAGCCAAATGCGGTCGCAGTGTGACCGGAGGGGAAGGAGTTGAAGTCCCACTTCACCTGGGGACCATACCAGCCGTCCGGCACCCCTTTCTTCGCGATGGCGTTGGGCCGGGGACGCCCGACCGTGAAGCGGAAGACATTGGCCACCAGCCCGGCAAAGATGGCGCACAGCATGCTGGCCACGGCCAGTCTCTGGAAATAACGCGACTTGAACAGACGTCCCGCCATCCAGATGCCGATCACGAGCACCAGATTGTATCCCGCAAAGTCGCCCCACTTCCCGATCTCCCCCGAGAGGTCCTTCAGATCCTGACGAAGCTCCCGGTTCGGCATCTGCTTGAGCTGCACCAGCTTGAGCACCTCCGCATCTCTCGGCACGAGGAAGGCAAACACCAGCCCCACCACAACGACCGTTGCGACAACCATCTTCCAGCGATGCCGGGAAATGACGCCGACCATCTCCAGCCAGAGCAGCCGGATGTCCGGCCACATTTTTGGGGTCACCGGCACTCTTTTGAGCCGGATGCAGCGGGGTGCAATGGAAGAACTCATGGGATGGGTTGAAGCTGTGGCCTCACCCTCGCCAATCCCAATGCCTTCGCGAAAACATCTGTGCAAAGCTACCGTCACCTCAGAACCTTTTTGGATAATAACGCAGGGTGTGTTGCCGGGCGCTTTGAGTCTGGACAAAGCGCGAAGAGGGCGTGAAGCGAGATTCACAATCGATGCGCAACGCCGTCCAGGCTAAAAAGGACCGCAACCCGGAGGGGCCGTTATCAGGCTCGGCGAAGCCGCTCTGATCTCATTCCCTTAATTGAACCTGCCACACCCGGATGTTTTTATCCAAACAGGTTCTCAGGCTTGCTTCATCTCATCTGCCCGCCCCGACAAGCCGGATCACGCCTCGCTCCATGGATCCTTGAAGGCGGAGTTGAGGAGGCTGGCCAGGTTTGAACCACCGTCCTCCTGCATGAGTGAACTTGCCCGTTGCATCTTCCACCACGATCTCGGCACCCGTAACCACCAGCACCTCACGGTCTGGGGGCACCACCAGTTCCACCTCCCCTTGCCCGACAAACTTCCACTGTTGCCTTACAGTGGCACTGCCGGGATTGAGCAGGACCTCTGTCCCATCCAAAGTGAAAACGGCCTCAGACACACGCTCCAGGGGAAACTCCAGCTTCAGGTTCTGGTTTAGCTCCGTGAACCATCCCTTGCGCGTCTGGACATAGCGGACCTCGGGGAGGTCCTGCACCGTCCCCAGCCTCAACCGCACGCCGGTAAGCACCACGCTCCAGACCATGCCGTGGCCGCTGGCGTCCACGGACATTCTGGGCGCGGTACCGGCCACGATATCCAGGTTGCCCTCCTGAAAGGTTCCTGAGAGTTTCAGATTCCCCTTCACAGGGAGGTCTGGCCCGGTCACCACTTGATGGCGCTGGTAGGGGGTGGCCAGCAGAGCTGCTGTCGTGGCCAGACACACCAGTCCTCCCACAACGGCCCCTCCGCTTCGCGGGTGCTTCAACAGCCAGTCAAAACCCCTGGCGAACCACTGCCGTCGCTCCAGTATCTGGGTGCCGGTCCAGAGACCGGCACAGGTGAACCACATGAGCCCCATCGCCCACCAGGTGTCGGTGAGAAAGTGACCTCCTTGAACTGCACGGGCCAGCCCGATGAGCCACCCCAGCACCAGCCCGCCCCCCAACCCCGCCCACGCCAGTTGCGCATTCCGGCGCCGGTGGATGAAGTAGTAGGAGAAAAAGAAGAAACCCATGGTGGCGTGCCCGCAGGGGAAGGACTTGCCCGTGCTCCTCCCATCCCGCACCCAGGCCGGTTCATAAGCGTGCCGCCCGCCAAATTCGACCACATCACGCGGTCTCGGCCTCCCCCAGTGATCCTTGAGGATGGCGTTCGCCACCAGACCGGGCCCGACCGCGAGCACCAGGGCGAGATACACGGTGGCGAAGTTTCGCTCTGCGGGCAGACGCCGCCCCACCTTCAATATCAGGCCGCCCAGCGCCATCAGCACCGCCAGCATGGCTGGCAACGTGCCAAAGTGGTAGAGCGCATGCCAGGGGAACCTGCCACCCAGGTGCCAGCCCGTCTCGGCTGAATAAAAGAGGCGCTGAACCTTCAGGTCCACCCCGGTTAGGTTCATGACATAACCACCCGCCACAAGCACCAGGGCAGGCAGAGCCAGCTCCAGCGTCCAGGCAGGGAGGCTGCGGGTCTGCCCCTCACGGGGCCCTTCCAGGGTGGCGGATGAAGTCACACCTCTGCGCTATCATCTCCCGCGTTCCCGTCCAAGCAACGCTTTCGTCAAGGTGGTTCATTAAAAACACGAAAGGCGTGGTGTTGCCACCACGCCTTTGTTTTTTTAAGCCCAGTTGGAAACAACCAAACCCAACCTGACCCTAGAATAGTTCAGCTTAGAAGAACATGCGCAGACCCACCAGCGTGGTCCAGCCGTCAAAGTCGCCACCGTCTCCACCGCCACTCATGTTGTGGTACTCGGTACCAGCCATGAGCTTGAGCTTGTGGCCGTAGAGGTAGTAGTTCAAGCCAAGGTAAACAGCCTGATATTCGTCACCGCGGCCACCGTCTGTAAGATCGGAGGCAAGGCGCTCATAGCGGCTCTGAAGACGAAGACCGTCATTGTCACCACTTGCGTACTGATAGCGGGCCACCAGCTGCAGACCATCAGCGATGAAGTACGAGGGAATCACATGGAAACCCCAAACGTCGCTCACCGAACCACGACCAGTACCCCCAAGCACATCCGTGAAGAGGCCAAAGCGGCCTTTTTCCCAGGTGCTGTTGAATGAGAAGGCGTGCTCATAGTTCGCACCGCCACCAGCGTTGGCGGCGTCATCGCTGTACTGGTAGTCGAACTTGACGATCGTCTTGTCAAACCCAGTCACGCTCGTGAGGTCATAGCCAATGCCGGCCTGGTAAACCACACCTGCGTCGAATTCAGTGAATTCACGCTGATCATCACCGGCGTAAACACCGGCGGTGTAGATGAGGTTGTCAATCTTGCCGTTCACGCGGGCACCCGTGAGCTCGCCGGTGAAGAGGGTGTTCGAAAGGAGTGCACGCTCAAAGGTAAGGATTTCCTTCGAGGAGGTGGCCTGCTCAACGGAGAAGAAGTTCGCCTTGTACTTGCCGATGCCGATGTTGAATGCCTCGGACGGGGTCCAGGTCAGGTTCAGATCATAGATCTTGCCGTAGAACTCGGGGTCCCAGTTCGGCGAGACGTCAATCTGACCTTCAAGCTTGAACTGGCGGAACCACTTCGACTTGAAGCCAAGACGCCAGCGGCGCACTTCCAGGTCACCCCAAAGGACTTCATCCGGACGGTCAGCGGTCCCGTAGTCACCCTGGTCGGAAGAACCGTCGGCCCACTGGAGTTGAAGACGGCCCTGGAGAGCGAACTCCTGAAGCACCGGATTGTCATCGCTCTTGTAGAGTGTGGCCAGTCCCCAGATCTTGTCGTAGATGGACTTTTCGGATCCGGCGGGTTGCACCGCGGGCTCAACGCCCTTTCCGGAGGCGACCATCACCTCGCCAGCGTGGGCGCTGGAGAGAAGACCTGCGGTAAGCAGGAACAGAGATGTTTTCAGTTTCATGCGTGTCTTGTCGGAGTTGTGTGTGTTGATCGCCGAGGGGGCTCGGCGCGCCAATACTGGCGTTGACACTTAAAACCGTCGAGACAGGCTGTGTTACGATTGCGTCACGTATTGAGCAATTCCAAACATTCTGACACTCATGGAGAGTCGTGCGCAAGGACCCCACCACCCGGCAACCGGAGTCTAGCGGCTCAGATCACCCTGGGAAAGCACCACAAAGCCGCTCTTGTTGAGCGCCTCCGCCCCCACCTCCGCATCATCCAGATACAAGGCCAGCAAAGGCTTGCCGTGGGTTCTAGCCAACAACGGATAGGTGTGATGGATGTTGATCTCCGCCCCCAGCAGCGCGGCCAGCGCATGCCCGAGGTCATGCACCCCCTCCTTCAGTTCCACCACCACAATGGTGCGGGAGGTGCAGGAGTGGCCGTGCTGCATCAGCGTATGGTGCGCCCCTTCCGGATCTGTGACCACCAGGCGGACCAGCGTCAACTCGACTGAGTCCTGCACGGAAAAGCCCAGCACCTCGATCTCATGATCGTTGAGCAGCTTGACCAGGGAGAGCAGAGCCCCCACCTGGTTGTGAAGGAACACGGATATCTGGCGGACAGGTGACTGGGCCTGGGTGATTTCCAGAGTGAGCGGCGGAATCTCGATGGATGAGGACATGATGGGAATCGTGACGCAGGAATCAGGCAAGTCTTTGGCGCATCCTGCAACAAACTACGCGACAGAGACCGGCTCAGGCGGTGGAAATCCCCACAGCCTCAACCAGCAGGTCCGCTGGAAGCCCGCATTTCTTCAAACCGGGTCACGCGGAACGGAACGGTGATGAGCAATTGTTCGTCCAGGCTGACCACGAAACGATAGACACCCGTCTTTTCAAACCGCAACCGCTGGAGATTGAGAACGATGTTGCGCGTGACAAAGGGCACCGCGCCAGGAGGAAAGGCCACATCCACCGTGGGCGGATAGGGGGGCATCACCTCCGCTCCACTTTCGTCCTGTAGCACAATGCGCATCTGATGACGCCCAACATCGCGAGGCTCAAACAGAAGCCGGACGGCCAGGGAGCACTGAGGATGCACCACCGGAAACTCCGGGGCGCACAAGGTGTCGAAAGCCCCTGTGATACAGAGCTTCCCCTGATAGTCCGCAGCAAAATCACAAAGGGTGGCGAGCAGAAGTTGCATGCTGTCTGGGTGAATCGTGACAGAACCCTGCTTGGGCTTGTCCTTCTTGCAATCAACGACCAAACAGCTTTCTCAGGAATCCGCCCAATCCCTTGCGATCTTCCTGCGGCGGAGGGGGAGGCGGAGGCGGCGCGCCGCCTGCAGGGCCGGAGCCAGCAGCGTAGCTGCGTCCCCCTTCGACTTCTTCGTCCTCGCTAGAGAGAGGTATGCCCTTGGCAGAGCCTTCGGCCTGTACAGCCAGCAGAAGAGGCTCCTCAGGATTTCCATCCTTCAGAATGCGCTCAAACACATCATGCACAATCGGAGCTGCTTTACGCCCACCGCTGACATCTTCACCGGGCTGCCCTTCATAGATGACGGCATACGCATAGACCGGATTGTCTGCAGGAAGGAAGCCGGTGAACCAGGCGAGATTCCGGTCCTCCGCCGGCTTCCACTGTGCGGTGCCGGTCTTCCCGGCAATCTGGCACTGCTCAAGCGCCGCAGCACGCCCCGTGCCACCAGAGCCGTTGACCACCGCCACCATGCCTTTCACCACTGAATCACGCACGTCTTGACGCAGGTCCACCCGGCGACGGGTGGCAGGCGCAAAGGCCTGGACCACCCGGTCATTGGGATCCTGAATCTGCTTCACCAACCGCGCCTGGGGCATGTTCACCCCATCAGCGAGCGCTGCCATGGCTTGTACGGTCTGCAGCGGGGTCACCAGCGTGGCCCCCTGGCCGATGGAGAAGTTTGCGATGTCGCCGCTCATCATTTTGGAGCCGTAGCGCCCCATCCACCACCCGTCGGTAGGGACGAAACCGGGCGATTCCGCAGCAAGGGGGATGCCCGTGCGTTCCCCAAAGCCAAGTCGCATGGCTGTATCCGAGATGGCCGGGGCCCCAATGGCCATGCCCGCCTGGTAGAACCAGGTGTTGCACGAGCGCTTGATGGCGCTCACCACGTTCATGTAACCTTCTCCGTCACGGTTCCAGTTTTTGAAATAACGATCACCAATCCAGAGACTGGGGCTGCAGTCGTAGCCGGTACGGGCCGTCACCACGCCGCTCTCCAGAGCCGCGAGGGACACCACCACCTTGAAGGTGGACGCCGGGGGGTACTCACCACGGAAGGCCCGGGCCAGCATCGGCAACTGCTTGTTCTCATTCAAACGCTGGAAATTCTCTGAGGTGATCCCTGGGATGAAAAGATTGGGGTCAAACAAGGGGTACGACGCCAGGGCCAGCACATCGCCAGACTTCACATCCATGATCACCATGGCACCGCCCTTCGTGTTCTGTGCCAGGGCTTCTTCAGCGTACTTCTGGAAGTTGTAGTCCAACGTGGTGACCACGTTGTTACCCGGCATGGGACGGCGCACCATTTCTTCAGTCGCCTTTGAGCCGTCCGAATTAAAGAGGACGTTCACCACCCCGGGCTTGCCCTCCAGATCTTTGTCGAAAGACTTCTCCAGGCCATCTCGACCTTCCGTCTCCTCAAAAATAGGATCACCATCCTGTGCGGGCGTGGTGGGTAACGCCCGCTTGCGCCCCACGAAGCCGATGACATGCGGGGCGCTGGCCCCTTTGGGGTACACGCGCAGGTAAGCCGCCTGTAGCAGCATTCCGCTGCCCGGCTTGAGCAGCGGCGTCAATTTCCTCTGCTGATCGGGGGTAATCTCCTCATTCAAGCCGTCCACGGTTGAAAAAACCATTGGAAGCCACCGCCGGTTCTTGTAGTGGGAGAGCAGCTTGTCCGGTGCCAGATCCCACCGCTTCCCCAGGAGAGAGTTGGCCTGCATGATGCGGGACCGGCCGTAACCGACGATTTCAGCGTCCGTTGCCCCTTTGCCAAGGAAGGGATAGTTCAGCGCCAGATACATCACCACCCGGGATTGGGCCAGCGGGACGCCATTGCGGTCCACGATCTGTCCACGGGGCGCCGGAATGTTCAGATTGAGCGCTCGCGCCTCGCTTTCCGTTTTCCATCCAGCCGTAAGCTCCTTTTTCTTCGCGGGCGGGTCGCCTGGATCTTCATTCACAGGCACGGCCTTCATGGCCACGGGGGACTGGGCATCCAGCATGCCGGTTCCCAGAACTGGGGCGACCGTCAAAGCGAGCAGTGTGAGAGGGTTCCGAAATCGGGACATGAGCAGGCAGGAAGGCCGTGAGAGAGTCAAACCCGGCACGTTCGAGTCGAAGGTGCGGCTCGTCAAGAACTCCCACTCAGCTAGCCCGCCCCCCCCTTTCCCCAAGCTTATGCAGTGCAGCCCCGCCGCAAGGGCGACTGCGCCTCCCACCACAGCCGTAGGCTTTGTTCCGAATCTTACCATTTCCCCCTTCAAAAAGCCGATGGGAGTGCCAACGAGACCCTTGTATTGCGAAAATTATCAAAATTGCACAAATTATCCCGCCATCATCACAAGTACTTTTCGCGCCCACGACTTGCAACCGCGGAAATTCCCCCCTTTGCGATGCAGTCAGACTGCTTGAATTGAGAGGGAAGTCTCCCCCAATGTTCCTGTGACGTTTTGTTCACCCACCCCACCTTGCTGGAGGTGGGGCTGTTCCCGAAGGTGGAGGAGCCGGTTCAAAGCCGGTTAGCAAACCCAATCGAACACACCAACACATGAAATCCACCATCATCACCTCGCTGCTGGCCCTCGCGTTCACGGCCGGATTGAACGCCCAGAGCGTGCTGCGCGTGCGCGGCTCCGACACGCTGGGTGCGAAGCTCGTCCCCCAGTGGGCAGAACAGTTTAAGAAGCAGGGCGGCGGCGTCAGCTTTGACATCGCGGCTGAAGGATCCTCCACCGCTTTCACCAACCTCGCCGCAGGCACCGCCGAAATCGGCATGTCCTCCCGCAAGGTGAAGGATGACGAGCGCACTTTCGCCAAGACGAAGGGCGTGTTCCTCACCGAACACGAAGTGGCCTGGGACATGATCGCCGTTGTGGTGAACAAGAACAACCCGGTGACCAATCTGACCAAGAAGCAGATCGCTGGGATCTTCACCGGTGCCATTAAAGACTGGAGCGAAGTGGGCGGCACCCCCGGCCCGATCTCCGTGTACACCCGCAACACCTCCTCCGGCACCTACAAAGACTGGCAGTCCCTTGCTATGAAGGGCAAAGACTACGCCTCCAGCAGCCAGAAGATGGCTGGCAACGAGCAGATCGTGTCCGAAACGGCTGGCAACGCCGGTGGCGTCGGTTACGTGGGCCTCGCCTACGCTCATGGCAAAGGCGTCAAAGCGATCTCCATTGATGGCACCGCCCCCACCCCTGAGAACGTGAAAGGCTATGCTTACAGCCGCCCCACCTTCTTCTACACGAACGGTGCCCCCCAGGGCAAAGTGAAAGAGTTCATCGACTTCGTGCACAGCGACGCTGGCAAGAAGGTCTCCCAGCTGGTGGGCTTCATCCCCGCCAAGTAAGACTCCGAAACAGACTCATCCCGTGAATCTCGCCCGATGGGAGACAGCATCTGCCGCCTCCCCTCGGGCTTTTTGTCTCACCAGACTTAGCTCCCTCTTCCAGTCCCAGCTTCGATCAAGTTTTGCCCGTAACATCGCATGAACGAGGACAAGCCCAGCCCCAGCAGTGACTTTCAAGGTCTCATCAAGCCGCCCACTTTCCTCGGGCTGCGGGTGGACCGCCAAAGCTTGATCAAACACTTTTTCACAGGAAGCGCCGCCGTCACGATCCTGACGCTCTTCCTCATCATGTACTCCCTGCTCAAAGAAGGCACGGGATTCATCCCCACCTACCAGTTTGAACTGAAGGTGTACCGCCAGGCGGGCCTGGAGTTCTGCGACTTCATCCAGAAGCCCCTTACGGAAAACACCGCACTCCTGAGCAAACTGAACCGCGCGGTCAACGCGGACACGGCCACCCTCACCCAAAAAGCCCAGGTCCGCCGCGACGCCCTGTTCCTGGCCAAAGGCAGGATTGAGGAAAAAACGGCCCGCCTCAGGGAGGCCGTCACTGAGGCCGTCGAAACTGCCGGCACCCCGCCGGAAAAACTCGCACAAGCCCGCCAGGCCCTCAACGAGGCCAACGCAAAAGCCGTGGCTGAAGAGGTTTTCCCGGATGTGTTCAGCGCTGAAGAACGCCGCCAGATCGCTTCCGATCTCAGCACGCTACAGCCCGACGCCGCCGAACTTCCCGCGATCCTCAAGACCCTGAGCGCCGAGTTCGCCGAGCAGGACCGCATCGCCAAAGATAAATACGCGGGTTTCCTCGAAGCCGTTGAGGCCTTTGAAGAGGCTGCCGAACCCATCGTGGAGCTTCACGATGGAATCGCCGAACTGGCCAAGTCCACAAAAGAGGCCGCTGTGCAGCAGCATATGGCAGAAGACGCCAAGGCCCAGTTGCTGGCCGCCGCTGAATCCGCCAAGACCCCCGAAGCCAAAGCCAACTTCCAGAAAGAGGCGGATGCCACCTCGCTGGAGGCCATCGACTACAAGAGCAAGATCGAGCCCATCGTGGCCAAGCTTCCCGAGTATGAGGCCATGGTCCCAACCTATGTCGCCGCCATTAGGGCCGCCATGGAAAAGGTCCCCCAGAAGGGTGAAACCAAGGAGTCCACCGCACTCATCAATGAAGTGCGCAAGCAGCTCCCCAAGCACCTCAGTCATGCTGAAGAGTCCCCGGCCCTCATGAAAGCCTGGCAATGGGACAAGCCCATTCCGATGGTTCAAGCCCTTACCGCCTTCCTGTTCGGCGGCGACTGGATCACCAACAGCTCCTGGCAGGACTTTTACGGTGTGGTGCCCCTGCTGACCGGCTCCCTCATGATCGCCATCATCGCCCTGGTCATCGCCCTGCCTTTGAGCGTGGCTGCCGCGATCTACACGAACCAGTTCGCCTCCCCCCGCGAGCAGGAGCTCATCAAGCCCTTCATTGAATTCATCCAGGCCATCCCCTCCGTGGTGCTCGGCTTCATCGGCATCTCCGTGGTGGGCGACCTCATCAAGGAGACCAGCAATGTGGCCTGGTTACAATGGATCCCCGGTTTCCCGGTTCAGGAACGACTAAACATGTTCAACGCCGGCCTGCTGCTCGCGCTCATGGCCATCCCCACGATGTTCAGCCTCGCCGAGGATGCCATCCAGAACGTGCCTCGTGCCTTCAGTGAGGCCAGCGAGGCCCTGGGGGCCACCAAGCTCCAGACCGTCTTCCGCGTGATCTTCCCCGCCTCCCTCTCCGGTGTGTTTGCCGCGATGCTCCTGGGCTTGGGCCGTATCATTGGTGAAACGATGGTGGTGCTCCTGGTCGCAGGCAACCGAATTGCCATCCCCGACTTCTCTGACGGCATCGGCACTGTCTTTCAGCCAGCCCACACCCTCACAGGCATTATCGCCCAGGAACTGGGTGAGGTGTCCAAGGGCAGCTCCCACTGGCAGGCGCTTTTCATGGTGGGCATCCTCCTTTTCACCATCTCCCTCTTCATCAACTTCGTCTCCCGCAAAGTCGTGAAGCGCTTCCAGCTTCCCAAGATCTGACCCCCAAGCGATTTGGTTCTTTCCTAATACCAGAGATTGAGACCACCCTCTCCTGCTCCCATGCACGCACCCGCCCCTTCAGCCCTGCTGGAAAACCCCTTTGCAAAGCGCAGGTCGCACCTCGAGACTTACGAGTTCATCGTCAGATCCGTGTTGCGCGGCGCCACCTACCTCATCCTGTTCGCCACCGCGGCGATCTTTCTCCACATCATTGTCAAGGGCTCGCCCATCCTGTTCCAGGCCAAAGCCCCTTTCATCAATGTGGAGTTCCTCACGAAGCTGCCTGAAACCCTCCACGTGCTGGAGGACAAGCAGGGCCACATCTACAAGACCGACCCGAAAGGAGCGGATGCCATCAAGCACCAGCTCGGTGACAACCTCCGCCAGGAAAAGACCATCTCCTACTCCGGCGGCGGGATCCTCGGCCCCATTGTGGGCACCTTCCTGCTGGTCTTGGTCTGCATTGTGGTTGCCCTCTTCCTCGGCATCTCATCAGCGATCTACCTCAGCGAGTACGCCAAGCCCGGCAAGTTCATTGAGTGGGTACGGCTGGCCATCCTGAACCTCGCTGGCGTGCCCTCCGTGGTCTTCGGCCTCTTTGGTCTCGGGGTCTTCGTTCTGGCAGCTCCCGTCTTTACCAACACCCCGCTGGATAGGGCCCTGCTGGTGATTCCGCTGGGATTCACCCAGATGAGCTTCCAGGGCTGGGACACGAGCGTCCTGAGCGGTGCCTTCACCCTCGCCTTCGTCATCCTTCCGGTCATCATCACCGCCAGTGAGGAGTGCCTCCGCGCGGTGCCAATGGGTTTCCGCGAGACTTCCCTCGCCCTGGGTGCCACCCGCTGGCAGACCATCTGGCGCAGCGTGCTGCCCTTTGCCATGCCGGGCATCTTGACCTCCAGCATCTTGGGCATCGCCCGCGCCGCTGGCGAGACAGCCCCGATCATGTTCACCGCAGCCCTGGCCTTCAAAGACAAGCTGCCCTGGCAGGGTGAAGCAGGCTTCGGGGGCGTCTTCACGGAGTCCGTGCAGGCCCTTCCCTATCACATCTACACCCTGGCCGCCCGCATCCCGCAGAATGAATACTCGGAGCGCGCCCAGTATGGCTCCGTTTTCGTCTTCCTCGTTCTCGTCATGACCCTTGCCACCGCTTCGGTCTTGCTCCGTCGTAAACTCCGCGCCAAATACAAATGGTAACCGCCGAACCACCCCAAAAAGCCGTGGAAGTTCTTAAAACTACCGAAACGAAATCGGTCGAGGCACCTGAGGCCGCCCCTACCGGGGAGACTATGATTTCCGTCCGGAACATGGACTTCAACTACGGAACCAAGCGCGCCCTCCATGGCATCAACATGGAGATCCCTTCCCGCCAGGTCACCGCATTCATTGGTCCCTCCGGTTGCGGCAAGTCCACCCTCCTGCGCTGCTTCAACCGCATCAACGACCGTATCGCTGGAGCTCACATCTCCGGCGGTGAGGTGGTCATCAAGGGCAAGAACATCTATGATGCCGATGTGGACACCACCCAGCTCCGCCGTCAGGTGGGCATGGTCTTCCAGAAGTACAATCCCTTCCCCAAGAGCATCTACGAGAACGTCGTGTACGGTCTCCGCATCAACGGTGTGAAGAAGAAGTCCGAGCTGGATGACGCCTGCGAGTACGCACTGAAGGCCGCAGCCCTCTGGGAGGAATGCAAGGACCGTCTGAAGACCAACGCCTTCGGCCTCTCCGGCGGCCAGATGCAGCGCCTCTGCATCGCCCGCGCCGTGGCCGTCAAGCCGGACGTGCTGCTCATGGATGAGCCTTGCTCCGCCCTCGACCCCATCGCCACCCTCAAGGTGGAAGAACTCATCGTGGATCTGAAGAAAGACTACACCGTGGTCATCGTCACCCACAACATGCAGCAGGCCCGCCGTGTGGCGGAACTCACCGCCTTCATGTATCTGGGAGAACTCATCGAGTTCGCTGAAACTGACCAGATCTTCGGCAATCCCCAGCAGAAGAAAACGGAAGACTACGTCCGTGGTCAGTTCAGCTGATCACTCCGCCGCCCTCCCTCCTATTTCCGGCAAAAGAGTGCGAACCCACCCTGCCCCATGACTCAAACAGTCGCCCCTCCTTCCGTGTCCAGCTCCTCCGCCAGCACTGCTGCTGCGTCGTCCGCGACCACGCAGCCGCTGCTGAAGATCAATGAAGTGGATTTCGCCTATGGTGCCCGCCAGACGCTCTTCGGAGTCAACATGGGCATCGCCCAGCGCGAGGTCACCGCTTTCATCGGCCCGTCCGGCTGCGGCAAGTCCACTCTGCTGCGCTGCATCAACCGCATCAACGACATGATCGAAGGTGCCCGCATCACCAAGGGCAACATTACCTTGGGGAATGTGGACATCAACCACCCGGACCTCGACGTCATCGCGTTACGCCGCAAGGTCGGCATGGTGTTCCAGAAGTACAATCCCTTCCCCCGCAGCATCTTCGAGAATGTGGCCTACGGTCTCGAAGTGGCGGGCATGAAAAACAAGAAGCTCATCGCTGAGACCGTGGAGCGCAGCCTGCGTTCCGCAACCCTTTGGGAAGAAGTGAAGGACCGCCTTCATGAAAGCGCCCTCGGCCTCTCCGGGGGTCAGCAGCAGCGTCTTTGCATCGCCCGCACCCTTTCCGTGAGACCGGAAGTGGTGCTCATGGACGAGCCGTGTGCCGCGCTGGACCCGATCGCCACGGCCAAGATCGAAGAGCTCATCCACCAGCTCAAGAAAGACTACACCATTGTCATCGTCACCCACAACATGGAGCAGGCCGTCCGCGTCTCCGACAAGACCGCCTTCTTCTATCTGGGCAAGTTGATCGAATTCAACAACACCATGACCCTCTTCTCCACCCCGGAGAACGAGCAGACCGAGCGCTATCTGAGCGGTCGCATGGGTTGATCGGACACGGACCAGGATCGAATTGGAAAAGGGAGTCTCGCGACTCCCTTTTTTCATGCCCCCGCTTCATCACCGGCCCAGGCGGACAACCCGTAGCCCACGGCAAACCCGCAACGCATCGCCCGCCGTGACCGATGGACACAATTTCAAGGCGCACCAGACCTGAGTCCGGGACATGGCTGCATGTCCCCTTGTCAGCTCCGGCAGGCGCTCTCACCAGTCCCGCTGCCACCCCATCGGCAGGTCCTCGACCCGCATCGAGGAGCTGGACGCCCTGCGCGGCCTGGTCCTGGCGGGCATCCTGCTGGTGAACATTATGGCCTTTGCTTCGCCCTACTATGGGAGCGGCGTGATCGATCCCCAGTTTGCCGACGTGTGAAGCCAAGGGGCGAGGTGGCTCGTCGCCCTGTTGTTCGAGACCAAGTTCTACCGCTGGTTCGCTTTCCTGTTCGGTTACAGCTTCACGCTGCAACCTGCTCCCTGGAATACATCGGCAAGGCGGTTGCGCCCGCGCTTCTGCGCCGGATGGCAGCCTTGCTGATCATCGGGGTGCTGCTGTTTCAGGGGGATATCCTGACCCTCTACGCCTCTGCGGCGTGATTCTGATCTGCCTGACAAACGTTGCAGACCGAACCGCCCTCCGGACTGCCAGGTAGCTCGTGGCCCTGGCGCGAGGCCATGTCACTCCTCATCGCTCTTGCGACAGCCACTGTAGAAGAACCGTCTCGGTTCTTGTTCTTGCTAGCCCAACTTGGCGGATTCGCGGCCGATTTTGGCATTTTTGGGCCTGCCATCGAGCTGCAACCCTTGATTTTGCGAGGGTCCGTTTCAAAAACGGCTTGTAGTGCAGACCTTGGTGGTTGCACGCGCGTTTTGCTGGCTAACTTCTTGGGCCATCATGTTCCTGCGTTCCACCAAACGGCTCAAGGATGGCAAAGAGCACCTCTACTGGAGCATCGTCGAAAACCGGCGGATCAGTTCCCGGCAGGTGGTCCAGCGGCACGTCCTTTATCTGGGTGAACTCAATGGTCGTCAGGAAGCCTCCTGGCGCAAGACGGTTGAACTCTTCGGCAAAGACCAGAGCGCTCCTCAACAGGTGGCCCTCTTTGCCGAAGATCATGCTCCCGAGCAGGTCGGTGTTGATGAGTTGCCCATTGTGCGTCTGCGCCTTGCGGCCATGCGGCTGGAACGGCCCCGGCAATGGGGGGCCTGCTGGCTGGCCTGCCTGCTCTGGGAGCAGTTGCTCCTGGCTGACTTCTGGCGACCACGTCTGCCGCCCAGTCGTGAGGGCACCCGCTGGGATCTGGTGCTCCAGACCCTGGTGCTCTACCGGCTCATCGAACCGGGCAGCGAATGGCGGCTGCACCGCCACTGGTTTGACCAGACGGCCATTGCCGACCTGCTGGGCGCGGACTTCGCCCTGGCCGAGATCCACCGTCTCTACGAATGCCATGACAAGATCCTGGCCCACAAGCGTGCCTTGTTTGATCATCTCACCGAGCGCTGGCGCGACCTGTTTGGAGCCCGTTATGAGGTGCTGCTGTATGATCTGACCAGCACCTACTTTGAAAGCAACCCGCCGGACAACCCCACCGGTCTGCGCCGCTTTGGTTACAGCCGCGACAAGCGCAGCGACTGCGTGCAGGTGGTCATTGCCCTCATCGTCACCCCCGAAGGCTTCCCGCTGGCCTATGAGGTGCTGCCGGGCAACACCACCGACAAGAGCACCCTCAAGAGCTTCCTGGCCAGGATCGAAGACCAGTACGGCAAGGCCCAACGCATCTGGGTCATGGACCGGGGCATCCCGACTGAAGAGACCCTTGAACAGATGCGGCAGAGCACTCCGCCGGTGAGCTATCTGGTGGGCACGCCCAAAGGACGCTTGAGCAAGCTGGAGGAGTCACTGGCCCGGCAACCCTGGCAGCAGGCCCGCCCCCAGGTGCGCGTCAAACTGCTGCCGCATGAAGGGGAGACTTATGTACTGGCCCAAAGCCAGGACCGTGTGGCCAAGGAACGCTCGATGCGTCGGCGCCGGCTGCGCAAGTATCTGGATGCCCTGGAAGGGTTGCGCAAGCGCAAGCGCCCCCTGCACCGTGATGCGATGTACGAAGCGTTGGGTGCCGCCAAAAAGGAGGCGGGGCGGGATGCGCGCTTTGTCAAGGTCAGCGTGCAGTTGCAGCCAGCAACAGGCAAAGACCAGAGCAAGAGCAAGAGCAAGGGCAAGGGCCGGCAGCGGGCGACTCTGAGCTGGGAGCTGGACCGCAAGCTGTTGCGTGAAGGATGGCGGCGGGAGGGGCGTTACCTGCTGCGCACCAATTTGACGGAGACCGATCCCGCGAAGCTCTGGGAGTATTACCTGCAACTGGTGGAGGTGGAGCAGGCGTTCAAGGAGCTCAAACACGATCTGGGGATCCGGCCGGTGCACCACCAGTTGGACCATCGCATTGAAGCGCACCTCTTCGTGTCGTTCCTGGCGTACTGCCTGCAGGTGACGCTCAAGGCGCGCTTGAGGCTGACGGCCAGCGGGCTGACACCGCGAAGTGTGCTGGAGAAGTTCGCGACGGTGCAGATGCTCGATGTGCATCTGCCCACAACTGATGGAAGGGAGGTGGTGATGAGCCGCCACACGCAGCCTTCAAAGGATCTGCAACTGCTGCTGGACCAGCTCAAGATCACGCTGCCTGAACAGGCCCCGCCCAAAATCACTGGTTGAAGCAGACCCCGGAAGGTCGCGAAATGGCGGAAGATGTAGTGAAGACTTTTTGAACCCAATGTCGCAAAATCAAGGGCTGGAGGATCATCAACCCCGGCAATCCGCCAAGTCGGGCTAGACGCTGCGCCGCCAAGAGCCGGGACGGCTCTACCACATTTCTGAACACGTCCGCCCCTTGCCCGATGGCATAATCACTCAGCATACCCATATTTCCCGAACCCGGAGGGTTCACCATGAATAGCCACAGGTCGACCGAGCGTAGCGAGGGCTACCTGTGGTTGCATCGCCCCCGGCGCTCTACCGCGGAGCGGTAGGCCCATCGCATTGCCGCCCCCGGAAGACCATCGCGTGATTCGCGCCATCAGTCATCTGGACCCCATTGGCCTACCGCTCCGCGGTAGAATTCCCAACCGCCACACCATGGGTAGTCCTCGCTCCGCTCGGCCGACCCATGGCTATTCATGGCGAACCCTCCGGGTTCATGAGATAACGCGCAAAAGCACCAAGCACCAAGCACCAAGCACCAAGCACCAAGCACCAAGCACCAAGCACCAAGCACCAAGCACCAAGCACCAAGCACCAAGCACCTACTTCAAATACTTGTCAAACCAGTCCCCAATCGCCCTGGCGGTCTCATCAAGCCATGGCTGGCTCATCCAGAAGGGATGCGGAGCTTCCTTCAAGGTCACAAGCTCGGTGGGCACGCCAGCCGCACGCAGCTTTTCCTGCATTTCCGCACGACCCACCTTCAGCGTGTCCTTCTCCCCTTCAATGTACAAGGTCGGCGGACTGCCTTTGCCCGCATGGGTGATCGGCGACGCCTCCACATAAGTGGCCTTCTTTTCGACGAACGGCCCAAAGAAAAGGACGGCACTCTCCGCATTCTTTTCCTTGTTCGCCTCAACCAGATCCATGGTGGCCGCCATGACCACGCAGGCCTTGATGGCGGTGGACTGCTCCGGATTCCCACCCGTGCCTTCCAACGCATTCACTTCACCCGTCATCCCCACCAACCCGCTCAGGTGCCCGCCTGCCGAGCCGCCTGCACAGCCGATACGCGCAGGATCAATCTTGTACTCCGCCGCATGGGCCCGCAGAAATCGCAGAGCCGCTTTGCAGTCATGCAGTGCGGCCGGGTACGGCGCATCCGTGGACAGGCGGTAAGCCACCTGAGCCACCACATAACCACGCGCCGCGAGGCGCTCGGCCAGAGGCTTGTCCGCCTCCACCTGGCGTTTCTGCCAGCCCCCGCCATGGATCAGGAGAATAGTCGGATACTTGCCATCTGCCTTGGGGACATAGATGTCCAGCAGCACGGGATAACCTCCCGGTTTGGAACACTCGACCTTCTCATGCAGCGCCAGGGTCTCTGGCAATGCAGGCGACACCTTCTTCCACCTGGGTTTCGTGTCGGTTTGCGAATAGGCAGCCGAGGCTGCGGCCAGAGCGAGAAAGGCGACGAGGGCGAGTTTCATGGCAAGGAAACAACAAGGATGATGAACTGACTACAGCGCCGCACGGTAGATCGCGGCAAAGTCCGCCTCGGTCACGGGACGGGGATTGAAATTGGCCGTCCACTGCTTGGCCGCACCTGCCGCCAGGCCTGGAACATCCGCCTCGGTCACTCCCAGTTCAGCAAGCCGGACACTGAGGCCTGCGGCACGCAGCCAGTGCTGCACCTGCTCTGGCAAATGCTCGCCGTAGGCGGCGTAGATGCTCGCGATCTCAGAACGCTCCGAATTAAAACGGATGACGTGCGGAAGCATAAGCCCCACCGCCTGACCGTGCACGGTGCCGAACTTGGCGGTCAGGGGATTGGCACAGGAATGCGCCGCGCCAAGCATGGAGTTCTCAATGGCTGTGCCGGCAAAGGCTGCACCCAACAACATAAATGAACGAGCCTCCTGATCGGTGGGAGATTCCAGCACGCGGTCAAATCCCGCCCGCAGATAGCGGAAGGATTCGAGAGAATACAGCGCCGAGACCGGGTTGCGCTTGGTGGTCACCGCCGTTTCCAGGGCATGCGCAATGGCATCGATGCCTGTGACGGCCGTGACCTTGTGCGGTTGTGAAATCGTGAGTTCCGGATCAAGGATGGCCACCCGGGCCGCAGCCTTGGGATCGCCACAGGCCATCTTGACGTGCGTTTCCTCGTCCGAGATCAACGCGAAACTCTGGCACTCACTGCCGGTGCCGGAGGTGGTGGGAATCGCGATCAAAGGCAGCATCGGCTGGGTGGCCTTGCCCACGCCCCAGTAGTCCTGCATGCGCCCTCCATTGGTGAAGATGAAGTTGCAGCCCTTGGCGGTGTCCATGCTGCTGCCTCCACCCAGCCCCACCAGAATGTCGGCCCGGAAGTCCCGCGCCACGGCCACACACTCATCCACATCCCGCGTCGAGGGGTTTTCATGCACCTGGTCAAAGAGCTGCGTCTCCAGTCCGGCCGCCTGCAGCGACTGCATGGCCCGTGCGGCGTGGCCCGCCTTCACAATGCCGGAATCAGAAACCACCAGCACCCGGCTCCCTCCCAGATCTGAGGCCAGGGCACCGAGCTTCTCCAGGGTGCCCGCACCAAACACCAGACGGGTGCGGGGATGATGATCAAACGCGTTCAAATCGGTCACGGCGGGTTGGTTTTATGCTTGGGATTTGCAAGGTCACGCGGGCAGGCCGGAGCCTGCGTCCACCCCCATGAGGAGGGTGGACGGCTCTATTCGGTCAATTCTCTCAATCGCGGCCGGGTTCAGGCCACCTCAATGGAACGGCGCTTGTAGAGGAACTCGAACATGTTCCCTTCATGCGGCTGGTTCCATGAAATTCTCATCGTGGAAATGGGGCCGATGTTGAGGCGTTCGATAAGCGGCGAATCAAGAAGTTGTTCCTTGAACTGCGGATCCTTCGTGATGGCGGTGACCACCAGCGAGGGTCCGATCTGGGCGAGCATGTCCGCCTGGGGCACCTGCACGACGCTGGCAAAGGGACACATGTACTCCCGGTTGCTCAAGGGGTGCTGGAAGGAATTGCAGTGCACGATGGTGGGACGCATGTACACCCCGCCATTGAACTCGGCCTTGCGCGGACCGTTCCGATACTTCGCCGTGACGTCCTCCGCACCGGGCTCCTTGAGCCCCTGCTCAATGGCAGCGTCAATGAACTCCGCCATCTTGGGGTTGGCGAAGCCGGAGAGCCGGGCGTTGGGATCATCAGACGCCAGCGGGGCCACCGGCCCCAGTTTCTGAGCAAGGGCATCCGCGATTTCAGCCGCATACTTGGGCACCACCACCGCAGAGGCGTTGATGCAGGAGCGGCCCCCGTTCTCGGAGATGGAGCTGGCAATGACGTCCAGGAACTCCGGCCAGCGCTCGATCTCATCTTCACCGATGAGGATCTTGCTGAAGCCCGGACCGTGGCATTCGAACTTTGGATTGTCCTTGTACTGGGCGACCGTATTGGCGTCACCAAAGATGAGCGCGCGTCCGCAGAGTTTCATCACCTCCCCCGAACCTTCGTGGTCCGTGGGATAGAAGCCAAAGGCCAGCGCAGGAGCACCGGCGGCGATGAAGGCCTGAATGAGCCGATAGGGCGTCCAGGGTTCCTCGCGGCCCGGCTTGATGATGACCGGAGTCTTCAGCGCGATGGCGGGCAGCCACAGGGAATTCACCGCCGGGGAGTTGCTGGGCATGACCAGCCCCAGCGCGTTCGTGGTCGGATAATAGCTGACGGGGCAGCCTGCCTGCTCACCATAGCCCACGTCGATCACCTTCGTGTCGAGACCGCGGGTCAGGCCGTTCAGCACCGTCCGCATGTTCGTGAGGGAATCGGCCACCTTGGCCATGTTTCGTTTCACCATCACATGGGGCAGGCCGCTGGTACGGCTGAGCGTCTCCATGTACTGCTGCGGCGTCTGCGTGTGCCCCTGGTCGCCCAGCGGCAGCTCGCCATTCAGGAAAAGATCAGCAGCCTTGGCGCAGATGGCGATCAGCTCATCCACAGTGAATTTGCGCAACGATTCGCGGGCCTCACCGATGCGGTTGAGATCACGACGCAGGATACCAGCGTTCACCTGGCTCACGGTGGCCAGGACTTCACCCGTGCGGTGGTCCTTGACCTCCACTTTTTCCAGACTCTCGTAAGGCGCGCCTTTGCGCAGGGCGGGAAGATGGGGAATGCTCATCTGAAGGATTAGTACACGCCCTCCACGATCTTGTTTTCCATGGCACCGAAGGGGCGCACTTCAGCCACCCCATCCCATTCATAGGGCGCACGTGGCTTGCGACGGAGGGCCTCATCACGCTCCAGGAAGCGCGGCATGAAGAACTCCTTCGTCAGCGTGGTGAGCTCCACACGCCCCCAGGTGTCATACTCCACGGTTTCATCCGTATTGGTGGGGTTCACCACGCGCAGCACGGCGCGTGGCTGCGGCGCATAGTACGTGATGGAGAACTTGTCTTCCGGCAGCAGCGGCACGCTGGCCGCCAGTCCCATAAGCGTGTTCCCATAGGTGGGGTAGAATCCGACGCGGTTTTCCAGCACTTCTTCCACGATGAAACGCACGTACTGGGGCAGCATGGTGGTGCCGCCGCAGAAGACGCCGCGGATGCCAGCGGCGAAGATGTCCACTTTCTCCGCCAGGGCTTCGAGCAGTTTCGGCGTGGTGAAGAGACCACTCACCTTGCGGTGCTTGAGGATCGTCGCCGCCTGGTCCACCACGTGGTCCATGTACTGGCGGGCCACGTCGAACTGCTTGTTCGAGATGAGCTTCTTCACGAAGCGGGGGTCGAGATCGATGAAATAGCAGGAGGAACCGCGCACGTTGGCGAGATGTTCAATCGCGAGCCGCAGACGTCGGGGGCCGGTGGGGCCCATCATGAGCCAGGCTCCGCCACGGGGGAAGTGCTCATCGCTGATCTTCTCCGAGAACTCGCTGTAGTCCGTCTTGTAGTCCTCCCAGCCGATGCGCTGCTTGGGCATGCCCGTGGTGCCACCCGTCTCAAAGATGTTGAAGGGGCGGCCTTTGTAGGCGGCGGGCACCCAGACTTCCGGCTGCAGGTCACGGAGCCATTCATCCTGGAAGTGCGGGAACTTCTTCATGTCCCCGATGGTCTGGATCTCCTGGCGGGGGTCGAAGTTCTTGGAGGCCCACTCCAGCCAAAACGGGCAGCCGGTCTCGGGAGAAAAGTGCCACTGGATGATTTCGCGGAGGTGGGAGTCGAGTCGTTCTTGAGCGGTCATGGTCGGTCTGTCTGAGAATGGAGGATCGGTCAGGGCGCGCAAACCAAAAAACGGACAGGCCGGGGGATGCCAGCCTGTCCGCGTGAGAGCCTGACAGGTGCAGTGTTAGTTCTTGGCCATACCCTGGGCGCCTTCTTTGAAGGCGTAGAGGTGTGTATGAGTGGTCACGTAGAGGACGCCATTGGCGGCCACTGGTGTGCCCATCACCGGGGACGGGAATTCGACGGAGCCGAGTTCTTTCATCTCCTTGCCCTCGGCAAGGATGAAGAGTTCACCCTCTTCATTGCCAATGTACACCTTGCCGTCTGCCACGAGGGGGCTGCCCCAGATGTGGCCTTTGGTGTCGAACTTCCAGTACTCCTTGCCGGTTTTGGCATCTAGGCAGAAGAGGCGGCCGGTGTAATCACCCACATAGATGAGGCCGTCCTTGATGGCCGGGGTGCTGATGGAGCGCTCGATGCCCTTGAAGGTCCACACGGCCTTGCCGGAGATGTCACCGGTCTGGGTCGGGTCAATGCAGCTGAACATGCCCAGGCCCTCGCCGTGCTCCGGGTCCTGGCCAATGGGCACATAGACCAGACCATCATAGTACACCGGGGTGGAGATGATCTCGCTGGGGCCGTCAAACTCCGCGTACTTGCGGGGTTTGCCGCTTTCGTCTTTGCGGTACTCCGGCGGGTTGGCGTCATAGCGCCAGTATTCCTTGAGCAGGTTCAGCCCTTCTTCATTGGCCTTGGTCTCAGGAGCCAGACCGTAGATCCAGCCATCACCCGCGGCGAAGACGATCTGCTGCTGACCTTTGACATTGGCCTCAATGGCGGAGGACCAGGAAGCGTGAAGCACACGGGCACTCGTCTCTGCGCTCTGTTCCCCAAGCAGTTCACCCGTGTTGGCGTCCAGCATGATGAAGCTCGGCGCATTCGGAGCCGGGATGTTCGTGTGGGTCCAGTCCACCCCATTGCAGGTGGCGACGAACACCTTGTCCCCCACAACGAGCGGGTAACCGGAGGTGGCGTTGTGCTGGAACACGCCCAGTTCCTTGTACATGTCATACACCCAGAGGATATCCATGTCCTTGGCCCCGGGAGCCACTTCTACGGGCTTCCCGTCAGGCCCCGGAGAAGCCATGAACGCGGCTTCGTCCTGCATGCCCTGGTTGCCGTTGGCCATCCCATCCACATCGAAGCAGATGATCTGGCAGCGGTTGCCGGGGACGTAGCCCTTCTTGCCCACGATGGTGGGCGAAGCGCAGACGCCCAAGTACTCCCAGTCGTTCACCTTGCCGGTGCCCATCTTCGGGCTGACCATCTGGTAGAGGAACTTGCCCGTCTTTTCTTCGAAGACCATCACAATGCCCCTGTCTCCGATGTGCGCCGGATTGCGGGGACTCTCGTTGTTCGTGCCCACGAAGACTTTGCCGTCGGCAATGACCGGCGTGCCGTAGGTCTGGGAGCCCAGCTTGGCCACCCAGAGACAGTTCTTGGTGGTGCTGATGTCAATGTCCTCCGCTCCAGGGGCCGTGTTGGCCTCCTGGGCATCGGGACGCAGACGCCCGGCAATCTTGGGTGCCGCCTTTGGACCCAGCTTCTTCCCGGGTGCCATCTCCACCGGCAGGCCGGTTTCGGGGGACACCATGTTTCGCGAGTTCACACCGCCCCACTGGGGCCAGTCAGCAGCGTGCAGCCCCGCCACTGCAAAGGCAGCGGTAAGGAGGGTCAGAGTTTGCTTCTTCATAGGTAGGCTAAATTACGTTGGATCAACGTCCGGCGTACGGCCCGGAGTTATTTGTTGGAGATGACGGAGATGTTGTCCAGATAGGCGCGCTTCTGGTTGAGCGGAGTGAAGCTGAAGATCCCAGGGGCACCTTGCTTGTGCACCATGGAGACCGGCACTTCGATCGACCAGGCTTCGGGCTCCGGCTGGCCTTTTTCCCAGGCCTTGGCTTTGACCACACCACTCCCATCAGCGTTGGAATCCACGCGTGTCTTCAGCGTGTACCACTTGTTGGCGATGATCTTGTACGGCACCACTTCCTTCAGGCGCTCCAGGTTGGAGCTCACTTCCAACTGGCCGGCGTTGCCGCGCAGCACGATGGAGTAGCGCTGGTTGATCAGACCAATGTCCGACTTCACGCGGGCGCTGCCGTCCGTGAGCACATCGGCCTGTAGCGTGTAGTTGGAAAGGTTGCTGGGCGCGATGAACGTCGTGGCGCGCTGGAAGAGGATGCGGTCAAAGGTCTTCGCAAAAACCTTCTCACCATTCAGCTCACGCACGTCAAACTTGAAGCGGGCTCCGATCCAGGGGAGCGGCGGGTACGAGAACTTGATGTGCTCGGTGGGCTGCTCTTCGTGCAGATCCACTTCGTTGAAGGTCATGTTGATGGGCAGGCCCTGGAGCACCCGACCACGGATGGTGCCGAAGATGCCGCCTTCACCTGTGGCCTTGAAAGCACCAGCCGAGAGCTTTGCCTCAGGAGCGGCCACCAGTTCACCCGCTTCATTGAAGGTGGCGTCCATGGAGCTTTTAACCTTCGCGGTCGGGGGGATGAAGCTCTCCCACTTGGCGTTCTTCACCTCACCCACTACGAAGCCGTTGGCATCCGTACTGCGGACACGGAAGGTCTGCTTGTGCCCCGGAGTGAGCACCACTTCGGCTGGAATGATTTGCAAGGCTTTGGCAGGACCGGCCTTCGGCACCTCAGCCACCGGGGTCTTGTCCCAGGTGATGCCCTTGTTCTCAATCTGGAAGCAATAGAACTTGGCTGTGGTGTGGACATACACCTGACCGTCAAACACGACTGGCGTACCGAGGCACTGGCCTTCCAGCTTCACCTCCGAGACGATTTCCGCATCCTTCTCACCGGGCTTGAGCACCACGAGACGACCATCAAGGAGGGCTGCGAAAATCCAGCCATTGGCGTAGGAAAGTGAGGCATGCACGTTGGCGGTGGACATCTTCTTGGTCCACTCGATCTCGCCGGTATCGGCGTTCACGGCGTTGAGCACGCCAGTATCATCCATCTGATACACCTGATTGCCCACGATGATGGGTGAGCCATTGCTGCTGCCAATGTGGTTGCGCCAATTTTCTATTTTGGCCGTCTCCAGCACGGTGGTTTCAGCACCCGGGGCCGCAGGGGCCAGGGTTTCAGGAAGCTTGATGGAGGCGAGGCGCCCCTTCTCCGTAGAGTCCACGTTTTCATCCCCATGCACGGAGATGAGGTTGCCCTTGTAGAGCAGCACCGAGGCATTCACTCCGTTCTTGCACGCCTGCCAGCGCCAGAGTGGTTTGCCGTTGCGGGCGTTGACACACACAATGTTGCCGCAACCCGTGCCGCTGTAGAACACCCGCTTGCCATCCCTCGTCTCAAACACCGGGGTGGAAAACGAACTGTCCACCGGCGGGATTACGCCAGGAGTGCTCCACCACACGAGTTCCCCCGTGAGCTTGTCATAGGCGTAAAAGCGGTCTGCAGCGGGACCGTCCGCACCCCAGTTGGAGGTGATGCCGTGAATAATGACCAGATCCCCTTCGATGACCGGAGTCCCCACACGGGAGTTGGGAAAGCTCAATCGGCCATAGTCCTCCATGGTGGAGATCCGCCACTGCTCCTTCCCCTCAAAATCAAAGCACACAAAAATGCCATAATGGGTAATGAGGTAAACCCGCTTGGTCACAGGATCCACCGCAGGGGCTCCGATGGAATAGCGGTCATAAACCGTGTCACTCAGGAAATCCTTGAACTCATGCTCCCAGAGAGCCTTGCCCGTCTTGGCATCCATGCAGGTGAGGGTCTCCACCAACTCCTTGTCCTTGCCCTTGTAACCCCAGGAAAAGACCTTCCCGTCCGCGATCACCGGGGCACCGCGACCGTTGGAATCATGCACCCAGAGAGGCGTCGTGTTCAGTTTGCCCTGCTTGTAGTGCTCCAGGGAAACACCGGTTTGCAGCGGACCCCGCCAAACGGCCCACTGATGGGCCTCCTTCGTTTCGGCAGCCGGGGAGGTGCCTCCGGGTATCAAAGCTGCAACGGCCAGCAGACCGTAAAGGCGTGTGAGAGTAAGCATGGGAAGTTGTGGGATGGGCAGAGGGCGAATCGACGGGGGACTTTCTACAGACTGCAAGTCGGGACGAAGTACCTGTCTCCTGCACGATGATGCCAGCACGGGCGGGGCGATGGAACGCCTCCCAGAGCTGAAATCTATCAGGCAGAGACTTGGCAGTCAGTGCCAAAGTGAGCCTTGGAAATCCGTGCGTTCACACCGTCTCCATCGGTCAGTTTGGACACTTTTTGGACGGAAACATTAGGTTTCCCTTATCTGCCAAAGATGGCATGCATCTATGTCAATCGGAAAAATAATAAAATATACTCCCTCCATCGCCGACTCTCGGTTCGCATAAATGATAAAGCGAACCTGTTTTTGAAAAAGTGACCTGTTAGGATTGACGCCCCCTCAAAAGATTTTAAGATTCCCTTGTTCTGCGGACTCCAAGTTTGGCAGGCCGATTGGGCGCAGCCTGGTTTGCTGTTTCCTTTCGTTCCGATCCTCGTATTGGTTGCTGGATCGCTGGCTCTCCGGTCGAAAGGCCGGAGAGCCTCTCTTTTTTCTGGCCTGGGAGGCCGGAAAAATCTGACCCCCGGCATCGTAGGGTGACCGCCCTGGTTCTCAGCCGCCACTCAACGTAAACTCGCCGAAAGCTCACCCACGTGGAGAGGCTCGGCCCCCTTTGGGCTCGACCGCACCCCGAGGTGGGCTTGCTGACCGCGAGGAGCAGCATCAATCATCCCAGGCTCACAACGTTGCCTTGGGGTACAGGTGCGCCAGGATCACTGTCCCCAGCTCCACGACCAAGGTCTCCATCTCTTCATTCAGGCTGCTCACCCCCACGTCGCGCTTGGAGGAGCGCATCCAAACGGCGTCCACCTTGTCTTTGAGCGCCTCGACGATGACCGACACTTCCTGCTGCCAGTGCGCAGGGCGAGGATCGCGCTTCCAGGCCCCGCGCCCCCTCCCGAAGTGGGCCACCGCCAGGTAGCTGAGCAGAGCCAGCTTCACCTGCTCCCGGAAATGTTCCTTGGACCAATGCAGCTTGTTGTCATCTCCACGGACGAGGTGGTAGCTTTTAATCAGCGCGTACGCTCCCAGACCTCCGCTGATGCCGCCGATCAAGGCACCACCGCCAAAGGTCAGCCCGCCTGCCTTGAGGTCCACCACGAGCCCCGCAAGGGCTCCAGAGGCGATACCGCTCAGCGCTCCCCAAACCGCCGCCTCCACATGCTGTGGGGTGGAAAAATCCTGCCGGGCGGCCTTGATCATCTCACCTTCCCCATCCGCACCTTCCAGGTCGTGGAGGGCGATGAGTTCGTTCATGGTCTGTTCCGCCCGGGCGGCGAGGGACTGGCTGAGCTTCTGGCGGGCTTCGCTCCATTCGGATTCGATTTGCCCCCGCTGAAAGCCAAGTTTCTGCAAAAAGCTCTCCGGCTTGACGCTGACACCGTCCAAAGCGTTCGCTGTCAACTGATGCGCCAGAGCCCGCATCGAGCGGCGGAAGACCTCCTGGTTGCGGCGGGACCAGGCCCTCTCGATCTCGGCAAAGGTCTCCTGCCTCTCTTCCGGCAAGACCTCGGCCAGAGTGTCCAGAAGCTCCCCCTCCTGCACCCAGCATCGGGAAAAGGCGTCCATGTTCAGAACCGCTTTCACGATCGGGAATTTCTCCAGGTGGGACTTCCACACCTTCTCCTCTGCAGCCTCTTCTTCTGAAGGGCGCGGGGCCCCCGTCTGGTTGAGGAGCACCAGAACCGGCTTGTCCAGCCAGCCCAGAATCTCCATCTCTGGCTCCACGAAGGTGCCGCCAGCGAGGCTCTCGCTCGCATTCACCAGATACAGCACCACGTCGGCATCCTCACGCACGTTGCGCAAGGCCTGCTGGCTGCACCAGAGCGGCATGTCCGTGAAGCGGTCCCACATCTGGGTGAAAAACCACGCCAAAGGCCGCTCCATGCGCTGGAGCCGCTTGAGAAGCCGGGACGAATCGCCAAATCCAGGCGTGTCCCAAAGGACAAGCGTCGCGTCGTCCGCCTCCATGAGGGTGTAGGAGGTATTGTAGAGCGTGACGTGGGCAGCGTCCCGCACCTCCCCCACATCCCGACGCAGGAGGGTGCGCGCCAGCGTCGTCTTGCCGGCGTTGGTGTGAGAGATAAGGCTGAGGGTGATGGTCTTCGGCACGGCGCTTGTGTCTTTGTCCAAAGTCGGAATTCTGGCTGCTGCAAGGGGATTCATCAAACCCAGTTCACATTGAGGCCCTGCATCACGGCCCGCCAGGACTGGGCTTTGTCCGCGAGACGCTTTTCTCCATCTGCAAATCCGGACCAGCGCTTCCTCAGATCGGCGTCATCCAGGGCGACGGAGAGAAACACCGGGGATGATTTGTCGTTCTTCATGCGATTCAGGAGCGCCTCCACGAGCCAGCGCTGCACTTCCTCCTCCGGGACGGACGCCATGTTGAAGACAAGCAGGCATCGTGCCCCGGTGGGGGGCAGGGTGGCAACAAAATCCGCCTCCGCCCCCACGGGAACACTGTGGTAGTCAATCTCCCCAACGTCCCGCCACTGCTGATGAGCCAGCTGCCGCCAGCGATTGCGCGCCGCTCCGTCGTGGGCCAGCCCATGGGTCAATACCATTGCCCCATCCCCCACCCCTGGCACCACCGATCGCAGACGGTGGGCGTAGGCCTGCCAGTCGGAGGAGTTGACTTCCGCATCCGAAATGCGCGTGACGCGGAATCTCTCCAGCAACACCAGCAGAGCGCGGGGAACAATCACGAGCAGCCCCAGGGTCGCCGCATAGAGATGGATCCATGGCAGGGCCTCACCCGGGGCCGGGGCAGCGGCATCCGCCCGACGATGCATCTGGGGAAGCTGTTCCAGAGGTATCGCATTCCCCGTCACCGCGGCGGCCGGAGCAAAAAGGATGGAAAAGAACTTCTGCGCCCCTCGCTCGTTCAGCAGGGTGCTCTCCCACACCGCCCGGTATTCTTTGGACCAGCCGCGGGCATACATCCCGGACACACTGCCCAGCGCCAGCAGCGCCGCACCGATGTGAAACCACGCCCGGAAGCGCAGGTAAAAACGCCGTAACGCTGGCGCAGAGGTTAATGCCATGAAGCGCTGCAACCCTATGCCCGCCGGGGTGCTGGCGGGATCCGCCTCCACCGGCAGACGGTCGATCTTGGAGACCAGCTTCTGCGTCCAGGCTGGGGCCGCCCCCTTCGACACCGGCAGCAGACTGAGCACCACCACGACAAGGTTCCACACGATGATGCCGATCAGCGGGAGTGAGAGCAGGTTGATCTCGCTCTCCTGCCCGAGCGCAGCAAGCCACCAACCCACGAGGAAGGCAATGATCCAGCCCGTGGTCACGAGCCAGCGCGGCAGGGAGGGCGGGGTCAACCGCGATCCCCAGCCCGGCTGGAGTGCCCGCCCAGCCAGGAGCTTCGCACGGCGCACCAACAGCTGGCCTACGCTCACATCCCCTTTTCGGACCACTTCCTGGGTGACCGCCCGCAGCGCATCATCACTCCAGATCTGCCCGTCGCGATCCGTCTCTTCGACGGCCCGCACCCGGGCAACTTGAACAAACTCTTTCCAGGTCATGTTTATTTGGCGATCACCCCCAATGCAGCATTCCAACGCTCAACCATGCCGGAATCGGATGTCCCGGATGGTCCCGCTGCCAAACCTTTCCTGCAATTTCCGCAACAGTCCCCCTTTTTCCATCATGAGCGTGTGGTGAATGGCCGGCTGCAGCACCCGCAGCGTCAAAACGCCGCGCTTGATGCCATCAGGGGCCGTGTGCCGGGAGATAAACTCTCCCACAATCTCCTGCCAGGCGGCCGCCACATCATCTTCACGGAGCTGTTCGTCCAGCTTCCACTCTTTCAGGATGGACGGGATGAGCTGCCCCACATCCACGGTGGGGAGTTCATTCAACGGCTCCCCTTCGAGTCCCCGCCACTTCGTGATGAGGTCGTGTCGGAGCCGCTGCTGTCGCGTCGCGTAGCGCATGGCAGACCATACCCGCAGACCGAGCCTTTTGCGCAATAAAAAATCACGCCCCCTTTTCGAAGGCGTGATGGGAAAAAATCAATCTGAGGCAAAGAGACTGCCTGCAGGCGATGAAAGCTTATTCGCCGTCGTCGCCGATGGCCTCCACCGGGCAGCCCGCCATCGCTTCTTCACAGAGGCGAAGCTCTTCCTCGCTCTCGGGCTGCTTGTGCACGAAGCTGTGGCCACCGTCGTCATCACGGGTGAAGTTGGCAGGGGCCGTTTCACGGCACAGATCGCAGTCAATGCACTGGTCATCCACGTAGTATTTGCCCGTGGTGTTCTGCGGATACTTGTTGCCAACGTCTGCCATGTTTGATGAGAAGTTTAAGTCGGCCGCAAAATACCGTTGCCCGCCCCCCTTTCAAACCTTTTTTTGAAAATCAGGGCAAACCGCGCTTTGTTGCACCCCCGGAACGTTCTGTCTTCCAGACTTCCCTTACCCCACATCATGTCCACCACACCCTTTCCCGCCGCCCCCCCTGCCTCCGTAGTAAAGCCCCTCGTTCCCGTGGAGGGCCTCCACGTGGTGCACCTGTTCTACACGATTGATCACGGCCTCTGGCGCATGATGAGCGATGACGAGCAGCGCGAAGCCAAGACCCGCTTCACAGAGCTGATCCAGACCATCCGCTCCCATCCCCGCACACAGCTCCTCACCTTCAGCGTCGCCACGCCCAAGGCTGACCTCGGGTTCATGCTGCTCACGCCGGACCTTCAGGACGCAAACCGCTTCGAGAAAGAACTCACACTGTCTCTGGGTGCCGATGTCCTCCAGCCGACCTACAGCTACCTTTCCATGACGGAACTGAGCGAGTACGCCACCTCAGAGGAGGAGTACAAGCAGCAGCTCGTGAAGGAACTCCAGTCCCAACAGGAACACGGCACAGAGATGGTGCTGAACCCCAATGACCTGGACAGCACCAACACCCTCGACCTCCGCCTGGCGGAATGGCGCGCCCGCATGGCCAAGTACAACGAGGACCGCCTCTACCCGAACATGGCCGACTGGCCGGTGGTCTGTTTCTACCCCATGAGCAAGCGCCGCAACGACGTGAACAACTGGTACGACCTCTCCAGCGACGCGCGCAAGGAGCTCATGCTGGGCCACGCCCGCATCGGCCGCCAGTGGCATGGCAAGGTGCGCCAGCTCATCACTGGCTCCACCGGTCTGGATCTCATGGAGTGGGGCGTCACGCTGCTGGCTCACGACACCTACCACATCAAGGGCATCGTCTATCAGATGCGGTTCGATGAGGTAAGCTCCAAGTACGCCGAGTTCGGGGACTTCTACATCGGCATGCAACTGCCTCTGGACGAGCTCCTGCGCCGCGTCCAGCTCGCCTGATCGGATCTCTTCCGTTCTCCCTTCTCATCAGCCTTCCGTCTCCTCCCCTCAGTATCCGCACGATTCAATGAGCCTCACCACGACCTCTCTCACCATTGCCGGCCGCACCTTCCGCTCCCGGCTCATGCTTGGCACCGGCAAGTTCTCCTCTGGCGAACTCATGCGGGATGCCCTGGCCTCCAGCGGGTGTGAGATCGTCACCGTGGCCCTGCGTCGTGCGGACCTGACGGGAAAGAAGGACCCCTTTGCCAACATCCTGGACTACATTCCCCAGGATCGTTATCTCCTGCTACCCAACACCAGCGGTGCCATGAACGCAGAGGAGGCCGTGCGCCTGGCCCGCCTCGCCGTCGCCGCCGGCCTGCCCAACTGGGTGAAGCTGGAGATCCATCCCGATCCCCGCTACCTCCTGCCAGATCCCGTGGAGACCTTCAAGGCCGCAGAGATCCTCGTCAAAGAAGGCTTCACCGTCCTGCCCTACATCAATGCTGACCCCGTCCTGGCCAAGCGCCTGCAGGACATCGGCACCGCCACCGTGATGCCCTTGGGCTCCCCCATCGGCTCTCATCAGGGCATCACCACCCGCCGCCAGATCGAGATCATCATCGAGCAGGCCACCGTCCCGGTGGTGGTGGACGCCGGCATCGGCGTGCCCAGCCACGCTGCCGAAGCCATGGAAATGGGTGCCGACGCCGTCCTGGTGAACACCGCCATCGCCGTCGCCGCTGATCCCGTCCGCATGGGCCTGGCCTTCCACGCCGCCGTGGAAGCCGGCCGCGCCGCCTATGAGATTGGCATCGCCAATGCCACCGAGAACGCCTCAGCCACGAGCCCGCTGGCAGCGTTCTTGGGCACAGCGGGCTGATGAAGCGACCGTAGTGCAGACTGGCAGTCTGCTGTGCCGCCGATTGGCAATCGGCTCAGTCGCTGCATGACCAAAGGTTGAAGAGCCTATTGGTCTGCCAACGCTCTGCACTAGATCGTGACCGCCCCAACTCCTTCGGAGCAGGTGTCTCAATCCCCCCCACCCGACGCAGGCTCGCTGGAAGCTCGCGAATGGGGGTCTTTTTGCCATCTCCTCTTAGACAATCACGCCTCCCTCCAAGAAGCGGCTGCCGCAACTGGGCTACCCTTTGGCCACTTTGCTCTTGGCGGGGCTGGCGCTGCATCCACAACTGCTCCCGCAGCTCCCCGCCGCCTTCCGCTTGCGCCCCTTCAGGGCACGCGTCAGAAAGATCGCCACCGTGGCCAGGACAATCGCCCCGGCCGCCCAGGATTGGAGTTCTGCATTCATGGTCTGTGTTTGCAATACGCAGCCGAGGTCGCGGTGGCGTCAATTTCAAAGCTCTAGAACCCCAGCAGTCGCCCCCCCTGGTACACGATCAAACTGGCAAAGTAGGCCGCAGCGGTCATGTAGGCGATCTGGAACAGCGGCCACTTCCAGCCGTTGGTCTCACGCTTCACCACCGCCACGGTGCTCAGGCACTGCATGGCAAAGACGAAGAAGACCATGACGCTCACGCACACCAGCGGGGTGTACACCGGCGCGCCATCCGGCCAGGTCTCCGCCTGCATGTGCTCACGCAGTGGAGTAATGTCTTCATCATCGGAGTTTTCCACGGCATAGATGACGCCCATGGTGCTGTTGAAAACTTCACGCGCGGCGAAGCTGGCGATCAAACCAATACCAATCTTCCAGTCGAAACCCAGCGGCTTGATGACGGGCTCGATGGCATGTCCGGCCATACCCGCGACGCTGTGCGCCACCTGGGAGGAGGGATCTCCTTCCGTCTTCGGGTAGTTCATGGCGGCCCAGAGGATGATGGTGAGGCCCAGGATCACGGTACCCGCACGACGGATGAAAATGCGCGCACGCTCCAGCACGTAGATCACCAGATGCTTCAGCGAAGGACTCTTGTAGCTCGGCATTTCCAGCACCATGAGGCTGGTCTCCCCACGCATGATGGTACGGTTAAACAGCCAGCCGAAGCAAAACGCGCCCAAGGTACCGAGTGCGTACATGGAGACCAGGACCAGCGCCTTCTGCCAAGCCGCCACCTGCCCGGCCGGGAACATGGCCGCAATCATCAGCATGTACACCGGGAGACGCGCTGAGCAGCTGGCCAGCGGGGTCACCAGAATGGTCACAATGCGATCCTTCAAGCTCGCGATGGTACGGGTGGCCATGATGCCCGGCACCGCACAGGCATAGGCGCTGAGGAAGGGCACAAAGGCCTTTCCGTTCAAACCCGCCCAGCCCATGATCCGGTCCATCATGAAGGCCACGCGTGCCATGTAGCCCGTGTCCTCCATCAGACCGATAAAGAAGAACAGGATCATGATCTGCGGCAGGAAGATGACCACCCCACCGACCCCGGCGATGACGCCATCCACCAGCAGATCACGCAGATCCCCTTCGGCCATGTGGCCTTTCACCCAGTCTCCCGCCCAGCCAAAGGCACCTTCGATCCAGCCCATCGGTGCCTCAGACAAGGCAAAGATGGTGTAGAGCAGCAGCACCATCGCAGACAGCATGATCCCGAAGCCGAAGACGGGGTTCAGCAGCACGGCATCGATACGGTCAGAAAAAGTCGCCTCGTCCTTCTCCGGGCGACGCAGCACGTCTTTCAGGATGGATTCCACCGTCTCATACCGGGCTCCCGCGAGACGGTCCTCCCAGCCGGGGAACTTCTTTTCCAGGTCATCATGACAGGCCGAGATCCGGCTCATGTGAGCGTCCGCGATGCCGTAGTGCTGAGGATCGTGATCAGAGATAAGATAGAGCGACTCGAGCAGGGAGGCCGTGTCGTGGAGCACTCCCCCCTTGGTCAGATCCAGGCGAATGTCATCCAGCGCGGCGGAGATTTCCGTCGGCATCGGTGGCGTGTGCTTGGGCGCGGGCAACTGCCGGCTCATCGCCGCCTTCAGCTCCACCAGGCCCTTGCCACTCGTGGCCTGCATGGGCACCACGGGCACGCCGAGACGCAGTTCCAGCTCTTTGAGGTCGATGCGCCACTTCTTCGCCTCCGCCACATCCATCATGTTCAGCACCAGCATGGCGGGCAGGCCGAGTTCCAGGACCTGGGTGGTGAGATACAGATTGCGCTCCAGGTTGGAGGCGTCCGCCACCAGCACCACGGCATCCGGCCGCGGCGTGTCTTTGCGGCGTCCCATCAGCACGTCCCGCACCACGGCCTCGTCCGGAGAGCGTGCATTGAGACTGTAGGCGCCTGGCAGGTCCAGCAGGCGCAGACGCTTCCCATGTTGGGAGAAACAGGAGCCTTCGCGCTTTTCCACGGTCACGCCAGGGTAGTTCGCGACCTTTTGCTTCAACCCAGTCAGGGCATTGAAAATGGTGGACTTCCCGCAGTTTGGATTGCCCACAATGGCAATCACGGGCTCACGGGTGGCGGAGGTGGGCGCTGCCTCAGGCAGGGCGGCAGATGAAACGGACATGGAAAGATGGCGGCGGACTATTCCTGAACAGGAAGGATTTCGATGTGGCGGGCCTCGCTGCGGCGCATGGCGATCCGGGAGCCCCGTACGGCCACTTCAATAGGGTCGCCCAAAGGCGCACGCCTCACCACGCGGATCTTCGTGCCCGGCACCAGTCCCAGTTCCCGCAGCCGGGTGATGTGCTCGTCATGCCCTACCGGGATGTCCTTGATGATGGCAGACGAGCCATCCTTGAGCTGGGTGAGCGGGATCGCTTGCATGGGCAGGAGGAGAGGAAAGGGACAAGTTTTGTTCGGGGTTGCTACTCTTACTTGAGACTGAAACGCATCGGCAAATCGAATCTACAGAATTCCATCTGAACGAGGGGAAGGTCAGTTCTTGAGCTTGCAGAGAGACGCCGCAGAGGTTATGCATTTGATACTCAATCTCATTTATTCCCCCATGAACCGCTACGCCGCTTATGTCATTCTGGCCGCTTCTTCTGTGCTCATCCCCTCTTTCTCCCCTGGGGCCGAGGTGGGAGAGGTGAAATCCTACCTCGTGGACACTCTGGTGAAGGTGAAGGCCGCATCCGAGGACTTCGTGAAGAACTCCAACGAGTACGCCGCCATCCTCAGCGCTGCCGGCGGTCCTGAGAAAGCCTGGGCCACCAGGAAGCCGGAAGTGGCCGCGCTGGTGACGAAGATGCAGGAGAACTACAAAGCGATGGACAGCTTCGGCTATGAGACGGTGGAAGGCATCGTCGCCGGCGTGGACAAGTTTGCCCACTACGACGTGTACCTTGATGCGGGCCTGCCCAAGGACGAAGGCCAGCCGGAGGAGATCTCCCCGCTGAAACTGACGCTGAGCACGGGGGAGGTGATCGACCGTGAAGGTGCCGGGTTCACTTATGTTATCGAACCCGCTCTCTGGGGCGGCAGCAAGAAGTGGGTGGTGGCCCTGGACCTGGATGGAGACGGCAGGATCGCCCCCCGGGAATCCCTGCCCCGGCCTGAGGTTCTCACCGCCGTGGCGGTGGATACCAATGCGAAGATCGGTGAACTGCTGGCCGATGCGCGCTCCTGGGTGCCGACGGTAGAGGATTGCTACCAGGCCATGGTGGCGATGACGCCCACGCTCTCCGACTACTTTGAGGACTGGAAGGAGTCCCGTTACAGCGAGGAGTCCTCCGGTCGGTTCTTCGCCGTAAGCCGCATCTCAGACATGCAGGGCATCATGAAGAGCTGCGCAGTCATGTACCAGGCCGTCCAGAGCGGGGTGACCGCCAAGGACAAGGCTCTGGGCAAGGCGGTGGATTCCGGGTTCAAGGACATTTTTGCCTTCCTGGATGCGCTGGAGAAGCGCGAGGAGAAGAAGGCGGTCTTCAAAACCGCGCAGATCGATGAACTGGCCGCCCAGGCCAAGGCCAAGACCGACAAGCTGGTGCCCCAGATCAAGCAGGCGGCGGCGCTCGTGGGTGTGCAGGTGGCAGGTTAATTTTTTTCGGATCGCGCATCCATGAAGCTCCTCTCTACTCCCGGACTGACGCGCCGGTTCCTCCCCGCCATGGCCGCTGTGGCCATGGCCATCACCCGGCTGCACGCCGATGTCCTGGATGCCGCGGCCGAGGTGCAGCGCGGCATTGAGTCCGCCATCGTCGAGCTCTACGGCGGTGAAGTGACTCCTGAAACCTGGACCAGCACCCGGCAGGTGGTGCAGAGTTTCTCCTCCAACCTGGAGTCCGACACCGCCAGGAAACTCTGGGCGGAGGCCACGCTTCCGGAGGCGGCTCCCGCCACCACGGCTGCCGGCCATTTGTTGGGACAGAGGCAGGCGCTGCTTCAGCATGTGTACGCACTGGAGATGCTGGACCGCCAGCAGAAGGAGCAACTGGAGCCCGCCCGCGAGTGGCGCGCACTGATCCAGCTGCCGAAATATGCAGACGCCGTGCAGGGCGTGCTGGCCCTCCAGCATGGCAAAGGAGCCCAGCGGGATGCCGTGTCCCAACTGCTGGCGCGCGAGTACCTGGTGTGGCAGACCACGCTGATCCGTGAGAAGACGGATGCGCTGCAACGGCTCATCCAGCAGAAGCGCAGCACGCCGGAGATGATCGCCACCCGCAGCGGTGAGATCCAGACCCTGGCGGTCTTCCCCGCTCCCCTGCTCACCCTCGTGCTCCCAGACACCCCCCCCCCGGTGCCGGATCTTGCTTCCTGGCAGGTGCTCATGGCTTCTGATGAAACAAACTTCCCCCTGGCATTCGAGAAATGGTCCGCCCAGATTCGCCGAGATCTCCCGAACCTTCTCACCGCAGAGGACATCACCCGCCGCGAGCGGCTGCTGATCAAGCTCCTCAAGCTGGTTCCCGTGGAGTACTCCGCTGGTGTGCGAGATGGTGAGATCGTCATCCCGATTGAGTATCGCGAGGCGGAGACTTTCACCATTCAGAGCCGCCAGATCCTGGATGAACTGCGCGCCCCCTGGGAGCGTCAGCGTGGCGATGTCTTCACCCAGTATGAGCCGGCTCTGCGCTCCTCCATCGAGAAGCTGGAGGCAGCCATCCAGGCCAAGACGGACTCTTCGGTTGTGGAACGTGAGGCTGCCAAGGCGGTGGAAATTCTGGCCGACCAGTTTGCCATCAGTCTGCGTCGCCAGGGCAAGGCGTCCGAGGTCATCGCGGAGACGCTGCTGGATGTGCGCACCCTCCTCTCGGAGTCGCACGCTGCCGCGCGCGCAGGCAAGTGGGCCGACGCCGAATCTCTGCGGCTGGAGGCCTACACCACCTTTGACCTGGAGATCGAGTCCCGCACGATGCCGCGCGATCCCGATCTTGCCCTGCGCACGGAGAAGCTCTTCCTCGATGGTACGAAGACCCAGCCTGGCATCAAGGCCGCTCTGGACGCCCGCGCGAGCGGCCCCGCCCTGGCGGGCGCTTATGAGGCGGCCCTCGCCGGCATGAACGAATGCGGCGCGCTGCTGCAGATGTCCATCTCCCCTCTCACGGCCATTTACACGACCATCTCTGTGGTCACGCGTGAGGGCCTGGAGGCCGTGGTCATTCTTGCCGCACTCATCGCGGGTCTGCGTGGGGGTGAGAACCGCCGCATCCGTCGCAACATCGGCATCGGCGTCTTTGCCGCATTAGTGGCGTCTGTGGCCACCTTCATCGTGTCCCGCCTCATCATCAAGTCGCTGAGCCGGCATGGTGAATCGCTGGAGGCGGTGGTCTCCGTGCTTGCGGTCATCGTGCTGCTCATCGTCACGAACTGGGTCTTCCACAAGATGTACTGGGTGGAATGGAACGCCAAGCTCCGCAGCCTGACCCGCGCCGTGAACACGGGTGGCGAGACGGCCAGCGCCAACATGGCCATGATCGGCGTGGGCTTCCTCACCATCTATCGCGAGGGCTTTGAGACCGTGTTGTTTCTCCAGTCCCTCCTGCTGGAGGCCGGCCTCCGCCCCGTGCTCATCGGCCTGAGCATCGGTCTGGCCATCGTCAGCGGCATGGGGCTGGGCGTCTTCTACATCGGGGCCAAGCTCCCCTACCGCCGCCTGCTGGTCATCACCGGCGTCCTGGTCATCACGGTGCTCGTCACCTTCCTGGGGTCCACCGTCCGGCTCTTCCAGACGGTCGGCTGGCTGCCCATTCACCCCATTACGTGGCTGGACATCCCCACCTGGATGGGTACCTGGCTGGGCCTCTACCCCTCCTGGGAGGGCATGCTGATCCCGCCGCTGGGCTTGGTCTATGTGGGCGGTGCCTGGCTCTGGGTGAAGTGGCGCAGCGCCCGCACTCAAGCGGCCCTGGCCCGCACTCTCAACCACCCAGCGACCGCCGCAACCCCATAGCGTCGGCCTCAGCCCCTCGCTGCTCCTCGTCGAAGGGAGGGAAACAATGCCTTGGCATTTTCCCTCCCTTCATTTCATCTTGGGGGATCGTGACCACCGCCGCTACCGCTCCCAGCATCCTCCGCATCCACCCTGCCGACGACCTCATCGTGGCTCTCCGCCCCCTGCAGGCGGGTGAGCAGGTCTCCCTGGATGGGCAAAGCTGGATCCTCCGCCACAAGGTGGGGGCCAAGCACAAGTTCGCCGCCCGGGATTTTGCCAAAGACGCCCTGGTCACCCTGTACGGCGTGACCGTGGGCCGGGCCAAGGTCGCCATCGCTGCAGGGGAACTGGTCCACACGCACAACCTCCAGCACGCCACGGCCGGCTTTTCTGGGAAACAACGCGACACGGCCTGGACGCCTCCCACCCTGTCGAACTGGAGTCGCACCACCTTCAACGGGTACAAGCGCCCCGGGACCCGCGCCGGCACCGCCAACTGCTGGCTGGTCATCCCCCTCGTCTTCTGTGAGAACCGAAACCTCGCCTTCATGAAGGAGGCCCTGCAGAAAGCCCTGGGCTATGGCCGCACTGGCCCATATGAACATTATGCTCGTGAACTCGTCGGCCTGCATCAGCGCGGCGCCGCCCGTCAGGAGATCGAGGAATCAACCCTTGCCCTTGGCACCCGCCCCCATACTCCCGTGCCTCTCTTTCCTCACCTGGATGGGGTGAAGTTCCTGGAGCACGACATGGGCTGCGGCGGCACCCGGCTGGATGCGGAGGCGCTTTGCAACCTCCTGGCCGGCTACGTCGCCCACCCGAATGTCGCAGGAGCCACGGTGCTCAGTCTCGGCTGTCAGCACGCCCAGGTCAGCCTGCTGGAGCAGGCACTGGAGAAGTTCCATCCCGGATACTCCCGGCCCCTGCACATCTTCGAGCAGCAGAAGGCCCTCTCCGAGCAGGACATGATGGCCCGCGCCATCAAGACCACGTTTCTGGGCATGCGGGATGCCAATGAACTCCGCCGCGAACCCTGCCCGGTGAGCGATCTGGTGGTGGGCGTGGAGTGTGGCGGCAGCGACGGATTCTCCGGCATTTCCGCGAACCCCGCGATCGGCCACACCGCCGACCTTCTCGTGGCTCTCGGTGCCTCCGTGGCCCTCTCCGAGTTCCCGGAACTCTGCGGCATCGAGCAGGAGCTGAGCGACCGCTGCGTGAATGCCGCTCTGGCCGACCGCTTTGTCCACCTCATGCGCACCTATGAGCGTGCCGCCCAGGCCTGCGGCAGCGGCTTCGACGCCAACCCATCCCCTGGCAACATCCGGGATGGCCTCATCACCGATGCCATCAAGTCCGCCGGTGCCGCGAAGAAGGGTGGCACCTCCCCGATCACCGATGTGCTGGACTACGCCGAGCCCATCACGAAGCCCGGGCTCTCCCTCGTCTGCACCCCGGGCAACGATGTGGAATCCACCACCGCCATCGCCGGGGCCGGTTGCACCGTCATCCTCTTCTCCACCGGCCTCGGCACCCCCACGGGCAATCCCATCTGCCCCACCCTCAAGATCGCCACCAACACCGAGCTCGCCCAGCGCATGGGTGACGTCATCGACTTCGACACCGGCCCCATCATCCGCGGCGAGAAGAGCGTCCTCACCATGGGCGAGGAGTTGTTGGCCTTGACCCTCGACACCGCCAGCGGCATTACCGTGCCCAAGGCCGTGTCACTGGGGCAGGATGATTTTATTCCTTGGAAGCGCGGGGTGTCGTTGTAGCATCGTCGGGTGGTGAGCCACCGCTAGGCCTCAGCAAGTCGAGCACTCGAAGTTGCACCACGCTGGGTGACGTTCCTCGTAGAGATAACTCAGCGATGCTGGGGAGCGCACGCTTCCAGCGTGTCCCGTCTTCTGCATCTTGCAGAAGACTCAGGATCGCGACAGGGAAGACCTCCCAAGCCTCCAGCCCGACGTCGCGATGCCCACAAGGACCCGTTCGTCGCATCCCACCGTCTCAGACATTATCCCTCCCACACCCAACCTCTTCCCTCCGCACGCCCAAGAGCCGGGACGGCTCTTCTACCTTCTCTGGGGCGGATCTTAATACACACTTGGATGCCACTCACGATGCAACAGCTCCAACCCGGCGCGTCGCCTCCCACACGCACCGCCTGCAATCCGCTCCAACTCCCGCTATCCCTGAAAGGGATATGTACCACAGCCCACGGTTGGCGAGCTTCCAGCGAGCCTACCTTGGGTACCCGGGGCGGATCCGGTCAGGTGGGGAGGCCGTAGCCGCGCACTTCCACTCATCATCCCCTCCACCCCCACGACGCACTCCTCGAACCACGCTGTCACGCCACCTTTGGCTCCTCGCCACCCATCCCCCGACCGATCGCAGGATCGCTCAAGCCTGGCTCGCCGTTCTCAATCCGGCCAGCGTACCGGCTACTGAAGTGCGACGAGACAGGCTATTACCAAGGTGACATAGCCAGACAAGTCGCGCATCTAACCCGGTTCGTGTGCAAGAGGCAGGTTGAAAGACACCGCTCACCCTCCCCAACGGTTGCCGGGAACGAACACTGGATGGTGGCGGGACCGTGTGTTGATGCGTTCTGACGGTAAGAGAGCACGCCCACAAAGCCCCTGCTCACGAGACGCTTGTTTTGGAGTTCCAATTTGTCGAAAGCAGCCCGTTGGCACGGCCTGCTATGGGTTGTCATTCTTTTTCCGACAATATATCCATCATACGCCTTGCCACCAATGTCATTTCCCCATCGAGATCCAGCGTCTTCACTACCACAGTCAACGCTACAAGGACAGCATCACGAACCTCCGGCACTGAACATTCAATGTTCATATCCTTCGTTCCAGGAGGCATTGAATACCAGTAAGTATACCAGTTCTTCACGATCCCCGCAGCTGACCTATTTCCACCTGGTCTCGACAATTCGTCTATTAATCGTTCCAAAACAGCCTCGCAAGCCGAGTCTCTAACTTCGAATTCCAGACGTCGACCGTGTATGTAGCTATGCGCCATTATTCGAGGAAGTGGACAGGTTTACACAATTTCAAACTCTCTACAGCCAACCTTAGTGCGGCAGCATTCTCGGATGAGAGCCCAAGAGTATCAACAACAAAACTGTCAGGCGCAGTATTATCCTGAAGTCTACGCAGAATGCTCCTCATTGCGTCTTGTTGAGCCGACTCAGGGAGAGGTTGCAGAGTAGAACGATTCAAGAACGGCCCCTTTAGCTGAATGTTTCCAAGTCTTCCGGGCCCTACATAGTCAACACCTAGTTGAGTGGCAGGATCAATCTTTACTCCGAATGCCTCTTGAATTCGATTTCCGCCCATCCCTTCGAGAGGATTGAACTTCCCACCCTGCTCAAAACTGCTCCCCAATCTGCGCTGCTCAAGAATTTTCAACAATTTTGTCCGAGAATTGGCTAGGGGATCTGCCATAGGAGGACGCGGATAGGCCCCGACATTGCCGAATTCACCCATGGGAGCCAGTATTGGTCCAGGCCTGCCCCGATGTCCGTCACCGGGCGCTATTTGCCCCGACGAAAAGTCACGCATTACTTTCTCTATTTTGTTAGCTGCAGCCCCTCCTTTGGGCAGACTCTTCGCCCCAAAGGAGTATCTAATTGAGCCCATGTTCCGAGTCTCCGTAATAGGAACGACATATTCAGGTCTACTGCCAGTTGGAATAACTTGGATTCCACACATAAGCGTCAATAGTGCCGGGTCGTATAGCCCCAAAACTACGTGATCCAAACTACCTCTATTAAATGCATCCCACAACAAAGGGTGATTAAGGAATCGCTCATTTCTCGTCACCACGAAATTATATAGCGCGACTTCGGATTCTGAGGGCTGAACTTTATAAGGAATCCTCCATTCATCACTTATGGCGATGATCGGTCTCCCAACAGACACAGCAACGGATCCATCTTCATTTCGTCGCACATCGAACTCTCCAGGCATTTCCCCCAAAATCTCATACATCCCCAAATAATCCCACCGGTTCACCGGATCATTCCCGCAATACCCGTACAGGTTGAACCCACCCGCTTCCCCCAGCGGATCACGGCTGATCCAGCGCCCCAGCTTCGCGCTGTAATACCTGAACCCGAAGTAGCTCAGCCCCGTCTCCGCATCGTAGTACTTGCTCTGATAACGGAACGGGCAGGCGTTCACGTCACCCGATGAGACCTTCAGCTCGCCATAGGGGGTGTAGTCGAACTTCGCCACCGTTTCCCCATTCACCTGGTTGATCAGCGCCGTGATGTTGCCCAGTCCGTCATCCACGACCAGAAGGCGGCGGCCGCCTTCCTCTTCAATGGCCACCAACCCGCCAATGCCACCCGCACCATCCCAGGTCCCGCTGACGTCCCGGCCCCAGATGAACCAGCGCCTACTGGCCGTGCCGCCGTTCACTGACAACTCCTCACAGGCGGGGAGCCAGCCACTCCAAATCATCTTGCTGGTCTCCACCCGCGTAGGCGTGCTGTCAGAGTAGGTCAAGGTCCGCTCCTTCTTGATCCGACGCCGGTCGGCATCGTACTTGAAGGTGATCACCTCACTGGCGAGGTTGGGATCCGCACCGGTGTCGGCCTTGCGCTCCATCTTCACCAGACAACCCATGCCATTCCACGTGTAAGCCCAGGTGGCGTCCCCCACCATGCGGCCCGCACCGTCATACTCGTAGGTTTCCTGGCTGGGCGGTAGCACCACCCACATCTGTTTGTCCGCCACGGCAGGCGTCCCGCCGATTCCCGCCCCTGCCTTGGAACCACGCACCAGCAGCTCCACCCGGGTCACCCCTGTGCCCGCCCAACTCCCCGACACGGTCCAGTAGGCACCGTAGGCACCGGTCTCCGGATTCACATAGATTTCCTCGCCATCCACCCCGGCCTGCGGATGAAACACCCGCACCGTGCTGCCCGGGGCCACGGCCCCGTGCACGCCATAACCCCGATAGGCCAGCTCCCGCCCCGTCACCTGATCCACCCCATTGGCGGTGAAGGTCACCGGCCCGCCTCATTCACTGGGAAGGTGACCGGGCGGGAGCTTGACAGTAAGCGTCAAGCCGATCCCCGTCTGATGTCGCTATGAAGCGTTATCACCATCAGTCATAGCTGAGGGGTATGACTCATAGTGATCCTTCTTCCATAGCGTCAGCTCCACTCAAGCGTGATGTCAGGTCCAGGGTGCGCAGCACCCCGGCACAACGACACGCCGCGCTGGAGGCCTATGCCCGCTCAGGCCTGAGCGGGCCCCAGTTCGCCAGATCTGCTGGCATCAAGTACCAAACGCTGGTCTCCTGGCGCAGGCAGGCCAAAATCTCCACCTGCATTGCCACTCAGGCTGCCTCCCCTCCCATCGTGGCGTTTCTGGAGGCCGTCCCCATCTCCCCGCTGCCTTCGACACGCCTGGATCTTCTGCTGCCCGGCACCGCCCGCCTGCACCTGTCCTGCTCCTCGCAGATGCCCCTGGTTGCAGCGCTGCTGCGTCAACTCGAACTCAAGCATTCCCCGGACCTCCACTCATGCTGAGCTTCTCAGGCAGCCTCAAGGTCTTCATCGCCCTTCAACCCTGTGACATGAGGGCCGGGGTGGGCACCCTTCAGGGCATGGTCAGTGCGCAGTTGCAGGACGATCCCCGCAGCGGCTCGCTCTTTGTCTTCAGCAACAGGCGCCACTCGGTGCTCAAGATCCTCTACTGGGACGGTTCGGGCTGGTGGCTGCTGGCCAAACGGCTCGAACAAGGCACCTTCAGCTGGCCGGCTGTCGCCGATCCTGCACAGACCAAGCTGGCCCTGGCCCCGCAGGCCCTGGCCATGCTCACCGACGGCATTGATCTGCGGGGCGCGAAGATGCGCCCCTGGTATGAACGTGAGACGGGATAGTTTCCTGCTTCCTGCATCTGAAGCTGGACAAGGGCGCGGCTTGAGGCCACATCACGAGCCTCGTGACTCCTGAACCTGACGCCGCCACTTTGATCGCAGAGCTTCGTGGGGAGCTTGCGGCGGTGCGTCTGGAAAACAAGCTGCTGCGCCTCAAGCTCGATGCCCTCTCGCGCCGGATGTTCGGCAAAAGCAGCGAGAAGCTGGATGCAGAGCAGATGCAGCTGCTGCTCGACGGGATCGAGGAGCTTACGCTGGCCGAAGAGTCGGCCCGTCAGACCCGGCCGGGCAGGGAGCCGTCCACCCCGGAGCCAGCCCGGGAGCGCAAGCCCCGCATCCCGGAGCACCTGCCGGTTAAAGAAGTGTTCATCGACCCCGAAGAGGTCAAGGCCTGTCCTGAGGACTGGGTGCACATCGGCGAAGAGGTCACCGAGCAGCTTGAGTACACCCCGGCAAGCTTCGAGCGCTTGCGCATCATCCGGCGCAAGTATGTGCGCAAGGACCAGCGGCATCTGCCTCCGGTGGTGGCTCCGTTGCAGCCCTGCCTGCAGGAGCGCTGCGTGGCAGCGCCCTCGCTGCTGGCCCACAGCATGGTCTCACGTTACCGGGACCATCTGCCCTGGCACCGGCTGGAGGGCATCTACGCCGGGCTGGGCGTGGAGATCTCGCGCCAGACGCTGGCCAACTGGAGCGGGATGACCGCAGAGGCCTGCGGGCTGCTCATGCGCGAGATCCATCAGAGCGTGTTTGCCAGCGGGTATGTCCAGCTTGATGAGACACCCATTGAGTACTTGAGCCCCGGTCATGGCCAGACCAAAACGGGTTACCTGTGGGTGGCGCACTCGCCGCTGACCCAGGAGACGTTCTTCCAGTGGCACACCGGACGGGCGGCCTTTTGTCTGGAGAGCCTGGTGCCTGCCGGGTTCGAGGGCATCATCCAGTGCGATGGGTATGCCGCTTACGCGTCTTTTGCCCAGAGCCGGGAACGTGCGGGCACGATCCGGCTGGCGGGCTGCTGGGCGCATGCCCGGCGGAAGTTTTTTGAGGCCAGCACCTACTGCCAGGATGCCCTGTGGGTGCTGGTGCAGATCCGGGAGCTTTATGCCGTGGAGGAAGAGTTGCGCGAGATCCGGGCTGGACCGGAGCAAAGACAGGCGGCCCGAGAAGCCCGAAGCCGCCTTGTGATGGGGCAGGTCTATGAGAAGCTGGAGCAATGGCAGCAGCAACGCAAACACCTGCCCAAGAGTCCGACAGGGGCTGCGATACGCTATGCCCTCAACCAGCGTGCGAGCCTTGAAGTGTTCCTTGAGGACGGACGCGTGGAGGTGGACAACAACCTGGTGGAGAACACGATCCGGCCCAGTGCCATCGGCAAGAAGAACTGGTTGTTCGTGGGCGACGCGCAGGCGGGAGTGCGTGCGGCGACGTTTTACACGCTGTTGGACAATGCGAAGCGGGCTGGGGCGGATGCCTACGAGTATCTCAAGGACCTGTTCACGAAGCTGCCAGCGATGACCAATCAACAGATGAAGGAAATCACGCCCCGGGCGTGGATGGCACGGCGTGCCGACCAGTAAAAGTCAAGCCCTGCACCCACGGGGCTTGGTTACTCGCTTACGCTTGACAACGCGGCCGCGCGGAATCAATTCGGAACCTTACATAGCCAGACAAGTCGCGCATCTAACCCGGTTCGTGTACAAGAGGCAGGTTGAAAAACACCGCTTAACCCTCCCCAACGGTTGCCGGGAACAGCGCCATGCCGCGAAAGCGGCATCGATGAACGGCGAAGCCGGACGCCGCACAGCCTGAGCGAAGCGATGGCAACCACTTGATGGTGGCGGGACCGTGTGTTGATGCGTTCGGATGGTAAGAGAGCACGCCCACAAAGCCCCTGCTCACGTGACGCTTGTTTTGGAGTCCAAATTTGTCGAAAGCAGCCTGTTGGCACGGCCTGCTATGGGTTGTCACGTCTCACGTTCTTCAGGCTCATGTATGAACGATCTTATGAACTCGCTGAAATCTTCATGGATTGTGCGATCCACTTTGCCTCTAGGATCTATTTCCACCACTCTATAGTGTTCATCCTTATCGAATCCATAGCAGAACCCCTGCATATCATCGCCGAAGACTGCAATGCCCTGCAATGCCAGCCCCCTTTCGGCAGAGTATATCTCCTCTGGATCTATTGGTTCTGCATATATCATAACCGTCCCGAAATTCCCCCACCCAATCTGCTTGAGGAAGTCTAGATAGTCTTCTGCAATCCCGGGATATTTAGCCTTCAACTCCTGAACCGCCTGCTCAGACAAAGCCGTCAGGTTTTCCACTCCAACCATCTGTGGCCTAAGGTAGTCAAATTTACTCATAGTCGTAGATTCTACGGGAAAAGTGTTTCCATTACATCCTCCAAATGAAGGCCGCTTTGGTGTGCGCTGGGAAAGCGCGCAGGTGTGAGGTTCCACCATTCATGCGGCCCTCCATAAACATTTTCAATAATGTGATGTGCATCGAAGTAGTCGCCTGGATTCCGGCCTCGCGGAGTAGATCCCGCTTGATATTTAGGCCATACTTGGCCTGTTTGTCTTTCCCATTCGGCTATCTGGGAATCTTTCAGTGTTTTGGTGAACTTAGCGCGATGGAGCCGGCCCGCTTGAGGAGTCAACCGCGTGTATTTGGTGATGCTTAGATCGGCAGCCAATTGGATTCTTTGAACTTCTGGGATTCGAAACCCTGTATGCTTTTCGATGACCCTCAAATATTCAAGTGCATTTCTAGAAAACTGCGAGCTTAACAGCGGCGTCACTTTTTGCACCACCGTGGCTCCCACTACACTTGAATCGCTTGCCATGCCAACAACGTGAGGTATCGATGGGTAGCGAGATCGCAGGCTTTCAAGGAACTGAAGCTGTTGGGAGCCAAGCTGCACTTGGTTTCCCAACTGCACACCTATTGCATCTACAGAGGCAACAACTTTCCCCGATTCCACAACTCTAGGTAGACTGGGTAGTGTTTCGGCAACAATGTTTTCAGTTCTAACGACCTGATTGGCCACTTGGAGATTGCGCAGTCCTCGCACAGGTGCCGCCATCCGAGTTACAGGTAGCGCTTCTAAACAAAAACCACGGTCTCTCAACTCGGTGTCTATCATTGACACAAGCATGCCCAGTTCTCGGGCCGTTCTTCCGATACAATGTGAGGCCACATTGTATCCAGTCATGTTTGTGTTATAGCCATACTCGTAGCTACTTTTTGGCGACTGATACAACGGCATTTGCCCGCCAAACATATCGCCGCGAGTCCAAAACTGAACGGTCGCCCACAGCAAGCCATCCATAAAGTCATCGGTGGCAACGACCTTGTCCCAAATTCCGCTATCCATCCCCAAATAATCCCACCGGTTCACCGGATCATTCCCGCAATACCCGTACAGGTTGAACCCACCCGCTTCCCCCAGCGGATCACGGCTGATCCAGCGCCCCAGCTTCGCGCTGTAATACCTGAACCCGAAGTAGCTCAGCCCCGTCTCCGCATCGTAGTACTTGCTCTGATAACGGAACGGGCAGGCGTTCACGTCACCCGATGAGACCTTCAGCTCGCCATAGGGGGTGTAGTCGAACTTCGCCACCGTTTCCCCATTCACCTGGTTGATCAGCGCCGTGATGTTGCCCAGTCCGTCATCCACGACCAGAAGGCGGCGGCCGCCTTCCTCTTCAATGGCCACCAACCCGCCAATGCCACCCGCACCATCCCAGGTCCCGCTGACGTCCCGGCCCCAGATGAACCAGCGCCTACTGGCCGTGCCGCCGTTCACTGACAACTCCTCACAGGCGGGGAGCCAGCCACTCCAAATCATCTTGCTGGTCTCCACCCGCGTAGGCGTGCTGTCAGAGTAGGTCAAGGTCCGCTCCTTCTTGATCCGACGCCGGTCGGCATCGTACTTGAAGGTGATCACCTCACTGGCGAGGTTGGGATCCGCACCGGTGTCGGCCTTGCGCTCCATCTTCACCAGACAACCCATGCCATTCCACGTGTAAGCCCAGGTGGCGTCCCCCACCATGCGGCCCGCACCGTCATACTCGTAGGTTTCCTGGCTGGGCGGTAGCACCACCCACATCTGTTTGTCCGCCACGGCAGGCGTCCCGCCGATTCCCGCCCCTGCCTTGGAACCACGCACCAGCAGCTCCACCCGGGTCACCCCTGTGCCCGCCCAACTCCCCGACACGGTCCAGTAGGCACCGTAGGCACCGGTCTCCGGATTCACATAGATTTCCTCGCCATCCACCCCGGCCTGCGGATGAAACACCCGCACCGTGCTGCCCGGGGCCACGGCCCCGTGCACGCCATAACCCCGATAGGCCAGCTCCCGCCCCGTCACCTGATCCACCCCGTTGGAGGCAAAGGTCACCGGCCCGCCTCATTCACTGTGAAGGTGAGCGGGCGGCGGCTTGACAACGCGGCCGCGCGGAATCAATTCGGAACCTTACATAGCCAGACAAGTCGCGCATCTAACCCGGTTCGTGTGCAAGAGGCAGGTTGAAAAACACCGCTTAACCCTCCCCAACGGTTGCCGGGAACGAACACTGGATGGTGGCGGGACCGTGTGTTGATGCGTTCGGACGGTAAGAGAGCATGCCCATAAAGCCCCTGCTCACGAGACGCTTGTTTTGGAGTCCAAATTTGTCGAAAGCAGCCTGTTGGCACGGGCTGCTATGGGTTGTCACGTTTTAAGAGTAGGTATTTGAGAATCACTATCCTGGCGCCCCTGGGAAACCGTATACTTGACAAGGCCGGTGAATCCGAGAGCAGGCTGACCCGCGTTTCAGCTTCCCTGCTCCCGGCATCAGCTACCAAAGAATACCGCATCAATCACGAGTCTTCACATCAACCTCGGCCCAGGCCTTTTCTTTGTCCGGAGAGCACCAGTAGCCGTGTTGATGTTTTGACGAAGTGGTGATGTCATCGGTGAGGGTGTCCCCCGTTACCCCCGGGTGGCTTTCCCAGACGCCGTTGACACGCACCGTTTTCTTTTTGGCGAGATTCTTACCCTTCCGCACAAACTGAATTTCAGCGAGACCAGGCCGTTCGTTGATGCTTTCGACCACCTCCACCCGGACGGTGTCAGTAGGCACCGAGGGAACGACCACCGAGACGAACGTATCTGTACCGCGCTCCCAGGGAATCGCCACCCCGTCTTTTCGGAACACTTCTTTGCCTTTGGTGATCAGCACGACGTTCAAGACCTTGGAGCCGCGGTCATTGAACCCTCCATTGTGCTGATTCCAGATCGTCACGGTTGTTCGACGCTCATTCAGAGGGATTTTTTCCGTTTCTTGAGCGCGAAGTCCGCCGAAACCAAGGAACAGGGCGAAAAGTGCGGGGGTGAATTTCATGGGGGCTTTGGGATGGAAGAGTTTTTGACGGAGGCAAGTTGTTACCATGAAGTCACCAAACTTGCAAGAGCGGGGGTGTCTGCGACATCAATCGCAGACCTCGCCTCAAACTTGCCATTTTGCAAAAGCCTGCCTGCTCGTGGTGGCTCCACGAGATAGTGCCACCAGACAAGTTCTTGCCACGATGGCGACAGTTCCAATCCTCCTGAGCCGCGTAAACGCGGTACTCCAACCCCGGCGCGGTTCCTGAATTGCATTTGAGCGATATCCGCCTTGCTCGAATCGCTCCGCAACACTCCCTGGCGGAGCGCTTCGCCCACGTGAAAATGTTCTATTCCGATCATCGCGCTACGCGGATACGGCCATTCCCTCTTCCCGGCAGCTTCCAGCCTTGGCAGACCCAAGCGTGTCCCTCAGGAATGGGCCATGCGCTTCTCATTCATCTCTCACCTCCCCGCTCTTTTCCCCAAGGCAGGGTGGACGGTCCTCACCGGATTGATGTTGCACGCCATGGCGTCGTCGGCCTCGGCCATCCTGGTGGCCTATGACTCCTTTGACTACACGGTCGGCTCCAGTCTGGCCACGCTGAATGGCGGAGCCGGGTTCTCCTCGGCCTGGAGCATTCAGCAGACAACCAGTGGTGGCAATGGCACGGTACTGGTGTCCACCAGCGGCATCACCTCCACTCCCAATCATCCGTCCAATGCCACGGCAGGAAATGGGATCTATGGGGCGCGTTCGTTTGACCGGATCAACACCGGTACCGTTTACTTCAGTTTCCTGGTGGACAATGACAATGATGGCTCGCGGTTCATCGCCTTCTCGCTCATGGACGGCGGCTCAGAGAAGGCCTATCTCGGACAATCAGGTGCGGGCTCCGTGTGGGGAGCGTTTGGGGCGCTGAATCTCAACTCCAGCACCGCCTCCCGCCCACCGGTATCCGGGATGACCCAACTGGTGCTGAAGGTGGAGTTTGACCAGAGCGGCCTCAATGACCGCGCCACGTTGTTCGTGAATCCGGACCTGTCTGGCGAAGAGCCCACGTCAGGTTATTTCACCTCAACCGGGGACTACTTCGCCAACGGATTGAATGGCATCCGGATGGGTTCCGGCTTCGCCACCAGCAGTCAGACCACGACGATGGCGAGTTTTGACGAAGTGCGGATCGCGACGGACTGGGCAAGTCTGGCCCAGACGCCGGAGCCGGGGCGTGCATGGTTGCTGGTCTGCGGACTCGCAGGGGTGGTCATGAGGCGTCGGCGAGGGCCTCCATCCGGCCGTGGAAACTCTACGCCAACGGCGTGATACAAAACAGCCCGGGGTCAGGCCGCGAAGCGGTCGCCACCCCGGGTATTGATGGGATAGAGCAGGAACTCCAAGGGAGTTCTACAAACCGTCATAGCGCCCCCGAGGTGTTCATTGCATGCAAGGCGGTCGTATCAGGTGATGGGGACAGTCTGTAGAACTCACTTCGGATTTCCAATTGATCTTTCCACCGACCCAGGGTGGCGGCTCGCGCCTCGCCTGACCCTGGGCGTCTATTTTGTATGACGCCCTTGGCGTCGGAGAATGCTTTTCGCGGCGTTGCCGAGTAGGCAGAGGTCACGCCCGCTCACCAACCGACGGGGACCGTCGGACTACTCCCGTCGCCACGTGCTGAGCAATAGGAGCCAACTCCCCCTCACTCACCCATCCCGGTAGCGCTTGGGCGTCATGGTGTATTTCTCCCGGAAGTCCCGCACGAAGTGGGACACGTTCTTGTACCCCGTCTTCAGGGCAATCACCGCCACGGCATCCGCACTGGTTTTCAAGAGTTGGGCGGCCCGCTCCATGCGGACCTGTCTGAGGAATGCGTAGGGGGAGACGCCGAGCTTCTGCCGGAAGCACCGGGTGAGATGACTGGCACTCACAAAGCTGACATTCTGTGCGAGCCAGCCCACCTCCACCGCACTCGCATAGTGGGTGCAGAGAAAGGATGTGGCGCGCTCCACGGGATCCATCACGGGTGAGGATTCACCTCGTGCTGCGGCGACACGGAACCAACCCGCCTCCAGGTGCTGATGCGTGGCGGCTTCTGCCACCCAGGGCTCATCCGATGCCCAGGCCTGGATGAGAAACTCATGCTCGCGATAGAGCGTCATCAGGCTGGGCCAGTACACCTCCTGCACATGCTGGATCCAGGCCTCCAGCCTGGCGTTCACATGCTCCCAGCAATGCATGAGCGCCTCTGAGTCACAAGAGGCGACGAGGCGACGATGGAGCTCCCCATCCTCCTGGCGGAACTCCAGCAAGCGGCCCTGCCGGGCCCAGGCATGCATCGACTCCAGGCGCCTGGAAAAGTCATCCAGCACCTCCTGCCGACGGGGATGCTGACAGAGACGTACCGCGGCAAAGCCCTCCAGCGTGGAGCGCAGCCGGCAGAGCTCATGCAAGGCGCCCAGGTCATCAAACGACGAGCTGGCAGAAGCCGTCGCAGGTCTGCCGGGCATCGCCGCCGACTCCATGGGAAGAGATGTGGGTGATTTCCAACAACCGCCTTGAGCCCTAGGCGGGAACGGCGAACTCGCGATCCCGGTTCACGCCGGGGAGCGGCACGGGATAGCGACCATTGGCGTCCTCGCGGATCGGTGCGGGTGAATCCAGCGTGAGCTTGTCCACATCCGGCGCGAACTCATGCGGGCAGTTCAGCATTTGATCATAGGTGATGATCTGGCCGGTATGCGCCGCCATGCGTCCCATGGAGGTCACCAGACTGGCCTGCACACCACGCTCCATCTCATTGTAGGTCTCGTTGTGGCGGATGGCATGAAGGAAGTCGTCCCACTCCAGTTGATAGGGATTGGGCTCCGGGGATTCGCCCTTCCATACGGTCTCTTCTGCGCTGCGGCGCTGCCCTTTGAAGATGGCACTGCGGGCCGGCAGATGCCCGGCCGTGGAGACAATGGCGCTGCCCTTGGTGCCGTGAATGGTGGTGGAGAACTCGTTGCGGCAGCCGGTGATGTTGCGCCCTTCAAAGAAGAACTTGGAGCCGTCCTTCCAGGTGTACTCCACTGAGTAGTGGTCGAAGTTCTGGTCCACGTACTCTCCTCGATCCGTGCGCCCGCCGCTGGCCTGCGCCTCGACGGGCCAGTCGTTCTTCATCCAGCACGCTTCATCGATGTTGTGGATGAAGAAATCACTGTATGAGCCACCGCTGGCCCACAGGAAGGAGTGGAAACGCTGGATCTGCCAGATGAGTTCCGGGGTCTCCTCCGGGCGGCGCTTGGAGAAGCAGGAGGCCACGGGGGCCTGCATGCGGTAGGCACGTGCCAGAATGAGATCCCCAATAGCGCCGTCCTGCACACGGTTGTAGAGCTCCTTGCGGATCTTGCAATGGCGGCACATGAGGCCCACGGCCACTTTCAGCCCCTTTTTCTTTGCCTCTTCATTCAGCTCCAGCATGCGCTTGGCCGTGGGGCCATCCACCGCCAGCGGCTTTTCCATGAAGATGTTCACGCCCTTTTCAATCGCGTACTTGAAGTGCACCCAGCGGAAGGCGGGGGGCGTGGCGAAGATGGCCACATCTCCAGGCTTGAGCATGTCCACCGCCTGCTTGTAGGCATCGAACCCGATGAACTTCGCGTCCTCCGAAACGGACATCTTGTCCGGGTGTTTCTTGGAGAGCGCCTCATGCGCCGCATCCAGCCGGTTCTTCTGCACATCCGCCATGGCGACCAGGCGGATGGAGGCGTTCCCCACCGACATGGAGTTGCTGGCTGCGCCTGCGCCACGACCGCCGCACCCGATCAGCGCAGCCCGCACCGTGTCATCCCCCTGGGCATGCACATAGGGAATGCTGATGCCGGAGAGCACGGAAAGTCCGGCAGTGGCCCGGGTGGCGTTCTTGAGGAAGTCGCGCCGAGTATTCGTATTCTGAAGGGAGGTCGGGGAGTTCATGGAGGGAGCGTGAAGATGGACTCAACGCTCCATGCCGCCCATTTCCATCAGCGGAGGGAAATTAGGAATTAGGAATTGAATTCTCCTGACGCGAGTATTTCGCCAGCAGAACGCGGCCCCATTCCTAATTCCTAATTCCTAATTCCTAATTCCTAATTCATAATTCATAATTCATAATTCATAATTCATAATTCATAATTCATAATTCATAATCCCCCTCTTAGTCCGCAGGCTGATTCACCTGGTCATCCTGATCCTTCTCCTGCGGCAGCAGGAAGGCGACGATCGCGGCGGGAATGAAGAGGTAGCCGGCATTCAGCAGGGCGATGCGGTAGTCATCCACCTTGCCCGTGGCGGCGAGGCCAAAATAGACCGTCCCCGCGGCAGCCACGATCCGGCCGAAGTTGTAGCAAAACCCTGCCCCGGTGGTGCGGAGCAGCGTGGGGAAGAGCGGAGGCAGGCACATGGTGAAGAGGCCAAACACACCTTGGCAGAGGCCGATGAGAGCGAAGAGCCACAGCGTGGCCTGATAGCTCCAGGTCGTATGAAAGCACAACCACATCGAGCCAGCGTAAGCGGCCAGCATGAGCACGATCGCCTTGCGATAGCCCATGATCTTGGCCAGACCGCCGGCCACGAAATTCCCGATCACCGACCCCACCATCACCCAGAAGAGCGATGTCACGGCCACACTGTTCTTTTCAGCGGCCGTTACATTGGCGAACTCCGGCAGGGCCCGGACATGCGCCTGCTGCCAGAACATGAAGGCCCAGTGAGCCGTGAGCGACACGGCGCAGATCAGCAGCACCCGCCAGGTGACTCCTCGTACTTGGGGGCTGAAGAGCTCCATCACCCCCGGAGGCTTCACCTTGTTCTGAGCCGCCTCCCATTCCTCTGTCTCCGGCACCGCCTTGCGGATCCAGAGGGTGATCAGCGCGGGCAGAATGCCCACCAGGAAGATCAGGCGGTTGCTCTCATCCTCCTTGAGGATGAATCCGGCCAGGCACGCCAGCATGATGCCGCAGTTCACGGCACTCTGGAGCACCGCCGCGATCCACGGGCGCCAATTCTTCGGCCAGGTCTCAACCAACAGAGAAGCTCCCACGGCCCACTCCCCACCGATGCCCAGGGCGGCCAGGAAGCGGAAGATCCCAAGCTGCCACCACGTCTGGGCAATGGCGGACAGGCCGGTAAAGCACGCATAGGTAAGGATGGTCAGCACCAGCGCCTTCCGACGCCCCAGGAGATCCCCCACCCGGCCAAAGAACGCGCCACCGAGCGCCCACCCCACCAGGAACAGCCCCTGAATGATGGCGGACTTCACCTTCACCTGCGGATCTCCAGTGTCCGTCAGCAGGAGGGCCGCCACAAAGGGCGTCGCCACCAGCGTGTAGAGATGCATGTCCAGTCCGTCGAACAACCAGCCCAGCCACGCGGCCAGACCGGAACGTTTTTGCTGCTTGGTCAGATCTCTTAGTCGGGTGACGGTCTGGGACATGGCGCGCGAGTGTGAAGGCCTCTGCGTTATGTGGCAAGCCCGAATTACCGGACTGAATCGTCTGCTTACCCACCAGCCTGCCCGGCGTTGCGATGGGAAAACTTCTTGCACGCTTTCAGCGCAAAAACTGTCCCGACGTTTTTTAACCGTCTGCAAAGACGGAAAAATGGCACCCCCCCTAAGATTGCCCCCAACGAATCCGTTCCCTCATTCGTCAGGTGGTTTCTTGAAATTTGGCCCTGCAAACAGCAGAGCCCCGCCTCAAGATTCAGGCGGGGCTCTGTGTGGGGTCTTGAAGCAGAGTCCAGTATGAGCAGGGCATCCTACGGGCAACGCCTTCTGGAATCCGTCAAGGGAAGTGTGAAACTGTGCAGCCAAAGCTCAGAGCCTGAAGGCACCCTTTCACAGATGCTTCCAAGGCAGAACTTTACCTGGAGCCAACATGCCAAAATACTTCGTTGGGGACAACTGACCCATCGGATAGTATTTTAACATGCTGTTGCAGAAGTGGATCCACTCTGACGACAGGAATTCCCGCTTTTACCAGCATGACGAACGCTCCTGTACCCCCAGCCGCCAGCGATTCCGCCGCAGACCCCCGCCAATCCCTGCTCAACAGCCGACTCGTGGACCTGTATGGCAATGAGCCGGAACTCGCCCAGTTCCCCCGTCTGACGGCGGAGCTGCTCCGTGAGCTGACCATTTCCGATTTTGCCGTGTATGGAGAGGTGGACCACACCACCTGGCAGAACCGCGGCATGTGTACAGATGACTCACCAAATGTACGGGAAGCCCTGAACCGATACGCCACGACACCACGGGGTCATCCCTTCTTTGAGGCCCTGCCCCAGTACTATCAAGGACGTGTGCTCTTTGCGGCGGAGTGCATGTCGCCCGCGGAACTCGCGGCCAACCCCATCATCCAACAGGTGTACGGCCCCATCGGCGTGAAGCATGTGCTGGGGTTCAACTTCCCCTGCGACACGAAGGTGATCGCCTTTGGAGCCATGCGCCGGAGCAGCGTTCCCTTCAAAGAAGAGGACCGGGCCATCGCGACCCTGCTGCGCCAGCATTTTGAGACCTTGTACACGCACGCCTCCCAGCGGGCAGCGCGGAACATGGGGCTCCGCCAGCGGCTCATGCTTGTGTACCCGGAACTCACCCCAAGACAACTGGACGTGGCGGTGTGGCTGGCCATTGGGAAATCCAACCCCGTCATCGCTCAACTGCTGAACGTCACCCAGGCCGGCGTGAAATTTCACCTGCGCAGCATCTTCAACCACATCGGCGCGGAGGACCGCACCACCGCCGCGCTTATTCTTTCGCAGGCTGCTCCTGGCTTTGTCCCCAGCGAGGGGGCCAATCCCAGGCCACCCGCCCTGCAGACGGCCCGGGCATCAGATGCTCATGGACTCTCCCCGGGGGAAGACGCACCCGCCCCGGCCCCAGCGCGTTCCCCAGTCAGGGGGTGACGGCATGCCACAGTCCCGTCCGCTCGGCTTTGGCCTGTGCCATCGCCTTGCCCAGGCTGGCAATGTAGCGCTCCACGGGGGGCAGGCTCTCTGGCATGGGCCGGGTCTGCTGTCCCGCAGGCGAGGCGTAGCCCCGGCGAACCAGCATCTCGCCCAGATCCTCAAACTTCCCAGGCTCCACCTCCACCTTGATGAAGGCGTAGTAACGCTCCGTCTCCGGCACCCGCCCCCACTTCGTGTACACGGTGAAGGGGCGCTTGGAGAGCAGATCCGTCACCCAGCCCAGCGCCTTTGTCCCTGCCTCTATCACCAGATCATCTGGAGCCTTGCGAAAGAACTCCGCCTGATCGCGCAACCGACGGGGCCGCATCCACGTGGTTTCAGCAGCGTCCACGAAGTAGAGGGTGAAGACGTCCTCCTTCGGTCCACTGCGGATGCGCAGGGTGTCTGGCTCACTGGCACGGCTCACCACCAGCTCCGGGTGGGGCAACACCCACCAGTCCCCCTCTTTGTACGCCCGCGTTTCATAGACGGTCTCCTCCACCGGGATGGCTACGGGGATGGCCTTCGGCACAGAGTCCTCCGACTCCCCCTTCGCTTCCGATGGCAGCCGGTAGCGGGCCTTCAGCAACATGCCCAGCATCAACATGAAGAACAGGATCACCACGGTCATGATGAAATTGCTGATGGCGGCGCGGGGCGGCATGAACTTTGGTCTCGTGGGTTGGGGTGGCGTCGTATTGGATGGATGAATCCACGAAGGCTCCATCGATGAGCAGGCCAGGGTCACACTGATCAACACATCTTAATTTCTCATCCTCATTTTGAAACCTGAAATCGCATCTACCAACTGGAACGAACTCTACGAAACGGGTGCCACCCCATGGGACAAAGGCCTGCCCACACCCGTGCTGGCGGAGGTGCAGCAGCGTCATCCCCAGCTCTTCCAGGGCGAGGTGATGGTGCCAGGCTGCGGAACCGGGTCTGACGCCCGCTGGCTGGCCGCTCAAGGCTGCCGCACCACAGGGGTGGACATTGCCCCGCTGGCCGTGGACCGTGCGCGGTCACTGGACGCAGGCCAGGGCGTTCAGTATGTACTGGCAAGTCTGTTCGACCTGCCGGAGGAACTCAGAGGCAAGTTCGACCTCGTCTGGGAGCACACCTGCCTGTGCGCGCTGGATCCGGCCTTGCGGAAGGCCTATATCCAGGGCGTGGCTGCCGCGCTTAAAGTCGAGGGCCATGTGGCCGGCGTGTTCTTCATCGATCCCGAGATGGATCCCGGCGAAACTGGTCCTCCCTTTGGCATCTCCCCGGAGGAGTTGACCGGGCTCTGGGAAGAGGCGGGGTTCAGAGTGCAGGAGTCGTGGGTACCCACGACCGGCTATTCGGGCCGGGTGGGACGGGAGCGGGTGCTGATCGCGGTGAAGGCGGCGAAGGCGGTGAAGGCGGAGTGAAAAGTTGAGAGTGATAAGTGAAAAGTGGGGCTGCCGATGCTGGCGCGTCTGGTGGGGTATTGTACAGAGGAATCCCAAGACCCCTGCGGGAAGCTTCTCAGTCGTGGTTGCGTTCGTGAGAACGCGATCAGGCCGCGCGCCACCCAACACACACAGCTCACCCCGCAAGGTCGCGCCACCTTTCCGCACTTTCACAAGTGCAGCTACGAGCTTCGAGGGTGCGCGGGAACTTCCTCAGTCGTGGTTGCGTTCGTGAGAACGCGATCAGGCCGCGCGCCACCCAACACACACAGCTCACCCCGCAAGGCCGCGCCACCTTCCGCACTTTCACAAGTGCAGCTACGAGCTTCGACGGTGCGCGGGAACTTTCTCAGTCGTGGTTGCGTTCGTGAGAACGCGATCAGGCCGCTCGCCACCCACCACACACCGCTCACGCCGCAAGGCCGCGCCACCTTCCGCACTTTCACAAGTGCAGCTACGAGCTTCGACGGTGCGCGGGAACTTTCTCAGTCGTGGTTGCGTTCGTGAGAACGCGATCAGGCCGCTCGCCACCCACCACACACAGCTCACCCCGCAAGGTCGCGCCACCTTCCGCACTTTTACAAGTGCAGCTACGAGCTTCGTCTTGGCGCAGGGACTTCCTCAGTCGTGGTTGCGTTCGTGAGAACGCGATCAGGCCGCTCGCCACCCACCACACACAGCTCACCCCGCAAGGCCGCGCCACCTTTCCGCACTTTCACAAGTGCAGCTACGAGCTACCTGCGGGAAGCCGCTCAGTCGTGGCTGGGTTCGTAAGAACGCGATCAGGCCGCTCGCCACCCACCACACACCGCTCACCCCGCAAGGCCGCGCCACCCTTCCGCACTTTCACAAGTGCAGCTACGAGCTTCGACTGGGCGCGAGAATTCACCCGACCTGGCACTTGGATCGGACCGGAACAAGAATGTCCCCTTCTTCTGGTGAGCCCGCCCAGCACATCCAGCCGTGCGTGAACTCATGTCTTGCGTCTTCTGTCTTCCAGTCTTCTGTCTCTCTACAACAAATCCTCCAATGCCCCGGCGCTCGTGTCAAACAGGCGCTGGTGTACGCGGAAGGCGCTGCGGTCTGTAAGATTCGCGATCCAGTCACACACCAGACGGGCGCGCTGCTCTTTCTCCGGCTCGGCCTTGATGGCCTTTGCCACGGGCTCTGGCAGCAAATGCAGGGAGCGACGCCCCGGCGCGGGTTCGATGTAATGATCTCTCAACGCATTGAAGAGCCGCTCGATCACGCTGGCAGCCTTGAAGTCCAGCTGCTGAAGCTGCGGAGTGTCGAACACCAGTTCCTTGGCGATGCGCTTGTTCACGCGGGCGCGGGCGGCAATGTCAGGCTCCACCACCAGACCAAAATGATAGCGACGCGTGCTGGCACTGAGGAAATTACCCCGCTCCTCCAGGCGACAGGCGCGGATGTGCTCGCCGATGCTCCGCCCCAGACGCGCCTCCACCTTGCCGTCACGCATGGCCTTGAGCAGGAAGTCCACATGAGCGGCTTCCGCATCTGAGAGAACCCCCTGGGTGGCCCAGGCCTCCAGTTTGACCGGCGTGATGAATCCCGCCTGGATGGCGTCGGCCAGGTCATTGATGGAATATGCTGTGTCATCCGCCCAGTCCATGATCTGGCACTCCAGGGAGCGGAATCCATTGCGCTCCTTGCCCGGGGTCAGCTCAGCGGGAAAGGCCTGCGAACCGAGGACGAAATCCAGATAGGTCTCCTGGTCGTTGTAGAGATAGTGATTGGCCGCCTCCGGTGTCTCCACCTGCAGGGTCTTGTACTTGAGCACTCCATCCAGCAGCGCCCGGGTGGGGTTGATGCCATCGCGGCTCTCGGCAAAGAGGGTCACCGTAAGCTGGCGCAGCGTTTGGGCATTTCCCTCGAACCCTCCATACGGGGCCATGAGATCATGCAGAGCCCGCTCTCCCGTGTGGCCAAAGGGCGGATGCCCAAGGTCATGCGCCAGGCAGGCAGCCTCCACGAGGTCCGCATCCACGCTCTCCCCGTCTCTCAGCAGGTCGCTCGACTTGCTGAGCCAGCCACAGATGGAGCGTCCAATCTGGGCCACCTCCAGGCTGTGGGTGAGGCGCGTGCGGTAGAAATCGTACTCCCCACCCAGAAAGGAGTAAAACACCTGGGTCTTTCCCTGAAGGCGCCGCAATGCGGAACTGTGCAGTATCCGGTCCCGGTCGATTTGAAACGGCGTCCGGTGGTCCTGGCCTGAAGTATGCCGGGGCTTGGGATGCTCGGTATCAAAGGCCGAGTAGAGACGGTTCGCGGACATTGCGGCGCTTGAGATGGGGAGAAACAGAGATCAGTCGAAGGAAACAACGTCGGAAATCGCCCAATGCAGGGAGTTCCGGGTCACACCATTCTCTTCAAAGATCCTGCCGTCCAGCGCTCCAAAGGGCTTCACCCACTTGAGGTTTTCCTTGAGTTCCTTGGCCTTCTCCGGGGTCTGGGTGGGAGAGAGCGTGGAGGCCACCGCCAGATAGTCGGCCAGGGCACCCACATCCAGCTTCCACACGCAACCGTCCACCGTCCTTGTCGCTGGCTGGTTCAGGTCGCCCGCAAAGGACTCCGCCGCCTCTTTCGAGGTACTGAGGAGCAGGACCTTGTCATTCACACTCGCCACGGGCAGGAGATCTCCGCTCAGGAAGGGCAGCCCGTAGAAGTAGGTGGTGACACCGTTTTTCTCGGAGGTGATGGGATCGCCCAGCTTGAAGAGCGAGGGGGCGCCGGGCTCCGACGGGATCAACCCGTTGATGGAGTCACTGATCGTCGTCCAGCCCTTGCCCAGCACTTCCCGGTCCTTCACCGCACCCACCGTGGTGATGCGGGGGAACTTCGAACCCTTGGACTCCGGCGGCAGGCCGGGCAGTTCAGGCATCTTGCCGTTCACGTCCAGGATCACGGCCAGTTCACTGCCCATGCCGTTGTCGTCCATGTTTTTGTCCGCCTCATAGGCCTTCAGCAGCACGGGGAGGAAGGTGGATTCAAACTGGGCGAACTGCTGGCCGCCATCCGGTCCGGCGATTCCCGCCTTCACCAGCTCCTGAGTACCGGTGTAGAGCATGCCCACCAGCTTTTCCATCCAGGCACGGAAGTCTTTGCCGTAGCCTTCGTTCCGGTGGTAGGCAATGCCGAAGACCACACCTGCCTTGTCGATGAGCTTGGCGTAGTCCAGTGGCTTGCCTTGGTCCAGGAAGCGTGGCTTGATCCCGCCGTAGGATTCGAAGTGAACCCCTTTGTCCCACCAGGCAGCGGCCGTCAGCGTGCTGCTTTCCGCACCATAGACCGCCTTCTCCAGCGGGACCAGTTCCCTAAGCTGCGTGTCCAGCACGTTGCCCATTTCCTTGAACATTTCGTTCTGCTTCATGGCATCCACCAGGCCGCGCAGCATCGGCACGAAAGGCTGGTCATCATTGAGAGCACCCATGGTCGCGGAGCTGGCGTAGGTCAGACCCACTAGGTTCTTGCCCGTGTAGGGAAGCAGACGGGCCATCTCCGGCTTGGAGAGCACTGACGCTGCTGGATCCGCCACCAGGTTCAGGTGATCCAGATTCATGCCACAGGCCAGCACGAGATGACTGTCCACCACACCCCAGGCGAGCTTGAGCTTCTTCGCCTGCACGGCGTCATAGGCCTTCTCAATCGTCTTGACCGTCTGCTCTGGCAGCCCTTCAGGCACCATGGCCAGCATCTGGGCCTGATTCTCCTCGGGGAGCAGCAGGGCGAGATCGATCGTGGCCACGCGGAAGTCATGACCGCCAGGGGTCTTCACGTCGCTCATCTGGAAGATCTTCTTCTCCTCCAGTTCTTTGGTATTGTTCAGGAATGCGAGGGCCTCTTCTGGCTTCGCCGTCTTCACACCCACCACCAGGGGCATGAGCTCGAACTTGCCAATAAAGTCTGCCAGCCGCTCGATCGATGAGGGATCACTGAGGAACGATTGCAGGTAGATCATGGGGTTGGATCCCACCTCTTCACCTTTCAGGCTGGCAGCCCCCCCTGCCAGGAGGGCCTTGAAGTACACCTCATTGTAGAGGCGGTTGAAATCCCGCAGCATCGCCACCGTCTGGGCAAATCCGGCACCACCTGCGATGAAGAGATCATCCCCCCACAGTTCCTGCAAGGTGCTGAGAGACTTGTCTCCTGCCGTCGGTGCCGGGGTCTTGTCCTGCACCAGCGCGTTCATGTCCTTCCAGTAGGCAGACTTCTTCAACTCATCCAGATGCTGCTTGAGCTGCGTGGTGCCCAGGTAGAACTCGGTGCCCACCGGCAGCTTGGCCATGAAACCCAACTTCGTCGCATGATCTGCCAGAGACGGTGCCTTGGGCGGCGGGATCACTGCGGCCGGGGACGGCGATGCGGGAGCGACACTCGGCGGGGCTCCAGCGCCAGAGTCGGCACCCGTGCCGGGGGCTTCTTTCTTGTCACATTGGGTCAGCGCCAGGGTGACACCGGCTGACAGGAACAGCGCGTGATAACGCAGTCTGGGGGATATTTTCATGGAACGGAAAACTTAATCATGCGTCACCGTCTGCGCAACCACGTGATTTGACCCGCAGATTCGCAAAAACATGAACGAGTTTGTCATTGAAAATGAACAGCCCCGGAGGAAGCCTTGTCACTTGCGACACGACGGGCTTGGTTTTTGCTGCTCCCCGTGACTGCACCCTTTCCTTCTTCCTCATTTTTTGACACAATCTCACCCACATGAAAGAATTCGCGTTTATTCACGAGCATGGCCAAGTGCCCGAAGCGCTCCGGTCCGTGCCCTTTTTGGGCTCGTTCAGCGAGGAGCAGCTGGATGACGTGCTGAATTCAAGCAGCTACATTCAGTGCGAAGTGGGCGACGCGATCATTCAAGAAGGCGCGGTCGATTCCCGCATTTACATCTTGCTGAGCGGGGCCATGGAAGTCCGCAAGGATGGCAAGAGCCTCGTGACGATCACCCGCCCCGGCGAAATCTTTGGCGAACTGGCGCTCGTCAACGAAGACACTCGGTCCGCCACCGTCGTGGCCGCCAAGCCTTCCGTTTGCCTGGCAGTGGACCAGAAATTCCTGCAGGACATCAAGCCCCGTGAGGAGTATCCCGCCTTCTATGCGGCGCTCTTTGAGTTTATCGCCCGCATTACCGCCTCCCGCCTCCAGAACACATCCCGTCGGCTTTCAGAGCTGGAGCTGGAAGTCAAACTCCTGCGCGGGCAGTTGGAGGAGCAATCTGGCAAAGCGGAGGGCAACCCTGTGCCCGCCCCCAAAGCCTCCCGCACGAAGGCCGCTCCGACGCGTCGGCCCGTCAGCGCCAAGCGCAAGCCCCTCGCCAAGGCGAAGCCAGCAGCTCGCGGCAAGACCCGCCGGTAATTGGCCCTTCTCAACGGACTTCGTAAAACACGGGCAGTTCGGCGTCCAGGACGTCGGTTGCCCGCAGTTCGCCCTGTAGTTGGGCATGCGCCTCCAGCGGCTCGACGGTCAAGCGCTTCAGTGTCCCCGGCTTGGCAGGGGTCTCCACCGGCTGGCTGCCCAGGATGCACCAGTGCAGCACCACCAGCCGCTTTTCCTTGAGGGTCCCGTTCAGCACCTTGCGCACCTTCCACACGCTCTCCACAAGCGCGCGGGTGTACGGCGCAATCTTCGCAGGATCCGGCAGGGCGCTGCGTTCCTCCAGTTCCGCCTCCACCACCAGGCGGGGCGGCGCAGCGCGCTGGGCCCAGTTTCCCGCTTCATGCGTGTAGAGGTCCGCCACCTCCCGCGGTGCCAGAGGACGCTGGAAAATCTCAATGCCATCGAGCGCCCCCTGCCAGGGTTCTGTGCCATCGGAGCGGGAACCAAAGCGGAGACTGGAGGTGCTCCAGCTCATGAATTCCGGCCGCACACTGCTGCTTCGCTCCATCAAGCCATTTCGATAGCACTCCAGCAGACCATCTGCATACACCAGCAGCCATTGCGTGGGTTCACGGTCAGACACCGCCCCCATGCCCAGATGCTTCACCCTGCCATCATCAGTCTGCACGGTGACAAACAACGCGGGCCCCACCTGATCCACGCTGAGCGAAGGCACCTTGCCCTGCCGGCCAATCGCCACCAGCGTGCCTTTCGCATCATTGCCCGTCCTGGCCGCCTGCGCGCTGAACGCGAGGCTGAATGCCTGCTGCCCAGAGCAGGCCTGCACGACCGCGGCCGTGCTTTCCTCATCCGCCACCAGGGCACCGTTCCGCAACTCCGCGCCAGACCACGCGTTGGGCACCGCATCCCCTTCCAGCACCGCACGGCAGAAGCGGTTATTTCCACCATCCGGATCAAAGATGGCATTCGTGGCCTTCTCATTCTCCCAACGAAAGACCAGCCCCGGGCTCACCGTCTTGAGCTTCGTGGTCTCCCGCTTCCTGGCGAACGAAGACTCCGTCTTCACGGGCTGGATGCCGGTCGCAAACCACGCATCACCAAAGCACTCCGCCTGCTGGTTGTGGGTGATTCGCACCCATTTCTCGATCTTCGTGAAGTTCACGTCGAAGATGCCGGCATACAGTTCCGTGTCCGGCTTTCCCTCCGGGGCGGTCACCGTGAGAATGCGGGGGTGATTGCTCCAGCGGGGGTGGAACGCCGTGGATGAGCTCAGCCCCGGCATGGTCGTCATCGAGATCGTCCGGGTGGTCTTGGCAAAGGTGTCCGAGAGCACTATCGCGTTGTGCGTGCCGGTGAAGTAGAAGCAGCGGTCGCTGTCATCCGGGGCGATGCCCGGCCAGCAGCCCTTGCCCAAGGCGGAGTAGCCGCCTTCCGCGATGTTGGCCAGCCCCACCTGCGGCCAGGGGAAGGTATCCACCGCCGCACTGCCGTCCCGGCTGAGCTGGAAATAGGAAATAAAGGGCTGCCCTGTCGGCGCAGCCTGCCAGACCTTTTCGACCACCTTTGGATTGTCCAGCCGGCAGCGAATGACGCCCCCCCGCGTGTCCCGATACCCCTGGCGCACATACACCCAGGTGTGGCTGGTTCCCGGGTCCCACCAGACATCGGAAGCATACCCCTCCACCAACTTGCGCAACCCGGTGCCGTCGAAGTTCACCGCGAAGACCGCCTTCTGGTCCAGATTGGTGAAGACAATCTGCCGGCCATCGGGGGAGAGCATGGGCTTCGCGTAGCTGGTCACCTCCTCCAGCAGGCAGCGCTGGCCTTTGCCATCCTCTGTGTCCAGCACATAGAGCTGCCCGGTCTTCCCCTGCACAAACAGGTCCTCCACATCCCGCCCCAGCACCCACACCAGACGGGCGGGACCACTGCCCAGCGCCTGCAACCCCTCCACGACCGAGGGCACTTGGGCCACCGGGATGGCAGCCGGAGGCTTGGGCTTCGCCGCCTTGCTGGACGCGGGCGAAGCCGCCCGCAACAGGGGGCCACCTAGCACAAAACTCAGCGTCAACCACAGGCCCAGAGGTCGAGCCCGGCCTGTGAAGTACATTGGGCAGCGGAAGGTTGCTGGCATGCAAATATTTTATATAGCCAAAATAACGCGTTTCCAAGCTTAGGATGCGGGAAAGTGCCACGCGGGGACAAGGGGCGACTATAAATCGAAGGACATCTCCTTGCCACCGGGCCGCTCCCTGCGTTTGATAACCGCTCCTTTTTCTCACTCACCCATACCATGAGCAGTCCCGCTTCGCCCCCCTCTCCGTCCACACCTTCCCTCGCCGGACAGGTCGCATTTGTCTCCGGCACCTCCCGTGGTCTGGGGGACCGCTTCGCCATGACTCTGGCCCAGGCCGGCGCGGATTTGGTGCTCACCAGCCGGACCTTGAAGTCCCTGGACGACATCGTGAAGCGGGTGGAAGACCTGGGGCGCCGGGCGCTCCCGCTGGAGCTGGACGTGCGGTCCTATGAAAGCATTGTGGCCTCCGTTCAGGAGGCCAAGGCCCACTACAGCAAGCTGGACATCCTCGTCTGCAACGCGGGCTGCAACGTGCGCAAGCCCTCTGTGGACGTCACCTGGGATGACTGGAACCTCATTCTCGACACCAACCTGCGGGGCTCGTTTTTCCTCGCCCAACAGGCCGCCAAGGAACTCATGATCCCCGCCCGGTACGGGCGCATCATCCTCATCGGCTCCGTCACCTGCGTGGCAGGTTATGCTGGTCTGGCCCCCTATGGCGCGAGCCGCGGTGGGGTGAAACAACTCGCCATGAGCCTGGCCGATGACTGGGGCAAGGACGGCATCACCGTCAACGTCCTGGCCCCCGGCTGGTTCAAGACCGCACAGAACGCCGTGATGTACCAGGATGCCGACTGGGTGGACTACCTGACCGACCGCATCCCAGTGAAACGCCCCGGTAGCATGGACGATCTCGAGTCCCCCCTCCTCTTCCTCGCCTCTGAAGGCAGCCGCTACGTCACCGGCCAGACGCTGCTGGTGGACGGCGGCATCAGCGGCGGGGCAACACGCGCGCTGCCCCGCAAGAAATAGGCCGTCCCCCATCGGTGGACCCGGCCAACTACTTGTCGGTCGGGCCCACAGGATCAAGGTTCGCTCGCATGAAAGCGGCCTGCATGACATCCGCTCCTTCGGCATTCGGCGCCCCCTCAGGTTTCCAGATACCGATCAACCGGATCATCCCTGGCAGGTAGGTGATCGAAGTGGTCATTCTTGCCCTGTGGAAACTTGTGGCAGGGGCATCCAACTTCATGACCTTCGGATCATCGCTTGACAGCGGCAGCCGCAACGTCGGCGCGGCATAGTCACGCTCCAGCGCGTAGTTGACATCGATGGTCCGGCCATCTGGATCGATGACCGGATCCAATTCAAGAGAGGTTCCCACCGGACGCATTTCGATGACGGGGCTTAGTCTCCCATCAGCCTTCTGGGCGTCATCGGCAGCTGGAGTTGCTGCCTGCTCAGGTGGCGTGGCCTTGGAGTCGGCGGCCTTCTTTGGAGCCTCCTCCTTCTCAGTCGCGGCCTCGCTCACATAGGAATACTCGCGCCTCACTTGCGTGATGACCCGCTGCCCGGACCGGGTACCAATCCAGAGGGATTGCACGTAGCTGGCTCGCCCTTGGGCGATGGCTTCCTCAACCGCCTGCCACATTTTTCCGTGGTCCGCACGGGAGGCATACTCTTCCTCTAGCTTGCGCAAGAAGGTGCCGTCCGCCTGCACGATCTGGGTATTAAACGCAACATTGATCGGCAGGACTGAGGTGAGGGTGTCGATGAACGTCTCGACCAATGCCATGTTCTCCGGGGTGTTTCGAACGATCAGCTCGCTCGTGGCCGCATTGAAATTTGCCGATGCGCCTTGAGGAAAAACGATCCCCTGGGCTCGGAGGATATCCAGTGCGGTGATGCGCACCGTCATGCGGGGCTCATTCGGCATGGACCCTGCTGCGAAGGGGTCAGCCGCAGCGGCAGCGGCAGGTGCCGCAGAATCTCTGGAAGCGGCAGCCGACAGAAAGCTGGGCACCACCTTGAAACGTCGAATAATCATGCCCGCAGGCAGAGACGGATCCTGCACGACCCCTGGTGCGGCGGTCGGAGTGGGCCGCAGTTTCTCTGCGTGTGCGGCAAAGATCGTCTCCAACTGACGGTCCAGTGCTGCCAGCAGCGGCACGACATCCGCCCGGACGATGGCCACCAACAACCGGTTTTCCCGCCCCGGTTCTTGCGCGCCTTCAGGCTTCCATACCCCCAGGAGCCGGGCCGTGCCGCTCAGCATCGTTTGGGCAGTGGTGACGTTTACCCGGTAGTAGTCAGTCACTCGAACGTCCGCGCGCAACCCTGAGCCTGTCTGCGCCACGGGCTCCCAGCGGTCCAACGGCAGGCGATAGTCATGATCAATGGCGATATTGATATCCAGCGTCTCCCCATCTGGGCCGAGCACGGGATCCAACTCCATGCGCGCCCCAATCTCTCGGGTGTCATTGGCATGCGCCGTCCAGCCATTCTTCGATCCCGAAAGCTCGACGCCATTGACCCTTTCTTCTCCGTGCACCACGGTCGCCCGCTGGCCGCTGCGCGTCTCCAGGCGCAGCAGATCGACCTGCCGGCCTTTCCCTTCTCCCACCAAGGCTTTGAGTTTGGCCAACTGAGCCGAATGATCCCCTTTGCCGCCAGCTTCGTTCACAAGCTTGCGCACTTCAGTCGCCTCCGCCTCGATCAGATAGGTGGCAAAGGTCAGGGAGGCAGGCACCTGGTTGATCAAGGTGGTCGCCCAGGCACCGATCTGCTCGTGCGCCTTCCCGGAGGTGCGTATCACCAGGGTTTGATTGGCGGAATCATACGCCACTACAGAGCCCTCAGGCAGTGGGATCCCCTGATCCTTCAAGTAAAGCGATACAATAGCGTCGGATTTCTTCAGGAAGTCTGCCACCTCGGCCTCGGTTGCATTTGCCTTGGGCATCTTTGGAGCCCTGAGCTGCCCCTTGTCCCGGGAGACAAACCCGGTCCCCAGATCATCTGAAGGAAACCGATAGGTTTTGGTACTCCAGGTGTCGGGTGCGGCAGTCAGTTGCGCAGCCTGAGCCACGCCCACTGGGGGCGAGGGCGTTTGTTGAGCAGGAACAATAGCCGCCGAAAAAGCGGCCCACAACGCAGGAATGACGTAAGAGGGTTTCATAGCAGGAACGTGCGTGAACGCGCATTCTGCCGGGAAGATTCCACGACAGGCAAGATAAAACTCTTTACCCGGTCAGGACATCCGCTCTCTGCCGAAAGAAACAGCCCTCCAACTTTGTTGTCCAAAACTCCTCTTACAGGACTCACGCTATTGCCCCCACCGCGCCTCTGTGCGGAGGAGGCGCCTTCCTCTTTTTACTGAACCCATGATGAGATCCCATCTGCCCACCCTGCTGGCAGCCGCGATGACACTGGCTGTGTCCCCGGCTGTGACCCATGCTGCGAACTCCGCTTTCATTGAGGCCGAGTCATTCGACATCTACGGCGGCTGGGTGCTGGACACCCAGTTCATCGAGATCATAGGCTCCCCCTACCTCATGGCCCACGGCTTGGGGACACCCGTGAAAGACGCCACCACCACGGTTCAGAAGTCCGTGCCAGCCGGTAAATACCGCGTCTGGGTGCGCACGAAGAACTGGGTGGGCCACTGGGACGCCAAAGGCGCTCCTGGCAAATTCCAGCTCAGCCTGAACGGCAAGACACTGGACAAGGACTTCGGCACCACTGGCAAGGACTGGCAGTGGGATGATGGCGGCACCGTGGACCTCGCGGCCGGCCCTCTCAAAGTCGGCCTGCAGGACAAGACCGGCTTCAACGGCCGCGTGGATGCGATCTACCTCACCACGGACCTCGACGCCAAGCCCCCGGTGGAGGCCAAGGCCCTCGCCAGCTTCCGCCACAAGGAACTGGGACTGCCAGACACGCCACCCGAAACGAAGGAGTATGACCTCGTCGTGGTGGGTGGCGGTTACGCTGGCACGGCTGCCGCATTGAGCGGTGCCCGTCAGGGTCTCAAAGTGGCTCTGATCCAGAACCGCCCTGTGCTGGGTGGCAACGGCTCCAGCGAAGTGCAGGTGTGGGCCCAGGGGGGCACCCGCCGCGGCCTCTACCCGCATCTGGGGGAGATCGTGGAGGAATTCACTGACCGCGCCAGCAACAGTCCCGGCCTGCCGGAGGAATATGGTGACGAACTCAAAGAAGGCGTCGCTCGCAAGGAAAAGAACCTCGACCTCTTTCTCAACAACCACGTCTGGAAGGTGGAGATGGACAAGAGCCGCGTGCCGAAGATCCGCGGTGCCGTGGCCCTCAACACCAAGACCGGTGAAGAGAAGAAGTTCGTGGGCAAATTCTTCGTGGACTGCACCGGACACGGCTACCTCGGTGCCCTGGCCAAGGCCAGCTTCACCATGCTGGAAAAAGGCCACATGGGCATGAGCAACATGTGGGTGGTGGCAAAGCAGGACGCGGCGCAAAGCTGGCCGGAAACACCCTGGGCCCTGGAGTTGACCCCTGAAGAAGACTTCCCCACCCCACGCCCCCTTAAGTCCAAGAACTTCCCCCAGAACACCACCTTCATGCCCAGCGACCTGCTCCATGGCGAGTGGTTCTGGGAATCGGGCTTCGACAAACACCCGATTGAAGACCTCGAACTCGTGCGCGACTGGAACTTCCGCGCTGTCTTCGGTGCCTTCAGCGCCATGCGCAAGTCCAACCCGGAGAAGTATGCCAACTACGGCTTCCAGTGGCTGGCCTTCATTGGCGGGACCCGTGAGTCACGCCTGCTGCAAGGCGACATTGTGCTGACTCAGGAGGACATCGTCTCCAAAAAGGAATTCCCGGACGGTTGCGTGCCCACCACCTGGGACCTGGACCTCCACTATCCCAAGGAGCAGTACATGAAGAAGTACGGGGACAATCCGTTCATCTCGCGCGCCGCCTTCGGCAAGGGGGTGGACCGCCGCAACGGCTACCCGGTACCCTACCGCTGCTTCTACTCCAAGGATGTGGAAAACCTCTTCATGGCGGGCCGCAATATTTCCGTGGACCACAATGCTCTGGGTTCCACTCGCGTGATGCGCACCTGCGGCATGATGGGTGAAGTGGTGGGCAAGGCAGCGTACCTCTGCGTGCGTCACCAGACCTCTCCGCGCGGTGTATATGAGCAGTACCTGGACAACCTCAAGGACCTCATGCGGCAACCCGGTGCCATGCGCCGCGATGCCATCGAATCCCCCCTCTATCTGCCCAAGGACGCCGCCAAGCTTCCCGAAATTGTGCATGACCACATTGCCATCAACACCCTCGAAGGCATTGTCATTGACGACAATGACGCCGAGTTGACCGGCAAGTGGGCCGTGGGTGAAGGGCTGAAACCCTTCGTCAATGAAGGCTACCGCTACGGTGCAGAGGCAGGAGCCTCCGCCCGCTTCGCTTTCAGCGTCAAGGAAACTGGCAAATACGAAGTGCGCATCTCATACCAGCCCCACGAAAACCGCTCCAAGGAGGTGCCTGTGTCCGTGCTGAGCGCCGACGGCGAAAAGACCTTCAAGGTGGATCAGAGCAAGGCTGCGGAACTGCCGAAAGGATTCCACTCGCTTGGCACCTTCAAGTTCAACGCTGGCGAAGAAGCCGCAGTAGTCTTCCGCACCGCCGGAGCCAACGGCAACGTGCACCTCGACAGTGTGCAGGTGCTGCCTGCCAAGTGATGAAAAAATGGCCTGGCGCCATGAATGAGGTTCAATGAGTCAAAAGGCGTGGAGACAACTCCACGCCTTTTTGTGAAGTGATAAGTTGAGGGTGAAAAGTCGGAGCGGCGGAGCTGTAGTCGCAGGTTGGCCGCGACCCTGTGGAGCCTCTGTAGGGCAAGCGCTCCGCTTGCCACGCGTCGCCCCTGACTGAAGCAACCGAGGCGGTCGCCCTACAACCCAGGGTGGTTGGATGCGAGGTCAGGAACAGAACATCCAAGGGCCATGGGTCGTTCAACGCCGCCCCTGACGTTGTAGGGCAAGCGCTCCGCTTGCCGCGCGCTACCCCTGGCTGAGGCAACCGGGGCGGTCGCCCTACAACCCATGGTGGTTGGATGCGAGGTCAGGAACAGAACATCCAAGGGCCATGGGTCGTTCAACGCCGCCCCTGACGCTGTAGGGCAAGCGCTCCGCTTGCCACGCGCTGCCCCTGACTGAGGCAGCCGGGGCGGTCGCCCTACAACCCAGGGTGGTTGGATGCGAGGACAGAAACAGCACATCCAAGGGCCATTGGTCGTTCAACGCCGCCCCTGACGCTGTAGGGCAAGCGCTCCGCTTGCCACGCGCTGCCCCTGACGGAGGCAACCGGGGCGGTCGCCCTACAACCCAGGGTGGTTGGATGCGGGTTCGAGAACAGCACATCCAAGGGCCATTGGTCGTTCAACGCCGCCCCTGACGCTGTAGGGCAAGCGCTCCGCTTGCCGCGCATCGCCCCTGACTGAGGCAACCGGGGCGGTCCCCTACAACCCAGGGTGGTGGGATGCGAGGACAGAAACAGCACATCCAAGGGCCATTGGTCGTTCAACGCCGCCCCTGACGCTGTAGGGCAAGCGCTCCGCTTGCCGCGCATCGCCCCTGACTGAGGCAACCGGGGCGGTCCCCTACAACCCAGGGTGGTGGGATGCGAGGACAGAAACAGCACATCCAAGGGCCATTGGTCGTTCAACGCCGCCCCTGACGCTGTAGGGCAAGCGCTCCGCTTGCCACGCGCTGCCCCTGACTGAGGCAGCCGGGGCGGTCGCCCTACAACCCAGGGTGGTTGGATGCGAGGACAGAAACAGCACATCCAAGGGCCATTGGTCGTTCAACGCCGCCCCTGACGCTGTAGGGCAAGCGCTCCGCTTGCCACGCGCTGCCCCTGACTGAGGCAACCGAGGCGGTCGCCCTACAACCCAGGGTGGTTGGATGCGGATTCGGGAACAGCACATCCAAGGGCCATGGGTCGTTCAATGCCGCCCCTGACGCTGTAGGGCAAGCGCTCCGCTTGCCGCGGGCTGCCCCTGACTGAGGCAACCGGGGCGGTCGCCCTACAACCCAGGGTGGTTGGATGCGGGTTCGTGCACATAACATCCAAGGGACTTGGTTGTTCAACGCCGCCCCTGACGCTGTAGGGCAAGCGCTCCGCTTGCCACGCGCTGCCCCTGACTGAGGCAACCGGGGCGGTCGCCCTACAACCCATGATGTTCGGACGTGGGAAGACACAGACCATCTCATGGGACGTTTGTATCGAACCAAGACAAGAATGTCCCTCATTCCTCTTACTGATGCGCGCACCCGGCACATCCGATCATGCGCCAGCTCATGTCTGGCGTCTTCTGTCTTCTACGTCGTGTGCCGTCCCTCCTCAATGATATCATCATCCACGAGATTTTCGTCCATCGGTGCATCCGTGAGCTCAGGTCGTGGTGTATTGCCGGCCTCTTCTCCCTTCTTCAATTTCCCTAGATTCTGATCATAGGGCATCATCTTCTGTTGGGCGGCTTCATCCTGAGTGATGATGTGGACGTCGGGTTTCGGGTCAGGGTTCATGAATATTGAATCTCCTTCTACTTAGTGAGGTATCGCAAACGCTCCGCTGGCTGGATGGAATATCGAACCCGCCCCCGCAGGTCTTGCCAATGGCACCCGCCATCCTGACAGATCTGCCATCAGAACACTCACCTGGTGCTCATGCCCACAACCATCATCACAAGGTTGCAGCAGGCGCTTTGGCCCAGGACGGAGGCGGTTGTTTGCCTGAGGGAACCCCCAGCGGGTCGGTTCACCGCGAGTGTCTGTGTGGATAAAAGCGGTCGCCGGGGACTTGAAGGGATAGAGCCCCAGACCGCCTTCAAAGGCCGCCGGGAAACTGGAACTCACCTCGGCCACCAGCTTGGTCAGCCACACGGTGTCCTTGGCATCCACCTTGCCATCTTTGTTCAGGTCATCCAGGCGCGCATCACGATCCTGATCGACCAGAATGTCCGCGGCATCCCCATACAAATGGCGGCTGTAAACGGTCGTGTTCCCCAGGGCCTTGTTGTAGGCCGGAGTGCGATAACCACTGGCCACAAAGATGCTACCTTCCTTGATGCCCCGCTTTTCCAACCCTTCCACGAGTGCTTCAAGTTTCAGGAGCAAACTCGATTCCAACAACACAAACTTGGGGTAGGTGGAGACCTGTTTGCACATGAACTGCCGCAACTGAAAGTGGGGAGTGAGCCAGGTGTCCTCCATCTCCCGGGTCACGCGGAACAGCCCAAGCGGCATGGCATACCGGAGGTTGTTGTTGAGCGGAGTCTTCTGATACTGGCCGATCTGATAACCTTCCAGCCTCTCCTCTCCCCGATAGGGCACGCACACCAGCCCATGCAGACACATCATACCACCCGTGTCGCGATTGGTGATCTGAAGACAATACAGGCCTGGGGTTTCAGGAACTACCCAGTTCCACACCAGCAGTTCGTTTCCCTTGGGAGATGCCGTCCCCCCTTCTGCCTTCACCACAAAGTCCCCCTTCCCACGCGGAGCCACCACCTTGATCTCCACCGTCTCTCCGGGCATGCAAAGAGTGGACATCAGAGGGTAGGGATTGACCAGCCCCCGGAAGGCAATGCTGAATCCCGCCGGGTGCAACCCTGCTTTCTTCCTGATGGACACGAGCTCCTCAGGTTTCCCGGACCACATCTTGTTGCAGTCTTCCACCTCCTCGACAGGGGCCAGGGGTCCATCTGCCATCTGGGTTCGAGGACTGCGCAATGGCTCGTGCGACTCCTTTGGCATCATCGCCACCAGATCCTGTGGGACCGCGCCCCCGGTCAGCGTGCCGTGCTTGCCCCCCTCCACCAGCAGAGGAGCGGGCGGAGGGTCCTGCCGTGTCACCACGGCAGGCGCGGCCTGGGGCATGCCGGCGACCACAGGGTTCATGGCAACTACAGCTTCATTTTCCGCCACCGGATCCGCCATGGGCTCGGGCATCGTCTCCGGGGACACCACAGGAGGCTTCACCTCTGCCGGACCTGGAGCAGGCTGAACCTCCGCTGCCTCGGCAATCTCTGCCGCAGTCAGGGCCGGAAAGAGAACGGGCTCGATAACCGGAGCCGGGTGCGTCGCAGGGTCATTTTGCGGAGTGCTAATCTTCACCGCCGCCACCGGCTGCGGTTCGGGGACGGTGGTCAAGGGATCATTCGATGACGTCGTCTGGGGTTTTGGCGGTGGCACCTGTAGCACTGGCGAGCTCACCTTGGGCCGCACGCTGTCCAGTTCCGCCAGCATTCGAGAAAACTCGTCGTCGTCAGCTCTGTCGGATGCCCTGCTGTCATTGCGGTGGGTCACGGGAGCGATGATGCCGGCGAATGCCAAAAGCAGAGCCAGGGTCGCCGCCGCCGCCACTCCCATGCCGACAAGCCCCCACCCCTGGTCCACTGACCATTCCGTTTTCATAACACTCTCTTAAAACTCACGATTCGTGCCAGCCAGTCCCGCATTCCTTCCCCCTTTGCTCTGAACCACTTGCGACACATCCCCACCCACTGCCAAGGTTTAGACAGGCGATGTGCAACCTTCGTTGTTGCAAGTTGCACGAACTATTTCCACGCACAGGTTTATCATTTCCAGATTCTAAATTAACCTCACCTCTTATGGACTGGACCATTGCCCAACAACTCATGGTTTCCCTCGGTTTGGGCATGCTCATCGGCCTGCAGCGGGAGCGCAGTGATAGCGCCATCGGCGGGATTCGGACTTTCCCTCTCATCACGCTGCTGGGCACCATCTGCGGCCTGCTGGCTCGTGATTACGGTGGCTGGGTTGTGGTCGGAGGTTTCCTTTCGCTCAGCCTGCTGCTCTTCATCCCCAACATCCCGCGGGTGAAGAATGGCACCGCCAGCGGGATGACCACGGAGGTGGCGGTGCTGCTCCTCTATGCCCTGGGGGCCTATCTGGTCGTCGGCCCCATCCTTCTGGTCGTGGCAGTCGGCGGCATGGTCGCGTTGCTCTTGCACTGGAAACAGGCTCTGCACCAGTTTGCCCGGACCATGGGCGACCAGGACATGCATGCCATCATGCGGTTTGTCCTCATCTCGATGGTGATCCTGCCCATCCTGCCCAACCAGTCCTTCGGGCCGTATGCGGTGCTCAATCCCTTTGAGATCTGGCTCATGGTGGTGCTCATTGTGGGGCTGGGCCTGGGAGGATATGTGGCCTACAAGATCCTGGGGGCACGCGGCGGCGTGCTGCTTTCGGGCATCTTGGGAGGTCTCATCTCCAGCACCGCCACCTCGGTCAGCTCAGCCCGCAGCGTGCGTGATGGCAGGCTATCCCCTGCACTGGCCAGCCTTGTGATCATGATCGCCTCCACCATCGCCATGGTGAGGGTGCTGGTGGAGGTGGGTGCCGTCGCTGCCACCAAGCTCCCCTCTCTGGCGGGCCCCTTGGTAGCCATGCTTGGCGCGATGATCGTCATCACCTTCATTGCATGGCTTCTGACCCGCAAGGAACAGGAGGCCCGACTGCCGGAACAGCACAATCCCGCCGAGCTCCGTCCCGCCTTCATTTTCGCCCTCATTTATGCCTTCATCAAGCTGGCGGTGGCCGCTGCCAATGATCACCTGGGACACAGCGGTCTCTACATCGTGGGTGTCGTCTCCGGGTTGGCGGATATGGATGCCATCACTCTCTCCACCGCCCGGCTGGTGGACGCCCAAAAACTGGACGCGGCGACCGGGTGGCGGGTGATCCTCATTGCCTCCATGTCCAACCTCGCCTTTAAAGGTGGCGTCGTGGCCGCCCTCGGCGGCATCAAAGTGTTCACCCACGTTGCCCTGTGGTTCGGAGCCAGCCTGCTTGCGGGAGGAGCCATCCTCCTGCTCTGGCCCTGAACCCAGCGCTTTTGCCATACTTTTCACTTTCCACTCTTCACTTCCCAAGTTTCATCCGTCTCTTGCCTGCACCCTCAATCAAAGACTCGTCGTTCGCTCCTCCATTGCCACCGTCAAGCTGGCTGCCCCGGCTCCTCGTCAGCATCACAGCTCTGGCGGCACTCATCCTGGTGGTGCTTCAAGTTGGGTTTGTGGGCGAGGTCACGCCGTGGTTGCACCGAGGCACCCTCTTGTTGTCGCTTTTGTTCGCCGTGGAGCAATCGTTGACCTGGTTGTCACGACGGCATCTCTCAGCATGGGCAAAGCGTGAGGCGATCTTGCTCGGAACAGCCCTGTTTGTGCTGATCATCATGATCGGCCTTGCTGTCGCCGGCTGGATGGGCGGCCATGACACAAAGCTATCGCTGCTCGCCCATTCCGCCGTTCAGGGCGTGGTCCTTGCCATTCTTGTCCTCCGGGGGTTGAGGCATCAGGCCAGGCTCACCGCCATCACCCTCCGGCCGGGCTGGCTGCTGCTGACTGGCTTTGCACTGATCGTGCTTGCAGGCACAGCGCTGCTCAAGATGCCCCGCGCTGTCGTGCCTGGCGCTGAGCTCACCTGGCTGGACGCCCTCTTCACCAGCACCAGTGCCGTCTGCGTCACCGGCCTCACGGTGGTGAACACCGCCACCTTCTTCACGCCAACAGGCCAGATCATCATCCTGGCCCTCATCCAGATCGGTGGTCTCGGCATCATGACCCTGACCTTTTTCACCGCGGCCATTCTCTTTCAAGGCCTCTCCCTTCACGACCGTCTGCTTCTTGGCGAGATGATTGCGGAGAAGCGGCTGGCTCACGTGGGTGAAACTCTCCGCTTCATCGTCATCTTCACCATCATTGCAGAGGCGCTAGGCGCGGTGGCCATCTTCTTCAGCCTGCCGGGTGATCACGACGCGGGCGAGCGGATGTTTCATGCCGTCTTCCATTCCGTCTCCGCCTTTTGCAACGCCGGCTTTTCCACCTTTCCGAACAACCTGGCTGATCAATGGGTGAACGAGATCGGAGCGCTGCAAATTCTGGTCTGTGCTCTCATCATCCTCGGTGGTCTGGGCACTCTGCCAGCATACGACGGCCTGCGTTTTCTCAAACGACGGCTCGCCTGGATGATGGACCCCACGCTCGCACGGCCCCGCCTTCGGGTGCACACCCGCCTCGTATTGTACACCACACTGATTCTGGTGGTCGGCGGCACCCTGGCCATCTACGCCAGTGAATTTCTGCTCTTCGACGGTGCTTCAAGCGCCGGACGATGGATGACTGCATTCTTCCACTCGGTGACAGCTCGAACCGCTGGATTCAACACCGTTGACATGGGTGGCATTGGCCCGGTCACCATCCATCTCCTGGTGTTTCTGATGCTGGTGGGCGGTTCACCAGGCGGCACCGCGGGCGGGATCCGCACCACCGTCTTTGCAGTTGCCACGCTGCACCTTTGGAACCAGTTGCGCGGGCTCGACCACATCGCTCTCTTCAGACGACGCCTGCCTTCCGGCACCGGAGCGCGTGCCCTTGGCATCCTGGTGCTTGTTATGGCATGGTTGTTTGTCAACTTCGCCGTTCTCCGCCAGCTTCAGCCCGGCACTCCAGACACCGCCCTCGTCTTTGAGCTGGTGAGCGCCTTTGCCACGGTCGGCCTCAGCCTCAATCTATCTCCGGAGCTCACAACGGGGGCCAAGCTGGTCATTGTGCTCAACATGTTCGTCGGTCGTCTCGGCCTGTTCACGCTTGCCACCACCTTCATGCCGCTGGCTCGCAAACCCCTCCACTCCCACCCCCAGGAAGACGTCCTTCTCGTCTGACCTCAACCTCCCTCCCCATTCATCATGCGCTTCTGCATCATCGGACTTGGCAGTTTCGGCACCCACCTCGCCCGGCAGCTGGTGAGAGACGGCCACGAAGTCATCGGCGTGGACAGCAATCCTGAACACACCGATGACATGAAGGACGAGATCGAGTACCTCGTCACCGCCGACTGCTCTGACATCGAGGTGTTCGAGGAAATACCCGTGGCAGACTGCGATGCGGTGATCGTCGCCATCGGTGAAGACTTTGAGTCCGCCCTCTCCGTGGCGGCCAACGTCCAGCAACTGGGGGCCAAGCGCATCATCAGCCGCATCATCAATCCCCTCCACGCCCGCCTCCTCAAGCTGTTGAAGATCGAAGAACTCCTCATCCCGGAGTCTATGGCCGCTGCGTGGCTGGCGAGATCCCTCCGCACGCCCGATGTGCTGAATACCTTTCCCATCGGCCAGGGCTTCGAAATCGCCGAGATCAATGTGCCCCGGTCCTTGATCGGCAAGAGCCTGGCGGATGCCGACCTGCGGGGCCGATTTGAGCTAAACGTGGTGACCATATTGAAACGCAAGGTCGCCAGCTCCTGCACTTCCATTACGCCCCAGATCGACATCGTGTACGGCATTCCAGGGCCGGACCGCGTGTTCGAGGCCACCGATATCCTGGTGGTCTTTGGCCGGGAACTCAATGTGAAGAAACTGCTGGACTCGTAGCGTTCCCTCCCTGTCAGGGCACAGTGCATGTGGATTTCAAATATCCACATGTGGGGCAGACTGGGCATTGCCACGAAAGTTCACGGCGCACCCTGAGTTTCCAGGACATGCGTTTCTTTCTGCTGACCAGTCTTTCCCTCCTGACAATCCTGGCCTCCGGTCACGGGGCTCCGCCCTCCTCCGGATCCCGCCCCAATGTCCTGCTCCTTTGTGTGGACGACCTCAAGCCCGTGCTGGGCTGCTATGGGGACACCCTGGCCAAGACGCCAAACCTGGACCGGCTCGCCTCCCGCGGCATGAGGTTTGATCTGGCTTACTGCAACCAGGCTGTGTGCGCCCCCTCGCGCAACAACCTCATGCTGGGCTCCCGCTCCACCTCTCTGGGCATCTACGGCCTGAGGGAGAACTTCCGCGAGGCCGTGCCCAATGCGGTCACGCTCACGCAGTATTTCATGAACCACGGCTGGCGGGCAGAGGGTGTGGGCAAGATCCTCCACAAGGGTCACGGCAATCACGATGATCCCGGATCCTGGAGTGTGCCCTTCCAGCCGGAAAGCGTGGTGGAATACCGGGACACGAGCAGCCCTACCGCCGGCCAACTCACTCGCGAAGAGGCCTACTTCACCAACCAGCATCTGGGCAGGATCGGCACCCTTCCCCGCGGCCCGGCCTGGGAGGCCCTGGACTTGCCCGACAACGCCTATGCCGATGGCAGGATAGCCGACGAGGGCGTGAAACGGCTCCAGGACTCCCGCCAGCGGCCAGAGACTCCGTTTTTCCTCGCACTCGGTTTTGTGAAGCCGCACCTGCCCTTCACCGCCCCCAGGAAGTACTGGGAGCTCTACGACCGCTCCAGGTTCGTCCTGCCCACCCTGCGCAGCGCCCCAGAGGGTGCTCCAGGCTACGCGGGAAAAACCTTGGGGGAGCTCAACAACTACGAACCCATTCCCCAACGCCCGCCGCTCAGCGAGGAGATCCGTCGCCAGATCCTGCATGGCTATTATGCCAGCATGAGCTATGCGGATGCTCAAATTGGACGCGTGGTTGAGGAGCTGGACCGCCTGAAGATGGCAGACAACACCATCATCATCCTCTGGGGAGACCACGGCTGGCACCTGGGCGACCACGGCATGTGGACCAAGCACACCAACTACGAGCAGGCCAATCACATCCCGCTGCTGGTGGTCGCTCCAGGCGTGACTCAACCCGGCACCCACACGCAACAACTCGCGGAGACGGTGGATATCTACCCTACGCTGGTGGAATTGGCAGGACTGGATCAACCAAACGCTCCTCAACCGATGGATGGCGTAAGTCTGGTGCCGGTGCTGAAGGATCCAGAGAAGCGCGTTCGGGATCACGCCTATCATGCCTTTCCCCGCCAGCGCGACGGGAAGCAGGTAATTGGCCGCTCCATCCGGACGGAGCGCTACCGGCTCGTGGAGTGGAAAGTCCCCGGTGAGGCGGCCAATACGGCGGATCTTGAGTTGTATGACTATCAGGCCGATCCTGCCGAGTCGCGGAATTTGGCGAAGGAGAAGGTCGAGGTGGTGGCAGAGTTGCGGAAGATTTTGGGGCGGCATCCAGAGGCGAAGACAAAGCCCGGAGCGTGAGGGGAGTGGGAGTGCGGTCATCACTCCAGCCTTCTGACCTCGTCGCTTGTTCGTGCGTAAAGGAGGCGGGGGTTCCCAGCCCCGCTCACGCACCAAACGTCCCTTGATCCCCTTCCTGCTCCGCCCATCCCACAGACCGCGGGGCCGGAGCCCCCGCCTCCTTTACTCTGCGGCCAAGTCACCTCGTCGCTTGTTCGTGCGTAAAGGAGGCGGGGATTCCCAGCCCCGCTCACGCGCCAAGCGCCCCTTGATCCCCTTCCCGCTCCGGCCACCCCACAGACCGCGGGGCCGGAGACCCCGCCTCCTTTACTCTGCGGCCATGTCACCTCGTCGCTTGTTCGTGCGTAAAGGAGGCGGGGGTTCCCAGCCCCGCTCACGCTCCAATCGTCCCACGATCCCCTCCCATCTCCGGCCACCCCACAGACCGCGGGGCCGGAGACCCCGCCTCCTTTACTCTGCGGCCAAGTCACCTCGTCGCTTGTTCGTGCGTAAAGGAGGCGGGGGTTCCTAGCCCCGCTCACGCTCCCAAAAACTAAACTCCCCATCCCGCAGCTTCGCTTTCGCGGGGTTCTCACGAACATACTCACGGCACTTGCAATGATGCGCAGGATTTCTCAACAACCGATCCCAATAGCGCTCCTGCCACAACGAACCAGATTTGCCTAGAAGCGCATTGATCTTCGACGCAGTGTACTGCTTCCAAGAACGCACAATATCGCCGAGCCCATGGGAGGCATTTGGCTGAAATAACACGTGCACATGGTTGGGCATCACCACGTAGCTTTCGAGGAGATAACGTTCACCTTCAAAATGCTGCAATGCACCCACGACGATCTCTCTCGCATCTGTTCGACGGAGCACACAACTGCCGCTCCCGGCATCCAGCCATGCGTCAATCTGCTTGGAGAAGGTCTCGTGATACTCCCATTCAGTCCTGGCGTCCCAAGGTTCAGGGTGCAACTGAAGCCAAGTCTTTCGATACGCCGCAAGAGGCAGCATCTTCTCCTTCGGGATGGCATCTGCCAGCCTCCAGGTGACAAACACATACGCTTCGCCTTGCTGCCAATGAGGGAGCACTTTCCCATGTTTGGCGATCTCGAGATTGGGATCGAGGTAATCGGGCGGCATTGCAGGATACATTTTATCCATATGCAATTCCATGACGCCACTGTCAACGCAAGCTGTTAAGATGGCAGGCTCCCCGGATCACCTATCACTTGTTCCCGTGTAAAGAAAGCGGGGGTTCCCAGCCCCGCTCACGCTCCAATCGTCCCTTGATCCCCTTCCTGCTCCGCCCATCCCACAGACCGCGGGGCCAGAGACCCCGCCCCGCTCACGCGCCAAGCGTCCCTTGATCCCCTTCCCGCTCCGGCCACCCCACAGACCGCGGGGCCGGAGACCCCGCCTCCTTTATTCCGCGGCCAAGTCACCTCGATGCTTGTTCTTGAATACAGGAGGCGGGGGTTCCCAGCCCCGCTCACGCTGCAATCGTCCCTTGATCCCCTTCCCGCTCCGCCCATCCCACAGACCGCGGGGCCAGAGACCCCGCCTCCTTTACTCTGCGGCCAAGTCACCTCGTCGCTTGTTCGTGCGTAAAGGAGGCGGGGGTTCCCAGCCCCGCTCACGCGCCAAGCGTCCCTTGATCCCCTTCCCGCTCCGGCCACCCCACAGACCGCGGGGCCGGAGACCCCGCCTCCTTTATTCCGCGGCCAAGTCACCTCGATGCTTGTTCTTGAATACAGGAGGCGGGGGTTCCCAGCCCCGCTCACGCTGCAATCGTCCCTTGATCCCCTTCCCGCTCCGCCCATCCCACAGACCGCGGGGCCAGAGACCCCGCCTCCTTTACTCTGCGGCCAAGTCACCTCGATGCTTGTTCGTGCGTAAAGGAGGCGGGGGTTCCTAGCCCCGCTCACGCTGCAATCGTCCCTTGATCCCCTTCCCGCTCCGGCCACCCATCAGACCGCGGGGCCGGAGACCCCGCCTCCTTTACCTGCGGCCAGGTCACCTCGTCGCTTGTTCGTGCGTAAAGGAGGCGGGGGTTCCCAGCCCCGCTCACGCGCCAAGCGTCCCTTGATCCCCCTCCCGCTCCGCCCTTCCCACAGACCGCGGGGCCGGAGACCCCGCCTCCTTTACTCTGCGGCAGACTCGCTTTGACACTGAACGGTGCGCCTCATCCCCCACCCCCCAACTGAGAACTTGAATCTCACCACTCAACCCCTACGCTGGCAGGGCCGCCATGATCCAGGTCTCCAACGTTCACGTTCGCACCAATACTGCCCTCCCTTCTCCGCAGGAGCTCTGCACAGAGATCCCGAGGAGCGATGCCCATGCCGATTTTGTGGCGAAATCCCGCCAGCAGATCAGCCGCATTCTCTCCGGGGCAGACAAGCGTTTTCTGGTCATCGTGGGTCCGTGCAGCATCCATGACCTGAAGGCAGGCCAGGCGTACGCGCAGAAGCTGGCTGGGCTCGCTGATCGCGTAAAAGACCGCATCATGGTGGTAATGCGGGTGTACTTCGAGAAACCCCGCACCACCATCGGCTGGAAGGGGCTTATCATGGATCCTCATCTGGACGGCACCCATGACATCCCCCAAGGGATGCGCCTCGCCCGCACTTTCCTTCGTGAAGTCATCGATCTGGGCCTGCCCACGGCCACGGAGATGCTGGACCCTATCACCCCCCAGTACATCGCGGACCTCACTTGCTGGAGCGCCATTGGAGCCCGCACCACAGAATCACAGACCCATCGCCAGATGGCCAGCGGACTCTCCATGCCGGTTGGCTTTAAAAACACCACCAGCGGCGGCGTGCTGCCCGCGATCAACGCCATCAAGACAGCCCGCCAGCCTCAGACTTTTCTGGGAATCGATGAAAGCGGCCGAGCCAGCGTGGTTGCCACGGAAGGCAATCCCGACTGCCACGTCATCCTGCGTGGCGGGGAGAATGGGCCCAACTACGATGCGGGTTCAGTCCGCGAAACCCTGGCTTTGCTCAACAAAAACCACCTGCCCCCCGTGGTCATGATCGATGCGAGCCATGCGAACTGCTCTAAGGATTTCCGCCGCATGTCGGCTGTCTTCCATGACATCGTCCAACAGCGACGCTCCGGTACGGAGGGCGTGATCGGCGCCATGCTGGAGAGCAACTTGGTCGAAGGAGCCCAGGCCCTGCAGGAGTCGCTCGACCAGCTCAGCTACGGCCAGTCCATCACCGATCCCTGCCTTGGTTGGGAGGAGACGGAGCGGATCCTGCTGGAAGCGGCTGCGGCCGAGTTGTGAATCACCCGGCCGCCCGTGTGTTAGAGAAGGAGGTGGAAGAAATTCATCATGCTCAGAGACCCAGCGATCTCAAAAGGCCCGAGGTAATGCTGCCGGTGGGGCGCATGCCATGGTCTGCCTGATAGCGGGCAATGGCACTCCTCGAACCCGGGCCGATGTCGCCGTCAATGGGGCCGCGGTAGTAGCCGCGGCGCGCCAGTGCACGCTGCACCTCGGCCTCCGTGCGGCTGTAAGAGGCACTGCCACTGCCCCAATAAGATCTCGGAACGGCCTCACGCGTGGGATAGTACGCCACACCACTGCGCTCATAGTAATACGAGGCGTTTGGCGGTCCATAGTAGTAGCCGCGGCCGGCATAGCCGGTGCCCAAGGTGATCACAAAGGAGGACCGGGGGCGGGACAGGTACACATACCGGTCATCGTGGTGGTACTTGTTGTGCTTGTGGGAGTACTTGGAGTGGTAGTACTTTTCCGCTTTGCGGCGCTCCTTGTCTTTATCCTTTGCTTCCACAGAAGCGGGCAGGGCCATTGCCAAAGCAAACACCAGAAGAGATAGGGAACCAGGAATCAGCGTTTTCATGGGAGTCAGGAAGTCTGTTGCCCATGAATCGGTTTAGGGCGCAGTGCCGGTCCTGCCGTGCTAGGCGCAAAGTTGGCCATAACGTGCCGCAATCGCGATGTTTGCTTCCCCAGATGTCATCGCGGCTCAAAACAGAAAGCCCTGCTCCGGGGACACTTGTCCGCCCGGAACAGGGCACCACCACTCCTTCCAACTGATCACTTAAATCACAGGACGGCTCAGCTGGCGTCACCGAACGTTACAGCCCCAGCGACCTCAACAAGCTGTCATTGATTGCGCCTGTGGGTTTCATGCCCTTGTCCGCCTGATAGCGGGCCACAGCGGCACGGGAGCCAGGGCCCATGTCACCGTCGATGGGTCCACGATAGTACCCACGCTGTGCCAGCGCCCGCTGGACGGATGCTTCCGTCCGGCTGTAGTTCTCACTTGCCGCGGGCTCACGCCACTCACTGCGCCAGTACTGGCGCGGCACGGCATCCCGGTCACGGTAAAACCGCACCCCCGAGCGCTCATAGTAGTAACCTGCATTGGGCGGGCCGTAGTAGTAGCCGCGGCCGGCATAGCCGTTTCCGAGCGTGACCACGAACGTACTGGCTGGGCGGGAATAGTAGCCATCCCTATCGCGGTCGCGATGATCCCGGTCACGATCATTGTCTTTGTCGCGGGAGCGGTCACGATCACGATCACGATCCTTTTCTGAGGTGGCGTCCAGGAGCTTCTCCGCGAGCCTTCGTCCTTTGTCGATCACCTTGTCTTCGGCCCTGGCCGATTGGGACACTGCCGCAAACGAGAACGCCGCCAGCGCAATGCATGTGGGCATCAAAGTCTTCATGTCGTTCATAGAGTTGTTTCATTGAAGCTGACATCCCCCCTTCACTGACGAACGACTCCTTACATGGAGGCCCTCCGCGGGGCAGACAGCTTGCTATGACTGAATCGGGCACCTCGCGGTGGCGGTTCCTTTTTCCCATCATGGGAAACAACAGCCACCCCGGTCAACCGCGGAGCTTTCAGACGGAATCAATCCTCCATCAGCTCAGCGTCAAGGGGTTGGAGGCGGCACGGCTCGCCTTGGGCAGGGCAAGACCTGGCGCAGAACGGTATTCTACGGGCAAAAGGAAATTACTTCCACTGGCAACCATGTCGGCACCCAACCTGCGCCAGGGACGAGGGGAAGAGGGTCAGGAGGCTTTGCCCTTGGCCTTGCCACCCCGTTCGTTGAAGCGGGCCATCTCACGCTGGGCCTCGCGGTTCTCCACCTTTTCCTTCAGGTCGTGGCGCTGGTCTCGTTGGTCCTTGCCACGGCCGACCGCGATCTCGATCTTCACCTTTTTGTTTTTCCAGTAGGCACGCAGGGCTACGATGGTGAGCCCCTTCTGCTGGCTGGCACCGTAGAGCTTGAAGATCTCGTTCTTGTGCAGAAGCAGACGCCGACTGCGTTTGGCCTCATGCTGCTCATGGCTGGCCTTGTCATACGGTTTGATGTCGCAACCGTAGAGGAACACCTCCCCACGTTCCACACGGGCAAAGGCATCACTCAGCGTGATGTGCCCCTGACGGAGGGATTTGATCTCTGTGCCCTTGAGTTGGACTCCCGCCTCATACCGTTCCAGGATGTGATAGTCCCGGGGAGCCTTGCGGTTGATGGTGATGTCACTCATGGCACAATCTAAACAAAAAAACGCGGCGGGACACGAGGCCCGCCACTGGATTCACTTCTCCTCCCTTTGGCAACCCTGCCTTGAGCAAGGGCCGAAAGAACCGCCTGGCGGCGGAATCAGACCGGAATTTCTTCGATGTCTTCGCGCTTGATCTTGCCTTCAATGATCTCTTGAAGAGCGATATCTGCCTCCCTCATGCCGGGACGGCGTTCCACCAAGGCAGGGCGACCCTGATTCAACTGGCGCACCCGCTTGGACACCATATTGATGAGCACCGGGGGATCGTTGATGATTTGAGCGGCTTTGTCGACGAGGTCAGATCTCATGATGGCGTTCCGGTTCCGTTAAAAAAATCTAAGGGGGTAAGAGGGTAGTGAACTTAACAAGGCAGACTGAGAACGCAAGCAGAACCTCTCGCCCAAGGTTCTACGCCGGGCCGGAGCCCCCCCCTGAAGACTGACGACGCTTCAGGGTGATGCGCTTGAAGCGCTCATCCCCCGACCCACTTTCACTCTGTACCAGCGGGTCGTTCACAAAGATATTGTGCACCAACCGGCGATAGTAGCTGTTCATGGGGTTGAGCACCGCAGGCTGGCCGGTCAGCCGGACGCGCTCGGCCAGCTCTTTCACCTTCTCGAGCATGCGATCCTCACGCATGGTCCGGAAGTACTCCACATCCACCCGCACCCGGGGCGCGGCGGAATCCCGCCGCTGCAAGATGCGGTTTACGAGGTATTGAATGTCATCCAACACCTCGCCACGGTGCCCCACAAGAGCGTCCGCCTCTTCAGTAAAAATTTGCAGGGTCGGCCCCTCAGCTCCTTCCTCCTCCTCGATCCGCACCACGAACCCCAGATACCCCAGCAGGGTATCCAGGATCTGGCGGGCGTGCTCGAGCGGCGGCAGGGTCATGTCATGCTTTGGGCTTCCTGGACTTGGAGCCTCCCCCACCCAGACGCGGGATGGAAGCCTTGTCTTTCTTGTCCTTGCCAGGTTGACCCGAACCAGAGGCGGGCTTCACGTCAATCACCGCTTTTTTTTCGAGCACGGGATCCTTCTGCCACAGGCGGCTCACCTGAGCCTGAAAGATGCTGTAGATGTTCTGCACCGTCCAGTACAGCGCCAGCGCCGAGGCGAACGAGTAGCAGAAAAACAGGAACATGAACGGCATCAACATGAAGATGCGCTGCTGCGTCTTGTCAGCCGACGCCGGCTGCGGCGTGAGCTTCATCTGGAGGAACATCGTCAACCCCATGAGCAGCGGCAGCGGGTTCAACGGAAGGTGGTAGCCCAGCAGGTGGAGGGTGGTCACCGTGTCCGGGAGGGAAAGATCCTGGATCCAGCCAAAGAAGGGCTGACCGCGAAGCTCTGCCGCATAACGGAGCACCGAGTAGAAGCCAAAGAAGATGGGAATCTGGACGAGCAGCGGCAGACAGCCCCCGAGCGGGTTCACCCCATACTCGCGGTACATGCGCATCATCTCTGTGTTGACCTTTTGCGGGTCGTCCTTGTGCTTCTCCTGTAGTTCCTTGATCTTCGGTGCCAGCAACCCCATGCGCTTCATGGTGGCGTTCGAACGGGCCTGCACCGGCCACAGAAGACTGCGGACCGTGATGGTTAACAACACGATGGCGACACCCCAGTTGCCCGTCAGATCGTGGAACCAGCGCAGCAGGAAAACCAGCCCGCGGCTCACAAAAGTGAACCAGCCATAGAACATGACGTACTGCATCTGGCGGTTCGGCTGGCCTTCGGCCACGTCGATCTTCTTCAGATCGTGGAAGATCTTCGCCCCGATGTAGATGCGGTAGTCCACCGAGGTGCTGGCATTGGGCTCCAGCTCGATGGTGGGAAGGCCCACGCCGCCGTGGATGGCATAATCTTGAAGCGCCTTTTTGTGATCCTTGAACTCGTCATTGGAGTGATCAATGAGGAAACGGGTGGCCCAGGTCTTGGCCGGGATATCCGTCTTGGTGCTGATGAGCGTGGTGTAAAAGCGGCTCATCACCCCACCCCAGCGGAGGTGCTGGAAGTTCTTCTGCAGTTCCACCACTGGACCCCCAAAACCGAGAAATCCGGCACCGTCACGAAAGCTGCCCGTGGCAAAGCTGCTCGCGTCGCCGGCGTCATTCCACACAAAGGCGGGTGCCTCGATTTCATCCGGCCGGAGGGAGGAGGCGGCACCGGTATAGAGGTAATAACTGTCACGCACCAGCTTTGCGCTGGACTGGTTCTTGATGGTGACCTTCAACTCCACGAGGTGGTCGCTGCTGCCAGATCCCTCTGAGAAGCTGTACTCCTTGCGCACCAGCACCTGCTCGGGGGAGAGCGCCTCGAACACGACACGCTTGTCCGTCTTCTCGACAACGTGGTAGGTGAGATCCTGATAGGCTTTGGCAGCCGTACCGAGGGCGCCAATGGCCGCCTTCCCGTGCTGGTTGAGCCTGATGTGATCCTTGGTGTCCAGCATCACCACGGAGGCGATCCCGCCACCCACGTTGGTGAAGGTGTAGATCGCGCTGGCATTCTTCAGCTCAATCTTCTCCTCGGCCACAGGCGCGGCCGCACCAGGTGCCGCGGGAGTCGCAGGATTGGCCAGGCCGCCGGGATTGGTGGCGACTGCCTGGGCGGGATCCGCAGCGGGGGCCGGGGCAGCAGATGCGGGCGGCGGTTGCGGTACCGGCACCGGCGGATGCTTCGCAGTCCACCAGAAGTTGAACGCCATGCCTATGGCACAGAGGGTGACGACAATCCAAGCTTTACGATCCATGAGAGAAAGTGTGTGATGCTAAAATGGTGAAATTGGGGTCGGTAGATGCCGCCGCCCTCGGTTGGCCACCGCACGTCACACGGGGGGACGGGGCGGTATCTCAGACTCCGGGGTGGTGGAGGGAGACTGGTGGAGCGGATGACCGTTCTGGCAATGACATTCTGTGGACTTTCCAGGTGACAAGTCCGGCACCGGATCATGTCCGCTCCCACCCCAAGGGTTACAGCGGCCGATCCGTTTGATACCCATCCAGCCGCCGCGCATGACACCATGCCGCTCCACTGCCTGCAGAAAATAATGCGAACACGTGGGCTCAAACCGGCAGCCGCTGCCTGGGCCACCCACGAAGTGCAGCACCGGGGAAATGAAAATTTGATAGCCCCGGATGGCGATGCGTATGACTGTCTTCATTCCGCTTCACGGGCCGCTGGCCGCGTCTGGGACTGGGATGGAGGATTCTCGCGAACCAAGACACCGGCGCGTTTGGCGACTTTTTGGAAGTCGGTGCGCAGTTCATCAAAAGTGGCACCGGCCGCCTTCCAGCGGGCAATGACCACCAGCCACACTCCCGGAGCGAGAGGGGTGGCACGCAAAATTTCCCGGAGACGGCGACGCACCAGATTCCTCTGCACCGCGCCGCCCACCTTCCGAGAGGTGATGAGGCCGGACCTCCAAGGTGCCTCCTCATCGGCACGCAAAACCCCGAGCACAACGTAGCGCCCGGGGTAAGTGGTGCCCTCAGACCGCACACGACCAAATTCGGAGGCACTCCGAAGTCGGCGCGCGGCGGGAAATCGCATGACTGCGGGCCGGAGCCCTGAAACGGGCGGAAAAAGTTAGTACGACGGGTAACCGCTCGTGTTGTGCTGTTGCGTGTGGCGCTTGAAGTGCACTTCCACACCCTTGGGAAGCAAACGCTTGCGGCCAGCACGGCGGCGGCGGCGCAGGATGTCGCGTCCGTTCACGGTTTTCGTCCGGGCGCGGAACCCAAACTGTTGTTTGCGGGTGCGCTTGGAGGGCTGGTAGGTACGTTTGCTGGGCATATTCGCAGGGTGGATGAAAGGATAAATGACACCTGCGGCGCACCGCTGGAATCAATGGGGCGGGCAAACTAACGGGTTCGAATCGGTTGTCAACTTCTGAGTCATCCGACCTTCATCCCGCCCCACGCGGGCGAGAAATCGTTTTCGCGCCGGTCCATAAGAGTATAAGATGGACTCACATGCCTCAACTGTCCGCACCGTCTGAACCCCGCATCGAGCCCGCCACGCTGGAAGACCTTCCACAACTGGCGAACTTGGTCATGGCTCTGCTCGGGGAGGAGGAGGACTTTACCCCCAATCGGATCAAGCAGGAACACGGGCTCCGGCTCATTCTCGAGCAGCCATTGCGCGGCCGCATCTTCGTCCTGCGGAACGATCACACGCTTATCGGCATGGTGAACCTGCTCTTCACCATCAGCACGGCCGAGGGCGGCTTTGTCATTCTTATGGAGGACGTCATCGTCCACCCCATGCACCGTGGCCAGGGCTATGGCTCCATGCTCCTCAAACACGCCATTGAGTTCGCACGGGAGAAAAAATTCAAACGCATCACCCTCCTCACTGACCGGATCAGCGCAGAGAGCCAGCGTTTCTTCCAGAAGCACGATTTTGTCTTCTCCCACATGATTCCCATGCGATTGCTCTTTGGGGATGAAAGCGCCGGATGAGTCCACTGTTCCCCTGGTCTTCGAGCCAGAGGAGACGACTCCGCCTGCCGCGACGGAGACGCGCCCAGTGGTTGAATACGGAGCCCGGTCAGAAGCTCTTCCAGCGGCGGATGCCCTTGCTTGGAGCCTGCTGGGCCTGCTTGCTTTTTGTGCCCTCTGCTTTTTGGCGGGAGCCCTGACCCTCCGCTACCGCGAACGCCACCCCACCCCATCCGAAGAGGACGAGGAGGACAAGCCAGTCATCCTCCCACGCAGCCCCAAACGGCCGCCTGATGATGAGAGCCCACGGCAGCCTTGGGAACGCGAGGGTGACTGGTGGAAGAAGTAGCAATGCCCCAAGAGTCAGCCCCACCCCTTCCCGAGGCGAATCAGCCCTTCGGCGGCTCTCACAGATGGTCAATTAAGATCGCACCCTCTGTGCGGCGACAGCTTGTCACACCTCGATTCCTTACAGCAGTGAATCATTCAAAATGAGCACATTGCGCAATATCCTACTTTTCCCATGGGGAATTTGGAATTACTCCTTGCGCGGTCGCAATTCAGGACTAAACTTGCGGTCCAACGTACTTGCAGCTTCGTTGGGTTCCCTTCATCCCAGTGAACTTCATCCCTGAAATGCTTCCCGAGCACTCGCCCTTCTCCCCCGACCAACGTCGGTCCATCGAAAGCCTGATCGCCAGTTTTTCCCCCGCGCAACGTTTTTGGCTCGGTGGTTACCTCTCTGCCGGAGAAGCAGTGCCCGCTGCGGCGGCACCCGCCACGGCAGTGAAACTGACCATTCTGTACGGGACGGAATCCGGGAACTCCGAGAAGCTCGCCGATCTCTCCGCCAAGGAGGCCAAAAAACACGGCTTCCAGGCCACCGTGAAAAACATGTCGGACATCGCTCCGGCAGACCTGGCCAAGATCGAGAACCTCCTGGTGATCGTGAGCACGTGGGGCGACGGGGATCCTCCGGAATCCGCCACCTCCTTCTACAAGGCGCTGATGGGCCAGACTCTGGCCCTTCCGAAGCTGCACTACTCCGTATGCGCCCTGGGCGACACCTCGTACGAACGCTTCTGCCAGACTGGCAAGGATATTGACGCCCGCTTGGCCGGTTTCGGAGCCACCCGCGTTTCCCCTCGTCAGGATTGCGACGTGGACTATGAGGAAAATCACCGCACCTGGCTGGAGGCGGCGCTTGCCGCCCTTCGTGCCCTCGCGCCCTCTGCGCAGGCCCCGGTCGCGGCCGGAGGCTCAGCATCCGCAGCGCCTGCCAGCGTCGCCTACGGGAAGAAGAACCCCTTCGGTGGGGAACTCCTGGAACGTGTGCTGCTGAATGGCAAAGGCACCTCCAAGGAAACCTGGCACTACGAGATCTCTCTGGACGGCTCCGGCCTGGTCTATGAACCCGGTGACGCACTGGCGGTGATCCCCGTGAACGCCCCGGACCTGGTGCAGGGCATCCTGAAGGCCGCCAAGCTCAGCGGTAGCGAAGATGTCTCCCTCAACGGCTCGGGCAGCAAGCCGTTGTCCGACGCTCTGCGCGAAGACTTTGACATCACGGCGCTGTCCCGCCCTGTGCTGACCAAGCTACAGGCACTGACGAAGTCCAAAAAGCTGGCCACCCTGCTGAGCGAAGATGCCAAGGACAAGTTCAAGGATTACCTCTGGGGACGCTGGATCGCCGACGCGATCGCGGACTATGCCCCAAAGGGCCTCTCCGCTGCGGACCTGGTTTCCATCTTCCGGAAGCTGCCCCCGCGTCTCTACTCCATCGCCTCCAGCCCTCTCGCCCACCCTGGCGAAGTGCACCTCACCGTCGCCTCAGTGCGTTATGATGCGCATGGCGTGAGCCGCAAGGGAGTTGCTTCCACTTACCTCGCCGATCTGGTGAACAAGGGTGACAAGGTGGCTGTGTACAACCACCAGAACAAAAACTTCCGCCTGCCCGCCTCCTCGGACGTGCCGGTGATCATGGTCGGCCCTGGCACGGGCGTTGCCCCTTTCCGCGCGTTCGTAGAGCACCGCGGTGCCCTTGGTCAGGGCGGCAAGTCCTGGCTGTTCTTTGGCGACCAGCGCTACACCTATGACTTCCTCTACCAGGTGGAGTGGCAGGAACACCTGAAGAGCGGTGCCCTCTCCAAACTGGATGTCGCCTTCTCCCGTGACCAACCCGAGAAGGTGTATGTCCAGAACCGCATGCTGGAGCGCAGCAAGGAGCTTTATGCCTGGCTTCAGGACGGTGCCCACTTCTATGTCTGCGGTGATGCCGCCCGCATGGCCAACGATGTGCACGAGGCCCTCATCTCCGTGGTCGCCACGGAGGGCGGCAAATCCCGCGAGGCCGCCGAGGCCTATGTGGAGGATTTGAAAAAGACGAAGCGCTACCAGCGCGACGTGTACTGAGGACCGCCCAGCCAAGTCTTATTTCCTAACACCCAACCCCGCCGCTCTTTCCAACCCCTTCCCGCCAACCTGCGGCATCTACGCCAATGTCTGAAAAGAAACTGTCCGCCAACGAAGGCATCAAAACCCGCTCCAACTACCTGCGCGGCACCATCGCGGAGGGTCTGGCCGACCTTTCCACCGGCTCCCTCTCCGAAGACGACCAGCAGCTCATCAAGTTCCACGGCAGCTATCAGCAGGATGACCGTGACCTGCGCCCGGACCGCCGCAAGCACCGTCTGGAGAAGGCTTATTCGTTCATGCTCCGCATTCGCGTGCCCGGTGGCGTGTCCACCCCGCACCAGTGGCTTGAGACCGATCGCATGGCCGATGCCTATGCGAACGGCACGATCAAGCTGACCACCCGCCAGGCCTTCCAGCTTCACGGGATCATCAAGACCAACCTGAAGCGCACGATCAAGGAGATCAATGACGCGGCCATGGACACCATCGCGGCATGCGGTGACGTGAATCGCAACGTGATGTGCAACCCCAACCCCTTCCTCTCCAGCGTGCATGAGGAAGTGATCAAGGCCGCCCGCGACATCTCCACCCACCTGACACCCCAGACGGGGGCCTATCACGAGATCTGGCTGGACGGTGAAAAGGTGAAGAGCAGCGAGGAGGATGAAGAACCCATCTACGGGAAGACCTATCTCCCCCGCAAGTTCAAGATCACCATCGCCGTGCCCCCGAGCAACGATGTGGACATCTTCGCCAACGACCTTTCATTCATTGCCATCGTGGAAGAAGGCAGGCTGGTCGGCTACAACGTCGCCGTCGGCGGAGGCATGGGCATGACCCATGGCAACGAGGCCACCTTCCCACGCATCGCTGACGTGATCGGCTACTGCCCCGCTGACAAGGTGGTGGACGTGGCGGAAAAAGTGGTGCTGGTGCAGCGCGACTTCGGTGACCGCACCGACCGCAAGCACTCCCGCCTGAAATACACGATTCAAGACCGCAGCCCGGAGTGGTTCCTTTCCGAGCTGAACAAATACCTCGGGTACGACCTCGAACCCGTGCGTCCGTATGAGTTCAAGGACAATGGGGACCGCTACGGCTGGGTCGAGGATGAGCGTGGCAACTTCCACTACACCCTCTTCGTGCAGGGTGGGCGCGTACTGGACACCCCCGGCTACCCCATGCGCACGGGACTGCGCGAGATCGCCAAGATCCACGACGGCGACTTCCGCCTGACGGCAAACCAGAACCTTCAGATCGCCAACATCTCCGCCAAGAAGCGCGCTGAGGTGGAAGCCCTGCTCGAGAAGTACGGCATGCACCAGAGCCATGAGCGCAGCGCCCTCCGCCTCGCCTCCATCGCTTGCGTGTCTCTGCCAACATGCGCCCTCGCCCTTGCAGAAGCCGAGCGCTATCTGCCGGATGTGCTCACCACTCTGGAGGAGACATTGGAAGATGTGGGCCTGCGTCATGACTCAATCACGATTCGCATGACCGGCTGCCCAAACGGTTGCGGCCGCCCCTTCATCTCGGAGATCGGCTTCGTGGGTCGCGGTCCAGATCGCTACAATCTGTATCTGGGCGGTGGTCATGCGGGCCAGCGTCTGAGCAAGCTGTATCGTCAGGACGTGGCCGCAGAGGATATTCAAGCCGTACTGGCCCCCATCTTGAAACGCTACGCCACGGAGCGAAACGAGGGAGAGCACTTCGGTGACTTCGTCATCCGCGCCGGCTACGTGCAGGCGACGGTGCAGGGCGATGACTTCCACAAGAACATCAAGGACGAAGCCTATCTCTCAAGCTAGGTCGTCGTTCTCAAGTATCAGACTTCGAAGCCCTCATTCGCCTTGGTGCGGATGGGGGCTTTTTTTCAGCGTGGGGTTGCAGGTACAAGCTCGCGACAGTGATCCTCCGCTCATGACTTTCGATGCTCGAACCTCAAAAGGTCTCCCAAAAGCGGCGATTCTCGCGCGCACTCCAAAGCGACTTCGTCGCCAGGTGGTGAACGTTCAGCGATCGCAGCTCGTCCTTCACCCTCCGGCATCGCAAGCCCTCAGGACCCGCCCTCTTGCCCACCTCGCACAACACCTGAGCGCGCAGCGCTTTTGGGACTGCGGCGAGCATCGCCGCTTTGGTGGACCTTGTGAGGAAGCGCCATGACAAAGCCGAGCAGGGTCTTTCACGACAACTCTCGCCACCAACACACTACAGGCAAGCGACTCCTGCCCGCAGCTCCCCCCACCCTTACACTTCCTTGTCCTTGATCCGGCCCTTCGGCACGAAGTTCGGGTACTTGGTTTTGATCTGCTCTCTCAGGGAATTCGCCTTGTCTTTTTGCCCCAGCTTGTCCAGAGCATCAGCCGCCTTGTGAGCGGCTTCCGGAGTGATCTCGGGATCGACAAAAACCTGGCTTACCACGACGTAGTTACCCGCAGCCTTCTGCCAGGCGGCCTTGGCACCGTCGAGATCACCTGTGGGGGCAGCCACTTCACCACGTGCCATGAAGACATCCCCCTGCAGCAACTGCAACTGGGCATGCAGGCGGCCTTCCTTCATGATCTGCAGGCCTTCAATGGCACAGGCATCGGCCTCGTCCAGGCTCTTCTTGCCCAGCAGGGCATGGCCTTTGGTGAGCAGCGCCTTGGCCCTGCTCGCCCCTTCGGGAGTCTGCGCGAGGTAGAAGTCGAGAGCACGGATGGAAGCGTCGTAGTTGCCATTCTCCAGTTCGGCCATGCCGAGGTAGTTCCAGACAATGCCCTGGGTGCCGGATGGATTGTCAGGCGTGGTCGCCTTCACCAGGTACTTGGCAGCAGCTTTGAAGTTGTCCCGCTTGAAGTAGCGTTCCCCCAACCAGGCCAGGATGGCCGGGGAGACGCTCGCCGTCTCACGCGCCTCAAAGTACTTGTCAATCTCCTTGGAAACACCGTCCACGTCTTCGCGCAGCGTCTGGCAGGAGATGAGCAACTGGCTTGCCTCATCAAGATACTTCTTGGGGTCCAGCTCAATCGCCTTGCGCAGGGGCTCCAAGGCCTTGCCATAACCTTCGCGCGTCTTGAGATCGAAGTATCCGCGACCGATACGATACCAGCACTCGGCTGCTGCCGGAGTTGCCGGGAATGTCTTCACCAGCGTCTCAAAGTCTGCGATCATCCCCGGCAGATCACGCAAGCGGGACTTGATGTCACCGCTCTGATAGTAGGCCATTTCCAGCGCCGGATGCCCGCGGAAGTCCTTGATGATCACCGTGAAGTCCGCCAGCGCCTTGTCGAAGGACGGAATGCCCTTGAAAGCAATCCCGCGCTGGGCGAGTGCCACCGGCAGGTTGGCATCCTTGGGAAACTCCTGGATGAACATCGTCAGGGTGTTCACGGCATCCGTGTACTTGCCCGCCTCCGCCTCGGCAAAACCCTTCTTGTAAATCACCGTGGCACGCACCTTGTTTGGCACTTTGCTCACGTCCAACCCCGCAAACGCGGCGGCCGCCTGCACGTATTCGGCCTTGCTGAACCACCAGTCTGCCCGGATGAGGCGGGACATCAGAAGGTACTCATGCCCCGGGAACTTCGCCGCGTAGCGTTCCTCGAACCGCTCCGCGAAGGTGGGCATGTCCTTGTCGTTCAGCTGGAAGAAACACACCAGCTTCTGATAGCCGGCCTCGAGGGCCTCCTTCGTGTCGGGATGGTTCTTCTCGATCACCAGGAAGGTGTCCACCGCCTGGCGGTACATCTGCTTGTTCTTGTAGGCATTGCCCACGATGAGCAGCATCTTGCCCTGGAGATCCTCGGGCGCCACCACGGTGGCATTCTTCGTGTAAGTGTCGATGGCCCCGTCGTAGTCGCCCTTGACATAGTTTCCTTGAATCAGGCCATACACGGCAATCCCCTTCTTGTCAGATGGCAGGTCCTTCAGCGCCAGGGAGCGTTCGAAGTTCTTGAGCGCCTGCGCCGGCTTGTTCGTCTCGTTGTAGAGCAGGCCGGAGCGGATCAGGGCGTCGCCCAATACCTTGTCATCCTTGGCGTCACCGATGATCTCCAGATAGGCGGCGATGGCATCTTCCTTTTTGCCCAGCTCGGTGGAGCCCAAGGCCACTTCTTGAAGGGCAAACTCACGATTTTGCAAATCGCCGCCCTTCACTCCGGCCACCACCTTGAAAGCCGTCAGCGCCTTTTCCTTCTGATTGGAGTACTTGTAGCAGAGCGCCTTGTTGAAGACGGAACCCAGCTTGAAGTCCACATTGGTGCCCAGCTTCTCCGCGATTTCGAAGTAGGTGGCCCCTTTGGCGTAGTCCTTCGCGTTGTAGGAGAACATGCCCATGCGGTAGGCCGCCAAGCCCGCGCTGTCGGTGCGCGGGAAACGGGTCAGCACCTCATTGTAGCAGCGCTTGGCGTCGTCGTTCTGCTTGGTCTTGTAGTAGCATTCACCCAGACGGAACCAGGCCTCGGCCCCATGGCGACCCAGCGGGTAGGTCGTCACGTAGTCCGTGTAGGGCTTGATGGCCAGCTTGTAGTCCTGCTGGTTGTAGGTCAGCGTCGCATAGTCGTACAGGTCCTCATCTGGTCCGGGCACTCTGCCTGGATCTACCGCAGGCGTGGCTCTGGGGGGTGCCTGGGGTGTCTCCACCGGGATGGCTCGGGGAGCAGCCGGCTCCGCAACGGGAACAGCACGTGGCACCGCCTGCCCCAACGCGGTGGCTTGGAATCCCGTCGAGCCCATTCCCACCCCCATGGCGAGGCTGGCAATGACAAGACCGGTGGAACGTACCAGGGCTGGGGCTTTCATGAAAATTCTGGAAATTTACGCGCGCTACAAGGCGGTGGAGGCAGCTGCCGAGGGGGCCGGTGCCGACGGCGGCGCACCGCCCGGTGCATCAGATTCTGGTGGTCGCGTCGCAAAAGACACGTTCCAAATGCCTGCTTTCTGGCAAACATCCAAAACATTAATGGTGAACTTGTAGAGACTATTCTCGTCACTGCGCAGGATCACGGCCTGATCCTTCTGGATGCTCGCGATCAATTTGAGTTTAGTCAGGAGCTGTTCTGCCGTCAGCGTCTGCCCCTCCATGAGGATGGTGCCGTCCTTTTTGACATTGATCACGATCTCTCCGTAGGTTCGATCAGTGTTCTCCTTGCCCTCCTCAGCAGCAGGCACAGCGATCTCGATTTCCGTCTCCTGCTTGGCGAAATTCATCGTGATAATGAAGAACAGGAGAAGGAGCAAAAGGATGTCGATCAGGGGAGCCAACTGTAGCGGAATGGGCTCAATCTTGCTGACGTTGCGAAATTTCATGCGTTCGATCCTTTTTGGGGGCACCGCAGGCGGCACCAGGCTTCAAGTCACCTCGTTTGTTACAGAACCTGCACGGGGATGAGCCCGGCCGAGCCAGGAAGCTGGTCAGAGCGCGGGAATCTCCGTATGAGCTCCATGCCCGGCGGAGGCAGCAGCCGAGCGGGATGCAGCGGCGCGAGCCGCCCGCTTGTACTGGGCGGAAAGCAGGGCCATGAGATGGGTGCTGGCAGACTCCAGTTCCGACACAAGGCGCTGGGCCTTGCCGCGCAGCATGGCGTAGATCATGAGAGCGGGAATGCCGATGATGAGACCTGCCGCCGTACAGAAGAGAGCTTCATACACCCCGGTAGCCACGCCCACGGCCTGGCTGCCCGCGAACTGGGTGTGAGAGATCTGGTTGAAGGACGTGATCAGACCGAAAACCGTGCCCAGCAGCCCCATCATGGGGGCGATGGAGCCCACATCACCCAGGTAGGAGATGCGCTGGAGGATCAAACTCGCCTGACGGCTGCCTTCCGCCTCGGTCACTTCCCGCACTTCATCGAAGCTCGCAGTCGGGTTCTTCGTGGCAAAATCCAGGGCCTTGGCCGTCACGCGGGCCACACACTCATTGCGGCGGTTGCAGACGGCCAGCAGGCCCAAGTAGTCCTGTTTGCGGATCAGGGCGTCCGCCGAGTTCATGAAGGCATCGCTCACCACGGCATTTTGACGGATGGTGAACCCATTGAAGAAGATGAGCGCCAGCGTGAAAAGCGAGAGCAACACCATGGGGTAAAACAACAACCCCATTTTGTGTTTGATATTGCCGATCCCGCCGTCCAGAGCGGACGGCTGCGCGCCCGGAGGACTCGTACCCGGTGCCGACGAAGTGATCACTGGAGCGGTCGATCCAGGCTGGCCGCCCCCGGGTGACTGGGCCTGCAAAGAAGCCAGCGGCAGACCAAGCATCAGCCACAGTACGGAGAGGGTCAAAAGGACGTTTTTGGGACGCATCGCCCGGCAAAATATGGGCATCCAAGCGTTTTGCAAACCTTTACCATGCGGCAGCGTGAGACTGTGCTCAGGCGGACATTCGCATGACAGCCCAGGTTAACCCCAGAGCTCCAATGGCCAGCGAGCCAGGAACAGTGACCGCCCTCCGATACCAGCCGCGCTCCCAAAACTGGCCGAATAACGCAAATGCCACAGCCAGAACCGCTAGCTGTCCCAGTTCCACCCCCAGGTTCAGGCCCAGCACTGCCACCAGCGGATCATTCAGAGGGATTCCTGACTCCACAAAAGCGCCGGCAAACCCGAATCCGTGGACCAGACCAAACACGACCACTACCAGCGGTCGCCAACGGCTCAAATCTCTCAAAACGAGATTTTCCACCGCGATGAAGGCGATGCTCAGGGCGATCAGGATCTCTACCGGGCGATCCGGGAGGGTCACCAGACCACAGAGCGCCAGGGCAAGCGTGAGAGAATGAGCCAGGGTGAAAAGAGTGACCTGCCAAAGCAAGGCCCCAATCTCCCGGCACATCAGAAAGAGCCCCAGCACGAACAAGACGTGGTCCGGCCCTTCCGGCACGATGTGCTGGAAGCCTGAAATCAGGCAGTGGAGGAAGGTTTCCATTTTTGGGGGACCGGAGCGCTGCAGCTTTCGCCGCAGTCGCCGCAGGCTTCAAGTCGAAGACATCATTTTGATCCTTCTACCTGTATGGGAGTAAGACAAGCAGGCCGAACTTCCCCGATGGCCTCAGGAGATACTATGTTGTCCCATGCGCTTCCCCCTGCTTTCAAGATTTGCCTGCGTCGTCGTGTTCGCCATCGGGCGACTATACTTCTCTGCATGAAGATTTCGGATTCGGTTGTTATGTGGTTGCTAGTAGGTTCGATGGAAGTACTATAGACACATGATCAAGATTGATTTGTGCAGCGAAGACCTTGAAGCTATTGCCGAAGAACTCGACGATCCAGAGATTGACCTGCGGACCCGCCACCGGTTGATGACGGTGCGGCTGCATCATCTCAAGGTCCCACATCAGGCCATTGCCCAGGCGCTCAGCCTCTGCGAGGACACCGTCACCAACTATCTCAAGCTCTACCGTGATGGCGGGTTGGCCGGGCTCTTGGAGGACCGCTATTACAGGCCCACCAGCAGTGTTGCTCCATGGCTGGAGCACATTGCCAAGTCTTTTGAGCAAGATCCGGTCGCCACCTCAGGTGAAGGTGCTGCCAGAATCGAGCAAATCAGCGGCATCCGGCTCTCCGACGCCCAGGCCAGGAGGATCATGATCGGCTTGGGCTTGAAGTTTCGCAAGACCGCCGCGGTGCCCGGGGGAGCAGATGTGCAACTGCAATTTGAGTTCCTTCATGAAGAGTTGCTGCCCCGCCTGGACGAGGCTCAGCAGGGGCGAAGGCGGGTTTTTTTCGTTGATGCCGCCCATTTTGTGCTGGGTTCGTTTTTGGGCATGATCTGGTCTTTCACCCGGATCTTCGTACCCAGCGCCAGTGGGCGGCAACGTTACAACGTGCTGGGAGCCGTGGAGACCCGCGATCATGATTTTGTCAGCATTCGCACCACGGACTCGATCAATGAGCAGGTGGTGTGTGACTTGATCACCAAGATATACGAAACCTATGGAAACGAGCCCATAACCCTGGTGATGGACAACGCTCGGTATCAAAGAAGCCGGCTGGTGGGGGAGGTGGCTGAAGGGCTTGGCATAGAGCTACTCTACCTGCCACCCTACTCACCGAATTTGAATCTTATCGAGCGGGTGTGGCGACTGGTGAAGACTCGATGCTTGAGAAACAAGTACTTTGAGAGCTTTGCGCTCTTCAGGGCGGCAATCGATGAGTATCTTGACTCACTGAGCGAAGCCAATCGCAGATATCTGCAATCCTTGGTAACTGAAAACTTCCAGCTCTTTGAAATCCCGAATTCTTAATGCAGAGAAGTATAGACGCTGCGGATCCGGATCACATTGACGTCTTTACGAAGGGTGAAAGCGGGTACGGCGGCATTCGCATCCCCGCCCTGCTGGTCACGCAAAAGGGCACGCTGCTGGCATTTGCCGAAGGCAGGCGAACCTTGGGCGATCAGTCGGCCAATGACATCATCCTCAAGCGCAGCACCGATGGCGGCTCGACTTGGACGCCCCTGCAGTTGGTGCAGGATGACGGCGATCATTCGTTGAACAATCCCGTGCCGGTGCAGGATGCCCGGACCGGGCGGGTGTTCGTCATGTTCCAGCGCTATCCAGCGGGACTCTCCGAATTCAACAAGGGGCTGCAAACCGGGGTCACGGGCGAGGCGGTGGTGAAAAACCTGCTCACGACCTCTATGGATGACGGAGCCACCTGGTCTGCACCGCAGGACGTCACCGCCGCCACGAAACGCGCTGAAAAGGTCACGACTCTGGCCAGCGGACCGGGCATCGGCATCCAGCTCAGGGCGGGGGCTCACGCCGGGCGGCTTGTCATCCCATTCAATGAAGGCCCCGCTGGTCAGTGGAACGTGTATGCGGTGTACAGTGACGATGGCGGGAAAACCTGGCAGATGGGCAACAACGCGCCGGGAGCCACCGCCCCCAACGCCAAGGGACAAATGGTGAGCCGCGTCAACGAAGTGCAGATGGCAGAGTTGTCTGATGGCAGCGTCATGCTCAACACGCGAGATGAGCACCGCACCTCCGACTGCCGGAAAGCAGCGGTCAGCCGGGATGGCGGAGCGACCTGGTCTGATGTGTATGAAGTGCCGCAGCTCCGCGCCCCTCCATGTGCCGCGTCCCTCCTCCGTTATGATGCCGCGCACCTCCTCTACTCCGGACCTGACAGCGCCAAACAACGTCACCGGGGCACTGTGCATGTGAGCAAGGACGACGGAAAGACCTGGTCCACAAAGAGGCTCCTCGAACCCGGATGGTTTGCGTATTCCATCCTCGCCCGGCTGCCTGACGGCCGGGTGGGCTGCCTCTATGAGACGGGCGAGAAAGGCGCCTACGAAGTCATCCGGCTCGCGAGATTTGAGTTGGGCTGGATCACCGCAGCCCCCGCGCCATGAGCACCCCCACCCTGGCTGACCCGGCTCATCGGGTGCACCTCCGCGAGCTCTATCGACGGACCTTGACTCAAGATGTTCTGCCTTTCTGGCTGAACCACGGTCTCGATCATGAACATGGAGGCATCATCACCTCCCTGGATCGAGACGGCAGCATCCTGGACACGGACAAGAGCATCTGGTTCCAGGGCCGGGCCGCCTGGATGTTCGCGACGTTGTATCATTCCCTCGAACCTCGTCAGGAATGGCTCGATGCGGCGATCTCCTGCGTGGGCTTTCTGGACCGTTACGGCTACAGCGCCAGCGACCGGGGCAAGATGTACTTCACGACCACGCGGGATGGCCAACCGCTCCGCATGCGCCGCTACGCCTTCAGCGAGTCGTTCGCCGCCATCGCCCACGCCGCTCTGGCCCGCGCCACCGGCAGCGACGCCTCGGCCTCCGCCGCAAAGAGTGACTTCGCCAGCTACCTGCACCATGCTTTTGAGCCCGGCGCGGTCACGCCCAAGGTCAATCCCGAGACTCGTCCCATGATCGGCATCGGCCCGCTCATGATCGGCATCGCCACCGCGCAGGAGTTGCGGGCGAATCTGGGGGATCAGTCAATCTCCGGCCGTACGCTTTCAGAATGGATCGATCACTTCATTGGCACGATTGAGAGTCTGTTCTTCAAGCCGGATCTTGCGGTATTGATGGAAACGGTCGCTCCGGATGGCAGCATCATCGATCACTTTGACGGCCGCACGCTGAACCCCGGTCATGCCATCGAGTGCGCCTGGTTTATCCTGCATGAAGGCCGCCTGCGAAATCACCAAACGCGCGTGCAACTGGGGCTCCAGATTTTGGACTGCATGTGGGAACGCGGTTGGGACGAGGAACACGGCGGCCTCTTCTATTTCCGCGATCTGCGCAGACTGCCGGTGCAGGAGTACTGGCACGACATGAAATTCTGGTGGCCCCATTGCGAGGCGATGATCGCCACCCTGATGGCATGGCAGGCAACAGGAGAGCCCAGATACGCCCGCTGGCACCAGAAGGTGCATGACTGGAGCTTCGCCAACTTTCCCGATGCTGAGCATGGTGAGTGGTATGGCTACCTGCACCGGGATGGCACGCCGTCAGTGCGGCTGAAGGGGAATTTGTGGAAAGGGCCGTTTCATCTGCCGCGGATGCTGTGGTTGTGCGGGGAGCTGTTGGGGAATTTAAGTACCGACAATGAACCGACGCCGGAGTGAAGCTCTTCCTCGAAGAGGATGCGGCTACAAGCCCGACGTTGAGAGTTCTGGGAATTTTTCCATACCGGCAGGCCTCCGACATCAGACGCTGAACCGCCATCTCATGACGAAAAGCACCCTTCCACCTGGATGCGAAGCATCTTTGGAGTGCGCGGGAACCGCCGCTTTGGCACCCCTTGTGACGGCTAGAACCATTGGTCATTCGCTGGAACGATTGGAAGCGGGATGTTGGGCGGACGGACGACTTATCAGGGGATTATACGGCAGATGCTTCAGTTAGTGCCTGCCAAGGAACCTGGGGTGGTGAAGCATAGACTGACAGGCTTCAGATGGCCTGTGCCAGGGAAGCTCGGGGAGCGCACGCATCCTGCGTGCTGTTTGCGGCATCTTGCCGCGAACGTCAGTCAGCGCATGACATCAGGTCCGACTGACGTGGGGGTGTTGACGGCGGTGGGGAGAAAGCAGATGCGGTCGGCCTTCCCACCTGATCGTCCTCCGCGGGGGTACCCAACGTTGACTCGCTTAGGGCTCGTCCAACGTTGGGCTGTGTTAGAGATCCCCGCTGGGGATCAGCTTCGATCTGGGGCGGCCGCCTCAAGGTGGTTCCTTGGTGCCCCCCCAAAATGCGCGCCATTTGGTCTGTTCTCCTTACGTCGACAACTACAACCGCCTCTCCCTCCGCACCGGCAGATGAAATAACTCATCCTGCCATTGTTGCCGCCGTCAGCCTGTGTGCTGGCGCGAAGCTGTTCGTAGTACAAACTTTAGTTTGCTCAGTCGATCTGGCGTAACGCGGCCTGAGCAATATAAAGTTTGAACGATCAAATCCCGCAGCATCGACGTCCGCCCCCATCAACTATCCCCCGCCGTCTCATAGATCTTCGCGATCTCCAGCAGCAGCTTCTCCAATTCCGCATAATAAGCATCCGCGGCCATCGTCCCTTTCTTTGCTCTCAACGCTTCAACGCTGCGCTCCAGTTCGTCCCGGTGTTTCCGCACTTCCTCGGTCATCAACGCATCATCGGGACTCAGGAGGAGGCTCCATTGCTTCGCCACCTGTCCATCAGCCGTCTTGCCTTCCGGTGGAGCCTTGGCGGCACGCAGGCCGTCAAACGAATCGGCACGGCTGCCGACTCCGTCACCGTTGTCCTCCAGCAACGCATGCTCTGTGGCCAGTCTTCCCTCAGTCGCAAAGAAGCGGTCCACCTGCTTGGAAGCCCATAAGAACGCCTCCAGCAGAGACACCTGCCCGTCTTGGTCAAGATCCGGCTCGCGAGAGCCACTCACAGCCTCGGCAAAGAACTGGCCAAAGCGGGTGTAGAACACCTCGTCCGCGCTCTTGGTGGCGCTGATCAACACCCGCTTGGGTCCCGCCAGGGACTTCAAGAAGGGGGCGCTGGAGGAGGCGGTCTGGATCACGGCCACCTCACCCACAAGCGGCTTCATCCAGGTCGCCAGCTCCTGCGGGGTGAGATCGGGTCCCCGCAGGTTGAACTTCGCCTCGCGACCGTCAAAGGTGCCGTGTCCGATCAGCACCACCCAGACCGGCTGCTCCGGTTGCTGGGCGGCGGCCTCCACCCATTGTTTCATCAAACTCAAGTCCGGCTTGTCCTTGCTCTCTGAGGCTGTGCCAACCACCTCACAAGCCACGCGGGCCTTCTCGCAGGCCTTCTGCCAGGACTCGGCTTCTTTTTCAAATCTCGGCTTGTATTCCGCCGCGCCTTCCGACCCCATCACCACCAGCACCCGCAGATCTCTCGGCGGAGGCACAGGTTCGGCAGCCACGAGGGTTCCCACAGCAGCAGTCATCAGAAATGGCAAAAGTCGTTTCATCGATCTTTTCAGAAACCTCTATCGTTATCTCCAGCCCTGGCGGCGGCGCAGCCACCATTCGGTGCCCAGCAGGGCCACAACCAGCAGGAGCAGCCACCATTGATTCCAGAGGGGCTCACTGCGAATCTCCATCATCGGCATGGCCGACTGGGGCAGTTCCGCAGCCCACGCCGCGAGTTCGTCAGGTTGCAAAACGCGACCGCCCGACCATTGGGCGATTTTTTCCAGCAGTGGACGGTTGGGGGTGAGCGAGGCAAATTCTGCGGCCGCCGGATTGAGCGCCCATCCCGTCGTGGTTTCGCCCACCACGGCACCGGTGCTGTCCTGCACGGTCGTCTTCACCCGGTAGGCCCCGGCCCGGCTGGCATGGGAGGCAGCTTCAAACATCCCCGCCTCTGCGCTCGAAGGGTCGGCCGCAAGATTGAGTTTGGTGCCGTCCGGTTCAACGATCTCCACCTTCACGCTCGCATCATCCTGGGGTCGGAAGGCCTTGTCCCGCACCCGCACTTGAGGCGTCACCAGTTCATGGGAGCCCCCCGCCGTCACTGGCACTGCCAGATCCACCCGGTCCGTCACATCCACCACCAGCCAGCGCATCATCTGGCGCCAGGCCTTGTCCATATCCGCGTGAGACTCGGGGTCGCGCATGCCCCACCGCCACACATCCCCCACCATCACCGCGGCCACCCGGCCGTTGCCGTAGCGCTGCACCACCCAGGCGGGATGAGTTTTCCTTGAACCGTCCGTGACCGTCGCCAGCACACTGGCCCCAGGCTTGATCGCCGTCGTCTGGTTCACGGAGAAGAAGCCGGGCATGTTGGCCAGTCGGCTCTCCTCATCCCCCTCCACACTGCGCAGGCGCATCCACGGCTCCAGCCAGCCTTCCCGGGTGAGGTTGAACGCGGCATCCTGCACCAGTCCAGCCGGCCCGGCACCCGCCGCATCCAGATAGACCGGCAACATCCGCCCCACCGGGGTGTGATCATACTTGCCCAGGCGGAAGCTTTCCTGCCCACCGAGCATGAGCAGGCTGCCGCCGCGCACACTCACAAACTTCTCCAGCAGATCCATCTGCTCCTGGGTGAAGAAATCTGCCTCCACGTCGTCCAGGATGACGGCACGGAAAGAACCGAACAGCTCCTCCGGGGTTCGCGGAAACCCGTCAGCCAGCTCCTTTTTGTCGCTGATGCCCAGCCGGACCAGCACAGGCTGGTCATACCGCTGGGCCTCCTCCTGGCCCTCGCCACTGAAGCCGCGGAAGAGCGGGTTCGACGTCTCCCCCTCCCGGCCGCGCCACTGGAACTTGGGCTCCCGGCGGGCCATGCGAATGAGGCTCACCAGTTTCACCTCATTGTCCAGCTCCAGCGCCCGGCGCATGAACTTGTATTCCCAGTTCGGGCGCCCGCCCACATAGAGCACCCGGTAGGGGCCAGTCTTCCGGTCCACGGCGATGGTGCGACGGTTGTTCTCCAGCGTGGTCTCCCCTGACGCGGTGGCAAGCTTGCCCTCGTCATCCAGCGAACCCGCCGCTGCCAAGCGAACCACGGTCACGGTATAAAAGGAAAGCCCAGTCTTAGCCGGACGGAACCGGGCCTGAAAGACATGATCCACCGCCCCGGCAGGAAGCTGGTGTTTTTCCGTCACCACGACCTTTCCCGCCTCATCACGGATCACCAGACTGAGCTCCTCCTTGTCGAAACCCTGGGCCGAGACACGGGCGCTCACGGCCACCGGAGAGTCTTCAAATGGCGTCTGGGTGACATCCACGCTCTGCAGGGCCAGATCACGGGGGGCTTCTTTAAAGCCCTGCATCACCGGAAAGACCGGCACTCCCGGTTTGGAGGCCAGCAGCGTCTCCAGCTTCGCTGCGTCCGTCGCATTGCCATCGGTGAAGACCACGACGGCGGCCACGGGTTGTTTTTCAAACCGCTTGAGCAGCGCCTCCAGACTCGTCACCAGGGCAGATCGGGTGGCTCCGAAGCTCCGGGTCGAGAGATCTGCCCGGTCATGCAGCCGGTCGTCGAATGAAAACGCCTGCACGCGAAAGACAACTTCAAGTTGTTTCCACCATCCCGCAGGAGGGACCGCCCCTGCCTCCACTCCCGGAATCATGCCGACGGGCCTCCCCGTAGCCGGGTCTTTCAAGGCCAGACTCGCGCTGTCGTCCGCCAGAATCAGGACATCGTTCTCGCCCTTCTTGGCCGTCTGGGTCACGGACATGGGCTCCAGCAATGCCAGAAGCAGGAGAGCGAAGACGGCGAGCTTGCACATCCAGCCGGCCAGCTTCCGCGACGGATGCGTCGTGGCCTGCCGGTAGCTGTACACCAGCGCCACGAGTGCCGCCAACGCAACGCCCCCGGCCACCCACGGCCAGACGCCTTCCCAACCCTGCCAGACCCAGCCCTTGTGCTCCATGCTCGTGTGAATCAATTGCCTCCCCCGAGTTCAGTGTAATAACGGCGCACCTGCTCGCGAAAGCGGTGCGGCACCGGATCCCGGTCCAGCGGAGCCAGCGGATTGGCGGACTCCTTGCGGGCCAGCTCCTCCATCACCCGGTCCCGCAGCTCGGCCAGCGGCTGAACAATCTGCATGCGCACCTGATCGCTCTGCGGAGGCAGATCGTTGCGGCGGGAGTCCACTCTCAAATTGCGGGCATTGTCCTGCACCCGGGCCGCCTGCTCGCGCAGCTCCTGGGAGGAAAGAGCCTCCTCGACACGGCGCAAACGATCGGCCCAGCCTTCGTAGTTGGCACCCGTGATCGCGCTGTCGTTGGCCAGTTCTTCCGGCTGGTCAAAAAACCACTCGTCACCACCACCGCCGGAATCGCCAGCCGTGGACTCACCTCCCCCGCCACCCGCAGCACCGCCTCCCCGGCGGTTGCCACCGCGTGGCGATCCCTCCGCCACCTGCCCGGGCTGACCGGCACGCTGACCTTGGCCTTGGCCCTGCCCTTGTCCTTGACCCTGGCTGCCTTCAGTTCCGGCCATTTGTCCCTGTCCGGGATTCTGCCCCTGTTGACCTTGCTGCCCCTTGCCCTGACCTGGTTGTTGCCCTTGACCGGGAGTTTGACTTGGTCGTTGGCCGGGCTGCTGGCCCTGGCCCTGCCCCTCTCCTTGCTCATTAGCCGTCATTTGCTGCCCCTTGCCCTGACCCTCACCCTGCGGCTGCCCCTGCCCTGGCTGGCCACCTTTCTCTTGCCCCTGCCCTGGCTGATCTCCAGGTTGTTGGCCAGCCCCTGGCTGCTTGCCCTGCTCACCGGGCTGGGCCTGCGCCGTGCCACCTTCTTTCGAGGGCTCCTTGGATTCTTCCTGGCCCTTCCCCTGGCCGGGCTGACCTTTCTCCTGCTCCTTGCCGGTAGAGGTGCCATCCCCTTCTTTCTGGCCGGCTTGCTCCCCGGCCTTCCCCGCCTGGGCTGTCTTCGAGTTATTTCCTTCCGCCTGCTTCGCTTCGCCCTGAGCCAGGCCTTCCTTCTGTGGCGCCGGTTCGCCCCGGTTGGCATCACGGGAGGCTTCTTCCAGCAGCTTGTCCAGTTCTGCGCGGGCCATCCTCAGGGATTCGGTCTCACTGCCCAGCACGCTTTCAGCGGCCTTGTCCACGCTTTGTTTCAGGTCCTCGATGCCTTTGGCGGCCTTGCGCTCTTGAGCCTGAGCATCGGCCATGCGCCCATACTGCACCTGGTCACGGGCCTCGCCCAGGGCGTCCTCAATGCCCGCTGAGTGGGCCTTGCGCATGGCATCATGTAACGCGGTGGAAAGGAGAGGCTCGGAAGGCTCCGCCTGCTCGCTCAACTGGCGCATCTGCTCCATCAGCTTCTCCAGAGATTCCCGCTGGGTCTCGGCCTGCCTCGACACCTGGTTGGCCTGGAGACGTTCCTTGAGCTCATCCACCTGATCTTTGGACTCCCTGCCTTTCCCCTTGTTCTGGTCCTGGGGAGCAGCCTGCCCGGCAATCTGCTCCGCCAGTTTTTCCTGCTGGCTGGCGAGGTCCGCCGTTTCCTGCTTGAGTTGTTTCATCTCCTCCGCGAACCGGCGGGCCGTGCGCTCACGAAATTCATCGCGCACCTTCTCAAGATTTTCCTGGGCCTTGGTGGCCGCACTGGCGGCACTGCCAGTCTGTTGTTGCGCCAGTTGATCAGCCGCCTCCCGCACCTGTTCGCGGGCCTGGTCCAGTTGCTCCCGCTCCTGGGCCATGTTGGCCTGGTTCTCAGGGCGGTCCATGCGTTCCTTCAGGTCATCCAGATCCTTGAGGAGCTGTTCTTGTTCTTCCTGCAACCGCTTGAGCTGCTGTTCCAGTTCCTGCTTCTGCCCCTCGGTCTTGGCCTGCTGGAGTTGATTCTCCACCTCCTTGATTTTCTCCGCCAGCGCCTCCTGCCGCCGGGCCAGTTCCTTCAGACGGGCCAGCACTTGCAGATTTTCCTGCTGCGCTGCGGTCTTCTCCTCACCCGCTGCTTTTTCTTCCTCGTACCGCTTCTCCTGCTGCTTGAGTTCAAGCTGCATCAACTGGCGCTCCTCCGACTGGCTGGAGGCACCCGAGGACTGCTGCTGTTGATTGCGCATCACGCGATGCTCCCGGCTCTGCGCGCGATTCAAAGCCTCCAGAGCCCGACGCTCCGGAGTCAGGGCCGTCGTATTGGCCTGGAGATCCTTCTTCTCAATGCCCTGGTGCAGCGTCTTCACCGCCTCCTGCATGGCCTTGTGGGCATCCGTCAGAGCCGCCTTCACTTCCTCGTCCTCCGCCTCGCCAATGGCCTCCTCCGCCTGCTGACGCGCAATATCCTGGGATTCATGGAGCACGCCCATGTCCTTCTCCAGCTGGTCAAATTTCTTCCCCGTGCCTGCGGTCCGGACCACCTTCCAGGTGGCATTGAGCACCTCCTTCTGCAGCTTGCCCAGCTTGGTGGCGGGCGAGCCGCCGCCTTCGCCCCCCTCTCCTCCTGGGGGAGGCTCCCCTTCACGGAAGATGTCTTCAAAGTGCCGTACCTCGGCAAAGAACATGTCACTCTGCGTGCGCCGTATCTGGCCGCCTGGGGCCGCGTCTTCTGCCCACACATAGTAGGAGAGCAACTGCCGCGGCTCGGCCTTTAACGCCTCCATCTCCATCAAGGTCTTGAGCTCGTGGTGCTTCTTGCCCTCCAGCTTGTCACCCGCCAGCAGCACCTCGCGCTCCTGGTCCCCGAGCATGAAAACTGCCCCGGCACGACGCACGCCCAGATCGTCCCACACCTTCACCTCAAGCGGCATTTCCTGAATGGGTGAAACCGCCAGATCCCGCTTCGGGAAGACGATCTCCACCTTCGGCGGCTGGTCGGACAGAATATTTACCTTGAACCATGGCGGCTGCTTGTTGGAGCGTTCCTGAGCATCCACCAGATGCAACCGGTACTTCTGGGTCGCTTCGGGCGTCATCGTGCCTTCCAGCACCAGGGGATCATCCTTCGCAGGCACCAAGGGCACACTCTTCTTGTCTTCGCCATAGAGCTCTGCCTGGGCCACAGGCTTGTTCACCTTGATGCGAAACTTCACCTGGGAGCCTTCCAGTGCGGTGACGTTTTGCGTCTTTTTCACATCCTTCACCGGCTGGCCCGAGTAGGCTGGCGGCGTGATGACCGCATCCGACTGCACCAGCTCGGGGTGAACATAGGTGGTGATGCGAAACGCGGGGGACGACTGCTCTCCATAGGCCACCCGGTAGAAGCAGTCCTTCTCCACCTTGGTGATCACTCCACCGAAGGCCGAGGCTTCAACTCCCGCCTTCATCGGCACACGCTGGAGTTCCTGTTCGCCAGCGGCATCCGTGCTCACCACGACGGCCGCATTTAAAGGCACGCCGCCCTTGAAGCGGGCTTCCACCACCAGGCGCGTCCCACGCTCCACCTCCACATCGCCCGGGCGCACCTCCACCTCGAACTTGGCCGCCGGGGTCCCGGCGGGAACTTCAGGCGGCGCCAGCGCCACCACAGGGGTGGGGCGCAGTCCGGGCAGCAGCATCAATGCCTGCATCCCTACCAGCACCAGCAGGGAGATCATGCCCAGACTCTTCCACCACAGCACCTGCTGGCGGCGGCGTTTGCCCATCCAGTCGTGCGCGATCCCATGCCGCACTGCATCCTTCACCACCTTCTCATGCAGATAGCGGGAAAGCGCCACATCGTCCGGCTTCTCCAGCGCCGTGAGCAGCGCGGCCTGCAGCTCGGGATGTTCTTCCTCGATCCCCCGCGCCAGTTCCAGCAAGTCCACGGGGCGGCGGGAAATCCACCACCAACCGCCGGCGGCGCAGAGCACAAACCCCGCGTACACGGCGAGCGGCACCATCACGCGGCTGGAGCCGCGCAGCTCCGGCAGGGGCAGCAACCCCAGCCAGAAAAGCGCCAGGGCCGCCACCGCGACAGCACACATCGCAGCCAGAAACTTGTACCCACGAACCGTGCGCTCCGCCTCGATGAGAGGTTCGAACCGCCTGGCGAGCAAGTGGGGGACAGAGGGCGTTTTCATGGCGTGGGCATCATGCGGGTTGTATTTCAGGGTTGCGGGCTTTCCCTTCACGCCGGCCCGCCAGCCAGGTCTCCATCAACAATACGATGAGGGCCGCCAGCAGGGCGGCCTTCCAGAGCTTTTGGCGCTGCTCCTCCAGCGCATCCTCCCGGCGCACCAGCGCGGCGGCCGCATCGGCACTCACGCGACCACTTAGGGAGGGCTCCAAAGTCACGCCCAGCTCCGTCAGGCGCTCCACTGGCAGGGGGGCCAGACGCCCTTCCGCGGCTGCCAGATTCACCGCGATAGACTGGGCCGCCTCCCCCGTGCCGAAGCGATAGATCCCTGGCACACTGGTCCTGCTGAAGGTGGGTTCCTCGGCTGCATCCCACAGCGCGGTTTTCCCGTCCGGCCCGGTCACAGACACGGTGCCCTGCCAGTTGCCTGCGGCAGCGGGAATGCTATCCCCTACGGTGTACACCGTGCCCAGCGCAGTGCCTCCCGATGCCCAGTCCAGCAAGCCATACAGCCAGGGCACAAACTTGGAGGAGACGGCGAACTGGCTCTCCGCCCCAGTCCAGCTGGCTCCAACGTAGAGCAGGCGCCCGCTTGCAGCCGTCCACTCCATCCAAGCGGGCACCCGGTCATCAAAGCGTGCCAGCACCTGCCCTTTGCCTGCAGGTGCATCGGCAGACTCTCCACGCACCAACTGGCGATGTTTCCAAAACCGGACCTTGTTGAAGTCACGCACGCCTGCTTCTGCAAACGCCCGCAGAGTGATGTGATCAAACGCCAGATCCTGGAGCAAAGCCTCGCCGGAGGCTGATTCCTTGAACCCCCATCCGACCTCGCCCGTGATCGCCCGCAGCAGACCGCCCTTGTCCCCCTCCTGAGCCACATACACCAGCGCGCCACCGGCCTGTACCCAGTCCTTCAACATGGCGGCAGAACCCTCCGTCCCCTCCCCGAACGCAAAGACCACCGCCGTACCAGGCAGATCCACGCGACCCAGGTCCTGGTGGGTCTTCTCCACCAACACCGGTTTCAGCGTCGCCGTTGGCTGGAAGGCCCGCACCAGGTAAAACAAGGGGGAGGCCGTATCCGTACGGGACAGCCGATCTCCCACACAGACAATCCGCAACTCCCGGGCGCGTGTCTTGGCCACATACAGTTGGTTGTCGAAATCCACCGCATCCCCCGACAGATGCAACTCCCCATCTGCGGCCGCCGTAGAATCGGGCCTGCCTGGCGCACGGACAATGCGGGAGCCCCCAGGTGGCACAGACGCTTCAACGAGCTCTCTTCCTTCTGCCCATTTCAGGGTGAATTTTTCATGCGCGGCCTCGCGACCACTCGTCACCCGTACGCGAATCGCGCCCTCGCCACCCGTGGGAGCGGCCCCTTTCCCAGGCACCGCAGCCGCTTCCTCCTCAATCATCACCGAGGCGGTGGAGAGGGCGAAGTTGTCTTTCCAAGGTGCATTCACCACCAGCGGGGTGACGGTGACTTTATCCGGCCAGCTGTCAGCATGGAGTGCCTCCAGCGCCGAGCCCTCCTGAAGGTCAGACACCAGTACGATCCGTTGTTTACGGGAACCCTCCACCGCCTGCCCCTGGAACCTGCCTGCGGCATAGCGCAGCGCCCGCCCCAGATCCGTGCTCTGCCAGCCCGGCTTCACGCCATCCAACAGCCGTTGCAGCTCAGCCTTGCGCCCGCCTTCCGGAAGACTCTGCCAGGTCTCAAACCCCAGCAACTCCCGGGGCTCCTTGTCAAAGGTGGCCAGCATGACGTGGTCCTGCTCCCGCAGGATGGCCGTCGCCTCGCTGAGACGCTTCTTCATCTCCTCCACCGCCCCCGGGCGGTTCATGGAAGCACTCGTGTCCACCAGCAGACACCAGGTGGTGCCCGTCGTGGCCACCATGTCCCCCCGGGTGCGGAAGTAAGGCCGGGCGAACATCAGCGCCAACAGCAGCAATGCCAGACAGCGCAGCAGGAGCAGGAGCCAGTCCTCCAGCTTGCGCCGGGTGCGCGGCGGCACAGGCGTCTGCTCCAGAAACATCAGCGAGCTGAAGGGCACCGACTTCTGCGGAGGCTGCCGACGAAAGTGGAGCAGGATGGGCACCGCCACCGCTGCCATCCCGATCAGGAAGAATGGAAACAACAGGTTCATGCGGCCCTTCGGGGTGCGGCCCGGTGGCGCGCCGCCAGATGGCGACGGGCATGCAGGAAGTCAAAGAGGTCCTTCTCCAGCGGGGTGTCCGTGCGAATCAGCCGGTACTCCGCCCCCTGCCGGGCACAGATGCCCCGCAACTGCTCCAGATGCGCGTTGAGCCGCTTCAAGTACGAGGCCCGTGCGGTCATGGGTTCGAGGAGCAACTGCCGCCCCGTCTCCGCATCCGTGAACTGCGCCCCCTCCGTGAAGGGGAAGTCCAGCTCAGCCGGATCCATGAGGTGAAACACCACCACATCGTGCTGCATGGCGCCCAGGAGGCCGAGGTCCTGGTCCAGCCCATTGAGCGGCATGAGAAAGTCCGACATCAGCACCAGCAGCGCGCGACGGCGGATCATTTCTCCGAGAGGTCGCAGGGGCAGCCGGGGGCCACCCGCCACCGGGGAGGAGACGGCCTTTTGCAGATTCACCAGCAGGGCATGCCACTGGCCAGACCGAGCCTGGGCAGGCAGGTGGTCCCGGATCTTTTCATCAAACACTGTCAGCCCCGCCGCATCGCCCTGCTCCTTGAGGAAGAGTCCCAGCGTCGCGCCCAGAGTGGCGGCGTAGTCCAGCTTGGAGAAGCCGGCCGAGCCATACGCCATGGAGGAGCTGGCATCCAGGAGGAGCTGGCAGCGCAGGTTGGTTTCCTCCTCGAACTTCTTTACATAGGAGCGGTCGCTGCGCGCCATCACCTTCCAGTCAATGAAACGGGGATCATCCCCCACCACGTACTGGCGATACTCGCTGAACTCCGCGGAGAATCCATGCAGCGGGCTCCGGTGCATCCCCTTCCAGAAGCCCTCCATGACCAGACGCGCCCGCAGTTCCAGGGAGCGGACACGCATGAGCGCGGCGAGATCAACATTGGAAGGAGCGGAGGCCATGAGTCAGAGCAACAGATGAAAACGGAATCACTTCGCGACAGGGTGCAGCGGCACGGTCTGGATGAGTTTGGCAATCAAACTGTCCACCGTCACGCCTTCGGCCTCGGCGCGGTAGTTGAGCTGCAGGCGGTGACGCAGAACGGGCCGCGCCAGCGCCTTGATGTCATCGAAGTTCACATGAGCCCGTCCCTGGAGCACGGCGCGCGTCTTGCCGCCCAGCACCAAATACTGACTGGCCCGGGTGCCTGCGCCCCAGTTCACCCATTCGTTCACAAAGTCCGGCGCATGCTCCCGGTGCGGACGGGTGGCAGAGGCCAGGCGCACGGCGTAGCGCACCACTTCCTCCGCGATCGGCACCTTCTTCACCAGCTCATGACAACGCAGAAGATCCTCGCCGGAGAAAATGGGCTGGATGGGCTCAGCCTTGCGGGAGGTCGTCTGGGTCACCACCGCCACTTCTTCGTCTTCAGCCAGGTAGTCGATCACGACATTGAGCATGAAGCGATCCAGCTGCGCCTCCGGCAGAGGATAGGTGCCCTCCATCTCGATCGGGTTCTGCGTCGCCAGCACGAAGAACGGCTCCTCCAGCACGAAGGTCTGCCCTGCCACCGTCACCTGATGCTCCTGCATGGCCTCCAGCAAGGCGGCTTGCGTCTTGGGCGGCGTGCGGTTGATCTCATCCGCCAGGATCATATTGGCAAAGATGGGGCCCTTGTGGAACACGAGGTCGCGACCCTCGGTTGTTTCCTCAAGGATCTCCGTGCCTGTGATATCGGAAGGCATGAGATCCGGGGTGAACTGGATGCGGCGGAAGCTGAGGCTGAAAACCTGGGCGAGCGAGTTGATGAGCAGGGTCTTGGCCAGACCCGGGGCTCCGGTGATCAGGCCATGCCCGCCCGCCAGCAGGGCGATGAGCATCTGCTCGATCACCTCCTTCTGACCCACGATGACCTTGGACACCTCCTTGAGGATGCGGTCATGCGCGCTGTGCAGCAGTTCCACGGTCTTGCGTTCCAGATCCTGTTCATTGACTGGGACCGGGACGGCTACCGGAGCGGGAATGGGAGGCGGCAGAGCAGACATGAGGATATCAATGGGTGAGGACGTAAAAGAGAATGTTGATGCCCAGCGGGTAGGCGTACTTCTCGGAGAACTCGCGGAAGTACCAGGGATCCGTCCCCTCCTCCTCCCAGCCGTCACCGAGATCCGTGTTGTGACAGATGATCATCATCATGCGGCCCTTGTCATCGAACACGCCGCGATAGTGCACCTCCTCCGAGCCGGGCTTGTTCCACTCATAGGTGATGCCGCGTCGGCGCCCAGCGATCGCCGCCCCTACCGAGGGGATCTGCGGCTTCACTTTCAGGTCAAACACGATGTGGAAGACCTCATGGGTGACCGGCAGTTCCACCGGCTCCCGCTCGGGAAAGATCTGCTTGAAGGCCGTATAGAAAGTGTCCCACTCTTGGGTGCCCCAGAAGTCGTCCACCATGAGGAATCCCCCATTGAGCAGGTACTCCCGCAGGGTACGCGCCTCATCCGCCGTGAGGGAAATATCCCCGGGCTCCACCATGTAGATGAAGGGGTAATGGCGCAACTGCTCCGCCTTGATATCCACGATCGCCCCCTTCGGATCCACCTGCAAGGCGGTGAGCTGTTGCAAACGGTAGCCAAAGTTGAGGTCCGCATCGGGATAGTCCGTGGTCCACTTGTCATGACGGCCCCAGTGGCTGTAGGAATTGTACCGCACCCGGGCGAAGGTGAAGGTGTCGTTGGGCAGTTCCTTGCTCACCGGCCACATGGGAAAGTCACCCCGCATGGCATCCCGCGGATCTTCCGGCACGGAGCCATCGGTGATGCCGAAGTTCTTGGGCTTGCCTGGCTCCTGGGCATAGAACACCCCCAGCCCGGCCAGAAGGCCGGCACAGAGATAGATGAAACAACGTCGTTTCGTCATGGCGCGGGGGGCGGGGTTCCGGCCCCGGCTGGAGGCGGGGTGGGAACAGGTGTAGAAACAGGCGCGGGAGACTGGAGTTTCAGAAGCAGCTCATGACCGGCGCGGAAACGCGGTGCCTCCGCCAGAGCATCCAGCACGTGCAGACGCGCGGCCCTGGCATCCGTGGGCTGCAAGAGCCGTGCCAGCGCGAAGTTCACCTGCACAGGATTGTCCGGCCCCAAGGTCATGAGATGCTTCAGCGCCACCACCGCGCCTTCGCGATCCCCCTGCGCTTCACAAGCCGCCGCCATCGCCTCGTGCGGACGTTTCAGGAAGGGATCGATGGCGAGCAACCGCTTCACGGCCAAGAGCACCCCGGGCCACTGGCGGGCCTCGGTCTCCAGCTCGATCAGGCGAAGGCTCGCCTGCGAGGCATCCGCCGTGCGCCCCATCCACTCCCGCAGCATGGCGGCCTCTTCTTGGGGCTGCTTGAGCCCCCGGTAGGCCTGGGCAGCCAATTGATAGCCGTTCGTAGGCTCTGGATCTTCGGGGAACAGGGTGATCAACTTTCTCGCAACCTCCAGCGCCTCGGTCCAGCGCTCACCAGCGAGCAACCTTCGCGTGGCCTGGCGCAGTCCCCACAGGTTGTTGGGCCGATCTTTGAGCCATGCCCCCACGGCCGAGGCATCCCGCACATCCAGCGCATCCTTCTCCGGCTCCGTCCAGTCAGCCCTGGGTGCCAACTGCTGGGCCTTTCCTTTGAGGTGAACGGCAAAGGTGGCGTCCAGCTTTTGGACAGACGCCATATTGCGATCCAGCGCTTCGTTGATCCGCCGCCCCTCAGCCAGATCCTTCAGTACCCCCTGGAACTTGGTCTCGCCATACGTGGCGATCATCCAGTCCACCGCCTGCGCCGCCTCAAAGTAGGCAAACATGAGGTGGTCACTGCTCTCCGGGTTCAGGAAAGCGCCGCTCATCTTGCTCAGCGGCGTAAAGGTTTTGTCATCCAGCACCATCTTCCGGTAGGTTCCCGACATCCGCATGCCCCAGGCAGGATCCCGCCGCTGCTCTTCGTACACAGAAATGCCTTCACTGAGCCAGCGGGGCATGCGATTCCGCGTCACCGTGAGGGTCACCACATGGCAGAACTCATGCCACAGCGTGCTCTCCCAGTTGCTGCGGTTGGCGGCCACACTGCCCGGGCTGTTCATCGTCACCACCGTGCCGAAACACGCCCCCAGGATGCCCTGCCCACCCAGATTGCCAAAGGTGCGAATGGCGAAATCCTGCTGGGAGGGGAAGAACTCCACCAGCACCGGATGGTCCAGCACGAGTCCATAGCGGGCACATAGCACTTCCTTCGCCTCACGCAGCAGTTGCAGGGCCCGGTCGCCGTAGATAGCTGAATCGCGCGTCGGCATCTTGAGCACAAAGTCCGGCTCTGTCCTTACCGCGAACCCTTTCATCTCCGCCTCCAGCAGGCCGATGTTGTAGGCCTGCACGTTGTAGGCATCCGCCTTGCGGATCTCCTCTCCCAGCTTCCAGGCCTCATCCTCACGACCGAGGCGGAAGAGAGCGTGGCAGAGCTGCAGCTTGGCCTCCAGATGACCGGGGTCCATCTTCACCGCCTCGCGCAAATGATCGCTGGCCTCCTGAAACCGATAGGCACGAGACAGGCAGCGACCGATGACATAATCCACCTCCGGGTTTTGCGCCCAGGCTTCCAGTGCCTGCTTCCTCGCGCTCGCGGCTTCCTTCTCCCGGTTCGATACCAGAGTGGCCAGCACGGATCGCATCGCCCACGCCTCGGGGTGATCTTCATTCACCGATGTCACAGCGTCCAGAGCCTTGTCCGCCTCCGCGAACTGCTCGGCTCCGATGGAGTGCTCCGCCAGCAGCAAGAGCGCCCCAGCGTGAGAGGGATTGCTCTCCACCACCTGCTGGGCCAGCGTCAGACTCTGCTTCCGGTCGGAGGACTGGAAGGCGCGCGCCAGACCGTAGCGAAGGTCATTGTTCTGGCTGTGCTCTTTGAGCCCTGCCCGAAATTCATCGGCGGCCTTGGCAAAGTCGGATTTCTGGAGCGCCAGCTCCCCACCCGCCAGATAGGCTTCCAACAGCGTACGGTCCTTCTTTTTGGCAGGCGCATAGAACTGCGCCACCACCTTCTGCGGGTCCGCCCCGGCCGCAAGTGCCGCTCGCCCCAGCACCACCAGATCCAGGGCGGTGCGCTGGCTGGCTGTCTGCTTTTTAGCCGCGGCATTCACCTGCTGGAGATACCCTGTAGCGGCATCCTTTTGCCCGTAGGCCAACACGGCATCATGGCAGGCCATGAGCGTCTTCAAGTCATTGCCATGGGCAAGGGCCGCCTCCTTGGCGACACGCAGCACATCGTCCTTCCGTCCCAAGGCTCTGAGCGCCTCCAGCCTCAGGACCCACCACTCGGGGGAGGGTGCGCCGTTTTGGATATACAGCTCGCTCAATCGTGCGACCTGCTGGTACTCGCCCTCCTGGATGAGCACCCGCACCGGAGGCAGATTCCGCTCGTCAAAAACCCGCTTCAAATCCAGCGTCTGCGCCGGGAGCCAAGCGGATGAGGCAAGGAATCCCCCCGCCACCATTCCCCACCAGAGGACGCTCCACCGGCGGCTTGCACAGCCGTTGCCGGTGACTCGAAGTCGGAGCATACGTGAGGTTAAACGTATTCCGATAGAAAGAGATACGGGAAAAATTCATTTTGTGTCGCGCCCCCGGCACGATGGCCGCCTCTAAACAGATTCAGCCCAGCGCCCCTCGTTTCCAGAGCCCCCAAATCAACAGCGCCAGATTCAGACCCGCCAGAAGCAGGTGGGTGTTCATGTCCCTCTTCACCCTTCGCCGATGCTGCTCCATCTCCATCGGGCACAGTTTGCGGGAAAGGGCGGCGAAGAATGCTCCCGCCATGCCGCAGGCTACGAGCGAGCTCTGCACGGTCACAAAGGGCATCCTGGTCACAAAATTGTGCCAGAGCATCACCCCAAACGCGATGATCAAGAGGAGCATTGATGCCATTCCAGCCCACATCACGGCCGGGTGGTTCGAGTAGAATTCCTGCAGACGTTTCCTTTCTGCTTCGATCGAGGTCTGCCCATTTTCGGGTAAGGGTGCCAGCTTTTCAGACATTGGCCGATTGTGAGAGTTTCGCGAAGCATCGTCAAGCGACTGAAGCTGGCGAAAGCAGAGAAGCTGCCTATCAATCACTTCGCTCACCAACCGGTTGGGACAACCGGACTACGCCCGCGTTGGATGCTGAAAGTAGTGCGGAGCTTTAGCTCAGTTCACGGCTGCGGCCCCCTTCACTTTTCCAACGCATCTCTCAGAATTCGGTCGCATGCATCCGCCGTGGCATCCCAGGACAATCCCGAGCCATAGGTCGCGATGCGCTGCCGGTCGGGGGCCTGCTCCAGCACACGCTGGAGCCCTGCGGTCAGCTCCTCCTCCTTCGCTGGCGGCACCAGCGCGCCCTTCCACGGGGCGTCCACGACTTCATGAATGCCGCCCACATCGGTCGCCACCACCGGCAGGCCGCTCGCCATGGCCTCCAGGACCACGTTCGGCAGGCCTTCATTGTGGCTGCTCATGCAGAGCACATCCGCCGCCCGCATCCAGGAGGCGATCTGCCCGGCATCCTGGGGGCCAAGGAAATAAACACTGCCTGAAATTCCCAGCTCACCCGCCAGCTTCTCCAGCCCCTCTCTCATGGGCCCCTTGCCCGCCATACGGAGCTGGAGTGGTGCCCCCTGCCATCCTGCCCGCAACCGGGCAAACGCCCGCAGGAGCAGCTCGGGATTCTTCACCGGCAGAAGATTCCCCACATAGAGGATCACCGTGGCCTTGTCCTTGAGCCCAAGCCTGCCCCGCTCTTCTTCCCGGGGACCGCCATGAAACAACGAGACATCCACGCCATTGTGCACCGGATGAAGTTTGGACTTCTCCGCTCCTGCCTCTCCCAGCAGTGTCGCCAGGGAGCGGCTCCGGGTGATGACGCCGCGGCTCGCCTTCACAGCTTCCAGAATGGCCTGCTTGCGCCGGGGCACCCTCAAATACTTGTGCACATCTGAACCCTGGGCAATCAGCACGGATGGCGTACCGGCTGCGGCTGCGGCCCGGGTGGCGGCCCCACCGTCGGGATACAACCAACTTGCCAGCAACACGTCCCAGGCCCCCTCCGCCTTCACCCTCACCAGCTCCCGCTGCAGAGCCCGATGCATGAGCCCGGGGTTCCATGCATCGCCCACCCTGGGAATGTAGGGCACCGGAACGTAGTGCGGCCGAAAGATCTCATCCTGGGATCGTGGCAACAACTTCAATCCCGCCCCCCGCCAGGCACCCAGCGTGGGCCGCAGAGCCACCACCCGGATGTCCCAGCGATCCTTCAGATGGTGCAGCAGCGTCACATTGTCCAGACCACGATACGGCTCTTTCGTATCGGGAAAAAGATTGGAGACAAAAAGCAACCGGGGACGCATGCAACACAGGGCTAAACTTTAGACACATCTCCACTAAGGATAATGCTCACGATGATATACCAGAAGCTTGCCCTGCTCGCGACCACGAACCACGGGCAGAGAATGAGAGAGCAGCCAGCCGGAGCCAGATTGTTCCAGTGCCCGTTTTAGCTGGGCATAGTACGGCATGCGTCCCGCCTCGGGCACACCTTCATCAATCACTACATAGCTGACGGACTTCTTCGTCAGATGCTCCAGCAAGGCGGTCTCGGTGTCGAACGCGGGCGTGTAGTCACGCCCCAGCCAGTCCATGCTGGCAAGCTCCTTGGTGGAACGCAGCACCCGCAAGCTGGGGCGCTGACGCACCTGGGCATCAAACGCGGCGGCGGCAATGAGTGCACCTTCCCCTCTGGCGTCCGAGCAGACCAGCCAGGCGTCATTTGCGACGTCCGGCTGCGCCGGCAGTGTGGCGACCATGGCATTCACTGCGGCACTGTAGCCGTGCACGTTTTTGTCCCTCGGCATCCATTGACCTGTCGTCACCAATGAAGTGAGCAAGACCCCAAGCCCGATCACTCCGCCGATCCAAACGGGCCGCCCTGCCGCCGCCCTGCTCCACACGCACAAGCTGTGCGCCAACAGCAGGAATACCGGAGCCACGAGAGGCACAAGATAGCGAGCCGACATGCCCGCAGGCACGGTGAAGATCAGGACCCATGCGGCAAAGAGCAACGCCCACAGCGCCGATTCATAGGCCGAGGGGCGTCGGCCTCTCACCCAACCGATCACCATGACCAATGCGGCCAAGCCCAGCAGGACGAGTACTGGGTATCCGAGATAGTGCGAGGCCGCATCGCCATAGTAGCCGAATGCCCGCCGAAAGTGCTCAGTCACAGGCAGTCCACTCATGCCTTCCTTCGTGAACTTGTAAGAAAAGAGCTGCCACGGCATCGCAAAAACCACGACCGGCAATGGGGCCAGCCACAGCGAGGGCCGGAGCACCAACCGCCACTGGCCTGAAATGGCAATCGCCAGAGGAGGCACCAAGGCGAGCATGAGACCGGAACCCTTGATCAAGATGGCCAGGGCCGCAACAAAGCCGAAGCCGAGAGCGAGCCGTTTTGACGGACGCTCCAAATAGGCTGCCATAGCCCAGGTCGCCACCAGACAGGCCAGTGCAAGAAACAAATCTGACATCACCAGCAGCACGAGCTGCTGGATGGGCGGAGCCAGAATCACCAGCAAACCAGCTCCCACCGCCACCCACGGCACCACCAGCTTCGCCCCCACACGGGCGGTTGCCGTCCCCAGAGCCGCCAGAAGCACCGCCTGCAACATCAGCAACGCTCCTTGTGTGGGCTTGAACCCGAGCCACAGCCCCGCCAGCCCGTAGAACCCCGGCGGATAGTGCCCCAAAGCCACCCGGGGCAACCGGTCGTAATATTTCTCCGCGAACCGGAGAGGATGCTGCCCAGGTGCCTGAAAGAGATAGTCCCGCACCATGAGACTGGTGACGGCATGAGCCGCCTCGTCAGGATCCCCTCCCAGGTCACTGCCTTGCGCTCCGCCCCGCCACTGGAGCCCCAGAGCCATGCAGAAGAGCGCAGCCCAAGTCATGGCCCAGACTCCCCACCCCCGCCCGATGGTCGGCTCAGGGAAAGTCTGCAGCGAGGAAACAGGTTCAGGTCCAGGATGACTCATGGTGCGAACAGATGCGAAGCGCGCCATGCATGCCGCGAGAATTTCGAATGTGCAAATTTATCCTTGCAAGCGACTCGGCAAAAGTCGAAGCAGGGCGCGCTGCAACCCCTAGTCCAATCAAGCAAATGAGCCGGTATCAGAGCGTTCTCTCATCCCTCGAAGCCAAGCCTCGTCGCTGGGTCGTGACCGGAGCCGCCGGATTCATCGGCTCGCATCTTGTCGAAAAACTCCTCCGCACCGGCCAGACTGTCGTGGGGGTTGACAATCTGGCCACGGGCAAACTTCACAACCTGGAACAGGTGCAGCAGGCGGTGGGGGAGAGGGCCTGGAGCCGCTTCACGTTCGCCGAACGCGACGTGCGGCTGCTGGATGACTGCCTCCACATCCTGGAAGGGGCCGATCACGTGCTGCACCAGGCGGGCATCGGCTCGGTGCCGCTCTCGATCGAAAAGCCGCGCGAGGTTCATGACGCCAACGTGACTGGTTTCCTGAACCTGCTCATCAGCGCCCGCCAGCACAGCCTGAAACGTGTGGTGTATGCCTCCAGCAGCTCCGTGTACGGTGATGACCCCGTGTTGCCCAAACGGGAAGACAGCATTGGCACGCCTCTTTCCCCGTATGCGGCGAGCAAGTACATGGACGAAGTGTACGCCGCGACGTTTCAAAAATGCCATGGCCTGGAAAGCGTAGGGCTGCGTTATTTCAATATCTTCGGCCCCCGTCAGGATCCCCACGGAGCCTACGCGGCGGTGATCCCCCTTTGGATTTCCCTGCTGCGCAAACAGGAGCCGGTCTTCATCAATGGCGACGGCAGCACCACCCGCGACTTTTGTTATGTGGCAAACGTGGTGCAGGCCAACATCCTGGCCGCGACGGCAGAACATCCCGACCTGCGGTGCGAAGCCTTCAACGTCGGACTGGGCGGGCGCACCACCCTGACCGAACTCTTTAACGCGCTGAGAGACGCTGTGGCCCACCGCGCCCCGGAGTTGTCCGGCCTCACCCCGACTTATCGCGACTTCCGCCCCGGCGACATCCAGCACTCCATGGCGGACATCTCCAAGGCCCAGCGACTGCTGGGCTACGAGCCCACCCACTCCGTCGCAGACGGTCTGGGAGAGGCGCTGGAGTGGTATTGGGACAACTTGTGAACCAGTCCGTTCCGCCGTACAGCTAGGCCAGCCCGCGACCCAACTGAGTCCCCTTTCCCCATGCCTCCCGAACCGTCCCCAGCCAAAGCCCGCCAGGAGGAGTTCGACGAGTTTGCCGGTGACTATGATGCCGCCCTCAACAAGGGGCTGAAGTTCACCGGTGAGAAAAAGGAGTACTATGCGGAAGGACGCGTTCGGTGGCTGCAACAGCGTCTGGCCCACCTCAAGCTCGGTCTGCCCAAGATCTGCCTGGACTACGGCTGCGGCACCGGCACCTCCGCCCCCCAGCTCACTTCAGTTCTAGGGATCAACGAGTACCTCGGCTTTGACCCCTCCACCGAGTCGGTCACTGAGGCGACCCGTACACACGGGCAGGACGGAGGCAAGGACTCTGCCCGCATCTCCTTCACCCACGATCTGGCTGGCATCCCGTCCAGCTCCGTGGACATGGCCTTCTGCAACGGGGTGTTTCACCACATTCCGCCCGCGGAACGCGCCGGATGCGTCCAGGAGATTGTCCGCATTCTCAAGCCCGGCGGGGTGTTTGCGTTTTGGGAAAACAACCCGTGGAACCCCATCGTGCGCCTGCTAATGCACCTGGTCCCCTTTGACCGGGATGCCATCATGCTGTGGCCTCTGGAGGCCAAAAAGCTGGTTTCCACAGGCGGGCTCACGTTCCTCGACCGGACCTACTACTTCATCTACCCCTCGTCCCTGGCCTTCCTGCGCCCCACCGAACCCGCCCTCTCCGGTCTGCCGCTGGGCGGCCAGTATCTGCTGGTGTTTCAGAAGCCTTAAGTCCAACTCCTGCCGTCCATGAGCGAACTGCTGGCCATGGTTGTCTTTGCCGGACTCGTGCTCATGCTGGCCTATGTCCACGTGGGCTATCCGGTGCTCATGGCCATTTTGGGCCGGAAGTTTCCCCGCCCTCCTAAATTGGCCCCCTCGGGATCGCCTCCCACATTTTCCGTGCTGCTCTGCGTGCACAATGAGGCTGCCCGCATCGAGTCGCGTCTGCAGAATCTCACTACCCTGTCCTGGCCGGGTCCGGTGGAATTCATCGTGGTGTGCGACGGCTGCACAGACGTGACGGCGGAGGTGGCCCGCAGAGTCAGCCCTCTGGTCAAAGTGCTGGAGCAGCCGATGAAGTCCGGAAAACCGGCCGGGCTCAATGCTGCCGTGAGTGTGGCCACGGGCGACCTTCTCGTATTCTGCGACGCCCGCCAGACCTTTGCCCACGATGCCATTCAACATCTCGCCGCTCCTTTTTCAGATCCGGAAATCGGCGCAGTGTCAGGCTCCCTGCAAATCGCGGGCTCCGAGGCAGGAGGCGGCCAGGGCGTGGATCTGTATTGGAGACTGGAGAAGAAGCTCCGCGAATGGGAGGGGCTGTACAGCTCCGTGGTGGGCTGCACTGGAGCCATCTATGCTTTGCGCAGGGAGCTCTATCTCCCCCTGCCTGCGGACACGCTCCTCGATGATGTGGTGCTCCCCATGCAGGCCGTGATGCAGGGCAAAAGGGTGTTGTTCAATCCGGCCGCCCGGGCATTCGATCCGCAAACCCTCGATCCTGAAGTGGAGAGCCGCCGCAAGCTTCGCACGTTGGCGGGCAACTACCAGATGCTGGTGCGTCACCCCGCTTGGATGCTCCCCGGACGATGCCCCATCTGGTGGCAGGTCATCTCGCACAAATACCTCCGCCTCGCCGTACCCTGGATGCTGGGATTGCTGCTCGTGGTCACGGCCATCCTCATTCACCATCCGCTGTTTCTCGCAGCCTTTGCTGCCCAGGTCTCGTGTTATACCCTCGCTGCTACAGGCATGCTTTTCCCGGGCATCAAACACAAGGCGTTCTCCATACCCGCTGGTTTCATCCTCCTCCAGACCGCCAATCTTCGCGCCCTGTTTGCCTGGCTTGCCTCCCTGAAGGACCCCAATCGGCTCTGGCAGCAGCCTCCCGCCCGCCGTTCCCCTCCACCCAACCCCTGACCCTGTTCCATGCTCAGAGCATTCGACCGCTGGCTCATCCCCTATCTCAATCGCACCCGTCGTCGCTGGTCGGAGCATGAGACGTGGCACGTGATGCTTGCAGTCTGCGATCACTTTGAGCCGTTTCATGACACCGATCTGGAAGGAGCCCGCCGTGCCATGCAGGAATGGAACACCCGCCTGCCAGATCTGGCCGAGCGCTACCGCGATGCTGCGGGAGTCGGCTACAAGCACACCTTCTTCTACCCCGTGGAGCAGCATCACGAGGAGATTGTCGGGAACCTGGCCGCCCTTTGTCGCCGCACGGGGAGCGAAGTGGAGGTGCACCTGCACCATCACCACGACACGGCGGCAGGACTCGAGGAAAAACTCGATGCCGGCATCGCCGACCTCCGCCGGATGGGTTGTTTGGGAACAGATCGAGACGGTCGGGTCCGCTTTGGATTCATCCACGGCAACTGGGCGCTCGACAACAGCGGCGACGCAGACGGACGCAACTGCGGCGTTTCCGACGAACTGGGCATCCTCAGGCGCAAGGGCTGCTACGCCGATTTCACGATGCCTTCCGCGCCGCACTTCACGCAGACGCGCACCATCAACTCCATCTACTACGCTCAAGACACCCCGGCACCGAACTCGCATGACACCGGCACACCGGTGAAGAAAGGCACCACCGCACCGCTGCGAGATCGGGAAGATCATCTGCTGCTGGTGCAGGGGCCGCTGGGGCTCAACTGGGACCGACGGAAGTGGCACCTCATCCCCCGCGTGGAGAATGCGGAGATCTCCGGTGCCAACCCCTGGACCGCAGGTCGCTGGCCCCTCTGGCTGGAGCTATGCCCCAGCGTCGCAGAAGGAGCCCCTTGGATCTTCGTCAAGCTGCACACCCATGGCGGCATCCCCCGCAACTACCATACGCTACTGGGATCACCTGCCGAAGCCTTCCACTCTGCCTCCAAACGTCAGTTGCCCAACGGAAGCAAAGTCCAGCTTCACCATGTGACCAGCCGGGAGATGATCAACATGCTGCACGCTGCGGAGGACGGGTGCGAAGGAGACCCTGAGCACTACCGCGGCTACCTGTACAAAGCCCCTGCACCGTGAGGTGACAGGGGCCTGGAAGAATCTGCACCCAATCCGCCCCTCCACATCTGGAGGGGGAGGTGAATCAGGAAACTCTACTTCAACGAAGTGCTGGAGATTCGCACCTTGGGCTTGCCAGCGTTGCGAGCCTGGGGTTGCGAGAGCCCCTCTTCTTCGTCATCGAACATCTGGTAGTAGTGCGCCGACGAGTAGTAGTAGTTGTAGTAGTTTGAGATCTTGGAAAGGTCCACACTGTTGAGCACGACGCCATAGAGCTTGGCACCGGCTTTCTGGATGTGACCGATGGCCTCGATCACGTCGCGACGATGGGTGATCTCTGATTTCACCACCAGGACGACCCCATCAGCCACTCGTTGCAGGGAGGTGGTCTCGCTCAGCCCCAAGACGGGAGGGGTATCCAGCAAGATCCAGTCATAGTCACGCTTCCACTCCTCGATCGCCTGCTCAAGCCCAAGACGACAGAGCAACTCCGACGAGCCCGCCACGGTGTCACCACGAGAATAGTAGTCCAGAAGAGGAAGCGGGGTGCGACGCTTCACTTCTTCCAACGTCATCTCACCCGTCAGCGCCTGGCAAAGTCCGGGGCCACGCGTTTCTCTGAAGAGACGGTGCACACGACCCCGGCGGAAGTCGAGGTCCACCAGGAGCACCCGCGATCCAGAAGACTGGAAGGCCCAGGCCAGGTTGGCGCACGTCGTGGTCTTGCCCTCGCTCGGCCGGGAACTGGTGAGCATGATCACCTTGGCCCCCTCTTTGTCGCCCGCCTGCAACGCGAGGTGAGCCCGGATCACGCGGTAACACTCCAGAACGTTGTTGGGCTTCTTGGATTCATCTTCCACTGATCGGGTGATGTTCTCCAGGATTTCCCGGGTGGATTTGGGCACCACGCCGATGCCTTTGATCCCTGTCGCCTTTTCAAAGGCCTCAAGACTTGTGAACTGGTCGTTCAACTGCTCCAGGGCGAAGGGTACGCCCAGGCCCAGACCCACAGCAAGCACCAGCGCCATCATGGCCAGCTTTGACTTGGTCGGACTTACCGGGTTGTCATCACGCAGCGTGGTGAATTCTCTGAACCGGATGTCAACGCGCTCCTTGTCCACACCAAACTCCATCGTGGTCACCAGCTTGGAAAGGTCGGTATAGGCCTTGTTCCAGGCGAGATCCCCTTCCTGACCCAGCGTGTACTCCTGACGAAGTTTGTTCAGCTTCTCCGTGGACTTGGCGTACTCGGGGATCTTGGTCTCCAGTTGCACAATCTCCTGCTGTACCCGGCGGTAGTCCACGTCGAAACGCTTGCGCTCTACGTCCAGTTCAGCAGTGAGACTCTCATTGATGAGACGGAGCCTCTCCCGCAGTTTCTTCATCACATCGTGATCGTCCAGGTAGGTCCGGGAAGCCTCTTCGATTTCCTTTTCCACCGTGCGCTTGTCGCGCTCAAGCTGCTGCCAGGGACGGAGGCCTTCCATCATGGAGGGCTGCACCACCACCTGTTGCGTCGGCGGCAGGCCAAATGCCAGCGCGGGATGTGTCAGGGCATCCTTCATATCGCCCGTGGCGGGCAGCACCTGGCCCACCGTGCTCTTTTCCGTGGCGATGCTTTTGGAGTTCTCAAGGATGGAAAGCTCTTCCAAAGGATCGAGCCCGACCGACCGGCGGGCCGTGATGACGCTTCGCACATCATCATATTTGCGGAGCTTGTGCTGAGCACGAAGCAGGTCCACCGGCACCTGGGCCAGGGCGTTCTGTTCGATCATCAACTCCGTGATGGCATTCGTCCGCTCGAAGTCCACCTGACCCTTGAGCTTGGCGTCAATCTTCTGTTTGAGCAGCACCAGCTCATCTTGGTACTTCTTCACCGCCACATCCATCCATGCGAGACGCTGCTCCCGGTAGTAGGACTCATATTGGTCCACCAGCGCCTTAGGGAACTCTCGTACCACCCAAGGATGGGGCGAATACACATCCACCTGTAGAGTGGCAAAGTCGAGAATACCCACTGACACCTTGCGAAGCGGACCATCACGCAGCTTCTCATAGCTGTCTGTGGACTCACCGATGCCGAGACGGTGAGCCGTCCACGCCAGCATCTGGCGGGAGCTGAGCTGCCCCGCGACATTGCGCTGCGCACGGGCCTGGCTGATGGCCTCAATGCTGTCCGAGGTGATGGGCAGCGCGAAGAACTTCATGTCGATCAATCCCCGGGAGTAGTAAACCGAGGGGGTGAACATGAAATAGCTGACCCCAAGCAAGCACCCCAAAATCATCAGCAACACCATCAGGCGGCCGTATTTGAGATAGCCTAGAACCTGAGTGAGAATATTCAGCCCCACCGGCAGGGCTTTCTGGTTGCTGGTCTGCATGTCGCGTCGCTGAAAGGATGGATTGGCCGACTTGGAAAGGGAGATCCAAGAAGCGGCTTGGGTCTCTAGAATCCGAATACTTTTTCTGGCACTACTACAATATCCCCGGTCCGAATGGGAATGTCTGGAAGCCTGCCATCTGCCACGGCCTTCAGGTCAATGGGCATCTTCTGCTTGGGCTGGGACGGAGCCGCCTGGCGCAAAACGTAAGCCTTGGCCTCGTTGGAGAAACGGGCGAACCCACCGGAAATCAGGATGGCTTCATAGACCCCCATGGTTTTGCCGATTTCCACCGTGAGGTTGTGCTGGCCAGGACGCGCCACCTTGCCGGTGATGTACACCAGCATCTGTTGCGTCGTCGAGCTGGACTGGCTGCCACCCACCATGGAAGTCCGGTCAAGGATGACGGTGGCCACCCGCAGTTTCTGACTCTCCAGAAGCTCCTTCATCCGCGCCTCTGCCTGGGAGGGCGTCAACCCAGCCAGTTGAATTCTCCCCATCGTGGGAAAGATGATGTGCCCCTCGGCACGCACCGTGTAGCCACCATTGAGCGTCGCATCCTCCAAGACATAGATGTCCAAGGACTCGCCAGGACGGATCGGGATTTTCTTGGGATCGGTAGGAGCTTGGGCTTTGGGTGCCGAGTAGGGATCAAACGGAGGAGTGTCAAGAGCCGACTTGGTCTTGCAAGAGGCCAAGCCCGCGATCAGGAGCGCCAGCAGACCGGCGGTGCATCGTGTTGCTCTGCTATCAGCGGGCTTTCCGGCAGAAGAGAGGTTGGACTGGGGGCGGAGCATCAGAACGGTTTTCAACATTGAATTTCTGGGGCCTGGGAACCTTGGAGTGAAATCTTGATGCCAGTCATAGGAGGGCTGTCAAAACAATCACATGGCCTAAATTTGAAGCGACCGCCAATAACCTGGCGGTCGCAAAAGTGGCCCTCCGGATCAAGAATGCAACACTTGCACTAACTAACCGTTGGGCATTAAATCTGGAAATTCTAACTCCAGTGCGAAGATTACTTGGTCGAACGCGAGGCTGGGCTGACCCAAACCCCTTCGGCGTTGTTGTTGACGAAATCTTTGCGAACCGGCTCTTCTTGCACAGTGATCAGGATGTGATCGAAGGCAGTGCGGAAGAGTTTGAGCGGCGGGCTGGGAGTATCCACGCCACGGGTGGGATCTCCTTTTCCACGGTGGGCCACCGTTCCCAAAATCCGGACGTCACCAAGATAAGCGCCGGAGGGCTTCACACCCTCTACATACACATACCGGGGAATGATGCTCGGCAGGTTGGCAGGATAGCGCTCGGCGCTGATTGCAAACTCGATGAGACGCATTTGAGGATTGGCCGAGTCCAGCAGAAGCTCCGTGCGGGCAGCATCGCGCCAGACGCGAATGCGACCCACAGACTGCTGCTCTTCTTCGAAGGAACCAAACTCGCCCGACTCAGCCGCACGATTGATGCCGCAAACTTCGAGGCCCACCACCACATCACCCTCAAAGTCAATGCGATAGGGTTTCACTTCGATGACGATCTTCGACATCTCCCCTTCCCCGAGAATAAGCCCTGGAGGTGTCTGTTCGAAACCACCCGAATCTTGAGGATCCCCCTGGCGGATGGACCCATCGTAATTGAGGTCCGCGTCGAGGTCGATGCGGGCAATGCGGCGATTCAGGTCACGATAACGGTTGAGCTTCTGACCGTAGTAGGAATGGAAGTCGCCGGGAAGATCCTGCTTGGTTTCCGTTCCTTTGTTCCGGTTCGAGATCCCACCACCACTTTGAGGCTCGCCACTCAGCAGAGTGGAGATCGTGACGGTCAGGGCCGCGAAGGAGCAAATGGCCTTGGTTGATAGTTTCATGGCAGAGGTGGTTAAGCTTCGGAGGAGGATTGAATCCAAGGATGTGGGAGCCGGATCAGTACACGTAGTTCACGCCCATGATTAACAAATGTTCTTTCACATTACTGCCCTTCGCACCCCGCTGATCCAAATACTGGTAGGTGACATTACCGTTCAAGCGAGCCAGTAGAGGACGCTGGATTGTAGCGTAGTAGATCCAGATTTCCTCATCCGTAGTGCCTTCCTTGGCAGCTTCGTTGTTTTGATAGGTGATCCCGGCCGTGATCCCCGTGTCATCACCCAGGCTGTAGCCAGCCTGAGCTCCGAGGGTCCAACCCTGGAATTCAGCTCCATCTCCAAGGCGACGGGAGTCTTGATACTGGCCGTAGGCTCCGAGACGGAGGCGTTCGTTGACCGAATGGTTGATGGTGTACCGGACGTATTGGCCAAGGTACTCGTCGAGCTGCTCGGAAAGGGTGTAAACCTGCCCACCAGACAGAGAGTGGCGGGTGTATTGCGTAAGGTCGTGGCTCACCCCCACATCCCAAGTGAAGGAACCATCCTCGCTGGCATTTTCCCCGTTCTGCCAGAAGTAACCGACCTGACCGTACATGGAAAGGTACTCAGTAACGCGTCCTGTGACACGGGCAAAAACCTGATGGGACATGGTGTCAAAGTGATCCGGGGTCACCCCTTGATAACCAAAGCTCGGGGCGAACATCCAGTCGTCACCCATGTAGCTGTACATGAGGCTGAACTGATCTGCGTCGTTATGGTCATCCAGATCGGCTTGCGCCCAGTAGTCCGAATGAATCACGTTGCCCAAGAGCCACCACTCGTTCTGGAAGGGACGCTGGAACTCAAATCCAATGTCGTTGCGGTAGCCGCCAAACCGCGGATCCCAGAAGGATTCGCTTCGGGACGTGCTGTCGAGGATCTCAGAGCCGAAGCGATAGCGTCCAACCGCATCCACCTCGCCCACTTCCCAACCTTCATAGAAATCAGCAAGGGAGTTGGAGACACCGAAGTAGTCATACAAACGGAACATCCAAGGCCCATTTTCCCACTCCACGTTAAGCCGGGCATTCGTACCCAGGGCCCAGCCAGAACCGATCCCTGTGGAAAACCCAACCTCCCCTTCCCCGGGCAGGAAGTAGAAGAACATGGAGGAAGTGATGTAAATCTGGTCCGTGATCCGCAGGGCAGCACGAATGGGAATACCGATGATGCTGATCCAGCCATCATCGTCCACTCCCGCCGGCAGCGCGACATCACCGGAGTAGTCTGTGTACAAAATGGACGCGGACACCCCCAAGAAATCGAGGTACAAGGGACCAAGCTTCAACATCACCCGGTCGGCAGCAATGTCTTCGGAGAAGATCCCAAAGCCATAGTCCAGATCCACCGTCAGGAAATCAGGATCCGGTGAATGATAGAGCGCGTTATTGCCGGGCATCACCGTGCGAAGACCACGCTCCAAACGGTCGTAGAACGCCCCGTTGCGCTGATAATAGTTGTCTGGAGCCGAACGCACCGGCCAGAGGCCGGAATAGGCCCAGTAGCCACGGTCACCCTTGGCGCGGGGATAGTCCGCATTCCCACCAGCGAGAATCGGAGACTCGGCCTGGGTGGGGAAATAACCACCCTGCGAAGGCGGGGCAGAGTTTTCGGGAATGGGCCGCAGCGGGCTGTCCACCCGGGACTGGCTCAGGGCTTGAGGCACTTCATAGCGCTGGCCGATCACGCGGCCCGCTCCTGAGGAACGGCGGCCCATTGGACGGGCTTGCACTGCCGGAGCCGTCTCATAATAGGAATCCGCCTGCGTGTTGACCATGGTCTCACGGGCGGTGTTGACTTCAGCAGGAACCTCTGGGGGAGCCTTTCTGGCTTGATAGGGAGCGGGATCCTTGGTGGCACTCTGCACCGACATCGCAGGCGGCACTTGGGGATCCAACGGAGCCACGGAAGTCGCAGGTACTGCGGGCACCACCTCGGGAGCCGGAGCCGGGGTGAAAGTCGGCGGGGCCAAGGGGGCTGGAGTCTGAGTCGGGACCCCCTGCACAGGTGCAGGAACCGGCGTCACAGGTACGGACGACACCGGAGCAGGTGCGGGCGCAGCAGGCTGTGCCGCAGGCGACAAAGGCTGGATGGTCTCGAACTCAGGCGGGCGCAGATTCGGAGGCGCGTCCCCCATAGCAGGAGCCCCTTCCGCAGCCTGGAAAGCTGGGGGAAGGAGCAAGTTCACGGCCACAGTATTCCCACCTTGCTGGGCGCTAAGCGGTGCAGCAACAAAAGCAGTGGAGGACAGCAGGATGGCCAGCTGAGTGCGGGCAAAATAGTGCGGGCGAATAGGTCCCATAACGCAGTCAGTCCTGAAGCTTCCTCCTGAAAAACCCAAACCGTTCAAAGGCCGAATAATCGGCAGCAAATAAGCAATAGAACAAATAAATGTAAAGGCCTACTAATGGAAGAAACAAAATGATCGCGGACCATAACAGCTTCAGGGCGCTGTTCTGAGCACGCCCCCAAATGCTGGCCAAACTGGTCACCACCAACCCCAGCCAGGCGAAGACAATCGCCCAATAAAGGGGATCGATCAGGTTCTGCACCTTAAGCTGAAGAAAATTCAGAGCGGCTTCTCGCATATGGGGTTACTTCAAATAATAAACGGCAACCCATTGATAAAAAGCAGATTTTGACACCTGACAAGCCTTAGTTTTGCTAACAAAACGACAATTTGAGGCATAAACAGCACATCGTATGCAAGCAGTTTCCAAGCCACTTGCACCCTCCTCCCAGTTGCCTTAACTGTATTTTCTCATTTTCTCTTCTTGGTTTTTGCCAAGCCAGCGGTAAGGGGACCCTGTTTATATCCGCCAGCAGCCATGAGCAATATTACCAAGCCACGGATTGTCCTTCTTCTTCTGATCGCCTGTGTGCTGAGCGGGTGCGTCTCTAGGAGGGACTACAAGTACCCCTACTTCGGCGGCGGCACCAATGCTAGCGTGCCGCCACGCGGATCTGGCGTGAGCCGCGGCCTCTAGTCCTTCAAATGCCTGAAGCGCTTCAACGTTCCCGCCTTCTCCGACGGCTGGGTTTGAAGCTCTGCCCGCCCCGACTCTATGCATTTCCCCTCTTCCTCCTCCACCGCCACTCCTTCCGCCTCGCCCCGGCGGTGCCCGCATGGCTTCAGCCTGCTTGAAACGCTGGTTGCCCTCGCGGTGTTGCTCACCCTGACCATGTTGGTGGCCTCCATCTACAAGCACCACACAAGCGCCCCGGCCACCCCTGAACCCACGCCGGTCGAGATGCCAACCCGTCCCAGGAATCTGTCCCCCACGGAGACACCCACTTTGCGCGATCCCGTGGACACACCTCTACCCTCCCGCCAATAGGCAACCGACGCGGTTCTCTAAGCTTGGTGCCCGATGTCTGGCTCAGACGCCCCCTCCGTCGAAAACGCATCCATCACCCCCATGCAGGGGTGTCGATGGCTTCTCAGCCTGGTCCGCGGTGCCATCCGCTTTCTTTCATGGCTGAGCCTGGCTTGGCTGCTCCTCGCAGCGTTGGCGATCCATGGGGTGGGACATCACAACCCCACTCCCGCCTTTTTGTTATTCCTCCCTGGCTGGCTCTGGTGTGCTCCGGCTCTCGCCATGCTCGCCCCTGCCCTGCTTTTTGACTTCCTCCGGTCGGGGGCACCCCTGTTTCTGGCCACCCTCTGCTTCCTGGGGCCTGGATTGGGCTATGAGTTCTCTTTTGGCACCTCTTCACCTCAAGGTGCGCATACCCTGAAAGTCATGACCTACAACCGGGGTCAAAGCCAGGGCACCAGTCTACAGCCGTTCAAGAACCGGAATCAACCGGACTTGCTCGCCCTACAGGATTCTGGCGGTCGGGCCCAAGCCTACCTGGAGGCAGATGGCTATAAAGAGTTCTCCCACGGTGCCAGTTCCGGTGAGTTTCTGCTCCTCAGTAAATTCCCCATCCTCAATACCCAACCGATAGTTTTCACCCACCAACCCAACAAGCAGGGCCAGATACAACGCTCCGAGCTGGGGGCGCGGTTTGAGATCGATTGGGCGGGCACCCGGGTTGCCGTGTACAACATGCACTTCCCCACTCACCGGGGCATGCTCCAGTCTGAACGCAACGGCGGGTTTCTCTCCGGAGTGCTCGGCATCCCCGGCACCCCACTGGCGCAGAAGCGCCACAACCGCGAAGCTTACTGGGAGGTCACCCTCCGCCAGATCCGCCAAGTTTCCGACCTGGTTGGCAAGGAGACGATTCCCGTCATCCTCGTGGGAGATATGAACAATCCGCCCTTCGGGCCGTTCCACCGCACCCTTTGTGAACACCTCGTGGATGGCCACAGCGAGGCTGGTCATGGCTACGGCTACACTTTCCCTGGGCAAACCAACAATCCTCTGGCACTCTTTCGCCCCTGGCTGCGCATCGACTACGCCCTCCACTCAAAGGGCGCCTGGACAACCCTGCGTCATGAGGCCGAGCCAGGCCGAACCTCGCAACACCGCGCCCTCTTCGCCGAATTCGGCAAGGCCGGACGCTGATCGCGGATCCGCAATATCACCCGCCGATGGGCCCCATCCAAAAGACCTTCCCCGCCTCGCCAACCACTCCCGGTCACATCCGACCGAAACTCCTGTGGATCAATTGCCGTCTGCTGCACCCCCTGATTGGCGGCGACCGCCTCCGCACCTATCACATGTTGCGGCTCCTGAAGCAGGATTTTGAGATCACCTATCTTTGCCCAACCACGGCCGATGATGCCCCGGATGCCGCCATGAAGGCGGGCGAGTACTGCGACCACCTGATCGCCTTCCCCCACCGCTTCTCCCGCCGGGGCAGTTTGGAATTCGTCTTGGGTGCCCTCAATAACAGCCTCTGGGGGAAACTGCCCTACATGGCCCGACGCTATGCATCTCCTGGCATCTCTTCCTGGATTAACCAACACGCTGGCGGCAATTCGTTTGACCTGATTGTGTCAGACTACTTGGTATCGTGGGTGCATCTTAAGCATCTGCCCTCCCCTCCCCAGGCCCCAGTGGTGGCCTTTCAGCACAACGTCGAGTCCCTCATCTGGCGTCGGCATGCCGCTTCGGTCAAGAACCCTCTCAAACGCTGGATCTTCCACCGGGAAGCGCAGCTCACTGCCACCATGGAAACCGACTGCGCTTCTTCAGTCGCTGGCCAGATCACTGTCTCTCCTGACGAATCCCACTACTTCAGGGTGGAACGCGGCATGCCCAACGTCCTGGGCGACGTCCCCACAGGGGTGGATGCGGTCTATTTCAACCCCTCTGCAAATCCTGAGCCGCATACCGTGGCGTTCTTGGGTTCAATGGATTGGGAGGCCAATCGCCAGGCCGTCCGGAGCTTTCTCAGAGAGTGTTTCCCGGTAATCCGCGCAGAATTTTCAGACGCCAGGTTTCTCATTATTGGGAGAAATCCCCCCGCTGATCTCAAAGAACTCGCCGCGCAAGATCCTGGCATTGTTGTCACCGGCACAGTACCCGATGTGCGCCCCTATCTCGCCCAGGCTTCAGTCATGATCCTTCCGCTACAAGTGGGAGGCGGCACTCGCATCAAGGTGTTCGAAGCTCTGGCAGCCGGTCTTGCGGTGGTATCCACCTCCGTGGGAGTCGAGGGTTTGCCAGTAAAGCATGACGAACACGCCCTGATAGCCGACACCCTGCCCGATTTCGCGGACGCCACACTGTCCCTGCTTAGAGAGCCTCAACGAGCCCGGAAACTTGGCTTGTCAGGACGTCAGTTGGTGGAGGAGAGTTTTTCCTGGCAGGCCGCCTCCAACAAGTTCAAGACGTTGTGCGAGCCGCTCATGTGCCAAGCTTCCCAGCCTGCCGAGTCTAGAGGTTCTTGAGGATGTAGTCCCAGAGAAAGAAGACCAACCAGGCCCCGAGAGCCGCCAGACCAATATCAATCAAGGTCGGCCTTACCAGCCACCTTGGCAGGGTCTTAAGCACCTCCTCAGAGACCTGCCAGATGCCTGCAGCCCGACCAGACGCACCTCCGCCATTCGTCTCAGCATCAGCATCAGCATCAGCATCAACCACTGGCCCAGAACCACTCATGGCCAGGGATCCTGAATAATCAGGTCCGGCTGGAGCGCCGCCAGCCATGGCCAGCACGGGCATTGGCTGAGGAGGCCATGGCACAATGTTCGAAAGCGGTTCAGGCAACGCCGCCCCCCCTGCCTTAAGGCCAGCTGCGGTCTCCTTGGCCTTGTCAAAGAGCATGATCCGGTGAAACGCCGAGATCCCGGCAAAGAACAGGAATAGCTCCGTGTGATAGGCGCGGTCAATCATCCAGTTCGAGATGGCAAAACCGACGAGCAAGGCAAAAAGACATCGTCGACACGACTCTTCCATCTGGTTCTTGGTCTTGCACAAAACGAGGGAACGAAGTCCGAGCCAGAAGAGGCCCACATACAAGGCGAGCCCCATGGGCCCCAGCTCCGCGCCCACCTGTACGTAGCCGCTGTGGGTAGCCTTGTTAAGCCACATCTTCTGCCATTGGATCGTGGCACGAAATGTCTTCCACCCCTGACCCGTGAAATGGTTGCGACTGGCAGTTCGAGCCTGCTCCCAAGCCAGCAGGCGACCTTGCACCCCTTCGTCCGCACGCAGATTCCCCATTTCACTCATGCGCGGCATGACGCTGATGGCGGCCCCACCCCCCGCGAGCGCTGCGGTGATGGCCAGCACTTGAACGATCTTGGACTTCCCGAACACCCAGGCCAGCACGAGGGTGGCGAATCCTGCGAGCACGGCACCTTTCGACTCCGTCAAATACACGCACTCATAGGCGATGACCCAAAGGATGATCGCCACCGTCTTCTTCATGACCCCGCCCTTCCAGAAAAACAGGAAATACGCCAGCGGGACGATGACCACGACGGAGTGTGCCAGCGAGTTGGGGTTGTTGTGCATCCAGGTCCCCAGAGCCAGTCGGCCTTTGTTGGAGGCGGTAAGGGCCTGGGCACCAGTGGGGTCGATCCCCACCTTGCTGAGCAGGCCAAACATCGCCAGTACCGTGAGCGCAATCAGCCAGTAGATCAGGTACTTGCGCAGCCGCTCCACGGAGCGCAGAGCCTGCACCGTCACAAAATAGAAGGCGAAGAGTGGAAGCGAGTCCTTAAAAGCCCCATACGGATAGGGGTGCGTGACGCCGATGAAGATGTAGAGCGCCAGCACCCACCAATCCAAAGGGGTGAGGAAGAGCTGCAGCTTCCTGCCCTCCTCCTTCGCCCGGGAGACCATGGCAAATATCGCCACCGCCATGATCGGGGTGACAATGCCGACGCCGATGAGTCCTGCCACCCAGTCCTGAGGACGGATGTAGTAAACCAGCAGGACGAGAACGACGGTAACGAAATCCATGGACGGGGTTTCACGCTCAGCGCTCCGCCCCACGCGTCGCACTCACCACCACATTATTGAGGATCTTGCGGGCTGCAACCGTGCGGAGCTTTTGAGGAAGAAAGCGCAGAGTGGTTTCTATGATCAGCCAGAGCCAAAGGCCCCGCTTCTCCTCGTGCTGGCCCCGCACAAATGCCCCCACCCAGTCAAAACCGGCCTTGCGCAATTCTGCGCTAAGGCCCGCGTAGGTCCATTCTTTGAGATGAAAGGTCTCCAACCCGGAGGTGAAGTACCGCGAGATGTCATGCGGCCCGGAGAACTCGTGGGGGGTGCTGAGCACGTAAGTCCCGCCCGGTTTGAGGATTCTGGCAGCCTCAGCCAGATGCACCGGCACATCATCAGGGTGAACATGCTCCAGGACTTGGTAGCTGAATGCCAGGTCGAAGGTGCGATCAGGCAACGGGATAGACAAGCCATCATGGTAAACCCACTCCACCCCCTCTTCACTGGCGGGCTGACGCTCCCCCTGCTCACAGACCTCCACGGCCACCACACGCCCCGCCTTGCCGCGGATGGCACGAGAAAGCTCTCCGCTTCCCGCACCAAATTCGACAAACTGGCACCTGGCCCCCAAAAAGGAACTCAGCAGACGCAGCTGGCTGCGAACCGCCGCAGCGGCAGCCTCGGGACTTTTGGCACGATCCGTCCGAGGGTGATCCGGCACCCGCTTGTAAAGCTCCGCATACAAACGGGGCACCAAGACAGGCCGCTCTTCCCGCGTGCTCGCCCTCAGCCGGTTGGCCAGTTCGCGTTCAACTTCAAAATGATGACGTAGGGATTCAGGAGAACGTTCCACAGGCAGACAGTCAGCAGCATTTATCGTCCAGATCAACCAAGAGTGTTGGCCGTTGCATCCACTCTGGAGGCCACGCCAGCAAGATCCCGCACGACCGATTCAAGTTCCGCGCGCTGATTGACTCCGCCCCCGATCACAATGCGGGCGGTATCCAGCAGGATGAAGAGATCCAGCGTGATCGTCATGTGCTTCATGTAGTAGAGGTCATACTCCAGCTTCCGGCGGGCATCTTCCACCGTCGCCCCATAGGGATAGTTGACCTGCGCCCAGCCCGTGAGCCCCGGAGCCACCAGGAGCCGCTCACGAAAATAAGGAATCTCCAGAGCAAGCTGATCTTCAAATTCCGGACGTTCAGGACGTGGCCCCACGAAGCTCATTTCCCCGCGGAGAATGTTCAACAGTTGAGGGATCTCATCCACGCGGAATTTCCGAAGCAGTCCACCCCCAGGGAAGGTGCGGTTGTCGTTCTTCTTCGCCCACTGCGGGCCATTCGCCTCAGCATCCACCCGCATGGTCCGCAGTTTCAACACCTGAAAGGTTTTGCCCAGCCGGCCACTGCGGACCTGTTTGAAGAAGACCGGCCCGCCTGGCGAAGCAAGGCGCACCCAAATCATGCCCGCCAGCAAGATGGGGAAGGACAGCAATCCCACCACCAAGGAGATCACCACATCGAACAGACGCTTCCACTTCCGCACATAGGAGCGGTGCGGCAGAGTGCTGGCATGGAGCAGCCACTCCAGGTCCACCAGAGACAGCGGCACCAACCGGTAGGCATCCTCCATGATGTCGGCCAAGGTCACCAGACGCACCCCGGAAAAGGAAACATTGCGAAGCACATTTGCCAGCCGGGGATCCCGGAGCTGGGATTTGGTGCACAACACACTGTCAATACGCAGGTTGTTCACCAATTCGGGCAAATCTTCCAAGACAGAGTGTCCCGGATCAACGGAGGCACCTCCCTCGGTGAATTCCTGCCGGGTGTCCACCAGACCAGTGAGCTGATAGAAGGGAGCCCCCACTTTCTTGAGCCGCTGCCAGACCAGCATGTCCGCATCGCTGGAAACCAGCATCACCACCCGGTCACGCACGCCAAGGCTGCGTCGAATCAGCAGCCCGTGATGCAGCACCAGCATCAGGTAGGTGAGAGGCATAGAGATCAACAACACCCCACGGCCCAGACGGGCATCCAGAATGAGTGACCCCAGCGAGAGCATGAGGATCAGAGCCCCTCCATAACAGAGAGCCAACACCACCAGCCGGTAACGATGCCGGATGTGAATACGATTGGAGTACAGCCCGGCACCATAGATCATGCACGGGAGGGCAAACCCTGCCGCCAAAAGGGCTGGCAGGTAATCCGAAAGCCGCTCCGGCAGCGGGTCATTGAACCGCAGCGCCGACCCCAACGCCACCCCCAGCATGAGGATGAGCCCGTCCAACATGAAATGCGTCCTCACTGCAAGCCATATGTCCTTGCTATGAGATCGGTTGGTCATAAAGGCGAAAATGGTAATGCTGGCACCCGAAGAGATCAGGTGGTTGTCACCTCATGTCCGGCAGATAGGCATTCTGTCGAGCGAAAATAAAGCCCATCAGGTGAAATGTTATCCCCCTGACCCAGAAAGCGACGAATAAAGCGCATCATAAGCATTTACCATGGCATCAAGCGAGAAAAATTTCTCCACATGCTTCCGCGCGTTCCTTCCAAGCTCCTGGAGCTCGAGGGGCGAGGCTTGGGCAGCAATCGTCAATCCTTGAGCCAGTGCAGGAATGGTGCCATAGGCACCAACCCACCCGTGATCGGGTGTACGAACGATCTCAAGCACCCCGCAGACATCATTGGCCACCACCGGCAGCCCGGTGGCCATCGCCTCCAGCACTGCATTCGGCAGCCCTTCGTTGGCAGAAGACACCACCAGCACATCCAGCGCCTGGTACCAGGATGCCGGATCCTGTTGGAACCCAGCCCACACCACACGGTCTTTGAAGGGGCTGCGCTCCATCCGCTGCAAGACCCGGGACTTTTCTGGCCCCCCGTCCCCCACCATGAGCAGGTGGACATCCGGATGATCCGCCGCGATGAGGTCAAAAGCCTCCAGGAGATCCATGTGCCGCTTTTGGGCACCAAACCTCGCCACAATCCCCAGCCATCTCCCCGAAGGAGCAAGGCCAAGGCGACGACGCACCTCTTCTTTATCAGGCGCAGGAGCAAAACGGACGCAGTCCACGCCATTCAATATACGGGAAAGCCGCCGATGCCCGGGTCCGATGGCAATCATTTGATCCATCTGCTGCTGTGAGACCGAAAAGACCGCCGATGCCCTCGGATAGAGGAAACGACGCTGCCAGCGGCGTTTCGACGAAAGCTCGGCCCCATCCCAGATGGTGTGCTCGGAGTGCACGAGATGCGGCACACCGCGCCGGGGACAGGCGAGCGCAGTGTAAATAAGCCCCCCCAGGTGACGGGTGTGCACGACGTCATAACCCCGAGCTCTTACCAGTTGCCGCAGGGCCGTGACGGTACCCCAGGAGAAACCTGGTGACTTGCCGAGCACATGCACCGGCATGCCTGCTGGCAGGCGCGCTTCGAAGGGTCCGCCCCTTGTCAGGCAGCAGACCTCAAACTCAAATTTTTCCGGATCCATGCGGGAGACCATCTGGGTGAGGACATTTTCCATGCCCCCCGGCTCCAGACTGTCCACCACCTGAAGGATCCGCAGTCGATCAGCCATGCCCGGGCTTCTCCAGAGTTGTGATGATGTCCTCGTAAAGGCCGGCGGCATGGAAGGTACCCCCATCCTGCCAGCCATCGATCTGGCTCTTCACCACCAGACCCTGTTTGGCGGCAAGCTCGTTCATCTTGGCAGTCGTCAGGTTGCTGCGCCAACCGCCGTGCGCCCCGCCAGCAGACCCATGGTGCAAGACGGTCCTCCCGCCCGGCTTGAGCACCCGGGCAATCTCCCGAAGATAGGCCTCCACATCCGTATCATTGATGTGAACGAAAACGTCAAAAGACCAGACCAGATCCACAGACTGGTCCGCGACTCCAGGTAGGGAGTTTCCATCAGTGAGCCCGATGCGGAACTTTGGATCCTTGCCAAACTTCTCCTGACAGACCTCCACACAGGTGGCCGAGATGTCCAACCCTTGGTAGGAGGAGCAATGCTTGAGCAGCTCCCCCGTCCACCGCCCGGCACCGGGCCCGATCTCCACCACCACGGCACCAGCCGGCACCGCAGGAGTGAGGATGTGCTTCATGAGGCTGGCCTTCCACTCCTCATTGGGCGTCCACTCGTCGCCACCGCCGTCCCAGTTCCAGCTTTCCCAGATCGCCCGGTTCATCGCCCGGCTGTTCATACCCGGAATACCGCGCTTTTCCCGCAGGACCTGCATGCCCCCAAATGCCTTGTTGGCCACCGCACTGGCGGCTCCGTAAACGCCCAGAAGCAGGGTCCAGGCAAATCCATTCTCACGCACGGCAAGGCCTGCCAGATTGAGTTTCTGACCCAGGGTCATTCGCCGGCGATTCTGTACAAGGTCTTTCATGAAGTGGTGGTGTAGTCGGCAGGACGTTTTTCCAAAGTTGATGAGGCAGTAGCATCCGGCTGGCCAGGAGGATTCGTCGATCCCCGAAAAGGCGAGAGAAGGCCGAGGGCCAGAAAGCGGAAGCGGAAGCCCCGGGGATAGCCGCAGGCGGCAGCGTGCTGCACCCAAAAACGCCGGCCCACCGAGCGGAAACACTGCCGCATGGCCGCAGCACGATCCCCCGCTGCCAGATGCATGCGGGCAGACTGATAGAGACAGATGGCCTCTGCCTCCCGGCACAAGTCGCTGGTCAGTCCCACTGCGGGATTGGCCGCAGCCTTGCCCAGCACCTGTAGAATGGAATCCGTCTGGCGGACCGCGTGCCGGGACATGTTCGTCCCATGGTCACGCTTTCGGTGAAGCACGCTCTTCAACATGAGCACGGGGCCTGCCGTGGCGGCACGTATCCACATGTCGCGATCCTCGGAAGCCTTCAGTGCGGGATCAAATCCTCCAAGCGAGAGCAAAACCTTCCGATTCGCCAGGACAATCGGCGCAAAGCGGTTTCTCAACACAAAGTCATGAGCCGTGAAGCTTCCCACCTCCCCGCCCGCCTGTGTGGAGGCGGGCGACAGCCAGTCGCCGTTGGCGTCAATCATGCGCCCCAGCGAGCCCACCACCACAGCTTTTCGCCCGCTGTTAAGCAGTGCCCGCACCAGTTCCGCCACCGCCTGCGGCTCCAGTTCGTCATCGGCATCCAGGAACAACACCCACTCGTGCCGGGCGAGTTCCATCCCGGTGTTTCTGGCCGCAGACAACCCGGCGTTGACCTTGCGGTGGTAACTGACCTTGGGCGAGAAAGCCTCCACAATTCCAGGCGTACCATCGGTAGAGCCATCATCCACTACCAGGACCTCCAACTCCCCGGCATACGCCTGAGCCAGAGCGGTGCGGATCGCCTGCCCAATAAACCTCTCATAATTGTACACTGGTATCACAATCGACACCCCGGGAAGGATGGCGCTTGGAGCAGTGGGAGTGTCAGAGGTCATGGGATGTCCAGATTTTCCAAAGAACGATATGCCAGAGGGTGCCAGTGTCTGCAACAAGATGGAGGATCCTTGTCGACCATGACACGCAGATTGACGAGCACCTGCATTGCAGGTTTTAAGATTTCGGTGTGCACCCCCTGCCGAAAGTGAGAAGGATGCACACCCCGCTCAATGCCACTGCTCTTCTCCGTCATTCTCCCTGTCCTGCATGCCGATGGCAAGCTGGGGGAGACTCTCGACTCCGTGGCCAGCCAGGCCTTTGAGGATCTGGAGGTCCTGGTGATGGACGGCGGCGCTTCTCCATCCACAGAACGGCTCGTGCAGCGGAGCTCGTTGAACGAGGGAGGCGGCCTGCGCTACGTGGGAAAACCCGACCAGGGCATCTACGATGCCATGAATGAGGCTCTCGATCTGGCGTCAGGCAGGTACATCTACTTCATCGGAGCCGGCGATACCCTGCGCCCCCATGCGCTCGCGGCGGTGCGGGATCAACTGCCCACAAACGACTCCAGCTTGGTGTACGGGAATGTCATGAGGGGGGCACAGATCTATGATGGCCCTTTCGACGCCTGGCGGCTCTGCCATCGGAACATCTGTCACCAAGCCGCCTTTTATGGACGGGACATCTTCCAGCTATTGGGACGTTTCTCCCTTTCCTACCCGGCATGCGCAGACTGGGAGTTCAACATGCGCTGCTACGGCGACTCCCGCATCCCCAAGCGCTACATCGAGACCGTGGTGGCGGATTTCGAGCAGGGCGGACTCAGTTCTCACGGAGACCCGGCATTCAACCGCGATCACGGCCGCCTCATCCGCCGGCATCTGGGGCTGCTCCCCTTCTTAAAATGGGCAATGGGGGTGACCAAGACCCGGGTCATAGCGCGGCTGCGACACGAGCTGCCCGGCAAATAACGAAGCAATGGGGACAAATGTCTGTTGCAATTCGTTGGGAACGTTCAAAATTTTCTGAACAATGTTCTCCAACTCCTCGTCCCACCAGGGCCTATCATGGGCGGCAGAACGACATCGTTTTATTGAAGCAGGAGGAAACACCTCCCACGCCTTCGGATTGGGCCGGATGATCGGCAGAGCCTATGCCATGCTCTACCTCGCGACCAGCCCGATGTCGCTGGACGAAATTGCCGCGACGCTCAGGGTCAGCAAGGCCAGCGCGAGCACCGTGCTCCGCCAGCTCGCCTCCTGGCAGGCGGTCCGCCAGATCTGGGTGGCGGGGGATCGCAAGGACTACTACGAGGCGGAGACAGATTTTTCGGTCATCTTGAAGGAAGGGCTGATGCCGGGAGTCCGGAAGAAGCTACAGACGGCCGGCACCCAGATCGAGAAGACACTGCAAAGCTCCACCCAGAAAACGCCAGCGACACCGGCAAACGAAGAGATGCCCCCCGCCGACCAGGCGGAAATTCGGCGGCGGCTGCGTTCGGCGCAGCAGCTCCATCAACGTCTGGACAAGGTGCTGGGGAGCAAGCTGCTCGCCCGGTTTCTTTGATTCCTGACCCGTTCAACTCACCGCAACAGGAGCCCTCTGAGGACTGCTCTCCACCCCATTCCTGGCATGGCCGCAACTCTCTGCGACCAATGGCGGCAGCGTGACGAAATCTGATTGTGCCCGCCGCTGCTCCTACAGTCTCGATTGTCATTCCCGCTTATCGGAAAGCGGCGACTCTGGCCCGGGCGCTCCAAAGCGTGGTCAACCAGTCGTATCGGGACTTTGAGCTGCATGTGGTGGATGACTCTGGCAACGAGGACCTGAGACCCCTGGTGGCGCGATACGCTGTCACCAGCTACACGCCCCAGAACTGCCAGGGCCCGGGAGCCGCTCGCAACCGCGGTCTGGCCCTGTGCACAGGCCGCTATGTCATCTCCCTGGACCACGATGATGAGTGGGACCCAGATTTCTTGGAACGCGCCATCCAGGCGATTGAATATCACCACGCGGACACCATCTGGATGAACTTCCGCATTTCTGGCATTCGCGACCGGGCAGACTGCCTCGCCACCAGCCCCTCCCGGCGGAAACTTTTTGCCCGCCAGACAGAGAAATCCTGGCTCATGCCCTACGATCAGGCATGTCGCTTCTATCTGGGCAGGATGGCCCCCCTCTCCAACAGTGCCCTGCTCTACCGTCGAGATAAGCTGGGGCCGGGCTGGTATGAAAAGGCCATGATGGCAGATGACTGGCTCCTCATGGCCCGACTGCTCATGGACCCGGAAATCAAATCCGGCATCGTCGCCACCCCTTCATGGACCAAACATGAAGACGGAAGCCACCGGTCCCTCTGGTCCCAAGAAACGGGCAGGCGCTGCGTGCACGACGTCACCTATGCCTGGCAGCACTACGCGCCCGCGATGACCCCAGCCGACCGACAGCGAGTGCGGCTCTATTTAGGCAACTTGCACTACAAACTGGCCTATCATTGCTTCTGGGCCGGGGACCATGCTGAGGGCCGGGACAATGTCCGGCTCGGGAGAGTCCTCGCCGGCATCACCGGCCAGTCGCTCCTTCTCGTCATGATCTTCGCCCTTCGGAAAGTGGCCAGAGCGGCAGGCCTCCCGCCCCTCAGCACCCTGACCCGGGCTCCCCAGCAATCCAGCACCCAGTCCTGATCCCCCTGCCCCGAGCTCTTTCAGTCATCATGGAACATTCGCCCTCTCCAACCCGAGCCCCTGTGGCTGACATCGCCCCGCTGGAAACCGGCGACGACGATGCATGGGATCTCATCATCCGGCCCAAGTCCGGCTGGCTGGAACTGCACCTGGAAGATCTCTGGCGTTATCGCGACCTGCTCTGGATGTTCGTCCGGCGCGACTTCGTGGCGCAATACAAACAGACCATTCTAGGCCCCCTCTGGTTTCTGATCCAGCCGTTGCTCACCACGCTGACGTTCACCATCATCTTCAGCGGTGTGGCGAAGCTCTCCACAGACGGCCTGCCACCCCTGCTCTTCTACCTTGCCGGGACGGCTCCGTGGAACTACTTCGCCACCTGCGTGACCAAGACCTCCACCACCTTCGTGACCAACGCGAACCTGTTCGGAAAGGTGTACTTCCCCCGGCTGGTCACGCCCATCTCCATTGTCATCTCCACCCTCATTCAGTTTGCCATCCAGTTCGCACTCCTGCTGGGCACGTTGATCTGGTATCTGGCGAAAGGCACCCCCATCACCCCACACTGGACTGGCATCGCTCTGATGAGCCCGCTGCTCATTGCCATGATGGCTGCCCTGGGCCTCGGCGTGGGCATCATTGTCTCCGCCCTCACCACCAAGTATCGCGACCTCTCCTTCCTCGTGACCTTCGGCGTCCAGCTCGCCATGTATGCGACGCCGGTGGTGTACCCCCTGTCCTCCGTGCCAGAGCGCTACCGCACCTGGATGGAACTCAATCCCATGACCCCGGTCATTGAGGCCTATCGTGCGGTTTATCTGGGCGTGGGGGCCTTTGACTGGGGATCCCTCACCTACAGTGCCGGGTTCACCCTTGCCACCCTCCTGGTAGGCATCATCATCTTCAACCGGGTGGAAAAGACCTTCGTGGACACCGTTTGAGAAGCCTTCTACCCATGCCGAGCGACACCGTCATCTCCGTCCGCAATCTCTCCAAACTCTACCGGCTGGGAGAGGTCAGCACCGGCGTGCTGGCCCACGATCTGAACCGCTGGTGGCACCGGTTCCGGGGCAAGGAGGACCCCTACACCCGGCTGGGTGCCGTCAACGACCGCACCTCCAAGGCCGACAGCGACTACGTGTGGGCTCTTCGCGACACGAGCTTCGACGTGCGACGCGGTGAGGTGCTCGGAGTGATCGGAAAGAACGGTGCCGGGAAGAGCACCCTGCTGAAGCTGCTCTCCCGGGTCACCAGCCCCACCGGCGGAGAAATCAAAGTCCGCGGCCGGATCGCGGCTCTGCTTGAGGTTGGCACGGGCTTCCATCCGGAGCTCACCGGCAGGGAGAACATCTTCCTGAACGGTGCCATCCTGGGCATGCGCAAGCCGGAGATCGTGCGCCGGCTCGATGAAATCGTCGAGTTCAGCGGGTGTGAGCGCTACGTGGACACACCGGTGAAACGCTACAGCTCCGGCATGTATGTGCGGCTTGCCTTTGCCGTCGCGGCCCACCTCGATCCCGACATCCTGATTGTGGACGAGGTGCTCGCCGTGGGTGATGCAGAGTTCCAGCAGCGCTGCATTGGCAAGATGAAGGATGTGGCCGCCACCAGCGGGCGAACGGTCATCTTTGTAAGCCACAACCTCAGCGCCGTGCAGTCTCTCTGCAATTCGGTGATCCGCATGCAGGAAGGCACCCTGGTCTCCGCCACGCGTGACCCGCAGACGGAAATCAATCTGTACCTGAGCAACGCTCAACGGGGCAACAGCCACTTTCCCAAACGTCTTTCCGCAGAGATCACCCTGAACACGATGCGGGTTTCACCAGGTCAGGTGGCCAGCCGGTCCCGCGCAGAGATTACCGTGAGCCTGGAGGCCTCCGTCGCCACCCGCATGACAGATGCGTGCATCCTCATCTATGACGCCAAGGGCACGCGAGTCTCCATTTTAGATGGACGGGAAACAGGTCTTGCCCCCATGAGGCTGGCAGCCGGCCGCACCGACCTGGTGTTTGACATTGCCACCGCCAATCTGGTGCCCGGCACTTACAACCTGGGCCTGTACTTTCACTCCGGCCTGACCAACGTCAATCTTACAGACCTCATGGAGATGACTGTCCTGGAGACTTCCGCCCCGGGCGTGCCCACGTACCCGGCCGAACACCGTGGCTTTGCCCTGCTCGACTTTAAAACCCGCTGGCAGACGCCCGACTCTGCCCCTTCGCCCGCCTCCGCATAAACTCCACCTCGTCCCGTCACCATCTCCTGAGACTCCGTCATGCTGTCCTATATCTCCAAAAACATCAACGACCGAATTGGCCACCTCCGGTTCAACTCCCGCGGCTACTTTCCCTACTTTGGCACCCAGGTGTACGCCCCCAAGGGATGTGTCCTCTACACCCGACTGCGCCATGAGGGTGTGTTCGAGAGGGAGACCTGCCACTATCTGGTAAAGGCCGCCCGGGAGGGCACCTGGTTTCTGGATGTAGGAGCCAACTTGGGGCTGATGTCGGCCCCGGTCCTGGCCCAAAAGCCCGGCGTGAAGGTTCTTTCCATCGAACCGTCTCCCAACTCCCACCCCTATCTCAAGCAAACACGGGACCATTCACCCTATGCCGACCGGTGGCAGACTCTGAGCAAGGCCGTGAGCCGCACCACGGGCACCGTGGACTTCGTTCTGGCCGATGAATCACACGCCGCCTTCGAAGGGATGCGCGACACAGGACGGGTCTCCATGAAGCGCAAGGTGCAGGTGGAAACCGCCCCGCTCGATGCCATCTGGGAATCCGTCGGCTCCCCGCCGGTTTCTCTGATCAAGATCGATGTGGAGGGCGCGGAGACAGAGGTGCTTGAAGGAGCCAGGAAATTGCTCACCACCTGCCGTCCCACCGTAGTGCTGGAATGGAACCCCCTCAATCTCCAGGCCTACGGCACCCCGCTGCGCTGGATCCTCGATTTTGCCCGGACCACCGGCTATTTCCTCTGTGACATGACCACCATGGCCGCCATTGAACACCCGGAGCATCTGGAACACCTTTCCTCTCAGGGTCGGGAGAACTTCGTGCTATACCCAAAAAACACGCAGGCGTCCTGAGCCGCGCTGAGTGCGCCGGTTCAAACCTGCCTACCCCCTTTCCTGCTCATCCCTTGTTCGTGGCATCCTGCCCCCCCCAGCTATCAACGCCCAAGTTTTCCATCTGCCTCCCCACGCTGAATGCCCGCGCATTCCTGGAGGAGCGGCTGGAGACCATCCTCTCCCAAACCCTGACGGACTGGGAACTGATCGTCTGCGACAGCCACTCCACGGACGGGACCTGGGAATACCTCTCCCAGTGGGCTCACGACCCCCGCGTGCACCTGCATCAGGTGCCCAAAGAGGGGCTCTACGCCGGCTGGAACGAGTGCCTAAAGCGGGCCACCGGGAAGTATGTGTACATCGCCACGGCAGACGACACTTGTGCCCCTGAACTGCTGGAACGGCTGGCCGAACCCATGGATGGGAACGAGAATATCGCCGTGGCCTACTGTGGGTATCGGGAGATCGATGGCCGGGGGCAGGAACTGACCGTGCGCCGCTCCACCTTCCAGAAGTTCATCGAACCGTGGATGAGTGCACGCCATGATGTGGATGGACGGGCCCTGTTCCTCATCACCTGCGCATTCGATCACAATTGGGGGAGCGTGACGGGGTTTGCCTTCCAACGCGCCCTCCTGGACAAGACTGGCCTCTTTCGCACGGACATGGGGATGAATGCCGATTGTGAGTGGGCTCTCCGAACCTTGCTGGTCAGCCCGCTGGTCGCATTCATTCCAGGACGCCTGGCCACCTGGCGACTCCATGAGGCCCAGGCCAGCCGGAATTGGGGCATGGATGATGCCCGCCTCTGCCGGGACAGCATGAGGGATCTGCTGAACGATCCCCGGGCCGGGCTCCCAGAAGCATGGAAGACAGTCCCCGCGTGGAGCGAGCAGTTGATGCTCAAGCGCGAGTGGAGCTACGAGGAGCTCTCTGAACTCTTCCGGTTTGTGGCCCGCGCGAACCCCCGGAAGTTTCTCACCCAGTGTCTTAGAGTCGGAAAGCAGGATCCCGGGATGTTTTTTCGCCAGCTTTTCCGGCTGTTTGCCTTCCCACCCATGCCGACCTCTTCATGGGAAGAGCATGCCAATCATTTGCTGGCCACGTTCCCTTGTGACTGGCCCCCCGTCCCGATCTCCTCCGAGCGCCCTTCCTGACTGCGACACCTCCCTGATTGATCTTTGTTTCATCCTGCCCTCCGATGTCCCCTAGCGCCAGCCCCCTCGTCGAAGTCCGCGTCATCACCTACAAGCGCCCGGAACTCCTGGTCAGGGCGCTGCGCTGCCTGCTCACCCAGACCTACACCCACTGGAAGGCAGCCGTGTTCGACGACTCCGCTGGCCAGGAGGGCCGCCAGGTGGTGGAGTCCATGGCAGATCCGCGCATCGAATACCGCCCGAACCCGCAGAACCTGGGCATGGTGGGCAACTTGAGCAAGGCCTTTGCTCCCGTGAAGTATTTCCCGGAATCCCGCTATGCCTGCGTCCTGGAGGATGACAACTTGTTTGGACCGGAGCTGATTGAGCGCAATGTCGCCAGCATGCAGCAGGCCACCAGCCTGCCAGTGCTGGTGAGAAACTACGGCGTGGTGGACATCCACGAAGATGGCACCATCACGGAAACCGACCGTCAGCCCATGCGCGAGATCTGGGGCGATTCCCCCCGCGAGATCACCTTTGATGACCGGGTGATCGAGGCTTTCTTCAGCTACACACTGGGGACCATGAGTTATTTCTGGGACCTGAACAGCAAAGTGGACCTGTCCATCAAGTACGAGCTGCACAACGGTGCCATCGCCGAGGGCTGCCGGGCCATCAGTTTCCGCGAATCCTGCTGGTATGAGCCGGATCCGCACTCCGTGTTCAGCCGCTTCATCTGCAAAAATCAGACGCCCCGCAAGGAGCGCAATGATGGTTTGAAAGGAAACCGCCTGGCCCGCCTGAGCCGGCTGCGCCTCACCCGCATGCTGCATCGACATGTGCGGCGGGAGATGAAACTGCCCTTTACCCAGCTGCTCAAGAAAACCCGCTCTGAGGCCGAGGCCAGGTGGCTCACGCTCCTGCTTGCGGAAATAGGCCACCTCCCCGCCCTGATGCGCCTGCGGGGTGGCAAGGCCTGGTCAGAAGCGCTCAAAGCCATCCCGCTCCGCCTCTTGTATGAGCGGGAACATGTGCGACTCTCCGCCGCTGCGGAAAAGGCCAGCCCCCCCGGCACCACGGTGAACGCCGTGGCCTGATCCGGCAGCCGATCATGACCGATATGCCACAAGCCAGCCCTCCATGCTGAAGTATCTGGCCAGTCCCGGGTGGAAACGCCGGGCAACCATGCTGCAGCTCGCATTTCAGCGAACCTGGCGGACGAACGTCAGCGCCCCCTGGAAGAGGCGCAAGCTGGAGGTGTACGCCATCCCCAGTGGCCTGGGCGATGAGGTGATGGCAGCAGGCGTGGCCCAGGCAGCGTCCCGGGCGAACCCCGGGCTGCGGCTGATTTTTCACACCCGGCATCCAGAACTGTTTCAAGGCATGGCGGGCTTCTCCGACGTGCAAAGGATGGTGCCGGGGACCACGCCGAAAAGCGCCCTGGGCCTGACCTACGCAGCCAGGCAGGATGCCCCTGTGATGGCCCAGATGGCACAGTACCTGGGAATGCCGCTCCCAGACTTCCGCATCGACCTGCCTCGGCGCCCCGCATCCGAAGTGCCCGCCGAATGCCACCACCCCGGCCCCCTCATCACCATCCAGACCACGGCCAGCAACTGGACGCCGAACAAACAGTGGCCGGAGGCCCACTGGAGGACTCTGCTGGAGGGCCTGCCCGCCTCCTGCACCATTCTGGAACTGGGAGCCCGCAGCATCTTCACCACCCCGCCCGCCCATCCCGGCTACCGGGAGTTGTTGGGGCGAACCTCTCTCGCACAGTACGCCGCCGCCATTCAGGCCAGCCACGTGTTCATCGGCCCTGTCTCGGCGGGAATGCACCTCGCCCACGGCTACGGGGTGCCGTCATCCATCGTCATCGGCGGATACGAGTTGCCTCACCCCTACCCTCTTTCGAAGCAGTTCTACCGGGCGGAGCCCTGCGCCCCGTGCTGGCTGCGGGATGCGTGCAGCTACGGCAGAAAATGTCTTCAGGAAATACATCCTCGTGACGTTCTGGCGGCCACCCTCCAGCATCTGGAGCAGCCACCGCAGGCATAGTCTCGAACCCGGCTCGTTCCTTGCTTCCTTTCTCAGCCGCCACGGTGTCTTGTTCCACTTTGACACGCCCCATCCACCAGCCAAATCAAGCATTGAACACCTCAGAGCGTCCCCTTGTATCCATCTGCCTGCCCACGCTGAACGCCATTGAGTTCCTGCGACAGCGGACAGATTCCATCCTTTCCCAGACGCTGAGCGACTGGGAATTGATCGTTTGTGACAGCTACTCGGACGATGGCACCTGGGAACACCTCTCTGAACTGGCAACGGATGCGAGAGTGCGTCTCTACCGGGTCCCCAAGGAGGGCCTCTACGCCGGCTGGAACGAGTGCCTGCGGCGGGTTCGAGGAGAATTTGTCTATGTGGCGACGGCGGACGATACAATGTACCCACGCTGCCTGGAGATTCTGGCCGCGCCTCTGCTGGCCAACCCAGACGTGGACATGGTCGTGACGGAGGTCGATGAAATTGACGTCCATGACCAGATCCTGCCCCGTCCGCAACCCCGCATCTGGAAGTACCTGGGCGCGGTCCTGCAAGGTCGCCCGGGCAGAATCTCCCGCGAAACCTTCGCCCTGCTCCTGGCAGGCTTTCCGTTGGGAATCGGCAGCATCACAGGCGTGCTCATCCGCCGCCGACTGCTGGAAAAGACTGGCCTCTACCCCACAGATCTCTCCTATCTGGGTGATGCAGAGTGGGCCCTGAGGGCCGCGCTCGCCTCAGATATCATCGCCCTTCCAGACCGGGTCGCCACCTGGCGCATCCGGCCTGGCCAGGCATCGAGGAAATTCGATCTGGGGCAGTCTCTCATTTTTCGCAGGGCCCTGGAGAGAGTGCTGGATGATCCCCAGAGTGGCGTGCCCGACCACTGGAAGCAGGTGCCTGACTGGCGCAAGCGCGTGCTCGGCCCCAGGTCATGGGCTGCCGTGGAGTACTCCGGCCTCCTGCGCATGAACCTGCGCAGAAACGCCCACCTCTTTCCACGCCGGCTGATGAACACCTGGCAGCAGGACCGCGCCCTGTTCTGGGAAAGGGTGTCCTCCTTGTTCGCCTTCCCAGCAGGTCTGCGGAGGGACTATGAAACAATTGTGTCAGAACTTCTGAAAGATTTTCATGCAGAATGGCCGCCGCGTATCGTAGAAGTGCATGCGGGCCACGATGTCCCGTTGGGGCAGGCACCCCCATCAGTCAGCCGTCCAACATTGTGTTAGTCTCCGTAAAATCATTTTTGAGCGATCAGCAGGAATATCCCAGCCGCCAGGTCGTGCCCAGGAATCCCTTCAAGATCGCATCTTTGCCCTGGCAGGCGCGGCTCTACGCTTTTGCCTACCATGGGGGACGTCGCACCCGCAGCGGAAATCTGGCCGCGGCGCTGGCCCGCAGGGCCTACCGGTTCTCGCGACGGCTCCGGCTCCCGTCCACAGGCCGCTTTGAGCTGGCTTTGCCCAAGGGGGGCAAATCCATCGCCTTTGACGCTCACAACACCCAGTTTCACGCGATCTACCTGCCCAAGTACCGGTCTGGCTATGAGGTGGAGACCGGCATGCTCATTGACACCTTTGCCTCCGAGACCTCCCACTTCTGGGATATTGGAGCCAACTGGGGCTACTTCAGCCTTCATCTCGCGGCCCATCCGGAATTTTCAGGTGCGATTCACGCCTTTGAACCCTTTCCGCGGTCGCACCGGGATCTCGCCCGTGCCGTGGAACAAGCAGGGCTCCAGAAGGTGGTCACCTGTCATGAAATTGCCCTGTCTGACAAGTCTGGACAGGTGGGGATGAAACTCGCCGACAACCTCCACAGCGGACTGGGCATGGTGGATGAATCCAGCGGCGGTGCCCGGATGGCCTGCGCCACTGCCGACAGCCTTCCTCTTCCCCCTCCTTCATTGATCAAGATGGACGTGGAAGGCCACGAACTCTCTGTCCTGAAAGGGGCAGCTGCCACCATTGCGGCAGCCAAACCCTGGATCATCCTTGAGAACTGGCGGGAGAAGCCGACCAACACCCTTTCCCCCCTCCATTGGCTGGAAGACGCTGGGTACCAGCTTTACATCCCCGCATGGATTGACTCCAGTGAACCGGGGATGACCCACCTCACGCAGGAGTTCCATGCACCAGGCAGACAAGGCGTCGAAAAAACGAAACGCCTGGCTCTGGTACAGATCCGCACCGTCCAGCGCTACCTGTTCAGTGAACATGTGAACCTCTTCGCCGCCCACAAGGACAAGGCGGAGACTTTGAAGTTGAAGTTCCCGGCCAACCGGCTGTCGAACATCCTCATGGATCCCTAGCAGGCGGGTGCCCAACCCGCCAGATCAGAAATGCCCTCTCCGGATCAGTGGCCGGCAAATTATCAACATTAGCGCCTCGAGTCGTTGCGAAGCTGCAACGGCATCTCTTCGTGCGGTGCATGCGGACGATACCTCGCACCGTCCTGGCCTGCATGCGATTGCGAGCCCGCTTCCTGCCTCGCAACCTGAGCACGTACTCCGTGGCAGGTGGATTGGGGGACGAGCTCATGATCTGGGGGGTGCTGCAGAGCTTCGCCGCCCAAAGGCCTTCTGCCAGAGTCACCTTCCACAGTCGGTTCGCGGAAGTGCTCAAGCAGGTCCCCAGCACCATTCACGTTATTCCCTACGACTCAGGAAGCCTCCCCAAGGATTCCAAGGGGCTTGGCTACGTTGGCAAGACCCAGTTGTCCATCAACGAACAGATGGCCTCGCGACTGGGGCTGGTTCCCGACGAGTACCCCATCCCCCTGCCCAGCTTCCCACGTGACGCTCCCGGAGGCAAGTACCCAAGTACTGGCAGGATCATCGTCATCCAACCAGTGGCGAGCGCCTGGACACCTAATAAACAGTGGCCCCTGGCGTATTGGACAACGCTGGTGGAATCCCTCCCTCCAGATGCCACCGTGGTGGAACTCGGGCAGAGCTCCTTCTTCCCCGCTCCACCCCGGCATCCGCGCTTTGTTTCCATCGCGGGCTCAACGTCCGTGCCCGCCTACCTCGCAGCCATATCCCATGCCACGGTCTTCTTGGGCCCTCCTTCAAGCGGCATGCATGTTGCCCATGCCTATGGGGTTCCGTCTGTTATCATCGTCGGCGGATACGAAGCGCCTGTGTACCCTTACCCACGGGCCATCCAGTTGCACACAGACATCTCCTGTTCACCCTGCTGGCTGTGCTCCGCCTGCCCTTACGACCGGGCATGCCTTCGCAATATCACCCCTGAGGTGGTGCTGAAGGCAGTGCTTGCTCAACTGGAAACTGTCGGTAGCAAGGGCTCGTCTCATGCGTAATGCTCGGGGACATGTTGGCAGCAACCTCTGCCCCGTTGTCCAGATCCCGCCCTCTTACTTTCGCGGAGTCACCACACACTGATGCCCCTTCCCTTCCACAGGCAGCTTGCGAATCTCAGGAGCTATCTTGCTGCCTACGGCGGACCTTACGGCTTTTGGGCCTATTTCAGACTACGCCTAGGACAGAAAGGCCGGCTCGTGAGCGTGAAGCCCCCTGGGGGACGGTACCCAGCAACCGTCCGCAGAGGAACCGTGGACGTGGGAGTGTGGGATGAAGTGTTCATTTCCAGAGAGTATGCGGCTCCCACCGCCGCCGCCCCAGAGTACATCATCGATGCAGGAGCCAACATCGGCCTCACCGCCATCTTCTACGCCATCACCTTTCCCGAGGCCACCATCATCGCCATCGAGCCAGCAGACGAGAACTGGGACCTGCTCCAGCGCAACGCCAGCGCCTATCCCAAGATCAAACCTGCGCTCGCGGCCCTCTGGCCCACCAAGACGAGGGTCAACATCGCGAACCCGTCCGATGCCAGCGTCTCCTTCTTCTGCAGTGAAACCACCGGTGCAGGCACCGTCCAGACGGTGACCGTACCGGAGTTGATGGAACAACATGAGATGCCACACATCGACATCCTGAAAGTGGACGTGGAAGGAGCCGAGAAAGCCATCTTCTCAGCTGCGGCACCGTGGATCAGAAAGGTGCGCCAGTTCGCCATCGAGTTTCACGATCGCAAGGTCCCAGGATGCCGCGCCAGTTTTGAGGCCGTCGTGTCTGCTGCGGAAAGCGAGTGCTTCAGGAAGGGTCAAACCGATCATATCAAGATGAAGATCGAGGCGACTCGTCTCAATTCTGACAATTGACATTGCGACAACAAACCAAGAACATTCTCGCTTTGCACTTGTTTTAGCTGTAGCATTGCTATTCTTTCAAAGCGCTCCTTTGTTGCGCTTTTCTTCATGCTCGCCCCCTCCGCCTCCATGCCACACCGTTCACTGCACCGGGGTATCATCTATGTGGCTACAGGTGAGAAGCACCTTCAAGAAGCGCTCATCTCGGCACGACAAGCGGCGAAGTTGATGCCTGGCCTTTCGCTCTCGATCTTCACCGACCAGAGCGTTCCCGCAGGATTGTTTGATCACGTCTTTCCCGCTGCGACGGGAGAGATGGGGCGGCGGGCAAAGATCCGGGCCATGATGGAGAGCCCCTACGAGCAGACCCTCTATCTGGACACCGACACCTACATCTGCCAGCCCTGTGAGGATATCTTCTGGGTGCTGGACCGGTTCGATCTGGCAGTGGCCCATGAGGTGTATCGGAACGAGTACAAGTTCGAAGAATTTCCGGGCACTTTCCCCTCCTTCAACACCGGTGTCGTGGTCTTCAACAAGAGTCCTTTGGCGTCTAAGTTCCTCGCGGACTGGGAGGAAAGCTACGAAAAGGTGTTCTCAAAGAAGCGCAAGGCGGATCAACCTGCGTTCCGCCACACCTTGTTTCACTCCAAGGTAAACTTCTACGTCCTCCCCAACGAGTACAATTTCCGGACCAATTATCCGGTCGTACTCGGAGGTTTTGCCTCGGTCAAAATTCTGCATGACCGGAGCCCCTGCCTCGAAGAGCTGGCTCAACTGCTAGGTCACGACACGAGCCACCCTCCCCTCTACTATGGCCCGGTGCACCTGAGGTTTTTCCTCACTTGGTGCCGTATTCGCCTCAAGACCTTGGCAATGCGGGCCCTGAGCCTGGGACTGGCCGGCACCATCAAGCGTGTCTTCGGCCGGAAGCCCCCTGGATGGAATACCAGCAGCACGGAAACAAGCACGGCCCGGCAATAGTCCGGCAGTGAACTGGAGCTGAAGACGGGAGCTACGTACACCCATAGGGGTATATCACTGTAGCTTTTCGACTTTTGCCGTCTCCATTAAAATTCATACTTGCATTTCAATCATGATAGAGTTCTTATGCTCTAAAGTATCGCCCTATATCCCCCTCGGACTGGAGCTTGATTGCCTATCATTCCCGGTCTCGGGAGATTTCCCCACTCCTATTGAATGCAAAACGCTATCGCTGGCCCCTTTGAAATATGAGCGAGGTAGGTTTGCACTACGTCGCGACCGGCTTGCGACACCTACAGGAAGCTGTGGCCTCCAGGAGAAGTGCCAAGCTACAGATGCCTTCACTGCTGGCGGCCGTTTTCACTGATCTGGTGGATCACCCCCTGACCAAGGAGTTTGATTTTGTGTTTCCGGTGGTAAAAGCAGAACACTCCTTCCACGATGTGGTGGAACCACTGCTGCGCAGCCCCTTTGAGAAGACGCTGCACCTGGACACAGACACCTATGTCTGCGACGAGTGCTTTGAGGTTTTTGAGGCACTCGACCACTTCGAGATTGCTGTGGTTCACGACCCCTGGCGCAGTGATCTCGCCATCGAGACCCTCCCGCAAAGTCTGCCGACCATCAATGGGGGCGTGATTGCTTACCGGATCACTCCTTCCGTACGGGCTCTCCTGGAAAGCTGGCCCCGTATCCACAAAGACAAGTTTGCCTCCGGCACACGCCAGAATCAGCCTTCCCTGAGAGAAGCTGTGTACCTGAGCAGCGCCCGGGTGCTCATTCTCCCGCCGGAGTACAACCTGCGCGTCTGGCATCCCGTCGCGATCGGTGGCTTCTCCAAAGTGAAGATCATCCACGACCGGCGCAATGATCTGCCCAGACTGGCGCGAGAGCTCAACCAGGGCAACCGGCCCAGAGTGTTTGGTCGCATTGACTGGAGACTTTATTTTTACTATCTGCGGTCTCGAATCGCCAAGGTCATGAGCCGCATGCTTGGCAGGGCCGGCCTGAAGACCAAGTACACGTACTAAACCCCCCGCGTCAAAAAAGCACCGGGGAGAAGGGTTGCTGCTGCACCCTTGCAAAAAAGCAGCTATCAGCGGTGATCATGACTGAAGCCGTCAGCCCCGCACCTGCCGCGTGCGCTCCCTTCTCGCCAGAGACTGGACCGGTGCCGCCACGACGAATGCAAGGGCAGCGTCAGCCGGGTCTGGACATCTTGCGCTGCCTGGCCGTGGTGCTCGTGCTGGGCTCCCACTTCCCTGTGTGTCCGGAGGAGACGAGCCGCCCCGTGCATCACGTGACGCAGATGCTGCGCACGGGCGGATGGGTGGGGGTGGATCTTTTCTTTGTGCTGAGTGGTTTTCTAGTGTCTGGATTAATATTTGCAGAATGGCACAAAACAGGGTCGGTCAGGGTCGTGCGCTTCATGGTCCGCCGTTCGTTCAAGATCATCCCCTCACTGTACTGTCTGGTAGTCGTGACAGTGGTCGTCCAACACCTGTCGGGCGGGGTCGTACCGTGGAAGGGGGTGGCAGGAGAGTTGCTGTTTCTACAGAACTATTATCACCGGCTTTGGCAACACACCTGGTCCCTGGCGGTGGAAGAGCATTTCTACACCCTTGTGGCTCTGGTGGCGGCATGGTGCCTGTGGAAACGGAAGCCATGGCACAATGGGAAGGCATTGTCTGCGTCGCTCCTGGCAGTCTGCGCCATCTGCCTTGGGGTGCGGATCTACAATGCGTCTTTGCATCCGGAATTCGCTGAGTACCTGCACTTGTACAAGACTCATTTGCGGCTGGATACCCTGGCTTTCGGAGTGCTCATTGCCAGCTACTGGCATCGGCCAGACTCCAGGCTCCCCGCCTGGGCTCAGAAGCACACGCTGCCGCTCATCCTTGCCGGGAGTCTGGGCTTTTTGCCCTTTTTCCTGATCACCCGCCAAACTCACTGGCTGATGTACACCGCCGGACTCACCCTCCTGGCCCTGGCCTCCGGAGCGCTGCTGCTGGGACTGGCGACGATGAAGCCGGGCAAGCAGTGGGCCGTGGCTGCCCTGACCTTTGTGGGCAGAAACTCCTACGGGATCTACCTCTGGCATCTGGCGCTGCCACGGTGGCTGGGATTGATCCCCGGGCTCAAGGAGGGGGGCAGCTTGGACTGGTGGACGCTCACCGCCATCTACTGGGCTGGAGCCATCCTCCTGGGGGTCATCTCCACAAGGCTGGTGGAAACTCCCTTCCTCGCCCTGCGCAACCGTTTTTTCCAGGCACGCACGGCTTGAGCCACCTGCCCGATGGTGCTTTTAACGCTGTTCACCTCGTCCCGCTAGCTGATGCCCAGTTCATCCCACCCCCGTAGAGCCCGGCACCGTGTGCTGCTGGTCATGGATCTCATTCCTCGCGGTCGTCGCACCTGGGAGGCATGGTTGCTGGATCTTGCAGCCACATTGACATCGAGAGATAGTCAGCTTTGCCTGCTCCTCCCAGAGGCCGGGCCAGAGTGGTTTCAGCAAGAACTGGAAGCTGTAGGAGGCAAATTGACGTCGAACCCCGTACTGCGCGGGCGATTCGACAAACGGGCAGTTCAGGCGGCAATCACAGGGCTCCAGCCCACCACGGTGGTGGTGGGCTTCTATCCCATGCTGAGTCCGACCGTCTTGAGCACCGTGAGAATGCGTCCGGTGACCGAGGCCTACTACATAGACCAGAGCTCCCTGGAAATCCCGCAGCGTATGGGATGGAAGGGGCTGGCGACCCGGCTGCGAGGGCGGGTGTTTTCCAGGCGATACCAAAAGATCATCACCGTCTCCGACTTCAAGGCAGGCCGGCTCACGAGCCGACTGGGGATACCGGAAGAACGCCTCAAACGCATCTACAACGGGGTGCCCCTGGAGCGTTTCCAGACTCCCCCTGCTCCCGGAGCACAGCGGGACGCGATTGTCTTTGCCGGGCAGATGGCCTCCTACAAGGGGGTGACCACTCTGCTCCAGGCCTTCCGCCTGCTGGCGGAGCGATGGCCGGACTGTCCCACGCTTCAGTTCGCCGGCGAGGGCCCGCTCAAGGAGCCACTCATCCAGGAGATGCGTGACAGCCCGCTCGCGGGCAAGGTGGAGTTTCTGGGGCAGCGACAGGATGTGCCGGAACTGATGATGAGCGGACGTTGCGTGGTGATCCCCAGCGAGTGGGACGAGGCCTGTGCCTTTTCCGCACTGGAAGCCATGGCCGCAGGACGGCCTGTCATCACCTCTGATGCGGGTTCACTCCCGGAACTGATGGGTCCCGACGGCGTCGTCTTCAAGAAAAAGGACGTCTCCGGACTCTCAAGTGCACTGGAGAAAGTGCTGCGGGGTGACATGTCCCCATCTCCAGATGAAATGGCCGCCCGCCTGCGAAAACGGGCGTTCGAACACTTCACGCTGGAACGCATGACCCGGGAATACGCCGACCTGCTGGCTCCGCAGAAATCATGTCACTGATGCAGCTCCTGCAAACCAGGCTGAAAGACGGACTGACGCATCACCGCGGTCTGCGCAACGCCAAGGCCCTGCTGCAGCATGCGGCAGGAGTCGTGCGCCGAGACCCGGTCCAGGACCTGCTGGCCTATCAGGGTGCAGAGTCCCCATGGATCGAGAAGCGCGTCAATCCCCACCGCGATGGAAAAGCGCTCCTGAATGAAGCGGCTGTGATACCCCTGCTGGGGCGCTACCGGCAGATCTACGAGGGCGATCCGGTGCTCTCGAGAAGTTTGATCCTGAAACCACCAGGACCTGACGGTGAAAAAGGCGTGCTCTATGTGGCCTTCGAATACAATCTGTACCGCCTGCTGCGAGGGCTGGCCGAACCGGCCGCGCTTCTGAACCGGTACAATGTAGTGCTCTCCACAAGCTGGTCCCCCACCAGTTACGGATTGCTGGAATGGGCGCTGCGGATGGTGCCGGGCACCCTCTACCTGGAGGCCGGCAACCCAGCAGAGATCGCCAAGCTGGAGGCCTATCACCCGAGGATCCGCTGCGTCAGCACCATGCCCTGCGAATGGATCCATCCTGACAACTTCACCCCAAAGCCCCACGCGGACCGCACGTATGACATCCTGATGGTGGCCAACTGGGCACCATTCAAACGGCACTACGAACTCTTCGCGGCGCTCGCGAAACTGCCGGCATCGCTCAAGGTTGCCCTCATCGGTCAAAAGGAGGCGGGGCGGACGGCCCAGAGCATCACCGCCACGGCACGCAGCCTGGGGGCGAAACAAGAGATGGAGGTATTTGAAAGCCTGCCCATCCCTCAAGTGCGGAAGATCCAATGCGACAGCAAGACGGCGGTGCTGATGAGCCGGCGCGAAGGGAGTTGTGTGGCGGCGATGGAGGCCCTCTTTGCCAACACGCCGGTGGGCATGCGGGCTGACGCCCACGTGGGATCAAGGAAATATATCAACAAACAGACCGGGCGGCTCCTCAGCCCCCGGCGGGGCATTCACCGTGAACTGGCGGCGCTACTGGAGGCCGCCCCGCATCTGGAGCCACGCCAGTGGGCAGTGGACCACCTTTCCTGCCACCACGCGATCACCAGGCTCAACCACGAGCTCAAACATCATGCAGCCGGGCTGGGCCAGCGCTGGACGCGGGATCTGGCGGCCATGTGCTGGAATCCCTATCCCGGCTATGTGCGGGAGCAGGACTGGCAGGAACTGCGCCCGTTGTACGAGGGGCTGCACCGTGAGTTTCCCGCTGTGTTTCCGTTGAACCTTGTGCCCCCTGCCGGGAACTTCCGCTCATCATGATCACGAGCTCCAGCCAGCGGAATCTGATGCTCGATGTCATCAGGGCGTTTGCCGTGCTCATCGTGCTGGTGCATCACATCGATGGGAACCTGAGCGTGAGCGGGGTGGAGCAGGCCTCCTTTGCCCCCTATGCGCCGCTCTTCATCCCGGGCTGGGTGGGGGTGCCGGTCTTCTTTGTCCTTTCGGGATTCCTGATCGGCTCCCTTTTGATCCAGGAGCATGTGCGGACCGGCTCCGTCAACATCGGGAGGTTCCTTGTCCGCCGGGGTTTCAAGATCTACCCGCCATTCTACATTCTGCTGGCGGGCTACATCCTGCTGATGGTGGCCGGAGGTTCCCGCCCCGAACCCGAACGGCTGATGCGGGAGATCCTCTTCCTCCAAAACTACGGCTCCGGGGGGCTTATGGATGTGACGTGGTCCCTGGCGGTGGAAGAGCATTTTTATTTCCTCTTTGCCGCCGTGGTATGGCTCAGTCTGCGTCTGCGGCGTCGATCAGGTAGCGGTCTGGATTCTGCAACACCCGCGTCCACCGTGCGGGTGTTTGGCTTCCTGCCCTGGCTGGCAGCGGGTTTTGCGCTGGCGTGCCTCGTGCTTCGGATCGTGGAGTTTGCCCCCTACGCGCCGGGCTCGCTGGACAACACGATGAAAAACACCCATCACCGTATTGATGCGCTGTTCATTGGTGCGGCTCTGGCCTATCTGCACTGGCAGGGCACCACCTCGCGCCTGCTGAGCCAGCCCGTCTGGAAGGTGGCCGCGATCACGCTGACGCTGACCACCTTCCTGCTGGTGGCACTGACTGGAGGCAGCAGCATTGACCGCTTCCACAAGGTGACCTGGCTGTACCTGCTGGTGTCTCTCGCCACGTGCTATGTGGTCTATGGGGCCCTGGTGTGGCAGGGCCGCAGCCATGCCCTGCTCAAAGGTCTGGCCTCGGTGGGAACGGCCTCCTACTGCATCTATCTGGTCCACATACCGGTGTACCGAGTGGTGGCCAAGCTGCCGTTTTTCCAGTCCCTGCCCTATCCGCTTGCCGCCAAGGTCGTCTTTGCCCTGGGCCTGGCCATTGCGGTCGGCTTTATCATGACCCGCCTCGTGGAGGTACCCTTCCTGCAACTCAGGAACCGGCTCTTCCCCGCCTCCACCACGGCGCTGGGCACCCCTGGCCCCCCTGAATCCCCGCCACCCGGGAAGGCTGGCCCCACTCCAGAGCCCCCGCCCAACCAAATCTCGTAACTCTGGCTCCTGCCAAGAATCATGTCTCTGGATCTTCTGCGTAAATTCCTCCGCAGCTGGCTCTCACTTTCCGCACCCATAGCCGTGGCCATGGATGCCGCCCAGTCTGACTTCGATGTTCACCTGCTCTGCTGTAGGAAGGACGTGCCGATGGCCACTGCCGGGCTCATGAGTTTTTGCAAGGCGTGGACAGGAGCGCCATTCGGGCTCCACATCCACAGTGATGGCAGCCTGGAGCCTTCGGACATTGCCTTCCTCCAGAAACGCTTCACCGGGGCGCGCGTGCATTCCAACGTCGATCCCAGCATCCGCGAGGCGATGACAGCCATTCTGCCCGTGGCAGCCCGGGTGCGGTACTCACTGAAGTCGGTCCTGTTGCAAAAGATCCTGGATCCCTACTGCTTGGCCAGCTCCCGACCTATCTTGATCCTGGACTCAGACATTCTGTGGTTCCAGTGCCCCCAGCTCATGGTGGAGCACCTCGAACGTGGCTGCCCTCACCCTCTGGTGACCCGGGGCAATGGGGACAGTCCCTTTGAGTTCGGAGACCATCCGGGGTTCCCGCCAGAATGCTCCCGGGTGAATTCCGGGGTGGTGCTGTATCGCCGGCCCCAGCTGGACCGCAACATCCTGGAAAGTTTCCTTGAATCCGCTGATCTGGATCGCCGTCTGAATGCCCACTTTGTGGAACAAACGGCCTACGCGCTGGCTCTACGGGACTTCCAGTTCCTGCCCTACGAGCAATACACCATTGACCTGCCGAAGGAGGCCCACACCGTCTGCCGACACTACACGGGACCCAGGCGGGATGAATGGCTCAAGGAGAACTTGCAGTTCCTGCTGACACTCCCCTTCCGGCGGCCAGCACGACGCGGGATGGGCACCGAAACAGCGCCCATTCCGATCTGACTTCACCATCACGCCTCCCCCCATGGAGCAAGGCCCCTCTTCATCCTCCCGGCTGGGAACCCTCGGGCCTTGGGTGTTGGTTCTGGGCATCAGTGCGGCATTGCTGCTCCCCCTCCCCCAACCTGGAGACTCCGGCTGGGGACCGCTCCTTTGGGACTGGGGTCATGTGCCCCTCTTTGCCGCACTGGGATGGAGTTTCGCGCCCCGTCGGGGGAAGCCAGACAAAGGGATCCGCTGGTTCCTCGCGGTGTCGTGCCTGGTATTGCTTCCCTTTTTGATGGAAGGAATGCAGGC